>JBKQPR010000001.1:0-8853 GCA_052144935.1 Bryobacteraceae bacterium
GGTACGGCTTCAGAGGTGGCCGAGCCGCCTTGCTATTGGCCGAAGGGTGGCTCATACTGACGCAGCAGTTGGCGCCGGTAGCAGGAAACCGGCGGGAAAAAAGTAGGTCACGATTGGCCAGTAAATGATCGAAAACTTCCATGCCATGCGTGAAGTGGCGAGCCGATTCCAGATCCCCACACGTCCGTCGATTAAGTGGACGTCGCCGCATGAATCGCCGAGGTTTCGCCAGGGCCGTGCGTCTTGTTCGAAAAGACCTTGACCCCTGCAGATGCAGTTGTGCGGTTTGGCGACGTTACGTCCAGTGGATTGTTTCCGAGTTCCCGAAGTTAACCGCCCGGAACCACGGTGCGGATTCCGATTCTGCTAAGCCAGCGGCCTGAGGGCCCAATTTGTCGTACGCGGGATGCGTTCACGCGGGCCCACCTCGGCGAGCGGCTTCAGTATACTAATTGGCCATGACCAGGAGACAAATTGTGAAGTCCGCCGGGATCGGTGCTGTGGCGGTCGCCTGGCGCGGGATCGACGGTGCACGCGCGCAGGATTTGGCACGGGCGGTGCCTTCGACGAAGGCGCTTCTGTTTGACACGTTCGGCACAGTGGTCGACTGGCGCGGATCGATTATCGAAGAGGGCACGGCATGGGGGAAGACCAGGGGCATCACCGTCGATTGGGCTCGCTTTGCCGATCGATGGCGGGCCGGATATGCGCCTTCAATGGCCATGGTGCGAAATGGCGAAATGCCCTGGGCAAACCTCGACCACCTGCATCGCGCGCTGCTGGAAGAGCTGCTCAAGGAATTTCACATCGAAGGTCTTTCCGAAGAAGAAAAGGACCACTGGAACCGTGTCTGGCACCGCCTGAAGCCGTGGCCTGATTCCGTCGCTGGTTTGACGCGCCTCAAGAAGAAATACACGATTGCGCCGCTCTCGAACGGCAACGTCGCGCTGCTCGCCGACATGGCCAAGCACGCGGGTATTCCGTGGGATCTCATTCTTTCGGCCGAGCTGTCCAGGCATTATAAGCCCGATCGCGAAGCCTACCTCACTCCGGTCAACCTATTGGAGTTGAAGCCGGAGGAAGTGATGATGTGCGCGGCACACTCCGAGGACCTGATGTCCGCGCGCAGTTTCGGGCTGCGCACCGGATTCATCCGACGTCCCAGCGAGTTCGGACCCACGCGCAAGGCGGACGATGCCAAGGCGGGCGATTACGACGTGGTGTCCACCGACATGCTGGATTTTGCGTCGAAGCTCGGAGCTTAACAGCATCCTAACAGACGTAAACCGGAGAACGCTGCAGCGCCCTGGGGTTTCGGGACCTGCCAGATGCTTATTGGAAAAGATGAAAAAAGATTGTCGATCCTTATGCGACCATCCCCAGCGCGAACAGGTCTCGCATGCCAACCCGCAGATGTTCGTAGTGGTGATCGATCGGTGTGGGATAGTTGGGTTTGGCCTGTGGCTCGGGCTGCGGGCTGGCGGCAAGCAACGGCCTGGTGACCTTTTCTCGGAGGACTAGCACGCGGTCATGGCCCGCAGGCCGTCCGGTTCCGGCTCGTAGCTGACGCAGGCTCTCAGCCGGCCGGGGTACCCCTCCGGGGCCGGGCACTCGTGCCGACGGCCGTTGCCCCAGGCCGCAAAAGCGTCGAGTCGAGACTAAGACTCGATACTTGCAGGCTGAGAGCCTGTCCCCATGGCCCTGTTGGCCACCAAAGACCACGAAAACCCGCAGCATTGCGGCCGGGGTCGTCGCGTAAAGGGTTGGGTTTTCGACGGTGCGCCACAGCGGCAAATGTGAAGTTAAGTTATTGTTGCCGGTTCCTTTCAAGCGCCGCAAGTTTACTGTAAGTGCACGGGCTGGGTGAATGCTCCGTTGCCCGCGGAATCCCACGCGGCGAAACGTATCCACTTCTTGCCGGTGGCGTCGAACGGGATGCGGTAGCGATGGGTGGAGAACGGCGCCAGCGAGGTTGCGGACAGGATCTCGCGGCCGGTGGTCTTGCCGTCGCCCCAAACCAGCTCGGCGAATTCGGCGGGCCAGGTCCAATCCACGTCGACGACGAAGGTGCGCTGGTCGCCCGTCCCCTGAATGGCGTAGTCGTGCAGCAGAACTTCGCCCGAAGTCACAAAGAAGTTGCCGGCGCGAAGAGCATCGAGCACCGGCATCCAGCCGTCGGAGAACTTGGGGAGGCGGTCGAGCTTGACGTAGTTTACGTCCAGTTGCGGGTAAGTCTCGTCTTCCGGAGATTTGGTGTAAGTGTCGCCTTCGGCAATCAGGTATTTGGGGCCCGCCCAGTTATTCATGTCGTCGAGCAGGTCGAGACAGCGCGTTTCGCAGAGGCGCTTCTGGGATTGATCGACCGGCAATGACTGAAAGGAGGCGCCGGCGAAGCGATCGCTGAGGAAGTGCGGTTTGTCCTTGACGGCATCCGGGTAGCCATCGGAGCTCTTGGTGCGTGGGTGAGTCTGCCACATGAGGGCGTGCTCGTCCGCGAGCAGCCGCGTCTCGGTTTCGGGGGAGGACGTGTGATAGACCTGGCCGTAGGGCGCGATGTATTCAATATAAGGTTGCTCCGGCGCCGCCCCGGTGGAACCCGGACGGCGGAGCGGAGCGTGCGTGTAGTAGACCGGCTTGGGAAACAGGAACATGTAGTGGCCGCCGAAAGTGGCGTCGGGCTCTTCGCCGGGAACGATCAGGAAATCGCGATCGGAGAAGCGGGCGCTGCCCTCGAAGTAGACCCGCTGTTCCTCGAGGCGGATCTTGCCGGTGTCGGTGGGATGCGAATCGGCATGGAAGTCGCACAGCGCGGCTATGTTGATGCCCAGCGCCTTGAAGGTGGGAATCCATTGCGGCTGGTGATCGATGGTGCCGGCGTCGGTCAGCTCCTCGTTGAAATGGAAGTGAAAGTGACTCACCATCACCTGGTAGCCGGGTAAGGGTTTGTAGACGTCGTCGTGGGTGAAGGCCATGACTGCCTGTTGGGTGGACAGCGCGTTGCCCGAATCCAGGTAAAAGTAGACGGCCATCCGTTGCAGAGTGCCTGGGGGAGCGTTATAGAGCGCGAAGTTCTCCTCGAACTCGCGCGCCTGGCTGACGCGGTGCTGCCAGACGGCGTCGGTGGTGCCGTAAGGTTTGAAGGATTCCTCGCGGTCGGCCTGCCGTACTCCCACAGCGAAAGCGGTCTCGCTATCTTTGCGGTAGTAGTTGTACCCGAGGTTGGATTCCACCTCGCGCGCGAAGAAGAATTTGTGGGACGCGGGGAAGACCGCCACCGAACCGGTGGCGTTTTCGACGATCGCCAGGCGGTTGCGCGCCTTCAGCGCGACGGGGTCGGTGTTGACGTGGCCGCCGAACAGGTAATGCTGCCAGCCGCGGGCGATATCGCGCCACACCAGGCGAGTATCGCTGCCGATGGTGAAACCCTTCAGGCCCGCGACGAACTTGTAAGCCACGGAGGGAGCTTCGGTCTTGGCAATCACCTCCTGGCGAATCAGGTTGGCGCCCCGGTAGACGGTATAGCGCAGGCCACCGGAGAAGAGGCCGAGCGAGACCCCGGGAAAGTTGGCTTCCAGGCGGGCGCCATCGGTCGAGACCTGGCAGCCGGTGATTTGAAACGTGGCCCAGGCGCGCTGGATTTCTTCGGGTCTGCGCGGCAGATCGACGGCCGCATTGGAACCGGGATGTCCGGGGACGTTCAGAGGGGCGTCCCAGAAAGCGAACCATTTCTGGCGTTCAATGATTTCGGGCGTGAACATACCCAGTTGACGCAGCGGGACTTCCTGCTGGGCGGAGATGCGCCGCCGGCCGGTAGTGACCTGGTATTCGGGAGTGAGGCCCTGTCCCAAGACGGACCACTTGCCGTTGCTGGCGTTCTTCTCCACGGCCAGTTCCCGCACCACGGGCTGGCCACCGTCGACCCCCAGCGTTGCGCGTAGCGTCTGGCCGCGTTCGCCCTGCCATGTCAGTTCCAAAGAACCCGAGCGCATGCCGGCGCTCAACCCGTCGAGCGCCTTGTAACCTTGAAAATCACAATTGAGGGTTTGCGCGCCGGCCAAGGCCGGGAGAAGCAAACCGGAAAACGCGATTCCATGCCAGCCCATGTTTGTCACCGCCACAGAGTCTATCAAAGTTTCGCACCACCGAGCGACGGTATCCGCAACGGCACACACGCGTCGGAGACATGCGGGCGGCGTTCGGCCGGCCCTGGAAGAGATCCCATGGAGGTATACCCAAAGCCGCCGGCTAACGTGCCGGCGGGGCCTCTCTGTTGCGGCGCGCAGTGACGCAGGCTGGCACTGTGGACGGCCAGCCGGCCGCAGACTTCAGGGTAACTGCCCGCCAGCACCAGAACATCTCGCCGATGACAGAACCACGCGTTTCTCCCGCGCGCGCGTAGGAGATCGCCGGGCTTAGGTAATCTACCAGGAAGGCTTTCCACGCGTTTCTACCGCGCGCGCGTAGGAGATCCCAGTATTGCGCTTGCTCCGCCAAAATGTCTCCCCGCCCGCCGCCCCTAACAAGCTGGGCATCGATACTCTCAATTCCTTGATTACGAGTGGCGGCTCCGGCTGTCTGCCCGGTTCAAATGGTTCAAATACACCCTCCTTTTCTCTGTTCCGATAAGATAAGAGATGAATTTGAGAGAATCGCCGCGACCATGCACTTTAGTCCCTTTATCATGAAATCGTTGCTTTTTCTGGCAAGATATTTTCGGCAGTGCGGTTTGGCCCTTTATCCACGGGGGTTTGGTGGCCATTCGAAAAGAATCGGACTTGTACGCCCTTTTTTGGTTCCGGCTATGCCGGGTTAGGATTAAGCGATAAGTACTGGATCTTTCAGGAGCATCGCTACAAGGTACAAAGACAGGACCTGAGATGACTTCCACCTGCCCTCCAATTATTCGTCGCAGGCCGGCGCGTCGCTCGCACGTGGCCGTCTCCAAACGCGCACTGTCCACGGCGCAAGATGCAATTATCGCGGAAGTCAGGCAACTTCGTGCGTCTTTGCGCGTTTATCGTGCGCTCGTGGATCGCTTGCTCGGGCAGAAGGTAGCGTGAAAGACATTGGGGACTTCCCAGTCGTTATCCCCGGTTCTGGCAGCCGGAGAGACCGCCGTTCAACCCGTGCTCGAAACACTTCGATGGTCTTCACGATGATCGGAATCGATCGGGAGGCACGGACGGTGGTGGCGTAAACGAGTGGATCGGCGACGATCTCCCCTTCGAGGTGACCGGCTTGGCGCCGTGCTATATCAGCCCGATCAGATAGACGGCGCCGTATGCGAGGCCGGCGCCGATGGCGGCTCCGGCCAGCACGTCGCTCAGGAAATGCATCCCTAGCAGGATGCGCGAGGCGGCGATGCTGAGGGCGCAGAACAGGAGTCCGGCGGCCAGCCCGGGATAGAACTGGATCAGCGAAAGAGCCACGGCGAAACCTGTGATGGTGTGGCCAGATGGAAACGAGAACTGGTCGGGGGGCAGCAGAGTGGCCCAGCAGTGCGGCTCGAAGGCGCTGGGGCGGCGGCGGCCGGTAGCCTTTTTGAGTTTCAGGAACAGGCCGATGCCCAGTCCGGCGGCCAGGCCCGCGGATGCTACGGCGCGGAAGCGTTCTCCGCCGCCAAATAGCAGAATGACGAGACCCATGGCGTACCACAGCCAGCCATCGCCGCCGCGGGTGGCGCAGAGCATCCAGATACGGATCCAGCGCGGCGCCGGCCAGCGGTTGAGACGGCGCATAAGCCGCTGATCGCGGTGGGCGATGAAACTCAACATGGCATGCGGGAGCGTCACGCGGCCTCCTCTGCCGGCGCGGCCGCGGCGGGGTGGGCGCAAGGGGCGTGCTGCTGGCGGCGCAATCTCACGCTGCGCAGGTAGCGGGCCGACCAGCCCTCCGCGAAGGCGGTTTCTCGAGCCAGGTTGCCCAGTGTGGCCAAAGGCACCGCCAGGAACAGCGGCGCCAAGGCCAGGGTGAGCGGCATTTCGCGCACCATATTGCATGCAATAGCATAGACATCGCGGGTGAGCTTCCAATAGCTTCCGGATTCGCCCCACACCTTGCCGCGGCCCAGCCGCAGGCCCTCCAGGTACTCCTGCCTGGTGCGGGCGCCGGGCACTTCGGTGTAAGCGCAACCCAACGATGCCATGGCATGCGCGTCGCTGCCTCCGACTTCGGTTTTCGAGGCAAATGCCGCCAGCGCGGCCGCGGTCCGGTTGGCCAGGGGGAGCATGTGGCCGTTGCGGGTTTCAATGGCCGGGAAGACCGATTCGAACAGATCGAAATCCGCCGCCGCGCGCCGTCCGGTCAGGCCGGAGAAGACGTGGTTGGCGCTGAAGAAGAGCTGGCGCTGGTCGAGGTAGGCGGCCAGGGACGGGAAATCGTGGCGGCGGCGCTGGATCTCGATGTGATCGCGCTCGGTGATGTCGTAGACGCCCACGTGCAGCTCGGCGCCGCTGGGCAGGGTGCAGGTGACCTCCTCGCTGAGGAAGAAGTCGGGCCGGGAGCGGAGAGCCTCGGCGGCGCCGATGGAGTCGTGGTCGGTAATCGTGACCAGGTCCATTCCCAGCCGCTTCAACCGATGGTAGGCCGCCAGCGGATCGTTGTAGCATTCGCGGCACACTGCACGCACCAGCGGCACCTGGCACATTCCCGAGTGTCTGGAGTGGACATGCAGATCGCACCGCACACTACACTTGTACGCCCAAGACGGCTACAATTCCGTGACACCTGGGAAAAACATTCGTGAATAGTTTTGTTTGCGCCGCGCCGGAGCGTGCCGCATGCCACAATCGAACTGATGAAACGGCTGGACTTGGTCTTCTTCGACGCGGGAGGAGGACACCGTTCGGCGGCCAACGCCCTGCTCCACGTGATGGAGCGGCGGGGGATCCCTCCGGGCCCGGCGGCGGGGATCCGCCTGGTCAACCTGCAGGAGGTGCTGGACGAGATCGATGTGTTCCGCAAAGTCACCGGCATCCGGCTGCAGGACCTTTACAACGTTCTGCTGAAAAAGGGGTGGACGCTGGGGTCGGGGCAACTTCTGATGGGGATGCACGCGGTGATCCGGCTGTTCCATGGCCGGGCGGTACGCGCTCTGGAAGCCTTCTGGCGCAAGGACCGGCCGGACCTGGTGGTGTCCCTGGTACCCAATCTGAACCGCGCGATGGGCGAGGCCCTGCGCACGCTGGAGGTTCCCCTGGTCACCATCCTGACCGACCTGGCGGATTACCCGCCGCACTTCTGGATGGAACGTCAGGATCAGTACTTCATCTGCGGATCGGACAAGGCGGTCGCACAGGCGCTGGCGATGGGGCATCGGCGGGAACGAGTGTACCGCGTGTCGGGAATGATCCTGGACCCGCGCTATTACGGGCTGCCGCCGCTGAGCGTTCAGGAGCGGGCGGCCGCGCGCGCCAGGCTGGGGTTCGATCCGGAGCAACCGGTGGGGCTGGTGCTATTCGGAGGACAGGGCGCGGCGGTGATGCTGGAGATCGCGCGGCGATTGCCTCACCGGCAGCTTCTGACGATTTGCGGGCACAACCAAAAACTGGCGGCCCGCTTGCGGGCGCTGCCGCATCCGGCCCCGCTGTTTGTGGAGGGATTCACGCGCGAGGTGCCGCGCTACATGCAATTGGCCGATTACTTCATCGGCAAGCCGGGGCCGGGCAGCATCAGCGAAGCGGTGGCCATGCGGCTGCCGGTAATTGTGGAACGGAACGCGTGGACACTGCCCCAGGAGCGCTACAACGCCGAATGGGTGCGCGAACAGGGCGTGGGGCTGGTGCTGGGCAGCTTCCTCGAAATTGCGCCAACCGTGGAGAAGCTGTTGGAACCGTCCGCCTACGCGAGCTTTCGCGCCGCCACGGGGCGAATTGACAACCGCGCGGTGTTGGAGATCCCGGAGATCCTGGAGCGGATCGTGGGGTAGCAGCCGATTCACCGCGGAGTGGGAGACCAAACCTGACGGCTTGGTCAATGACGGAAGTAAAGGATGTAGCGGCACTTCTTTGTTTTCAGTGGGCGCATGATCGTTTGCTTAGCAGGCGAGGAGAACACGAAGGAAGAGCAAAAAAAATCCCTTCTTCCCCTTCTCCGCGCCGCCTCCTGGGGCCGCCCCACGACCCTCATGAACCGCAGGTAGCGTTACGCCGGTTCCGGTAGGGCGGCGATCCGGGACCGGGCAACGACATCGGCTGACCCGGGGCCCACTGGCGGGCCCCCCGCCAACGCCCGTCGCAGGAATCGTCTGCGCAGGCTCATCTCGCCTAGCGGGCCTGCATCTGCTCGATGTATTTGACCAGCGCGTAAACCCGCATTTTGCCGTTTGGTTGTTGGTTGCCCGCGTCGCTGAAAATGGATCCCCATACGCGCATATCCTTCGTGCCATGTACGAGGAAGACGCCGCCACCCACAATGGTGTTCTCCACTTCCAGTCCGGGGTACTTGCCGTTGTTGCGGCGGGCAAGCTGGGTGAGATCGGTAGGCGCGTTCTTGAAGGCTGCGGCGGCCGGGCCGTGGCCCTCGCCATCCACGCCGTGGCACACGGCGCAGTATTCGTGGTACAGCGCCTTTCCATCGATGGTGTCGGGCTGGTGGACGGGAACTTCTTTGATCTTGGTCTGCGCGGCGGCCGTGAACACGGCCAGCAGGGCAAGCAGGGCCAATAAAAGATAAAAGGGTGTGGATAGTCGCTTCATTGGTAGATTATGGCGCGGTACCGGCGTTACCACCAGCCCGTTTCCATGAACCCCCTTTCAAACCGTACGTGCGGTTTTCCCGCATACGGCTTAACGATGATCTTCTTGATGCGGCGTGCGTGCGCCCCCGCCCCACCCACGATGCGGCCTTTCACCG
>JBKQPR010000002.1:0-11261 GCA_052144935.1 Bryobacteraceae bacterium
CAGCTCGGCGATCCCGACGACTACTTGCGTCGCACCCTCGCGCGCGCCGCTTTCCCTTTTCCCCCCTCAGGCGGCACTGTGTGACGGCCGCCGTCCAGAAAAATACGCTTTCTGGTGACCGCTAACACTTGGGTGCTCCGATGCCCATACTTAAACAATATCACCTGAAACATATCGAGTCAATCCTGTTTTCGCTTTGCGGAGCGCTTGAGGAGCATAGAACCTGTGGTTACGGCCAAAATACGGGCATTCGAGCCGTTTCGTTTCAGACTCGCGATATCCGCATGGATCTATTGAGAGTGGATTCTCGGGGCCGTAGGCGCACTATTGATATAAGCATGTCCCGGACGGGATCTCCGGCCATTTGCGCGAAACACACAATAAAAATGCAATTCCGGCTTGGATGCCGCCTTGAAGACGGCGTTCCACCGAGGTTTTGATCTTAGGCGGGATAGGTCCCGTGGAAATCCAGGCTAGCGCGCTATTTCACCCGGTTACCGGCGATATAGACCGCGTTGATCGTTCTGGTGTTCTTTATGTCGTCGAGCGGGTTCCGGTCGAGCACGATCAGGTCGGCCCATTTGGAGCGCTCCAGCGTACCGAGGTCCTTCGCCCCCAGAAACTCCGCCGCGTTCCGCGTGGCCGCCGTAAGAACCTGCATCGGCGTCAGCCCGGCTTCCACCATGAGTTCCATTTCCCAGTGCTCGAAATAGCCTGGGAAGCGTCCGGGAGGTCCCGTATCCGTGCCGAAGCCGTACTGCACTCCCGCACCGGCGAGCGTCTTGAGGTTCTTCTTGGCGGTCTCCAGAAAGCCCGGGTATTCTTTGAAATGGGGGCCGGAGGAAATCGTCTTCTGATACTCCGGACTCTGAAGCGTTCGGATGGCTGCCGGCGACACGCCGCGGGTGAAAAAAGGATCGCCGATGAACGGAGGGGGGCTGGCGTAGATGAACATGGACGCCTCCCGCGACAGCGTCGCCGCCATCTGCCAGGTGCCGTGCTTCTTCATGCTCTCGATTAGCGCCTGGTCGACGGGCTTGTCGCGCACGCTGTGAGCCAGACCGTCGACGCCGTAATCCGTCAACTGCCTGGCATCCTGCAGATAGAAAATGTGGGCCGTCACGCGCAGGTGATGCCGATGCGCGTCATCGATAATGGCTTTGGCGATTGGATAGGGCATCTTCGGGAGCCTGCCCAGTTCATCGTCCATCCAGAGCTTGACGATGTCCACCTTCTTGCGCGCCTGGGCCGCCACCGCCGGTTCCACTTCACTGACACTGGACACGCCCTGGTTCACTCCCGCGATGCCGCCATAGCCGCCCTTGAAGATGAAACCCTGGCCGGCCGTGAAGACCCGCGTCATCGACGGCCTTCCGGCGCGCTGCCGATCGCGGATCTGGAAGATCAGGTCCTGGTCGGTGCCCATGCTCAGCAGAGCCGTAACGCCGTAAGACGCATAGGTCCCCAGGTTCTTCTCGACGTTTTCCCGCGTGAAGAATTTGGCATCCTGCGTCAGGTCGACGGTGTTGCCGAGGTGCCCGTGCAGGTTGATAATCCCGGGCATGACATACTTGCCGGTCAGGGCGACCGTCTGAGCCCCGGCCGGAGCCTGGAGCTGCGCCACCGGGCCCACCCAGACGATACGGCCGGCGTCGAGAACCATGGCGGCGCCGGCGAGAGGCTGGCGGCCGGAGCCATCGATCAGGGTGAAGTTTCTCAGGACCTTGATCTCGCCGCGAACGACAGAGGCGCCGAGCAACAGCGCCACAAGACAGGCAGCTTTACTTCGTTCTTGTGCGAGCATCTTCGAGTATCCGTTTGGCGCGGGACGGGTTGAAAACTCCGCAAGAGCAGAAGCGCGACAGATACGTCACCGCCTCTGCCGGGGTTCGGCGGCCTTCCTTCACCCAGTCCACCATCTTCTTGGCAAACGAAGAGCTTACCATCCCGTGCCCGCACATGGTCGAAAGCTTCAACACGTCTTCGTTGGGAAGGTGCCCGGTCTTGCCTTCAAACCCCAGCGAATAACCGACGCTGTGCCGGCAAATGCCAGCCTCGTCACAACACTGTTCGGCGCCCTCGATCGAGGTCGAGATATTCACACTCAGACCCAGGTCCGCAGCTTTGACGCTTTTCACGAAATCTTCCGCCGCCGCGCGGTTGTCGAAGACCGCGGCTGCCGTTGTGGGAGTGTCGAGGCCGGCAATCACGGCTTGAAAATCCGGCTGCATATCCCGCTTCCAGTGCGAGACCGGGCTCATCGATTTCGACGGGCGCAACGCGCCGCCGTGCCTCGCGTCACCCAGGTTCACCGGCTTGAACGGCAGCGCCAGCTCTAAAAACCGGCGCAGCTTGGGGACCGAATTCTCATCGTTCTTCCCACGGCTGCAAATGGCGAAAACCACGTAATCGTCGCGGAAGCTCGCCGCGTCTCCATACCGATGCAGAGTATTGGTCATCTCGTCACTACCTCCCTTTGGCGCGCGGCCGGCGGGCCATTGGTGATCCGGCCGAGGCCCATATTGGTCTTCGCTCGTTCCAGCTTGTATCCCAACCGCTCCAGAATCGGCGCCACCGTCCGGTCTTCCCCGTCCGGGTCGCACCGCGTTCCCACTCCCAGCGCCACCACCGTCTCCAGTCTCTTCTCGACCTCCCACACCAGCCGGATAACCTCTTCGGTGCGCTCGACCGGGACCTTGATTTCCAGAATCGCCGATAGCACCTTTTCATTCAAGATGTCCTGGCGGATGGTACCGGTAGAAACGTCGGACATCAGCGACGTGATGGGATTTTTCTTTTCGAACGCGACGCCCGCGCGCGCCAGCTCCCCGGACATCTCCTGGATCTCACGCATCCACACGCCCACACCCGGCCGGCCGAATTCGATCGTGAATCCGACCTCGCCCACATTCACCCGGCCGCTGACGTCGTTGGTCTTCACCTCTTCGGTCCCGCGCCCTTCCACACCCGTCGATTCATGCGGTACCCGCGGGTCGGAAAACGCACGCCGCACCACTCTCGGCCACGTCAGGTCCTCGGGCGCAAACGCCGCCGTGGGGCAGACATCGGGTTCAGGGTCGAAACGCAGGCGCATCAACTGGAACACCTTGCGCATCATCCGCACCATGGCCGGATTCAGGTGCTCCTGGCTCAGACCGTTGTAACAGGCATAGCACTCGACACATTCGTCGCGGTTCACGGTTGCCCGTTTGATGACGGGATCGATGTAGATCGCTCCCATGGGACACACGTATGTGCAGTTTCCACAAGCCACGCACTTAGCAGGATCGATTCTCATACAGGTATGCTCCGCGAAGTTTCGTACTCATTGCCGGGATGCCCGGCGGCCGGCCGCCGTGGATCGATCCGGCTGACCAGCAGCGCCGAGAACAGGCACAATGCACTGGCCAGGAGGAACGGCGAGGTCCATCCCAAAAGTGTAGCCAGATAGCCGACCATTACGGCGGAAACCGCCCCGCCGACATTACCCCAGGTATTCATCACCGAAGAAACCGAGCCACTGAAGTCGCCGCCGATGTCGAGGCAGATAGCCCAGGATACCGAGACCGTGAGTTCCAGTCCCGCCAGCGCGATGGTCAGACAAACCATCGCCGCAATGGCGCTGTCCGCCAAAACGCCCGGTAACAGAGCGATCCCCGCAATCGCGAAGCCGCAGATGGAAACCATCAACCGGCCACGGCGCAGGTCGTTCCACTGGTGGGCCAAGCGGTCCGATAACAATCCGCCCACCACATTGGTCACGGTGGCCGCCAGCAGAGGCAGGCTCGCCAGCCCCATTCCGAGTTGGGTGAAATGCCGCGCTTCCCGCAGGTATGAGGGAAACCAGGCCAGATACAACCACAGCACCCAACCATAGCAGAAATAAATCGTGCTCAGATACCACAAATCGCGGCTGCGTAGAATCAGCCCCCAGGGCACGGCGGGTCGCGCGCCAAATGGAACGCGTGGGCTGGACGCCCCTAAGATCGCCAACTCTCCGGCGTTGATACCCGGATGTTCGCGCGGATAATCGCGATAATACGTGCCCCACACCGCGGCCCACGCGATCCCCACTACGCCAAAAATGTAGAAGAGGGGCCGCCAGCCCGACCAGGCGATCAGCGTCACCACCAGGGCTGGAGCCACTGCCGCGCCCAGCCGCGAGCCGGAATGCTGGAATCCTTGTCCGAAGGCGCGCCGCCGGACTGGCAGCCAGCGCACCAGAGCGCGCGAACCGGCCGGGAACGCGGCCGCTTCGCCCACACCAAACAGAAACCGCGTGGCGGCCAACGAAGAGATGTTGAACGTGAACCCCGTGGCCGCGGTGAAGACCGACCACCACGCCATGGCCGCAGCCAGAACGATGCGCGGACCGAAGCGGTCGGCCATCCAGCCGCCGGGCACTTGAAATAGAGCGTAGGACCAGTTGAACGCCGAGACGGCCCAGCCCATGGAGATTTTATCCACGTGGAATTCGCGCATGATGGTGGGGGCGGCAGCGCCGATGGCGCCACGTTCCATGTACATCATGAACGCCATCAGGAAACTCAGACCCAATACGCGATAGCGCACCTGGCTCGCAGGAGGAGGTTTGGCTGAACCGGCCGGTGCTTTGGGAAGCAGTCCGGAACCTTGAAGATTCATCACGCTAATTTGTCCCAGCCAGACAGACCCTGCCGAGGCCTCGTGTGCCAAATTCGGTTCTGCCAGGGTTTCATGGGACTCCCCTTCTTCAATTGGTTATAGCACTTGAGGCGCCGCATCGCCGGCCTCAGCAAGAAATTCTTGCGAGTCATCAGTGCCGAATCGCCAACAGCTTGATATTCTTGAACTCGATTGGGAATTTCTGGTATTGCAGCCGGATGCGGCCATCGGAGAACTGCGAGTCGTGGACATCCAGCGTTTTGGTTCCGTTCAGGACAACCACCAAATGGTCGCCATCGGCGGTAATCTCGTAGTGGTTCCACTGGTCCGAAATGAATTTGAACTCCCCGTCGGTCTTAGCTGTCCCGACGATCGATCCGGTGTTATAGCCCGCCGGCTGCGCCTTCCAAATCTGCACCTCGTAGCCGCCGTTGCCCTCGGGAGAGCGGATGAACACGCCGCTGTTGGTGTCCTCGCCGGTTCTGAAATCGACCGTAAGGACGAACTCCTTGTAGCTTCCCTTCGACGTCAGGTAGCCGGCAGGATCCCCACACGGTGAGAGCGTTCCATCAACCACGTCCCAGTGGGAGGCGCCCGCCACAAGAGGGGCTTGCCCCTGCGGCGTCGAGCAGGGCCGTGGATTGGATCCCTGGGCCGCCGCAGTGCCGGGTTGTGCGGGACCTTTCGTCTCCTTCGGAGCGCCACCTCGCGCCGCGCCGCCGCCCTGCCCACGGCCCCGAGCAGCGGGCTGCGGAACGGCCGAGTCCCAGCCATTGAGGGTCTTGCCATCGAACAACAGCACCCAACCCCGGGCTTTCTCCTGAGGAGTCAGATCATTGTCTGCGCCGAACAACCCCGCTGTCGTGATTAGTATCAGGGCAATTGAGCTTGCGTGCTTTTTCATACGTCCTATCTCCCTACGCAACGTGTGGGGCAGGATGGAATCCTGCGCGCGACTCAAAGGGTACCCCGGCAACCTGCCACACAACCCGTCCGCCTCACCACGGCATCTGGCGGTTGGTGAATTTACGACCGATTTCGGCGGTCTGCTGGCTGGCCGGCCCAACCCTGACGCCTTCCTTGATCATGTCAACCACATCAGTGGCTGAAAACGTATTCAGGAACGCGATGTGGTTTGCTTTGCAGGCCGCCAACACCGTGGCTCTCGCGTCCTTCATCTTGGGGTCGTTGACGGATCCCCGGCCCGAGGGCACGCCGAGCGACATCGCCATGTCTCCCGGCCCCCACTCGGCCATCCCGATGCCCGGAATCTTCAGGTTCGCGGAGACGTTCGCAAGGGCGTACTTATCTTCTTCTTTTACGCCCAGCAGAAGTTCACCGTTCGGGTTGAGCGGCCACGGGTCGGCCTTTTGCTCGTACTCTTCCACGGAAATTCCCCAAATCTGCGCCGCTGTCGGGTTTCCGTGCACGCCTCGCCGCCCCTCCCCGAGCAGCGGCCCGATCCCCTCTTTGTGGTTGGGGAGGCGAACGGCTTCGATGAACGCCCGGATAGCGCCCGGCGTGTCGGCATGGGTGAGCATGATTCCATGGACACCGGCAGCCAGCACTTGCTGGAACATCCAGGCATTGGCACGGACAGTCGTTTCGTCGATGCCGTTGACCGGCACATTGACGATCACCGCCGGCGTGCGATGGCCGCTCCTGGTGGGACCACCCGCCACCAGACCCTTCATGTACGCGGTCAACCCAACGATGTCGTAGGGGGCGTGCTCCATGTCATAGCTGATGTAGTCGGCGTAAGTCTGCGCATCCTTCTTGCCCTGTTCGAAACTGGCGGCTGCGTCCCCAGCTCCACCCGGCGTCCCGGTGTGCGAGCCCGTGTAATAAATCGGCTGGCCGTCTGCCAACAATTCAACGGCTCGATTGATCCGCTTCGGCTTGTAGGCCGGATTGCCGTTTTGGGCCCGCGTGACCACCACGCCGAACACCAGGGCCAGCGGCAAACCCAGCAAACAGGTTCCCTTCCAAATGCTCTTCATGATTCTCCTTTGGTGAACCCTTCCATCCCAGAAATCCACTACCAACGGGGAGATCTTACAGCCAACTCGCCTCCGATGCAAACGAAAACTCTCGTTCCCCTCCTTCGACATCAACCATCTCGAAAAACCACATCCTGCCGCGCTGGAGGGAAACACGGCTTGCAGAGTCTCGGGCAAAGGACGTGCTGGACTGCACATCCCGCCGTCACCATTACAGCCTTGACGTTCGCCATTCCTTCAGCGCATCCGCGCAGGAACGCCGACAGCGCGGCCAGTGGTACTGCCTTAGTTTAGTCAACACCTTTCCTGCGGCTTCGACCCTGCCGTAATTTTGGGCGCGGGGGGACCCGTTGAGCCAGCGAACCGCGTGCGCGCCGCGCGGCCCGGCGCACGTGCGTCAAACCGCCGTGCGTCCGGCAGCGCCCGCACGCAGCGCCGAAACTGCGGTTACCGCCCCCGCGGCTGAAGCGATTCCGGGCGCGCGGGACGCGCAAAGAGGAGGTCGGCGATGTAGTGGCGGAACTCGCCTTTGGCTCGATCAACTTCGGGACGTGGTCAATCTGCGGCGGTCAGCTTCTGCTTTGCGCCCGAATCTCCCAACGCGGCGCTGCGCGGCCTTATTATAGCCCCAGTGCGGATCCGCTCCGGTTGTATAATCGGGAGCGGCCAGGAAGCCAAAATGGAATCCAGGGTGACGTTGGCCTGGACATCCTGTCCAAGGGAAGATTAATGCGAAGTTTGAGTGTAGCCGTACTGCTTGCGTCGTGGGCTTGGGCACAGGCTCCGACAGAGTCGCTGTTCAATGCTCGAGTCGATCCCGAGCAAGGGCGGAAGCTGTGGTCGGCCAACTGCGCCGTGTGTCACGGCCCCGAGGGGAAGGGAGGCCGCGGGCCCGAACTTACCAGCGGCAAGTTCCGGCACGGCGGCACCGACGACGACTTGTATGGGGCCATGCGAAACGGGATTCCGGGGACCGAGATGCCGGGCTTTCCGCTGGGCGGAGTGGAGTCTATGCAGCTTCTGGCTTATGTGCGGGCGCTGGGAAGAGCGGCCATGCCGCCTCCTCCGGGCGGCGATGCCGCAAGAGGCCGCGCGCTGTTTGCCGGTTCCGGCGAATGTGCGCGCTGCCACAGAGTGGGCGGGATGGGCTCACGGATCGGGCCGGACCTGAGCGGCGTGGGGGCGCGCCTGCCACCGACGGATTTGCTGGCAGTGCTGCTCCGTCCGGACGAGCGCGTGCTGCCAGCGCTGTGGTATGTGCGGGCGGTGACGCGGGACGGGCGGACCATCACGGGCAGAAGGCTGAACGAAGACACGTACAGCGTGCAGCTCATCGATGCCCGGGAAGAGCTGGTTTCGTTGGTGAAGGATGATCTGAGAGAGTACGAGCCGATCAAGAAGTCGCCTATGCCGAGCTACGAAGGGAAGTTGACCCGCGAACAACTGGGCGATCTGGTTGCCTACCTGGCGTCATTGAAAGGAACCCCATGAAAAGAGCCTCCGCGACGGTAGTGTGGCTGAGTTGCTGGATGCCATTGGGCGCACAGGTGAGCTACGACCGGCTGCTGCACGCCGACCAGGAGCCGCAGAACTGGCTGACGTATGCGGGAAGTTACAAGAGCTGGCGCTACAGCCCGCTCGACCAGATCCGCACCGGGAATGCCAAGAACCTCGAGTTGAAGTGGGTATACCAGATCGATGCGACGGACAAGTTCGAGGCGACTCCGCTGGTGGTCGACGGCGTAATGTACTTCTCGGAGCCGCCGAGCGACGTGATCGCCGTGGACGGGAAGACAGGCCGGGCCTTCTGGACATACCGCTACACGCTGGCGGGCAACGTAGGCGTGTGCTGCGGGCGCGTCAACCGCGGGCTGGCGATACTGGGGGACACCCTATTTCTGGCGGCGCTGGACGGGAACCTGGTGGCGCTGGATGCGAAGACGGGAAAAGAAGTCTGGAAGACGCGGGTAGTGGACCCGAGCCTCGGCTACAGCCTGACAATGGCGCCGCTTGTGGTGAAAGACAAGGTCATCATCGGGCCGGCGGGAGGAGAGTACGGAATACGCGGGTTCCTGGCGGCGTTCGATGCGCACACAGGCAAGGAGGTATGGCGGTTCCACACGATTCCGGGGCCGGGGGAGGCGGGACATGAGACGTGGGCAGGCGATGCCTGGCAGCGTGGCGGCGGCTCAGTCTGGCTGACCGGCTCGTACGATCCGGAGTTGAACCTGATTATCCAGGGCGTGGGGAATCCGGGCCCGGACTGGAACGCGACGGTGCGGCCGGGCGACAATCTCTACGCCACTTCGGCGATCGCGCTGGATGCCGACACCGGCAAGCTGAAGTGGCACTTTCAGTTTGTTCCGCACGATGCATGGGACTGGGACGCGATGCAGACTCCGGTAATGGTAGACGCGGAGTGGCAGGGGCAGCCGCGCAAGCTGCTGTACTGGGCCCATCGCGATGGCGTCTTCTATGTGCTGGACCGGATCAACGGAAAGTTTCTGTTGGGCAAGCCATTCGTGAAGGTCAACTGGTTGGCGGGCTTCGACGAGAACGGGCGTCCGCAGGTACAACCAAACTCGCTGCCGACGGCTGAAGGGACGCTCATTTACCCGGGCGTGCAGGGCGGCACGAACTGGTATGCGCCCTCGTACAGCCCGCGGACGGGGCTGTTCTACCTGTCGGTGTGGGCGGACTACTATTCGGTGTACCAGGAAGGAGCGGCGGAGTACATCGCGGGAAGGCGATTCAACGGAGGGGACATACGCCAGCCCCTCGCCTTCAACCGGAACACGAGGCTGTTTCCCAACGAACAACAGGGGTACGGGGCGCTGAAGGCGATCAGCCCGAAGACCGGGGAAATGGTGTGGCAGGTGAAGTTTGCGGACCTGACCGAGGGCGGGGTGCTCAGCACGGCGGGGGACGTAGTGTTCACCGGCAACCGGGAAGGATACTTCCATGCCTTCGACGCGCGAGATGGGAAGCTGCTGTGGAAGGTTTCGTTGGGAGGCTACATCGCGGCCGGTCCGGTGAGCTACTCGGTGGACGGGAAGCAGTACGTAGCGGTGGCAGCGGGACACGGGATGTTTGTGTTCGGGCTGCGGGAGTAACTCGCGGACCGTGGGCGCCGTGCACACCAAGGATGCTCGCGTTCGCGCACGCCCGACGGCGTCTCATACGTTCTGTCTGCTCGGGGGCAGACCTGAGACCGCTGAAGCGGCGGAGGACCAGCGGAGGAAAGAATTGCGACGGCTGGCATGGCCTTTGGCTTTGGAGTCCGAGGTTCTCGGCACCCCGGCGCCATTTCCTCCGCTCGGGGACATCCGATAAAGCCGGCCTATCGGGACAGAGAACTCACCGTCCCAGGAGGTTCGACCCCTGTTGGGTCGGGTGCTCAGCGCCCGCCTCGGGGCTGACATGCCGAGCGAGTTGTGGGCTGCCGTCCTCTCCGCCGTTTCCTCCCGGCCGACCTGCCAGTACTCGGCTTGGATCTCCGGCCACCGCATCCAGCGCCTCAGCGTGCTGGGCTCAACGCCCGCAACGGCGGGCGGCCTCCGCCTGGCTCCTCCTCCGAGAGCAAGGCCGATGGCGCCCGACAAAATGTTCCAGTTCACAGATTCGTAGCCGATTGACTGACTTACCCTTGTTCATAGGGCGGAGTTGGGATCGATTCGCGCCGCCTTGCTGGCTTGGGCGAGCACCGGGTGGGCCATAAAAGCAGAGGGGCAAGGGCTGATCAGACGGGTCGAGTCGTGCCTCGAAGCAGATCTCGAGATGGGGAGAGGCAACCTGCTTCACCATACGGAGGGCATCGGAATAACCTTTGATCACGGGCGGGTGGATCTGTAGCGCGAGGGTCACGCCGAAGTCACCGGCGAGCGTGGCGGCTTCTGCGAGGGTCTGGCAAGCACCAGCCCAGGTCTGCTCGTCTCCGAAGTTCCTGTGTTTTCCCAAGAGGTGGAATTGAGCGAGGAGATCCGCCAGGCCGGCCTTTCGTTCGTTCGCCGCGGAGAATTCTTTGCGGCATACCAACCCTATGGGCCAAAGATCCGCTACGACGTAGAATTTGGTAAAGACTCGCTTCAAGCCCCAGTCGCTTGCGGATGATCGCCACCAAGACATAAACCGACACGGCAATCCAAATCTGGGTCTTCACCGCGTTCTCACTGGTGCCGAAAAACGCTTTGATCCGCAGGTGCTGCTTGATCCATTTGAAGAACAATTCGATCTGCCAGCGCGATTTGTAGATCCTGGCGATGGTAAGTGCGGGCAGTACGAAGTTGTTGGTGAGAAACTTCAGTCGCTTGTCAGTGTCGGCGTCGTAGTAACTCACACGCCGCAGACCGTCCGGATATGCCGTGGCTGAATCGATGGCAGTCAAGATCACCGTCTGATCGGATCGCCGGTGCTCTTGTCCACCGGACGCGAGTAGCGGCGCTGGAGCAAAATGTTCTCCTTGGTGCGAACCACGAAAAAGGCCAAGCACATGGTGAACACGTAGAGGCGCTCGAAATCGATGTAGCCGCGATCCATCACGTAGAATGCCCCGGCCTCCGGCAGGAGCTCGTCCAAGATGTTGACGTCGTGCACCGTGCCGTCGGTAATGCCGATAAA
>JBKQPR010000003.1:0-17788 GCA_052144935.1 Bryobacteraceae bacterium
CAGCGATTCCGCAACCAACTTGGCAAACATGGTCAAAACGTCGAGGAAGCTTGAAGATGCGAGCATTGTGGGTGGAAGAGGAGATTCGTGATGAGTATTTCTGACCTGGGAGGTCCAAAATCGAGGAGTTGGGCACGCCGCGGCGCCGGCTTAGGCCGGGAGGCGGCGGACTGGCATTTGAGCTGCCGAGCGGTGGGCGAGGCGAAAGGGGCGGATCATGGGGACAGGGCCGATGGGATGAAGGCCTGGTAGATTTCAGCGGCCATCACGCTGGCCCAGAATTCTTTGGACTTGCCCTTGCGGAGGGCAGGCTTCACGTTGAGATAGAGAAAGGCATGAAAGAGGATGAACGCCAGAAACGTCAGGAGCAGAAAGCATTCGATGGCGGCGCCGTCGTGCTTCAAGACATGATCGGCGTGCCACCCCTCGACCAACTCGTTGAAGCCGTGGTTTTCGATGTCCCAGCGTTGATGTCCAAAACCGACGGCGCGATCCACGGAAACTTGCACCGACGGTAGCGTGGTTACCCACACCCAATCGCTGATTAGGGTCTCGTCCTTTTGGTCGAGTTGGCGCCGTATCGAATAGGTTTCCAACGAACGAATGACCCGTACGGGGACCTTCACCTCCGGCCACGAAACCAGGTCGCCGAGGTCCCACCACTGGCAAGCCCGCGTTCGATAGGTTCCCTGAATGGGGGAAACCGAATCGAACAGCCCAGCGGCATCTTGATAGAGATTCCGACGTTCATCTTTGAGGACCGCCAATACGTGTTTATGATGTTCCAGCAGGAAGTTGAAGAAGCGGGCCTGAGCGTAGAGACCATCGGCCAGCACCAGATCGAAGGCGCGTGGATAACGGACCAGCACGCGCTCCAGCAAACGCACGGCGGTGGCGACTTCATCTTCTCCGGGGCGTTGCGCTTCCTGATCCAAGGGCAGCCGCAGAGGTTGGCGTCCGGAAGGCGCGCCGGTCACCAGCAGCAGGGTCACCTGCCGGTGGTAGTACTGAATGCGGTCTCCTGGTCTGCCATGGATGGTCCGTTCTAAACAACCGGCGCAATGGCGCAGGTCGCTGGCATGGCTTTCATGGCCGTCCACGATGGCCAGGGAAATGCCGCGATTGTCCGGCAGTGCCTTATTCCGTTTCAGCCCCCCGTAGACTTGATGAATCGCTTCCCGCAGCGTGCCCGCATCCATCTTGGAGTGTACGTTTCCCATGGTATCGGCGCTGGGCATGGGCTGGCCCAGCCAATGCTTCCAGAAGCGGGATGCGCCCGACATTTCCAAAGCGTTGAGGCTTCCCATCCGCGCCCAAAACATAACCATGGCCGCTTTGGCCACCGTGGCCGTGGAGATGCGCGGCTCCGGTCTGCGGTCGGTGAAAGAGGCGATGAGTCTGGTGGAGAGCCGGAACACCTTTTGCGAGTATCCGATCAGGCGGCGCAGCATATTAGGGCTGCCTGTTCCGGAGACGTTGCCACTCCAGTTCGGAGACTTCCTCGATGAGGCGCTGCATCTCCTGGTAGTCGGCAACCGCTTGGCGCACTCGCTGGCGCCACACTTTGGGGACGCAAATCTGGCGCAGTTTGCCGGCATGACTTTGCACGAGGTACACCGACTGGTGCAACTCGCCTTTGGTGCAATGGCAGTTGGGTTTGCCGCACTTGCTGGAGCGATCGGACAGCGTGCCGCGAAGAAACCAGCAACCGGAGGCCAGTTGGGCAATGCGGGAACGAAAGTTGCGTTCGTCCGCAGAGAGCTTGGCGCGGCTAAAGGGCTCGGGCATGTCTTGTAACAGATAATATACAAGATCAGGGCGGAAAACAAGAGCAAAAACACAATACGAATATGCCCTTCGCGGGAACTAGGGCTGAAACATCAATGGAATCAAATGATTTGGCCGGTCAAAAAAACTGGTTGCGGAATCGCTCCTTCATCGAGCTGATGCCTTTGGTCCCAACTCAAATTGTGCAGTCAGTGGCTGCACAATTCGGGGATCCCGGGAAAGCCTCGGTAAGGACACGCCGGTCCGACCAGCCGGCATGTTCGCTTTAGACTGGGCTTCAGATGCCCGATTCCAACCGAGGCCGGAAAGAGATCCTTTTCGATGGACTCTCCGATGACGAGATCCTTGGTCTGCCGGCCGAGCAGATCGAGGCGCTGATACTCAACGGTCAGCCAATGGTCTTTCGAGCAGGCTCGGCTACAGTGCTTGGTGAGTTCCGGCGGGATAGGGATCGCCTTGTGGTCGAGCTCGCACAAATTGAGGGCGGAGGCGAAGGGGTCCTGGTATCTCTCGGGTCACTGGTGAAGCGTTACGCCCGCCTCCAGCGGATTGAGACCGTCGAGTGGATCGTGCATGCCGTAACCTGCGCCAAACCGAACCTTAAACTGCGGCGCGTTCTGGTAGTGGGCTACTTAAACGGGGAAAAATTGAAAGTAGCCCACTACCCGCGTTCTCGATCGTCGAGGGTTTACGGTACGCGACATCCCTGGGATCGGGCAGGCGTACTACTATCTGGATTCTACCGTCGGCCGTTGACTCCCAACCAGGTTATGCGGCCCGATGGAGCTTTATCGGAGCGCGCTTGCAGGCGATCTCAGGCCGGCAAGCTAAAGCCTGCCCCACCATCATCCCAAAGCTCATTGACCGGATTGAACATGACCCCTTCGTTGGTGGGCACGCACTCGAAGCCGCGGGAATCGGATGAAGAATCGCTGAAAATAACCGCGCCAAACGAACGCCGTTTGGAGTACACTGCACAAGGCGTCACCAAACTCTAAGAGGAGGCAACATCATGTTAGGGGATTTGATCGCAGAGAGCACCGGAAAAAGAATCGTGAGGAGAGTACTTTCAACGGACCCTCTCAAGGTAGAGGTTTCGTTCGAGGATAGTGGAACCATGCTGGGAACACCCACCACCGGATTTGGAACCTACACAGCAGTCGGGAGGGCCGATGGCTCCCTCCACGGGGAAGGCGAAGGGGCTTCGGCCACCGCGGATGGCGAATTTATCTCCTGGAAAGGCTCGCCCAGGGGAAGATCTTGCCTGGCGGCGCCATCAGCTATCGGGGCATTCTGTTCTTTCGAACGGCCCCCCAGAAACTGGCGCGCCTGAACAGCGCGCCTGGCGTCTTTGAATACGAGGTGGACCCCGAAGGGAAAACGCATTCCAAAGTTTGGGAATGGAAGTAGGCATCACCCAGGGGCGGACTCCTCCGCGGCCCGCCCCTTTTTCATCGTCTACCCCCAGAGCTCGTTGACCGGATAGAATACGACCCCTTCGGTGGTGGGGACGTACTCGAAGCCGCGGCCTAGAGGGTCGTCGTGGCGGACGGTAGTCCAGTCGATCCCCATGGCCGAGTAGATGGTGGCCTCAATATCCTCGGGATACACGTAGCGGTTCTGCGACCAGCCGTAAACCGCGGTGTCACCACCGGTAGCGTTGGTCTGCCCGATCACCGTGCCGCCTTTGACGCCGCCGCCGGCGAAGAAGGCGAATTGCTGCTGCAGGTGGTCGCGGCCCGCGGCCGGCGTCAGAGGCCCTACGGTGCGGCCGAACTCGCCCACCATCACGATCAGAGTGGTGGAAAACAAACCGTTGGCTTTCAGATCGCCGATCAGCGCCGCCACTGCGGTGTCCAGGATCTTGGCCTTGGCGGGCAGGTTGGCGGCCGAGTAGATGTTCTGGTGCATGTCCCAGCCGTCGTTGGAAGTGATCTGGATGAAGCGCGTCCCCTGGTTGGCCTTGAGCACCTGCGAGGCCACCAGGCAGGCGTTGCCGGTGGACGAGCTTCCGTACCGCACGCTATCGGCCGAGCTGAAGCCGAACGCCGTGTTCACCACCGGGTTGTACATCATCTTCTGCGCCGAGGTGTAGAAGTCGTTGTAATCCGACGGCGGCGTGCCGTAGGGCGAGTCGGTGCGCAGGTTGTCGTCAAGCGAGTGCATCAGCTTCCAGCGGTTGTTGAAGGTGGTCTGGCCGTCGGGATTGGTGACGTTGGCAATGCCACCGGTGGCGGGCGTCACGTCGAACGGGGCGTAGACGGCAGAGAAGTATCCCTGGGTGACGCCAGCGCCCGAATTCAGCGCCACGAAGGCGGGGAAGACCTGGCCAGCGGTGCGCTGCGGGTCCTTCTCGATGGCCACCACGCTGCCGATGTTGGGCGCGATGTTGCCCAGTGCCGCCGCCGGATTGCGCCCGATCTGGGTCCAGGTCTGGGCCAGCGAATGCACCAGCGCGTGCGACTGCATGGAGCGGATTATCGCGAAATCGGAGATGTGGTTCGCCAGGTTGGGCATCAGCCCCACGGGGAAGGCGAGGCCGTTGATGGTGTCGGGCGCGAAGCTGGCGGGCGTGGTCCCGTTGACCATCTTTAAATCGAAGGTGTCGGTATGGCTGGGCGCGCCCGCCAGCAGGATGAAGATCACGTTCTTCGCGGTGTTCTGGGTGACCGCGCCGGAGCTGGTCACGTCGGCCGCCTTGGCATAGCGCTCCACCAGGTACGATCCGGTGACCCCGGCGCCGATGATTTCGAAGAACCGGCGGCGGGTCCAGTGAGGGCGATTGAAGAACGTCTTGTACGACCAGCCGTGCTTGTTGAAATACTTATTGGCTTTTTCCTGTTCGTTGCTCATGGCGCTCATGTCGTTCCTCCCGGGCTAGTAGTTGAAAACGAAATCCACTTTGTTATACAGCGACCATACGAAGTCCGGAATGGCGTTCGTCCGCGCAGTACCGCTGACAGGAATGTAGGCCATGGCGGTTTGCATCTCGGCGGCGGTGGGATAGCGCGAGAGGATGTTCAGATACAGAGTGTTGATGAAATCCGTATTGCTCAAGGTCAGATACTTGTTCACCAGCGCGCTGTTATTCGTGCCGGTGATGTGCGAGCGCTGGACGAAGAACGTGTTATTCATCAGGTTGAGCGCCTGCAGAATGGAGCCATCCTCTTTACGCGGCTGGTCGTCGCGGTTGCCGCGCAGGAAGCTGTCCAGCATGGGGCTGATATTGCCATCGGAGGGCGCGCTCACCACGTCGGGCTGTTGCATGACAAAGCTGTACTTGGGGTACCCCGAGTCGGTGAAGCCGGTCATCGAGTAACTGGGAAGCGTGCCGCTCGATTGCGCGACGGCGTCGTGCACCTCTTCCCCCCACAGGCGCCGCACGAACTTGCGCGCGAAGTAAGGTTCCCAGGCTTCGTTCCACGTGCCGTTGTAGCGGCTGGAAAGCTGGTAGGTTTGGGAATTGACGATCTCGCGCATGAGCGCCTTCATGTCGTAGCCGCTGGCGATGAAATGCTGGGCCAGCGCGTTGAGCAGGCGGGCGTTGGTGGGTTGCAAGGTCCACGGATCGGGCGGCGGATTGTTGGGATCGAGCCGCGCCGGGTCGAAGGTGTCCGGCGGGTCGACCATGCCCATGCCGAAGAACTCCGCCCAAATGTAGTTGACGGCGGCGCGGGCGAACTGGAAGTCGCCGGTGATCTGTGCGGCCAGCGCCGGGCGGTAGTTCGTGCCGGGACTCGGCGATACGCCATTAAAGATGTACTGCGGCGGCACGTAGTAGCAGGGCTGGCCCGATTTGCAACCCGTTGGCGCCACGCGGGCCGGGCGGTTGCCGGTGGTGGTGTTGAGCGTGTAGTCCACCGTGTAGCCCTTCTGGTTATCGAGCACCGACCAGTAATAGATGTTGGTGTTGCTGGGGTCCACCGGAGTCCTGGTGAACGAGGTGTGCGACATGAAGGAGGACAGTTGCCAAGCCTGGTAGCGGGTGGTGTTGGCAGCCCACAGGCTCAGGGTATCCAGGTGGCCGCGGCCATTGTGGCACAGCAGGCAGTTCACGTGAGCGAGGCCCAGGAAGACATCGAAGGCGCCGGCGGTCATGGCGTCGAAGCTGTCCTGCGTGGGGCCGTTACCCACCCATCCGCCCAGCAGGTAATTCACGGGGCCATTGTTGTAGCTATTGGGGTCGGCGGTCGAGATCAGCGCGGTGGCCATCTGGTTATACGGTGTGCCGTTGGCCAGCGAGTTGTAAATCCACTGGTAGAGGGCGTTGCGGCCCTGCGCGAAGCGGTTCAGACCGGTGGAGTTCTTGACCTGGGTGTTCTGAAAGAGGTCCCCGAAGTACATGGTCCACTTGTCGATCCATTGCGGGCTGGCCAGCAGTGTCTCGATCAGGGCCGCGCGGTTGCCGCCGCCGGGGGTATTCACGAACTGCAGCACCGTGTTGGGGTCGGGAATGCGGCCAGTGAGGTCGAGCGTCACCCTTCGGATGAACTCCCAATCCGTCGTCATGGGCGCGGGGGTGATGCCGTTGGCCGCGAAATCCTGCCAGATGTAGGCGTCGATGGAGCCGGCGGCGTTCTGCTGATTGTAAGTGTTGGTGGCGCTGCCGCCCGGCACCATCATCGGCCGCAGACGCGTGACCTGCTGGGTGAGGGCGCTCAGGGAACGCCCGCTGGTGGTGCGCGTCCCTTTTCGTTTCAAAGCGCCGGCCAGAAAGTGGTCGCGTTGCGGGCCAAAAAAGCTGCAGTCCGCATGTTCCACCGGAAGCTGGTCATCGGCCGTGGCGCGCAGCAGGACGATTCCGGAAAAGGCGAGCACGGACAGCGTGCCCCCGATCACCCAACGGGGTTTTTTCATAATCCCTCCGTAACATAGCGCGAGCAGGGGCGCCTGGATACTGGGGAGTCTAACACCTTGCGGTCGCAAAAGTTCCAATAATTCTAGAAACTGTGCTCAAGACCGTGTGAAAATCGCCGGAGCCGGGTTTATGACTTCAGCATGACACGACAAACGGGGTGGACTGGGCTGCTAGCAGGGCTGCTGGCGATGTGGTTATCGGGCGGCGTGATTTTCGCACAAATCATGAGCACTCAGTCGCTTAGCGGGAAATACTTCTTTCGGCACGTGTCTTTGGGCGCGAGCAGCAAGGCGGCCATCGTGGATCCCCGCAGCCTTTTGGGGACCATCACCTTCGATGGCGCCGGGCACTACAGCTTTTCCGGACAGGAGGTTGAAGGCGCCAGCGCAGCCACGGCCCAGACCGGATCGGGGGCCTACTCGGTGGATTCGGCCGGGTTCGTCACCATGGACAGCCCCCTGCGCGCCGGAGATCAGGTGAATGCGCGCATCGGCCCGGAGGCTCTGGTGGGTTCGAGCACGGAAGCCGCCGACGGCTCCTTCGACATGCTGGTGGCCATTCCCGCTCCCACCGGCGGGAACGCAAGGCTGAGCGGCGCGTATTGGACCGTCACACTGGAGTTCCCGGGAGGCAGCGCGGCGAACGCCCGCAATACCTTTTTCGGGATGGCAGTGGGCGCACTGGGGCTGATCCCCGGCTTTTCGGCGAGCGGGCACGCGGCCAACCTTTTTGAGGGCGTGATTCAAGTGCAGCAGATGAGCGGGGCCACTTCGTCGATGGACAACGATGGAAGCGGATCGATCAGTTTCGGCGCGGCAGACCCCAGCGCGCTGGTGAGCGGCTCGCGCACGCTATACGAATCGGCCGACGGCAATGTGATCCTGGGCGGATCGCCCGATTCGCACGACATATTGATCGGCGTGCAGGCGGCCGCGAACACCACCAATGCGACTTGGAACGGCTCCTATTGGGGCGCCGGCCTGCGCTACGACCTGGTGGATGTGGATGTGGAGAGCTACGCCGGAGCCGCTACGGCGCGGGGCACGGGCACGCTCACCTGGAGCAAGCGGTTGAAGACGCTCACCGCGGGAACCCTGGATTTCACCGGTGTCAACATGTACAGCCTGCAGACGAACGGCTCGGCGGCGGTCGACCTGGACGAGGCGGGGTTGGGTGCCGGGAGCACGGCGTTCGTGGCTTCGGATCTCTCGGAGCAGAACGCTTACGAGATCTACTTCGGCGCGGCGATGCCCACGCTGAGCGGAAGCGGCGTGTTTCTCAATCCGCAGGGGGTGGTGAATGCCGCCAGCCTGGCGCCCGCGGGCAACCCCATCGCGCCCGGCGAGTTCATCAGCCTGTTCGGCAGCGGGTTGGCTAAGAGTAGCGGGACCGCCGCGCCGCCGTACCCTTCGACTTTTAACGGCGTGACGGTGCTGATCAACGGGAAGGCGGCGCCGCTTTATTATGTGAGCGCCACGCAGATCAACTGCCTGGTGCCCTACGCCACGGTGGGGCCCACCGCCACGGTGGTGGTCCAAAATGGCGCGACCAATTCCAACACCGTGACGGTGCCGGTGGCGGCCACGGCGCCGGGCATCTACTCGCTGGACCAATCGGGCACGGGATTGGGCGCGGTGCTGCACGCCGATTACAGCGTGGTGACGGCGGCCAAGCCGGCCGCGCCCGGCGAGACGGTGCTGGTGTTTCTCACTGGGATGGGCGCCGTGACCCCACCGGTGGCCGACGGCACGGCGGGCAAATCCAGCCCGCTGAGCCTGATCGACGCGTCGCCGCTTTCCGTCCTGGTTGCGGGCCAAACGGCCAACATCGTCTTCAGCGGGCTGGCGCCGGGCTATCCCGGACTTTACCAGTTGAACATCACGCTGCCCTCGTTCTTCGTCTCGCCCGGAAACCTGCCTCTGGCGCTGGAATCGCCCAACGCATTCCACGATCAGGTGCAGATCCCGATTTTGTGAGGGGGGGAGACGGCCTCACCGCGGAGACGCGGAGGGAACGGAGGAAGCGCGGAGAAAGGCAAGAGGAAAGTTGGATTCTGTGGAATGGAGCTTGAGAGGATAAGTGGTACGATTCAAGTCATGTTGCGGGTCAGTTTGACCAGCACGGCCGTAGCTGCTTTGGTGTGCGCCACCTTTCTGTTTGGCGCGGATCCGGATCGGGATTTTTCGGGCAAGTGGGTTTTGGACGCGCCGGCGAGCGATGGGCGGGTGATGCGGCCGATGCCGGCGGAGTCCCTGTCGGTGATCCAGACAGCGACGGCCGTGGAATGCGCATCGGCGGCGGCCCAATGGTCGTATGTGCTGGATGGCGGCGAACGTAAGGCGCATTTTGGCAACGAGACCTGGACCAGCGCGGCGAAGTGGGAAGGCGCCGCACTGCTGATCGACACCCTGGTCTCCGGGCCGGAGAATTACACGGTGATGGACCGCTGGGAGCTTTCGCGGAACCACGCGCTGCTGATGGTTACGCGGCAGGTGGTGCGCGGCGGCTCAATGACCGAAGCGCAATTTTATTACCGGCGGGAAGGCGCAGTTGCGGCGGCGCCAGAGAACGCGCCGGCGCCGGGGACGCGGCCGGCTCAAGGGCTGGTGCGGCGGCCGGAACCGTCGCCCGACGCCGAGTTCGTGGTGCCCACGGGAACGCACGTGCTGTTGGAACTGGTCAATCGCCTGGATGCCAAGCATTCCAAAGAGGGCGACCGCGTCTATTTGCGAACCGCCTTCCCGGTCTATGCCAGCAACCGGCTGGTGATTCCGCAGGGCGCCTCGGTGCTGGGCACGGTGACGCAGGCGAAAAAGCCAGGGAAGACCTCGGGCAAGGGCGAGTTGTACATTCGTTTCGATTCGCTAACTCTGCCCAATGGCGTGACCCGCGATTTCCTCTCGCGACTGGGCAGCGCGAACGGCGCCCAAGGCGATGTGGACCGCGACGAGGGCAAAATCACCAGTCCGGGCAACACGGCCAACGAGACGCGGGCGGCAGTCCAGGGCGGTGGGATGGGCGCCGCGATTGGAGGACTTGCCGGATCGGCGGCGGGGCATCCGATCACCGGTTTGGGGATTGGCGGAGCCGCGGGCGCGGCCGCCGGTTTGGCCACGGTGTTGGCGAAGGGCCGGCCGGACGCGGTGCTGCCCAAGGGGACCAACGTGGAGATGATTCTCGACCGGGATCTGCGCTACCGATTCGACGAGTTAAGGTAGGCGATGTGGCGCAGCCACTCGTGGCTGCAGCGCCGAGATTCGTCTCGGCGCTTCTTTCGCAACACTGAGGATTTGCCGTCTACCGCCCACCAATCCGTATGCGACAATTTCGCCGCTGTCTGCCTCGCCACCACCCGGAAGGAGAGTGGCTCTTCGTGACTTGGCATCTTCACGGCAGCCTTCCTCAAGCCAGGTATCCTCCCCCGGTAAGCTCTCGTCCGGGTCGGCTCTCGTATGGATGGATTCGGTATCTCGATTCGACGCCAGGTGGGCCCTTGTATCTGGCTCAGGAGTCCATCGCGCGCCTGGTGGTGGAATCGCTATTGAAGGGGGCGACGGCGCGGCAGGCAAATCCAGTCCTGAGCCGCACGGGAGAGAGGTTCTGGCAAGCCGAGTCCTACGACCACTGGGTGCGTGATGAAGGCGAATGGGACCGAATGGCTGCGTATACCGAGGACGACCCGGTGAAGGCAGGGCTGGTCGAGCGCGCCGAGGATTACCGATGGTCGAGCGCGGCTAAACCGGAAAGAAGCGCCGAGACGAATCTCGGCGCTGCAGCCACGAGTGGCCGCGCCACGTCCGGTGGCAAGCGGTAAGCGAACGGTCGTGGCGTGCCAATGCTACGATAGTCGGCGTGTTGCGCAGGGAGGCACTGGCGGCGTTGCTGGCAGCGGGGGTGGGACGGGCCGGTGCGAACCTGGATGCCTTCATGGACGGGGCCAGCGGGTGCGCCCTGCTGGTAGATATCGCGGGGCGGCGGCTGATCGCGGCGCATCGGCCCGAAGTGGCCGCGGCGGAATTGAACCCGCCCGGTTCCACCATCAAGCCTCTGGCGCTGGCTGCGCTGGCCGGCGCCGGCAAGCTTGGCGCGGAGGAGGGGTTCCCGTGTCCCGGCCGGCTGACCATCGGCGGCGAGCCGTTTCCCTGCTCGCATCCTCCTATCGCCACTCCCATGGTGCTGCGGACGGCGCTGGCCTATTCGTGCAATTGCTTTGTGGCGCATTTCGCCGAGCGCTTCGCTCCTGGAGAACTGGCGGCGTGGCTGGAGCGTTGGGGGCTGGCCTCGCGAGCGGGCTTGCCTGGCGGAGTTCCAGTCGCGGCGGAAGCGGCGGGGCGCATTCAGCCGGCCGCGGCGGGAGGGCAGAGCCAGTTGCAGGCTCTCGGAGAAAGGCGCGTGCTGGTGACGGCGGCGGGACTGGCGATGGCGTATCGCGGGCTGGCCCTGGGCGGCGTGTCTAGTGTTCTGGACGGACTGGAAGACGCCGTGGAATATGGCACCGCGCAGAGGGCCCGCGTGGCGGGGTTGGCGGTGGCCGGCAAAACCGGCAGCCTGCGAACCGAGTCGGGGAAGCTGGTGGCGTGGTTCGCCGGATTCGCGCCCAGCCGGGCCCATGGGGCACCCCCGCGAGTGGTGGTGACGGTGATGCTGCAAGGGCGCTCGGGCGGGGCGGACGCGGCGCCGGTGGCGGGGCGAATTCTGGCGGCGTGGCAGGCGGGACGGCTGTGAAGCGGACGTGGGCGGTGTGGCTGCTGGCGCTGCCGCTGGTGGCCGCGGAGGGACCAGAGTTCAAAGTTCGGGTGGGCAGCGCCACCGTGCAACTGCCGCTGGAGCGCTATGTGGCTGCGGTGCTGGCGGGCGAGAGCAGCGTCTTCCGCTCGGACGAGGCGCTCAAGGCCATGTCCGTGGCGGCGCGCACGTACGCCGTGCGGATGCGGGGGCGGCACTCGGCCGAGGGCTTCGATTTCTGCGCCACCACGCACTGCCAGCATCTGGATCTGGCCGCCATCACACCGCGCCTGGAGGGCATCGCCCAAGAAACCGCTGGCGAGTTGCTGTGGTTCCAGGGCAAACCGGCTTTCGCATGTTACACCCGTGATTGCGGCGGGCGCAGCGAGGATGCGGCGGCGGTTTGGCCGGAGGAAGCCGCGCCGTACCTCAAGAGCCACGACGATCCGTATTGCGTGCGCGCCGGCGGGGCACCGCCCGGGGCCGCGTGGCAATGGAATGCCGATCCGCGGCAAGTGGCCGATGCGCTGGGCAGGGCGCTGCTCCGGGCGCCGCACAAGCTGGAGCGCATCTCGATCGAGAGCGCCACGCCCTCGGGCCGCGCGAGGACGTTGGTGCTGGAAGGCGCGGGCGAAAGGGTGCGGATCGCGGCAGGCTCGTTCCGCCTGGCGATGGGACGCGAGGTGGGATGGAACACCGTGCGCAGCGACCGCTACCGGGTCGGCTCATCCGGCGGGCGGCTGGTGTTCGATGGGACCGGCTCCGGGCACGGCGTGGGGCTGTGCCAGCGCGGCGCCGGCCAAATGGGCGTCGAGGGCCACACCTGGCGGGAGATTCTGGCGTTTTACTATCCGGGAACGGTGGCGGGACTGACGGCCCAAGGGATCGCCTGGCAACGCATCGCGGGCGAGAGCGTGTCGCTATGGACCACGCGCCCGGAGGCCGATGGCGCGCTGCTGGCGGCGGCCGAGCGGCAGCTTCGCGCGGCCACCGAACGGACCAACCTGACCGCGCCGGGCAAGATCGAGATCCGCGTCTATCCCGATCTGGACACCTTCCGCAATGCCACCGGCGAGCCGGGCTGGGTGGCCGCGCGGACTGAAGGCCGGCGCGTTCACCTGCAACCGGCCGAGGTGTTGCGCAGCCGCGGCGCGCTGGATTCGACGCTGCACCATGAGTTGCTGCACGTGCTGATCGAGGCGCATGCCGCACCGGGGCTGCCGGTGTGGTTCCGCGAAGGGCTGGTGGAATATCTGGACCGGCCGGCCCCAGCGGCTAGCGGCGCGGCGCGGGTCCCTTCGGATGCCGACCTGCAACAGACCGCCGACGCCGCCCGCGCGCGCCAGGCGTATCGCGATGCGGCCGGCGCAGTGGCCGCGCTCGCGCAACGCTATGGCGAAGCCACGCTCTTCGACTGGCTGCGGACCGGCCTGCCGGCTGCGGTGAAGAACGCCAGCAGCGAGGCGCCGGCGAGGGGCAAATAGGTACATGATTCCGAAAGGGGCTGTCTGATATTTGGAGGAAGGCGGCACGGCCGCGCGCCCCCGGTAGCGGGCCCCATAGGCGTTAAAGACAAGGCCGTTCGCGAGGGTGACCCGGGGTGTTGGGCCATCCCGGCCAGGCCCCTCCGGCGAAGCGCGGCGCGCCTCCGCGATCGATCCTGTGAGAAGCTGGCGCGGTAGCAGTGCGGGATCTTACACCCCGCGCAACCCCGCGCCATCCCGCGCTCTCGAAGATGGTCCCCTCCCGAGAGTGCTATCCTCATCCTACGGATGCTGGGCAAGACCTTCATTCATTACCGCATCGTCGGGAAGTTGGGCGGCGGAGGCATGGGTGTCGTGTATCGCGCGGAAGACATCCGGTTGGGGCGTCAGGTGGCGGTGAAAATCCTCCCCGAGCGGTTTGCGACGGACCGTGTCGCGCTGGAGCGGTTTCAGCGCGAGGCCCGGGCCGCCTCGGCGCTCAATCATCCGCATATCTGCACCATTTACGACATCGGCGAATCCGAGGGCCGGCCCTTCCTCGTGATGGAACTGTTGGAAGGCCGGCCCCTGGGAGAACATCTTGCCGGCAGACCTTTGGCGCTGGAAGAGTTACTGGCGGCGGCCATCCAGATCGCCGACGCGCTGGCAGCGGCTCACGCCAAAGGCATCGTGCATCGCGACATCAAGCCTGGCAACATCTTTGTCGGTCCCGCGAGCGCAGGACACGTCCGGCACATCAAAATCCTGGATTTCGGGCTCGCCAAGATCTCCGGGCCGCCACAGATGGCGGCTAACTCCCTTGCGCCAACGCTAGCCATGACCGAAGAACTGATCACCAGTCCCGGAACGGCCGTGGGCACCATCGTTTATATGTCGCCCGAGCAGGCTCTCGGCCACGACCTCGACGCGCGCACAGACCTGTTTTCCTTGGGCGTGGTTCTTTATCAGATGGCTACCGGCGCGTTGCCGTTCCAGGGCAACACATCGGCCGCGACGTTCGACGCGATCCTGCACAAGGCGCCGCTGCCGCCAACCCAATTGAATCCTGCGGTGCCGGCGGCCCTGGAACAGATCATCCGGAAAGCGCTCGAAAAGGACCGCGACGTGCGCTACCAGACGGCCGCGGATATGCGCGCGGATCTGAAGCGCCTGGAGCGGGACACCGCTACCGGGGCCGGTCTGCCTCCTTCCGGAGCCCCGGTGGCCGCTCGCCGCGGACGGCCCGCCTGGCTGTACGCGGCGATCGCCGCCGGCGTGGTCCTCGCGGCCGGCATAGGTATAGTGGCATGGCGCGGCCGCAACCCCGTGCCGGCGGCCCGCGCGGAATGGACCGAGATCACTCACTTCAGCGATTCGGCAACCTCCCCGGCGCTCTCAACGGATGGGCGGGCGCTGGCGTTCATTCGAGGTCTCAGCACCTTTAAAGGGCCTGGAGACGTGTATGTGAAACTGCTGCCCGATGGCGAACCCGCGCAGGTGACGCACGACCAGGCGATCAAGATGAGTCCGGTGTTTGCGCCGGACGGCTCGCGCATCGCCTATACGGTAGTCGACCACGATTCCGAATGGGATACCTTCGTGGTGCCATTACTCGGCGGGGAGCCGCGGCGGATGCTGCCGAATGCGGCCGGGCTCACGTGGATCGGGCCGAGGACGGTGCTGTTTTCCGAAATCAAATCCGGCATTCATATGGCGATCGCCACCGCCGAGGAGAACCGGGCGGCGGAAAGAGATGTCTATGTGCCGCCGCACGAACGCGGAATGGGACATCGGTCCTACCTGTCGCCGGACGGCAAGGACGTACTGGTGGTGGAAATGGATAACAACGGATGGCTGCCGTGCCGCGTGGTTCCGTTCGATGGCCGCTCTCCGGGAAGACAAGTAGGCCCGCCCAAGGGCGGGTGCACGAATGCCGCCTGGTCGCCCGACGGCAAATGGATGTACTTGAACTCGAATGTGGGAGGGGCCGGCTATCACATTTGGCGGCAGCGCGGCAAGGGCGGCGACGCCGAGCAGGTGACCTTCGGTCCCACCGAACAGGAAGGCATCGCGATGATGCCCGATGGCCGGTCGCTGATCTCATCGGTGGGCCTCGAACAGCACTCCGTGTGGCTCCACGGGCCGGATGGCGAACGGCAGATCACTTCCGAGGAATCCGCTTCATGGCCGGCTTTTTCCCGCGATGGGACGAAGTTGTACTACACATCGAGGACGTCGGATTTCGCGCCGAGCGGCGAGCTGTGGCGGGTCGATCTGGCTGACGGCCACCGCGAACAGCTCATCGCCGGAACCAGCGTTACGGCTTACGATGTGTCGCGGGACGACAAGCAGGTGGCGTTCACGGCGCTCGATGCGAGCGGCCATTCCCGGATATGGCTCGCGCCGCTGGACCACCGGGTTGCGCCACGCCAGTTGCCGGGGACCGACCTTGTGAAGCCTAAGTTCAGCCCCGATGGCGACCTGGGGTTCATCGCCGTGGAGGGCAAGTTGAACTATCTGTATCGCTCGAGTCCGGACGGTTCGCGCCGCCATAAGGCGATCGAAGATCCAATTCTGGACTTTGGCGAATTCTCTCCGGACGGCCAATGGGCCGAGGTCTGGGCGGCGGTATCGGGCAACGGCTCCGAAGCAACCACGGCGACCTTGGCCTACCCGCTTGCCGGAGGGCGTCCCCTGCGCGTGTGCGGGGACTGCCTGGTACTGTGGCCGCCGGACGGAAAGTCCATATACGTGGTTTGGCGCAGCGGAATCTATCGTGTGTCGCTGCCCTCCGGGAAGGCATTCCCGCCGCTGCCGGCTGGCGGAATGCAATCGGAGACGGACCTCAAGACGATGCCGGGCGCCACTTGGTTCGGCTCCACGGAGACGGGAGTGGCGGAAGGGTTCGGGCTCATCGCTTTCGGCAGGGATCCGTCGACTTATGCATTCGTGAGAACGACGGCCCACCGCAATTTATACCGGATTCCGATCCCGTAACAAGCCTTCTGGGCCGGCCCCCGGTGAGCCCCCGCGGTGTACGTCGATCCGGGAAGTTGCAACCACACGCGAGCCCGAGATTGGATCGCGCGCAGGCGAGGTCGTTTTGCCAACGGCCTTATTTTGACGCCTATGGCAGCGGGCTCGGATTGCCCCCACCGGCCGATGCCCATTTGCGACAGACCAGCGGCGCCGCCCGCGCGCCAGGCCTATCGCGACGCGGCCGGCGCGGTGGGCGCGCTGGCGCAACGCTATGGCGAGGCCACGCTCTTCGACTGGCTGCGGACCGGCCTTCCGCCCGCGGTGAAGAACGCCAGCAGCAGCCAGGCGCCGACGAAAAGCAAATACATGATTCAGGAAAGGGCTGACTGAATATTTGAAGGAAGGCGGCACGGTCGCGCGCCCAATAGCGGGCCCCATAGGCGTTAACATAAGCGCTGTTCGCGAAGATGACCCCGGTGTTGGGCGATCCAGCCCCACGGAGCCGCTTTTGGGTGCAACTTCCCAGAACTTTGGGCCCGCGTGGACCGGCACACATCAGATGGGCGTTAGACGACCCAGTAGACCCAGACTCACGTAGTCGCGGTTCTGCTCGCAACTCTGGTTCCGGATTTCGCTCCGCAGGTGGTAGAGGCCGCGCCAGGCTACGTTTAGCACCCGAAAGGCAAAAGGGTATATAAACGGTTTATGGCGGAGGATACAAGAAGTGGGGATAAGCTGGCGCTAGCCCGGCACCACTTGAAGCGAGTGCAGGGCGCGTGGGACAATCCTACCGACTGGGACGACCTCTCGCTCTACGGCTTTTATTGTCTGGAAGCTGCCGTAGAGGCAGCAGCGGTGTGCGTTCGTTTGAAGACCTCGAAGAAGCACTGGAGAAAGCTGATGTTGCAGCAGAGCTTCACAGAAACCATGGGTTACCCGACATCGAAAAGTTGCTTCGTGACCTGAACGAAGCTCGCAAATCGGCAGCATATGGCGATATCCCTGCCCCTGAACTAAGCGCAGAGAATGTCGCATCTGAGATCGAAAGGTATGTCGATGCCGTCACGAATCTCGTCGAGAGGAGTGCCGAGAATGGGACGTAACCGCCGGGACCGATCCGACGACTCACCTTCCCAGGTCCTTCGCTGGCCCACGGAAAGGGCGCGGAAATGGACTTGCGGGTTTCTAAACTCGGCACTGGACAATGACAGCGTCCTGGCGGTAGTCGCGATTGGGTCGGCGGTCAGGCCCAACGTCGTAAGTACCGATCTAGACTTAATTGTGATTTCCGCTAAGGCGACGGCCCTTCACATCTCACCGCCGATGGAGGTCGATCTGCGTGTTTATTCCGCAGCCACCATCGATTCTCAAATCGCAAGCGGCCACGACCTACTGGGTGGGGCCATCAAGTTCGGTAAAGCTCTCTTTCAACGGGATCACAGTTGGGATAGGATCATTGACGCTTGGAAAGGCCGGCTCCCTCTGCCTTCAGCCGCGCTTGCGCGCGAAAAGGCGTTGACCGCGTATGAACGGTTGGCCAAGGTCTTGGAGTCCGGCGACACGGATGCCATACATGAGCAGGCTGTCTCTTATTTAACCCACCTCGCTCGGGCAGAGCTTCTGGACCGTGGGGTCTACCCGGCATCAAGGCCGGAATTGGCTTCTCAGTTGCGCGCCACCAATGGTAATCAGATCGCCGAACAGCTTGACTGCTTGTTGCAGAATGATCGGATTGACGAAGAGCGAATAGACCAACTCTTGAAACTAACTGCGTGACAGCGTTGTCCGAGGACGTCTCGGCACTTCTCGCGCTCGTGAGTTCTATCCGCCCAAAGGTGCTTGAATCTCGCTAGCTAGTTTCTGTCGCGAAACGGGTGGAGATCAACTTATTGAGACATGGCCTATAGGCAGGCTACCGCCAAGTGGTTTTATCGATAATTTTAAAACGACAATTAGGACGTGTCAAGCTCTTCCA
>JBKQPR010000004.1:0-21512 GCA_052144935.1 Bryobacteraceae bacterium
GGAACTCAGCCAACTCTCCATTCGTCAGAAACGTGTTCTGCCAAAATGGAACTACACCATCTCGCCGCAAATGTGAAATAGTTTTTGGGCGGCTGCTTTGCGACGGCGCCGGACCCCCGGAGAACCGGCGGAGGAGCGGCAGCGAGTTCACTGTGGCCGGATGCGGTATGAGTTGATAGGAACCGATTAACTAATGATAGCTTGTGGATTGACTCGCCGCAGTCTAACGTTAGGTTGGTGTCATTCCTCCGGCCATCGCCGCTTAAGTTCTGTGTCGGGGTTTATGTGGTAGCTTATCTGGCAATCCTCTTCCACTTTTACCCTAGCCGCACAGACCCGCCCGAGGCCATTCACTTTCAACCCACGCCGGAACAGCAGGATTTCTACAACGTGGCGTTCGATGCCCAGCAGGCGCGCTATGAGGTCATTGCACGCGACAAGGCCCGGCTGTTTCATATCCGGGAGGACGTCGAGGAGTTCGTGGCGAATCATCATTTGAGTAAATCCCACGTGCTCGATGTCGGCTCGGGTGAAGGCTTGCTCCAGGATGTCGTCGAGGACTACACCGGGCTGGATATCTCCGCGACGGCTCGGCCGAAGTACCATAAGCGCTTTGTCCAGGCCGATGCCCGGGCAATGCCTTTCGCGGATGGCGAATTCGACGCGGTGTGGACCATCTGGGTTCTGGAGCACGTTCCGAATCCCGAACAGGCACTGCGGGAAATCCGGCGCGTGCTGAAGCCCGATGGGCTGCTGTACCTGGCCCCGGCATGGCTCTGCTCCGATCTGGCGCCGAATGGATATCCGGTTCGCCCCTATTCCGACTTCGGGATCGGAGGGAAGCTGATCAAGGCCAGCGTGCCGCTCCAGAACACCGGGGCTTTCCACGCGATGTACATGCTCCCCATACGCGCGGTAAGGTTGGCTGCGTGGAAACTGCATCGTCAGCCCACGGCGCTTCATTACCGTCCGCTCGCCGCCAATTATCAGGTGTACTGGATGTCGGATAGCGACGCCGTGAATTCCATCGACATGTTCGAGGCATATCTGTGGTTCCGAAGCCGCGGAGATGAGTGCCTGAACTGCCCGGTGGAATCGGACTTGATCCGCAGCGCGGATATGCCGCTTGTGATCCGAGTGAAACCGTCATCGCGGCCCGTCACCGAAGCCGCCCAAGCCGGGCGGTAAACGCAGCCGAGCCTCAACGGCAACGCGCGCGCATCGTCGCCCTCCCCGTTCTGAACCGCTAGCCCCTCCCCGCGCATTTGCGCTACCCTGGCAACCGTGGACGAGATCCCTGAACGTTTCGTGCGCAGCATGTTATTCGTGCCGGGGGCGCGGCGGGCCATGATCGAGAAGGCCGCCGCCAGCCTGGCCGACGCGGTTTGCCTGGACCTTGAAGATGCCGTCGCGGTGGAGGATAAGCCGGCCGCGCGAGGCGTCGCGATTCAGGCGCTTCAGGAAGTGGACTTCGCCGGCAAGGTGCGCATCCTTCGTATCAATGGCCTCGATACGCCCTTCGCCTATCGCGATCTCATCGAAGTGGTGGAAGCCGCGGGCGACCGCATTGATCTCGTCATGCTGCCCAAGGCCGGCGCGCCGGAGGATTTCCTCTTCGTCGACCGGCTGCTCACCGGGATCGAGCAGTACCGCGGGCTCGCCCGGCCGATCGGCATTGAGGCACAGATCGAAACGGCGGCGGGGTTTCTCGAGATTCGCGAGATCGCCCGCTCGTCGCCCCGCCTCGAAGCGCTGATCTTCGGCCCCGGCGATTACGCGGCCTCCATGCGGATGCCGTCCGCGTCCATCGGGGAACCCGACGCTCATGATGCCGCCTACCCGGGCCACCGCTGGCACGCCGTGATGCACACCATCGTGGCCGCGGCGCGCGCACACGGCTTGCGGGCCATGGATGGGCCCTACGCGGCATTTCGGGATCGCCCGGGCTTCGAGCGCTCCTGCTCCATCGCCCGGGCCATGGGCTTCGATGGCAAGCAGTGCATCCATCCGGCCCAGATCGAGGCGGTGAATTCCGCCTTCTCGCCGACCGCCGAGGAAGTCGCGCAGGCCCAAGAGACCGTCCGGGCTTACCAGGAAGCGGCGGCCGCCGGCCGTGGCACGGCCAGCCTCAACGGGCGCATGATCGACGCGGCCAACCTGCGCATGGCGCGGGTGGTGCTGGAGAGGCAACGGCTGCGCGAGGGGCGGGCCGCGGCGCACGAGTAACTACAAACTGCGCAGGTGGAACCCGCCGTCTACGTTGATCACCTGCCCGGTCGAGTAATCCAGCAGCCCCTCGGCGATGGCGCGCACGGCCTTGGCCACGTCCGATCCTTCGCCCATGCGCGCCTGCGGCAATAACCCGCCGGCGATCCTTGCCTCGTAGACCTGTTCCACGCGCGCGATCATATCGGTGCGGATGATGCCGGGGCGGATCTCGAACACCTGCACTCCCGCCTTGGCCAGTCGCTCGGCGTAGAGCGCCACGGACATGCTCAGCCCCGCCTTGGAAATGCAGTACTCGCCGCGATTCACGGAGGCCGTGTAAGCCGAGATCGAAGTGACGAAGACGATCCGGCCCTGCCCGCGGTCAGCCATCCAGCGGGCGGCTTGCTGGGTGAGGAAGTGCGGCCCCTTCAGGTTGGTGGATATCAGCTCGTCGAAGCTCTCTTCGGTGGCGTCGAGCAGGTCGCGGCGCTCGCGCGGCCCCACGCCGGCATTATTCACCAGCAGGTCGAGATGCTCGAAGCGCTCGTGGGCGAAGCGCAGCAGCGCGGCGCGGTCTTCGGCGGAGGCCACGTCGCAAGGGAAGATTTCGCAGCCGGTTTCGCGGCTCAGCTCTTCGGCGGCATCGCGCCGGGAGCGATACGTGCCGATGACGCTATGCGTGCGCGCCAGTTCGGTGGCCACCGCGCGGCCGATCCCGCGGCTGGCGCCGGTGACAATGCAGGTTGGTTGAGGCATTCTGGAGAGCCGCTATCAATAGAAGAAAAAAAGACTATTGGCCGCAGATGAACGCAGATGAACGCAGATAAGAATAAAGCAAAATCTCTGTTTGGTTTTATCTGCGTTCATCTGCGGCCAATTCTCTTCCTGCTGTTTTTAGGCAGCGGTCTCCTAAATAGTAACCGGATTCTCCAGCGTGAAGGTGAGCCTGGTCTCCGACGGGATCTTCACCCGCTGGCCCTTGGTGATCGCCTGGGCTCCGGCGCCGGCTGCGCCGCCCGCGCCCGCTCCGATGGCCGCCCCTTTGCCCCCTCCGGCGATGGCGCCAATAATTGCCCCTACCGCCGCGGTGCCGCCGACCACTTTGGCGGTCTGCTGGCCGCGCGCGTCGCTCACCCGCGTCACGGTCTGGGTGTTGATCGGCACATACCGATCGTTGACCTTCACGGAGATCAGCGCCAGCGCCAGCTCGGTGCGGCCGGTGAACGTGCCGGAGGGCGTGGTATCCACCAGCCGCATGACCGCGTTGGCGCCGCGCGGTATCACCGTCCTGCCGTTCACCACCACGGGCTGATCCATGCTGGCGGCGAAGCTCTGCCCCTGGCTGGCGGTTTGCGAATCCACCGAGTCGATCAGGCGGATGACGAAATTGGTCCCGGCGGCAAGCTGGATAGGACCCGCCGGCTGGGCCGGCTGGCTGGGATCGGGGCGCAGGACGGCATCGTCGGCGCGGTGCAGCACCGGGCGGTCGCCGTCGTACGGCGGCGCAACGGGCTGGCTGGGATCGGTGGCGTCAGGAGCGCGGCGGAGAATCGGGCGGTCGGGGTCGGACGGCGGCGCGGTGGGCTGGCTGGGATCGGAGGTCTGGGAGGCGTCAGGAGCGCGGCGCAGCACCGGGCGGTCGCGGTCGGACGGCGGCGCCGGTGCGGCCGCGGGCGCCGCATTGCTGAACTCGATGCGCGCCACGTCGGAGATGTCGAAGGTGCGCACTTCGGGGCCCAGGTCCACACGGATCTGCCGCGCGTTGCCTCCCACGTACGTCCCGACGAACACGCGGCCGTCTTTCATGGTGATGGTATCGGCCCACCCGGCGGCGGCGCAGGCCATCAGAATGGCGGTCGAAAAAAGGCGCGATGCGGTCATCGGTTCACTCTCTTACTATTTTATGACGCAGGAGCCAGCGGAGGTCTACTGGGCAGGCTCTGCCGGCTTAGCCGGGCCGAGTGACCGCAGCATCGACTTGCCCCGTTCCAGCGCCTGCTTATACGTCTTGACGCGCTGCTCCGGCGTGTAGGGTACATTGGCGTGGTAGAGATGCTCTAAACCCTTACCGATCATGAACGTGGCGGCGTAGGCGATGGCCCCCTTGGGAATCAGGCCCTCGCCCAGGGGGATCATGCCGGCCAATTCGCGGGCCAGGGCGCGCCACCCAAAGGCGCCCGCCGCCAGCGAGGCGATCTCCGCCTTCTGGTGGGCCAGCCCGATCCGCCTGCCGCTGGCGGCAGCGATCACGAAGGCCATGCGAACCTGGTTGGCGGTGAGGAACACCGTGTCGGAGGCGAATTCGCCGAAGGCCCAGGGCAGCTCGATCAGGTTGGGGATCACGTTGGGCAGCGCGGTGGTAATGGCAAACAGGGCGTTCTCGCGCGAGACCGACTGGATGACATCCTCCACCACCGGCTTGCGGAAGGCGGGGAACTGCCGCGCCAGAGGCAGGGCCAACTCGTCGTGCTGGGCCAGGATCTCGCGGATGGCAGCGTCGGGATCTTCGGGGCGGAAGGTGAAGACTCCCTCGCCGTGCGGAATGCCCTGCTGGTAGAGCACCAAGTCCACGGTCTCCGGGGGGTTGGGTTCTCCGGCGCGATGCACCTGGCCGGCGCGTTCCAGCCGCAACGGCCGGGCCATGCTGTCGGGCAGCAGAAAATTCTCCATCTCGGCATAGGCCGAATCGTCGTCGGCCACCAGACCGAAGCGGACCGGCCGCTCCGCGAGTTTGCGGACTTCCGCGGGCCGCAGCATGAAGAGAGCGGCGCGAGCCTGCCTGAGAGTGTGTAGCATAGTGGAATCAGCGGGGCCGCTCGGCGCCGACGAGGCGGAACATGATTTGCAGGCCCTTCCGCCATTCTACCGCCAGGCCGATTCGCTCCACATCGATAGCCGGTGAGAAATATTGCAAAACGGTCTCGGTGGTGGGGTGAAACTCGAGCGAGGGTGAGACCAGCAAGAGGCGCGGCGGCTCGGGGCGCAGCTCGACGCCCGGGAAATAGCCATTCACCGGGAATTCGCCGCGGTCGAGGTGCCACTTGACGCGAATCCAGTAATCCAGCGCCTGAAGCGGCAAGTGGAGATCGGCCGAAGCCTTCAACTCGATGACGGTCAGGCGGCCGGTGTGGTCCACCGCCAGCAGATCGAGAACGCCGCGATCGCCTCCGGCCAGCGCGGGCACCTGGCCGTAGACCGGATCGCGCAGCAGCGTGGCATCCACGGTTTGAATGTGCGCGCGCACCTGGGATTCCAGCCAAGCCTCGGGGAACTGCCGGTAAAGAGGATGCAGGTGGTCCGCGGACTCGGGCGAGCGGGCGCGGTCCAGCTCCCAAGCCAGGCGGGCGATCTCGGCGGCTTGCGATTGGCCGGCCGCATGCCGTTCCCGCAGTCCGAAGAGCAGGCCGGCCGGGGAAAGCTCGGCGAATTCCAGGCCCCGCACGCGCAGGCTGATGCGGCCATCGTGGCGGGCCACGCGCTCCACGCCGGGCTGCGCGGCGAGCGCTTCCCAGGCTTCCGAAGCGCTCGGATCGGCGCTGCGGCAAAGCTCCAGGCGTGTATCGAGGTTGCCGTGGTCGCGCGGATCGACGCGCAGCACGGCGTCGTCCTCGGTGTACGCGAACAGCTCAAAGCGGGCCGCCGCGGGGTTGAGACAGAGCAGGCGCAGCGCGGCGGGGCGCTCCTTTCTGGCCGGCACGTAGACCGCCAGGCCGGAGACCGACAAGCGCTTTTCCCGCGCGCGCAGATAGTCCAGCCAGATCAGTCCGAAGGAGAGGACCGCCGCCGGGTCGCCTTCAGGCGGGCTGGCGATGGCCGCCCAGGCGTGCCGGCCGTGGCGCAGGAAGGCGCGGGGATAGGCCGGCGAGAGGCTGGACTCCAGGTTGGCCTCGGTTGACAGCTCGGCCAGTTTCCACTCGGGAAACTGACGGCGCAGAAACAGGCGGAAGCGCTCGCGAAACACCAGGCGGCCGCTGCGGCGGCCCAATTCCGCCCCCGGGCGGCGGGCCATGTCGAGCAGGAAAAGCTGGCCCTCACGCCGCGCGAAGCGCTCCACCACGATTTCCAGGCGCGCGGAGGTGGGTTCTTTGAACGCCGTGACGCGGCGGGTGAGATTCCGCGTGCGGTCCCAGGCCTGCAGCGTGAGCCGCGAGCCGTGCAACTCCAGGGCAAAGTTATCGCCCGTGAGGGGGAGCAGTTCATCGCCCGGTTCGAGCAACGCAGGCTGCTGACAGTTTTTGAGGAAACTCTCAATCGCCGCACGGGCATCCTGGGCGCTTCGGCCAGGATCCCGCTGTACTGGTGGCATTAGGCTAAACCGGATTATAACCCGCGGTGGGGCGGGGGCGGGCGGAATGCGCACGGCACTGCCGGTCGGCCGCCCAGTCCTGGCGCGGGTACACGGTCCCAGATTGCAGCCGGCCAGTGCCGGGTACGCGTCCACGGTCTATCGGACAACCTACTTGCGCGCGCCAGTTTGAAAAGGGTCTACTGGTAGACGGAATCGTCTTCTATGAACACTGAACCCACAACGGTGGCGTTGCCATCCGACCTCCTTGCAGCAGTTGACAAGGCAGTTCAGGAAGGGCGCGCCCGAAGCAGGGACGAGCTGGTCGAAGGCGCACTTCGCCGCGAACTGGCCGAGCTGCGACGATCCGCATTAGATGCGGAATTCCACCACATGGCGGACGATGTCGCCTACCAGAGGGAGGCGCACCAGATTCTCGGCGAGTTTGCGCAGGCGGACTGGGAGGCTCTCCCGCAGGATCCGCGTCCGGACGCCGGCAACCGGCAATCATGAGGAGGGGCGAGGTTTACGACGCCCGGTTGGATCCAGTCGAAGGATCCGAGCAACGCGGATCGCGGCCCGTCGTCATTGTCAGTCGCGATGCGATCAATGAATCTAGTCCAGTTGTGAGTGCCGCGCCATGCACGAACCGGGAAGGGCGACGCATCTATCCCAGTCATGTGCTCGTGAAAGCTCTCGAGGGAGGGCTGGACGCCGATTCGGTGATTCTTGGAGAGCAGGTGCGGGTACTCGACAAGAAACGGCTGTTGCGCCGGCGTGGAGAGTTGGCGCCGGCGACAATGGCGCGACTCAATGAAGCTCTTCGAATTGCGTTCGATCTGGACTGAACGCGTGTGTGGCTTCGCGCGTGCAGGTTCGGGCCGGTGCGCGGGGAAGTGCCGGGCGAACTGCCGACTGATACGCTGCAGCGGGCGCGAATTTGCTGCGTCCGTGACGCCGGATTGGTGAATTTGGGGGAATCCCCCAAAATTCCTATTGAAAATAAAGCAGTTATAGGATTTCTTGGGCGATTCCCCCAAAAAACGCTTCTTCCTGCGGCGTAACGCCGCCCGACGGCGGTCCCTCCGGGCCCCTGGAAAGCGGTTCCACGGGGCAGCTCAAACGTGCCCCGCCTAAACCCACCAGGCGGCGGCGGGCTGCTGGCGCGGGACGAGACCGTTCAGGAAGCTGGCGGCTTTCGTAAGGCCCTCCTCGGGCGAGAGCAGGCTGTCTTCGTGCTCGATGGAGAGCACGTAATCGTAGCCGAACATGCGCAAGGTCGAGGCGAACTCGCGCCACCACTCCTCGCCGTGGCCGTACCCGCAGGTGCGGAAGATCCAGGCGCGGTTGCGCTCGTCGGTGTAGCTCTTGGTGTCCAGAACGCCGGTGAGCGGCAGGTTGCGCTCGTAGATCTGGGTGTCCTTGGCGTGTACGTGGAAGATCGCGTCGCCCAGCACGCGGATGGCGGCAATCGGGTCGATGCCCTGCCAGAACATGTGGCTGGGATCGTAGTTGCAGCCGATCGAGGGGCCGGCGATGGAGCGCAATTTCAGCATGGTTTCGGGGCTGTAGACCACAAAGCCGGGATGCATCTCGATGGCGACTTTGACCCCGTGATCCGCGGCGAAGCGGGCGTGCTGGGTCCAGTAGGGGATCACCACTTCGTCCCACTGCCATTTGAGGATTTCGAGATAGTCGGGCGGCCACGGGCAGGTGACCCAGTTGGGCCATTTGGAGTTGGGGGAATCTCCCGGGCAGCCGCTGAAATCGATCGCCACGGGGACGCCCAGCTTCTCGGCCAGCCGGATGGTCCGGCGGCTGACTTCCTGGTCGTGCTTCGCGCGGACGGTATCCGGATGGAGCGGATTGCCATGGCAGCTCAGGGCGCTGATGGAGAAGCCGTGATCGTCCAGCTTGCTCTTGAACTCGGCGAGCGCGGGGGCATCGTCGAGCATGGCGAGCTTGCAGTGTGGGTCGCCGGGATAGTTTCCGGTGCCCAGTTCGACGGTATCGATGTGCAAGGTCTTCAGTTTCTTCAAAACGTCGTCAAGGGACATCTGCGCTAGCAGGGCAGTGAATACGCCGACTCTCACGGAGAGCCTCCTGATTATGAGGATGAGTGAACCAGAAACAGAATATCACGGGGGAAGGAACTCCGTAGCGCTTTGGCGCGGAGTTGGCGGAGTTGGGGGTGGGGCTGGCCAATCCGGACGGCGGACCGGCGCATAAGCCAACGCGGGATCACAAGCGCAAGCTCGGAGGCGCAGCGGCTCGCTCCGGTGGCCCGGCAAACCGAGCCGGCCAACCTGGCCGTTGACACGCATGGCAAGCGCGACCTCCGTACGATTTGCCGGACCCCGGCAACCGATTGATTCTAAGCGGCTTCCTCGGACAGCAATGCCTTGGTGTATACTGTCGGCTGTTTGGGAACGCCGGACGCGGTCCCAGCAGGTACAGGCAAGGCGGACGGCATGTCGAGAGTACTGACAGGATTCTTTAAGACCCGGAGTGAAGGCGAGGTGGCGCAAGAGGCCCTCCTTTCCAGTGGATTTTCGCGCGAAGAGGTGGGGTTCCTGGCTGGCGCCACACACCCTCACGAGACGCCCGCAATCGGCCCCGTGTTGAGATATGCCGGCAGCCAGTCGGAAGCCGGGCAGGATACCTGGCTCGGTGCGGTGGTTGGGTTGGCCGCTGGTCTTGTTGTAGCGCTGCCGGAAATTGGGCTGTTGGTCGCGGCGGGTCCTTTGACCGGAATTTTTGGAGGGATCGCCGTCGGCGCGGCGGCGGGCGGACTCTTCGGCCTTCTCAAGGATCACGGTATTTCCGAGGAAGAGGCCGAATTCTACGCGGAGGGCGTGCGGGACGGCGGGTCTCTGGTCACGGTACACGGCGTGTCCGATTCTCGGGTGAAACAGGCCCGCAAGATTCTCCATCACAACGGCGCCATTCGAGTGGAAGGGCTCACCGACGAATCTTCCGGACAGGCGGCGGAGAGCGAAGGGGACTTGGCCGCCAGGACCTACAACATTTGTGGAGAGGATAACGGTTCCGTCCTCTGACCCGGTGATGCAGGGCGCCGGAGGCACCGCCTCCGGGACGGGTGTACAATTCGATAGACCTGGGATCCAGTATGAGAATCCTGAATGATCACCCCCATATGCACGAGCGCCACCACGCCCCGCGTTTGACGCGCCGCACTCTGTTCTCGACCCTGATCCCGGGCGCCATTCTCGCCCCCCACGCCTTCCCGCAAAACGCCCCTGACATGGCCGAGCGCTTCCGGCAGATGTCGGCCGATTACGAGCGCAAGGGTCTGGCCGAGCCATTCAAAGGCATTACGGCTAACGGAACCGTCGATCCCGGCCTCTTCGGCATTCATTCCACCGGTGTTTCGACCGCGCCAGTCCGCACCGCGGCCGAGCGCTTCCTGGCGAGCCTCTCCAAGCAGCAGCGCGACCGAACCATGTTCGCGGTAGACGATCCGGAATGGCGCAAGTGGATGAACCAGCACTTCTACGTGCGCCAGGGTGTCAGCTTCCAGGAGATGACGGATTCTCAACGCAGCGCCGCCTTTGGCCTGTTGGAGGCATCCCTGAGCGCGCGCGGCCTGAAGCTGACCCGCGACATCATGCGGCTCAACGAGACCCTCGCCGAGTTGACCGATGACCACGAGTTTCTGGGTGAATGGCGCTACTTCATCACCGTGATGGGCAAGCCCTCCGCCAGCGAGCCGTGGGGCTTCCAACTCGACGGGCACCACGCCATCATCAACTATTTCGTGCTGGGCGATCAGGTGGTGATGACGCCCTTCTTCGCCGGTTCGGAGCCGGTCACCGCCACCTCCGGCAAGTACCAGGGCATCTCGATTCTCCAGGACGAGCAAAACCGGGGTCTCGACATGTTGCTGACGCTAGACAAGGTCCAGCGCGCGAAGGCCATCCTCAACCCCAACAAGACGGAGAACTACAACCTGACGGAAGCATTTAAGGACAATGTCGTACTCGACTACGCGGGCGCACGCGCCGCCGATTTTTCTCAGCCGGAGCGCCAGCAGCTTCTGGATCTCGTAGACCTGTACGTGGGCAACATGGACGACGGCCACGCCCGCATCAAGATGGACGAGGTCAAGCGGCAGATCGACCGCACTTGGTTCGCCTGGATCGGCGGCTCGGATTCAGCGGGCGTCTACTACTACCGCATCCACAGCCCCATGATCCTGATCGAATTCGATCACCAACGCCCGGCGAACCTTGCGCGGTTCGCCAAGGACCCCAACGTGCCGACGCGCCGGCACATTCACTGCGTGGTGCGGACTCCAAACGGCAACGATTATGGGAAGGACCTGCTCCGCCAGCATTACCAGTCGCACGCACACGCGTAGGTGCATGGAAGTCCGAGCTGGCCTGGAAGGTCCTCCGCGCGGATAGAGCGGAGAGCAGAGTTCAAAGGACCATAGGCGCAGCCCATTCCGCGCGGTCCCTACCGGATCACCCGGACCTGCACCAACACCATCGCCAACGGCGCAACCGGAATGCGGCTAACCCGCCGGGGGTCGTCAACGCCATAGCCGGCGGCTGGAACCTCCGGACCATCGCGACTTTGGCTTCCGGCACTCGCTTTCGCGCGGCAGGTGAAGGACGACTGCCCCGTCTTACAAATCGACGCCCAGATCGCTCCAGTTGACGACTTTTCCCTGGACCATCGCCTCATGCCCCAGAATGGACGTGAGTGCCGCTGTGGCCCCGACCTTGACGTCCACCGGGGGCGGCGTGCCGTGGACGATCGAGTCGTAGAATGCCGCAATATGCGCGTATTGGTCTTCCTGCCGCCTTTCCGCCAACACGACCGGTTGGCTGTCTCTCCCGGGAGGATACATGGTCCCGGTCATCAGATCCACGGCGCCCTTTGTGCCGTACACGTAAACGTACTGATTGCCGTGAGGCATCGACGCGGGATGGAACACGTTCTGCGTGAAAGACATCTTCACGCCCATCGGGTACTCGTAAGTAATGCTCCCGCAGTCGAAGATGGTGCGCCCCGGAGGATCGTTCTTGTAAAGCAAGATTCCTCCAAAACCGCACGCACGCAGGGGATGAGACCCGATCGCCCAGTTACACAAATCCAGATTATGCACCGACTGCTCGATGAGGTAACCGCCGGATTTCGTCACGTCGAAGTACCAATCGGCGGACGTTCCGTCGTGGGCGAGGTCTTCGGTGGCGTGCCGTTGGGCTTTCACCATGATCACATCGCCAATCACTCCCTCCCTGATCTTACGCACGGTCTCTCCAAGCTGCTTCTGCGACCGCAACTGCTGCCCGGCAACGAACACCTTGTTTGAGCCTTTGGCAGCCTCGAGAAGCGCCCGAACTTGCGCCGGGGTGATCCCCAGCGGCTTTTCGCAGTACACGTTTTTGCCGGCCCTAATCGCCCGGATGGCCATTTCCGAGTGCAGGTAGGGCGGTGTGGCAATAAAGACGGCATCCACGTCCTTCCTGTCGATGACCCGTTGCCAGTCGGCATAGGTTGTGGGGTTGTCCTTAGCGGCCGCGGTAGCCGCCTTGTCCAGCCGGTCCGGCTTGATGTCGCACAGCGCCAGCACCCTCGCGTTCGGTTGCCGGAGAACGCCCTGGAGCAAAAAGGACCCTCGATTACCCACACCAATCATCGCGGTGTTGACGGTTGCCTCAGCTTGGAACGCCTGGGCAGCCAATGTTGTTGTGCCAAGCAAGAAGATTCTGCGATCTACATTCATGTTTTACCCCCCTGAAAAGTCTACATCAGTCCCGAGTTATGCAGATTCCGTACGCATCCGTGGACGTCCGCCCATCCGCCGAGGGCAATATTCCGAGAATCAATTTCTTTCGCTCCCAAGGGGCGCGGCCGAATCGGAAGGCGCTTACCTGGCAGCCCACCGGGCAAGGCACGTTTCATGTACCGGACGCCTTCGGAACGCTCAAACTCGCGATTGAGGCCGCCAAGGCCGCCGCGTCAGACGACCCTGACCTCCAGTCCCCTCGCGCGCAATTTCGTTGCTATCTCGTTGTCGACGCGGCTATCGGTGACGATCCGTTGCGCGCACTCGATCTTACCGATGCGCGATAAGCTGCGCCGGCCGAACTTACTGGCGTCCGCCACCACCGTAACTTCGTTCGTCACACGGATCATCACGTTGTTTAGTTGCGCTTCGAGGATGTCCGGTATGGAAAACCCTTCGTCGGGATCGAGGCCGTCCACCGCCAGAAAAAGGTGGTCCGCGTGCAAACTCTCCAGCATGCGTTCGGCCTGAGGACCCACAAAGGAACTCGAGGCATACCGAAGGATCCCCCCGATCATGATCGGAGTAATGCTCTCGCTCTGCGCCAGCTCATAGGCGATGTTCAACCCGTTGGTGATAACAGTTAGCGGCTGTATCCGTGCCGACTTAAGCTGCCTGGCAACCTGTGCCGTGGTAGTCCCGGAATCCAAGATGATGGTTTGGTGGGGTTTGACCAACTGGGCGGCCGCGTGGCCGATACGAACCTTCTCCGCGTGATGGATTGTCTCCTTGAAACGCAGCGGGTAGTCGACAGCGGGATTCAACTGCCGGACCGCTCCGCCGTGTGAGCGCATCAAGTCGCCGCGCTCGGAAAGGATATCCAGATCGGCGCGGGCAGTCACCGCCGATACCTTGAACTCGCCCACAATGTCTTCCACCGTGATGCGACCGTTCCGTTCGATGACTTCCTGAATTCTCTGCCGCCGCTCTTCGGCAAGCAACCGGTGTCGTCCGGACTCTACTACTTGTTCCACACACTTATTCTATCCGATCCAGCCCAGCAAACATAAGGAAAAGCAAGTCCGAACAAGAACGCCAAGCCGCAACTCAGCGCCTTTACCCAGCGATTCCGTAAGGTCGGAATCGGCCGGGGCCGAAGGCCATTCATCCTGGGCCCACTGCGGCGAGCTTCGGTTCCTGGCATTTTTTGCAAATCTCAAAGGGCTCTCCTTGCTCAGTGTGGAACGAAATGCTCCGAGATATTCCGCTGCCCTGCGCTTCGTCTCAGAACCGGCCATTTGAGCGCATCCGGAACCGCCATATTCTTGCCTCACCGGTGACAGTTTCGGCAAGAATCTTTTCCGGAGTTTTCATTCGGCCGCAGCCCGGTTTATGCTGGCCTCACCTGGGCAGACGAGAGGGCAAGGCAGGGATGCGAAAGAGGGATGCGAAAGAATGGTGAGGCGGCCTGGATTCGTGTAGAATAGCAACAAAACCGCCGCCAAACGAGGACTTATGGAAGACGAAAACTCGAATTCCTGCCGCGGGGACTTTCTCAAAACGACCAGCACCGCCAGGGGCGCGGCTGTTAGCGCCGGGTTTTCCCGCGATCCTCTCGGCCCAGACCGTCACCAAGGCCGTCAAAGTAGGTTCGGTGGGCTGCGCAGGCCGCGGCAGTGGCGCCGCCCAGGCATTGCAATCCGACCGCTACAACGAACGCACCGCGGTAGCCGGCATCGGTCAGTCGCAAGTGGATCGCTGCCCGCAGTCCCTGAAACGAAATGCGAAGTGTGGTTTCAGGTCTTGAACGGGCAAAAGGAGTCGCGATGCCAAGGCTTTGTTTGTTTCTCCTGATGATCGGTTCCGCCGCTGCGCAAAGCACGGTGGTGCGTCCCAAGATGACCGACGACGTTCTGGTGAACCCCGGGATGGGAATCCAGACGTTTCAGCGCTACAACCGGCAGGCGATCTATCCGGGGCTGCAGTGGTCGGAGGTGGGGCCGGATGCCAAGGTCGAGGATGCGCCGGGCCAGGTGGATTTTCCGGACTCTTCGGTGGCGTACGTTCGCTGGTTCTGGTCGCAACTGGAGCCGGAACGAGGCACGTACCGCTGGGACATCATCGACACCGCGCTCGACGAGGCGCGGCGGCATGGGCAGAAGCTCGACATGCGCTTGATGCCGTACGACCAGAGCAGTCCGCTGCCCCAGTGGTATCAAAATTCGGGCGCGCGGCGCGCCAACAAACCCACCGATCAGGACGGAAAGGTCTGGTCGCCGGACTCCGCCGATCCGCTCTACATCCAGACTTGGGGCGCGGTCGTGGCCCGGGCCGGCAAGCGTTATGACGGGCATCCCTACCTGGACGCAGTGGATATTTCGACATTCGGCTATTGGGGCGAAGGCTGGGGGCCGTATCCGCCGGATTGGCCCACCCAGAAGCTGCTCACCGACCAGTATTTCGACGCCTTCAAACATACCCCGCTGCTCATGAACTTCGATGTGCTCCAGACGCTGATCTATAGCACGGGACGGGGCGCGGGCTGGCGCGCCGACTGCTGGGGGGACATGGGCCGGCCCGGACGTAACTTCGCCCATATGCTGGACCGGTATCCGCAATTCATCGCCGAGGGAGATTTGCAGGACGTCTGGCGGCACGGGCCGGTATCGCTCGAGAGCTGCGGCACTCCGGGGTCGTGGTTTCGCGCCAAGTACGACTTGCAATACATCTTCGACCAGGCGCTGCGGTGGCACGTTTCGACGGTGAACATCAAATCCACGGCCATTCCGGAAGAGTGGAAGAAGCCCTTCGATGAGTTTCAGAAGAAGATGGGTTACCGGTTCGCGCTGCGCAAGCTGGAGTACCCGCAGACCGTGAAGGCCGGCCGCACGATGCCGGTGAACATGTGGTGGCTGAACGCCGGCGTGGCGCCGGTGTATTCCGAATACACCCTGGCCATGGAACTGCGCGGGGCCGGCGGAAGTTGCGTGATGAAAGTGCCCCTGGACGTGCGCCAATGGATGCCGGGTGACGCGGTTTATGACGGCTCGCTCTACGTGGACGACCACCTTAAGCCGGGCGCCTACCGCGTACGGGTCGCCATGCTGGATCCCCGCACGGGGCAGCCCGCCATCAAACTCGCCATAGAAGGCCGGCAGCCGGACGGCTGGTACGATCTCGGCGAAGTCCGTGTGGAATAGCGGCGCGCTGGCCATCGGGATTTGGGTCCCCACGGTCCTTGAAATTGACGGCGAAATACGTGTAGTTGTGCGCAGGCCCCCGTAGTTTCCCTCCGGAATGCGCTGGCGAAGCGATGGCCGGCCCGGCCCCGGCGCCACGTTCACGTGGCGGTTGACTGCGTACCAAGCATAGGCGTCGGGTTCCTCGCCGGTGTGCGTCCCGGATTTGCCGGTTGCATCCCGAACCACCCGCGCTGCTGAGCCAGTATCCGCAGTTCCTCGCCGGGGAGATCGGATAGTGGTTCAGTTTGGATCTGCTACCATACTCCCTGCTCGTCGCCCGGCGCCCTTGGAGGCTGTCTCCAAAAAGGGGTGGCAGGCAAAAGCGCCTGCCCTGGCAAGCAAAAGCGCCTGCCCCAGTCTGCTAAATATCCCGGAGCAGCTCGTCCAAAATGCTTTGCACCGCCGCGTAGGGATCGGGGCCATTATTGGCGCTGGCTTCGATCGAATAGAGCCCTGTGTACCCGACCTCTTTCAAAATCCTGATCGCATTGGCCTCGTTATACCGCTCCGGGTTGTAGTGGCAATGGCTGCTGCCCGACGAAAGCGGGTACAAGGCGCGCAATCCCGCCGCCCGCGCCTCTTCGTGCGGGAAGTTGCCCACATCGGGGTTTGCCCAGATCCCGGAGGCCTTGATCACTTCGACGACCACCTCCCAGCTCGGAGAAGACTGGCGCGCAGGGCCGGCGGCTGCGGTACCTGGAGTTGCAGCAGCCGGAGTTTCAGCCGTCGGAGTGGCAGCCGCCGCGCCCGCACGTCCGCCGCCGCCACCGCGGTTTTCCATGGTGATGTAAACCTTCCTGGCTTTTCCGTATGCGTTAATCGTCTTCAACGTATCGATCGCGGATTGACGCACCTCGGGCGCGAGCGTGCCCTGGTTCACCATGACCCGCGGACAGCCCAGTATCACCGCGTGATCGATCCATTTCTTGGTCAGGTCGATCGTCTCCAACCGGAGTACTGGATCCGGCGACGAAATATTCAGCGTTCCGAATTCCAGGTTGATTTGATTCATCTGCGATTTGGCTTTCTTAAGCCGGCCCCGGAACTCCTCCAGGTACGCGGGCTCGGTCGAAGGAAAGTGAGAATGCTGCATTTCCACATGATGGACGCCCCAGCGTTCGGCGATCGTGTCGGGAAGGTCCAGGATATCGAGGGTTCTCTTGGGATCGTCCGGATGCGCGGCGCTCTTGATGACAGGGTTGAAACAGAGGCTCATGATCGCGACGCGATCCAGTTTGGCCTGATCCGGGCGTTGCCCCCACACTCTGCCGGAGCCGGCGGCTATGGTAGAACCGATAAGAAACTCTCGTCGCTTCATCATACGTACCTCGCAGCCTTTGGTTTGGGACCCAGGGCAGGTGAAAGTATATATCCGATTGCAACCGGCGGAGAGGATCCCGGCCGCGGCGGCCTTCGCCGCTCTCGTCAACAACTCTCGCCGCGAAATTGCAGGCATTCCAGCCTCCCTATGCGTTGCTCGAGTCGTGTCCAGCGTTTCGCATTATGAGCGCACCCGCCTGATTGGGCCGTGGTTCAATATATACCATGAGTTTTCGAGGCAAGGCTTGTCTTCTGTGCGCGATACTCAACTCGCTGCCGGTTTTCGCGCAGCCGCCGCCGGTCAAGTCTCCTCTGCTGGCCCGTGGCTATACGGTCATTCCCGATCCGCGGAAGGTCTCGCTCGGGAACGGTGATTTCAGGTTCGGCGCGGACTGGCGCCTGCAGCCAGGACCAGGAGTTCCACCGAATGATGTTGCTGTCGAAGCCTTCCGCGAGAATCTGTCGACGCGATTCCGCCTTCGCATGAACCCGCGCGGCAAGGCCGGGGTCGTGCACCTGGAAATCCAGCCGGGATCGATTGCGGTCGGGGAGGCGCTGGACCGCGACAAGCAGGTACTGGCTCAAGAGGCCTATCGGATCGAGTTGTCTCCGCAGGCCGTACGAATTACAGCCAATGCGCCGGCGGGCCTGTTTTACGGAGCTGAGACACTGGTCCAGTTGCTGAAGAAGGAAAACAGAGACCTCCGCCTGCCGCAGGGCGAAATTATCGATTGGCCCGATCTGCAATTCCGCGGCATCTATTGGGACGACGCCCACCACCTGGACCGCGTGGAGTACCTGAAGCGCGCCCTGCGGCAGGCGGCTTTTTTCAAGATCAACGCCTTCGTCATCAAGATGGAGGGCCACTTTCAGTATAAGAGCGCCCCCGCGCTGGTGGAGCCTTATGCGCTCTCGCCGGCGGAGTTGCAGGAGTTGACCGATTACGGCCTTCGCTATCATATCCAGCTCATTCCGTATCTCGACGGCCCGGCGCACATCGCGTTCATCCTGAAGCATCCGGAATACGCCAGGCTTCGCGAGTACCCGGAAAATAACTACGAGCTTTGCGCTACCAATCCGGACTCTTACAAGTTGATGTTCGGCATGTTTCAGGATCTCCTGGACGCCAACCAAGGCGTGAAATACTTCTATCTTTCGACTGACGAACCATACTATGTCGGCCTGGCGGACAATGCGCAGTGCCGGGAGGCGGTGCGGGCCACCGAACTCGGCAGCGTGGGCAAGATGCTGGGCGAATTCACCACCAAGACCGCGGACTATCTCCACGAGCGGGGCCGCACCGTGGTCTTCTGGGGAGAGTATCCGGCCAAGCCGGAAGATATCCCGTCCTTTCCCGCGCACCTGGTCAACGGCGAAACCTACGGACATCAGTTCGACGCGGCCTTCAAGGCGCACGGGATTCGCGAAATGGTCTATGTCTCCACTCAAGGCGAGGAGAAAATGTTTCCGGATTACTTCATCCTGCCGGCGGCGAGAAAGTTGCACGCCGGCCGCGGCGGTTCGCCGAGGGTTCAGGATGCTGTCCGCAAGATTGCTTCCGATCCCGCCCGGGAGGAGGGCGGCGTGATGGGCGCCATCACCGCGGCCTGGGCTGACGCGGGCCTCCATACCGAAGCTTTCTGGCTCGGCTACGCCACCATTCCAGCGGCGGCGTGGCATCCCCGCGCCGATCCTCGGGAATCCATGACCGCCTTCTATCCGCTGTTCTACGGCCCTTCGGCCACCAAGATGGATCGGATTTACGAGCTGATGAGCCAGCAGGCGCAGTTCTACGTCGACAGTTGGGAGACCGGGCCTTCGAAAGCGCGGAAGCCGATCCTCGGCAACTCCCGCGGCATCTTCGATACGCCGCACCCGGCCAACGATCAGAGCATCCCGTTGCCCCCCGCGCCATCTGGGAAGGATCTGAGCTACGATTCCACCTGGGCGAAGGACAATGCCAGGCGCCTGCAACTGGTCTCTCCATCCTTGGCCGACACCGGCGAGTTGCTCGGTCTGCTGGATCGGAATCTGCGGCTGGCCGAATTCAATCGATACAGTCTGGAGGTGTTTCGCTCCATCGCCCGGCTGTACCGGCAGAGGCCCGGTGTACGCCGGCACTGGCCGCAACGCCGTCGTCGGCCGCCAGCGTGGCCGTGAAGTCGCCGATCGAGAGCTTCGCGGACGCGATCCACACCTCGGCGGGCAAGCGGCCCAGACCGGTGCAGCCGCCGATTAAGCTAAAGCCAGGATCTTGTCCAAGGCCGCCGAAACCTCTTTCAACTGACCTGGTTTGCTCGGGTTCCGGCCGATTTCCGGGGAAATGGGGCCGATGTAGCCAACCTTGACCAGGGCCTCCATGACGGCCTTCCAATTCACGTCGCCTTCCAGGAGGTCCGCGAAATGGGCTGCCTGGCCGCCGCCGGCCAGTTTGAAATCTTTGAAGTGAATCCGCTTGATGCGCTGGCCGAGAGTGAGAATCCAGTCCTCGGGATATCCATACTCCATGACGTTGCCGGCATCGAAGTGGGTGCCAACCCAAGGGCTGTGGAATTGATCGACGAAGGAGCGCATTTCGAGCGGGCTCAAGAGGAATTTATTCCAGACGTTTTCGGGATTGAGAAAAATCTTGGCTCGCTCCGCATCCGGGATCACCTTGGTCAACTCGGCGGTAAAGCGGTCCCAGGTTTCCTGCGAGCCGATCTCGAGTCTGGGCCCGTTTCCAAGGCGCACGGCGTAGAGGAGCAGCGCGCCGCAGTTCAAGTCCGTCGCGATGGTCAGGGCTTTGCGAATGGCTTCGACGCCCCTGGCGCGCACAGCAGGATCGGGGGAGTTGAGCGGGCTCGCGTGAAGGGGTTCGGAAACCCACAGCGTGGCAATCCGGATCCCGGCCTTGTACGCCGCGTCGGCCATGCGGCGGGCATCGTCATGGCTCACATCGAGCGGAATATCGGGGCCGATGGCTATCTCGATGGCGTCGAATCCGGCGGACTTAGCCGCTGCGAAACACTCCGGCCGAGGCATTTCCCGCGGGAAGATGATGGAGCAGATCCCCTTGGTGAAACGGGGACTGGATTGGGCGCGGGCCGAAAAGGCGGCCGCCATAAGCGGAGCGGCCAGAACTTCACGGCGTGTGATGCATGACGGTTTGGCTGAACTGCGTTCAAGCGGCATTTCTCCTGGCCTCCTGGAATGCTGGTCTGTGCAAGGCGAGATTGGCCAGGAAGAGCAGGCCCAAGGCGGCCATCCCGGGCTTGCGCATGCGATCTCCTTCCGACGCCGAGAGTCTATCCGTTCTTGTTTTCTGTGTCAAGGCAATCGCAGTCAGGCAATCGCAGTCAGGCAATCGCAGTCCGTTTGGCTTTCGTTTACCTTCGTTCTTGCTTGTTTCTCTTTTTGCGTTCCAAGAACCGTTGAGCCCGTAGCATGGGCGCCAGAAATCGAAGAGCGATACCCACGGCCGCAAAGGTCAACCCCCATGCTGCGCGACGTCAAGGCGGGCCAGCCCCCGATGAGAATCGATCACCTCCTGGAGCGGCAGGGGCCCATGCGCGTCGCCGCGTGCGTACACGTCTTCGGGATTTCGCAGTTCAGCGGCGGCAACCTCCTGAAAGGGGTGCCCCCTGGTCCCGGCTCGGTTACGCTTCGTGGCGATTCGGCGTGCCCTATAGCCTTCGATACGGTTCACTTAACGCACGGGGCGGACGGCCGTTGTCGCCGACCCACCGAGACCGAAAAACGGATTCGCGTGAAGGGCGGGCAGGTTTCCGGAAAGCGACTGTATCGACCAAGACCTCAACGAGCGGTACCATCGATGAGAGAGGAACCTGTGTCCGTCGAAGCTGATCTGCTGGGAGCATTCGAAGACCACTCGCCCGAGGGCATCCGAGCGCTGCTTGCCGCGGGAGTCAACCCAACTAAGCCGATCAATGGCTTGCGGCCAATCGACTCGCTCATTGCGATGTACCTTCGATCGCCGCGATTCGCCGAATGCTTACAGATCGGGCTGGACACGGGCGCTACCATTGACGATCCGCTGCTCCAAGCGATTCTGCTTGACGACGATGCCGGCCTTCGCGGACTGTTGGCCAGATCGAGCGAGAGCGTCACGAAGAAACTGAACCCCCTCTGCGCTTTCACATCCTGTCGGGGCGTCTCGGCTCTGCACATCTGTGCCGAGTTCAACTCCATCCGTTGTGCGCGCGTCCTTCTGGAGAACGGCGCTGACGCAAACGCCCGAGCCGATCAGGATTCAGACGGTCTTGGAGGACATACGCCTGTTTTCCACTCTGTAAATAGCATCTTCAACTACTGCCGGCCCATGATGGAGATTCTCGTTGACGCTGGGGCTGACCTAGACATCCGGGTGAAGGCGCTTCTGTGGGGAGAATCGATGAACTGGGAGACGATCGTGTACGACGTCACCCCAATATCCTATGCTCAGTGCGGTCTCTACCGGCAGTTTCATCGGCGCGAGGAGCAAATTTACAGCAATATCGAATACCTCTATCGCAAGCGTTACGAAAAGGCACCGCCGTTACGGAACGGGCCCAACAAGTACCTCGTGGTCGGACACTAGCTAGTTTCTGTCGCGAAACCCGTAAGCTACTGATGCGTTGAGGCTTACTTGCTCCTGTGGCATCCGGGTTCAGCAGTTGGCCCGCTCCGAGCTTAGGGGTCTCTGGCTCGGATCGTCCAC
>JBKQPR010000005.1:0-17149 GCA_052144935.1 Bryobacteraceae bacterium
AGTATTGCCGTAAGATATATTCATGGCCACTTCTATTCCTCCCGCCGCTCCGCCTCAAGTCCGCCAACTCGCCACAGATTTAGCCGATGCTAAGCCCATGCGCCGCGGTTCCCTGTCCGAACGTACGATCAAATGCAGCAAGCCTGGTTGCGCTTGCGCGCGAGACCCTAAGGCTCGTCACGGTCCGTACTACAGCCTCACGCATGCGGTGAAGGGGAAGACCCGTTCGCGCTTCCTCACCGCCGAAGAGGCTGGACTGGCTCAGCAGCAGATTGATGCGGGCCGGAAGTTTCGTGCCGATGTGGACGCCTACTGGGAGGTTTGCGAACAATGGGCCGACGCTCAATTGGCGGATCTCTCAGCCTCCCCTGGGGAGGCTAAAAAAGGGGGCTCCAAGCGAACCTCCAAAACGAAATCGTCCAGGAAATCGAAACGCTCTTAGGCCGGCAAGCTGTCCAGGATCTGGATTTCGAAGCATTGGAGACAGCGGCGCGGCGGCAGGCTTTGCGGCTCGCCGCGCACGCATTGGAGCAGCGGCTGAATGCCGACACCAGCGATCATGCCGGTCCGGAACTGACCTGCTCCTGTGGAAGACCGGCCCAGTATCATGGCCGCCATCAGAAGACGTTTGAAAGTGTACTGGGACCTCTGCATCTGGAGCGGGCCTACTATCACTGTGCAGAATGCCAAAGCGGATTCTGTCCGCGCGATCGTGCTCTGCATCTGGAGTTGTTTTCGCTCACTCCCGGAGTTCTGCGGATGACGGGCAGCACGGCTGCGCTGGTGAGCTTCGAGGAGAGTAGCGCACTGCTGCAGGAGTTGGCGGGAGTGGAGGTCAGCGTTAAGCAGGTGGAACGAGCCGCCGAAGCGCTGGGAGCCGAGATTGCCGCCGATGAACGCGGTTGCGTGGAAAGAATGGGAGAAGTGGCTCCTACCATGTACCTGGGGATGGATGGAACCGGAGTGCCGATGCGTGCGGCGGAAGTCGCTGGCCGCGATGGCAAACAGCCGGACGGTTCCGCCAAAACCCGCGAGGCCAAGGTGGTCACCGTGTGGACTGCCGAGTCGCGAGATGAGGAAGGCACGCCAGTGCGGGATCCCGGATCGGTCACCTATTCGGCTGCGATTGAAAGCGCCGCTGCTACCGACACGAGCCCCGCGCGGAGCGACTTCGCCGAGCGCGTACTACGCGAAGCCACGCGACGAGGCTTCACCGAGGCCTCCCGCTGCGTCGTGCTGGGCGATGGCTCTACCTGGATCTGGAACACGGCGGCGGAACTATTCCCCCAGGCCACTCAGGCTCTGGATCGGTACCACGCTAAACAAGCTTTGCACCGAACCGCCCAATCGATCTTCGGCGCAGCCAGCGAAGGCGAAGTGTGGGTAGATACCCGCTGCAAGGAATTGGATGAAGGCAAACTGCAAGCCATTGTCCACGCTCTCCGCCTCCATGCCGCGTCCTCCGCCGAGCCGATCAAATGCGCGATGTACATCTTCCGCAATCGCGCTCGCATGCGCTACCCCAAGTTCCACGCTCAAGGCTTGTGCACATCCACCGGCGTCCTCGAAGCTGGCTGCAAAGTAGCGATCGGAACTCGCCTCAAACGGACTGGCATGCACTGGACCGTCGATGGCGCAAACGCTATCATCGCCCTGCGCTGCTGCAAACTCAGTGGACGCTACGAGGACTTCTGGGAGCGCCGCTCCGCCCGGCGTGCTGCCTGATCCCTTCCCTCAAATCTGACGTGCACCCCGCCGCGACCTCACTGACAACTCCGCGCGCCGTCTCCTCGATCGCCTCGGCGATCGACTCTCGAAGATTGTTGCCCAGCTCCGCCATCTCAGCCAAGCCGAAAAATGAGCGGAGATTGGCCGATCAAACGGGCTTATCGGTAACTACAAAGCCGCCCGCCGCCGGCGCCCGCCATCGCCTCCGAGAGCGTCCACCCGCGCGGCGGGCCCGTTTCGCACCGCAGATGCACGAGATCCGCGGCGGTCACACCTACTGGCCACGATCTACGATTCGCGGTACCGAGGCGGTGCCCAGCAGCAAACTGGTAGACAGCTCCTCGGTCTCCTACGGCGGCCGGCGGGCCGGTCCCGACGTGCGCCAGGCGGCACGCATGACGATGCTTGCGCGGGGCAGCGTGGCGCATCGCTGCCCGGCGCCACTGCCGCGCGCCGCGGTGGGCGGCAGCCCTGCGACCGCGGGCCGAGAACGTCCATCCGCGCGGCAGCAAGCTGGTGGACGGCTCCTCGGTCTTCTGCGGCTGCTGGCGGGCGATTCCGCGGCGGCCACGCCGACCGGCCCACGATCTGCGATTGAGGCCTGGTTCGCTCCGTTTTGCCCATGCCGTGGATGACCCTCTAAGACGGTCTATTCAAGCTGGACAGGCACAACGAACCCACGATCTGGCTCCTCGGTCTCCCGCGATTTCTGGCTTGGCCGGTCCCGACGTGCGCCAGGCGGCGCGCAGGACGATGCCCGACATTCGCATGGCGCTGGTCTCGGCCTGCGGCCCCGGTTTTCCGCTCGCTGCCCGGCGCCGCTGCCGGCCGCCAGGCCGAACCAGTTTTGCGGTCTCGGCCCGGCGCCCGCGGCGCGACGGGCAGCGGCCACGCGACCGCGGGCCGAGAGCGGGCAGCCGAGCGGCGGCGCCGCACGGTGCCATGATCGGCCGCTGGCGAGCCGATCGCGACGTGCGGCGGGCATGACGATGCCGGCATTCGTATGGCGCTCGGCCCCCAAGCGGTGCCAAGCTTCCTCGAATCGCTGCCGGCGCCGCTGGCCGCCAGGCCGAACCAGCCTTGCTGGTCAGCCGGCGTCCCGCCCGCTGCGGCGTGGGCGGCGGCACTGCGACCGCGGGCCGAGAGCGGCCCACCCGCGCGGCGGCGCCGTCGGTTTTTTCAGGGAACGGAGGGAACGGAGGGAACGGCGTTTAGCAGGACTTGAGCGTTCGCTTGGAGTAGAATCGTTCAGACATGTCTTTGGCCGCAGGCTCGAAACTCGGCCCTTACGAGGTCCTTGCCCCCATCGGGAAGGGCGGCATGGGTGAGGTATATAAGGCGCGGGACACGCGGCTCGATCGCGAGGTTGCCGTCAAGGTTCTGCCGCAACCATTTGCAACGGAGGCTGCCCGAGAGCGTATCCAGCGCGAGGCACGCGCCGCTTCGGCGCTGAATCATCCCAATATTTGCGCAGTATACGACGTCGGTGAGTCGACGGGCCATCCTTTTCTGGTGATGGAGCTGCTCGACGGTAAGACGCTTCGCGAGCACATCGGCGGCAAGCCCCTCGATGTCCCGGCTGCCGTCGCGCTGAGTATCGAAGTGGCAGATGCGCTGGACGCAGCCCACGCCAGAGGCATCGTTCATCGCGATATCAAGCCGGCCAACATATTTGTAACCGCACGCGGTCACGCCAAGGTGCTCGACTTCGGCTTAGCCAAGCAAAGCCGGCCGGCGGATTCGGAAGCGATGACGGTAGAGATGCTCACCGAGCCGGGCTCGACCATGGGCACGATCGCCTACATGTCCCCGGAACAGGCGCGCGGCCAGACCGTGGATGCGCGCAGTGACCTGTGGTCGTTTGGCGTCGTCCTGTACGAAATGGTGACGGGAAGCGCGGCCGTTAGATGGTCCTGCGGCGCCGATTATCTTCGACGCTCTCCTGAATCAGACGCCCCAATCGGTTGGCGAGCGGAATCCGAAGGTCCCGGCCAGGTTGGAGCAGATTATTGGCAAGCTTCTGGAAAAGGATCGCGCATTGCGATACGCATCCGCCGCGGAACTGCGCGACGATCTGGAGCGGTTGCAAACGGGTCGGGTCCAGGCGTCCAAGAAACCACTGTCGCCTCCAGCGCGCGTGCGGCTTCGCACGGCTGTTGCGCTCGCGGTGGCCCTGGCGATGCTGGCCGGCGCGGGCTGGTTCCTCTGGCGAAACCGGGCGGGTAGGAGCATCGACTCCCTTGCGGTTTTGCCGTTCGTCAACGTGGGGGGCAGTCCGGACACGGAATACTTGAGCGACGGAATCACGGATAGTCTGATGAACAGCCTCTCCGAGCTGCCCAAGCTGAAAGTCATGTCCCACAGCGCGGTGTTCCGCTATAAAGGCAAGGAAGCCGATCCGCGCACGGTGGGGCGCGAACTGAGCGTGCGCGCCGTGTTGCAGGGCCGGGTCACGCAGCGCGGCGACAGTCTTTCCATCAGCGCGGAGCTGGTGGATGTCGAAGACAACAGCCACCTGTGGGGCGAACAGTATCATCGCAAGCTGGCGGACGCATTGGCGGTGCAGAACGAAATCGCCGCGCAGATTTCGGACAAGCTACGGCTCAAGCTGAGCGGCGAGCAGAAAACGCGGCTGGCCAAGCGTCCAACCGAAAATCCGGAGGCGTATCAACTCTATCTCAAAGGCCGCTTCTACGCCGACAAGTTGACGAAGGAAGCACTCGAAAAGGGGCTCGATTACTTCCGCCAAGCCATCGCCCTCGACCCGAACTATGCGCAGGCTTACTCTGGGATCTCCGCCGTTATTGCCTTGGCGGATGACGTGGCCGGGGATCCGCGGGACATCATGCCGAAGGCCAAAGAGGCGGCGCTCAAGGCGGTGGAACTGGATGACACACTGGCCGAGGGGCACGTCGAACTCGGCACTGTGTACCTCACCTATGACTTTGATTGGCCCGCGGCGGAGCGCGAATTTCGGCGCGGCGTCGAACTGAGCCCGAATTATGCTCGCGCGCATGAGCTCTTGGGGTGGTTCCTAGTGCTGATGGGCCGGACCGAGGAAGGGCTGGTTCATAACCGGCGCGCCGTAGCACTCGATCCGGTTTCCCTGGAGATCGCCGGGGTATTGGGGTGGGACTTGTATTTCGCGCGCCACTATGACGATGCCGTCGCGGAAACCCGAAAAGCTCTCGATCTGGATCCCGAACTTGGTTTTGGCTATTCTACTCTGGGGCAAGTCTACGCCCAGCAGGGCCGTTTTGCCGAGGCGATTGCCGCGCAACAAAAAGCCCAGGAGGGTGTAGTGTCGCCGGCGGCGGAGTTAGCGCGCGTCTACGCTCTTGCGGGCCGCGCGGAGGCGCGCCAGGGGCTGGCCGAGCTGCGCGCGGGCGCCAAACGCCAGTACGTGCCCAAGTATATGATCGCCATCGTCTACGCCGCCTTGGGCGACAAGGACCAGGCGGTGGCCCAACTGGAGCAGGGGTATCAGGATCGCTCGCAATGGATGGCTTTCCTGAAAGCGGATCCGGAGATGGATAGCTTGCGTTCGGACCCGCGATTCCAGGACCTGATGCGGCGTCTGCGCTTCCCGCCGTAGCCGATCGTCAGCGGGTCAGCGGATGGGCGAGGCCAGTCCACTTCGGATAGAGCGGAAAGCAGGTTCGAGGCAAGCCGTAGCGCCATCTGCATGGAATGAAGACATCGAGCTGACGCGGTGCGCGTGGGTTTGCTCAAGTCCTGGGAAGTCGCCATCACGTCACCCGGACGCGAGATGCTATGAGCAAGGCCGAACCAGTCGCGCCGTTCAGCCGGCGTTTTCCCGCGGCGCGGTGGGCGGCGGCCAGGCGACCGCGGGCCGGGAGCGGGGGCCACGCGGCGGCGCCAGTGGCGGCGGTGAGCCAGTTCAGCGCTGGTCTCGGCCGGCGGCGCCGGCTTCTCGATCGCTGTCCCGTGCCCCTGCCCCGGCCGCCAGGCCGAGCCGATCTCGCCGCTTCAGCCCGGCCTCCCGCCCGCCGCGGGGGGGCGGCGGCGCTCGGTGCGACGCTGTTGACGCCGCGATCTGCGATTGCGGTACCCGAGGGGCTGGTGCGCGGCAGCAAGCTGGTGGACGGCTCTTCGGTCTCCTGCCGCTGCTGGCGTGGCGGGCCAATCTTGACGTGCGCCCGGCAGCGCGCATGATGGATGCCCGCGCAAGGGCGCATTGCCAATCGCTGCCCAGCGTCACCGCCGGCCGCCAGGCCGAACCGGTCTTGCCGCTTCGGCCCGGAGTCTCGCGCTGCGCGCTGGGCGGCGGCCATAGGACCGTGGTCCGAAGAGCGCGACGGAAAGGTTAGGAGCGGTGCCCCGTCGTGGATCTCGCTGGTTGAAGTAGCCGTAATCATTCGGGCTCAAGGCGGCGGCTTGTGCGATGGCTCGCGCAGTGCGTTGGCGGTCAACGTGGCGCTGGGTACTCGTACCTCAAGGCCACAACCAGTCCGCGTCGCGCCGCCCGCCCCGCCAGCCAGATGCAGAAGAACAGACCAACTCCCGCCGAGGCCAGGATGCTGGAAACTGCCGCTCGTAGTGGCAACCACAGCACCACAATTAGTTCCGCGATCCAATCCACGGCCACCTGCGGAGTGGAGACCTGCGCGGCGGCGTGCTCGGTGTTGAGTGGCCGGACGCTGGTGCTCGACTGCCCCTACGAGGATTCGCCTCTTTCATCCGATAAGTAGTCAAGGATGGAGCGACCGTCCCTAGTTCGGCGGGTGTCCCAGTGTGTCCTCGTTTTAACGGGAACCCTCGGGTCGGTGGGTATCGCACCCGCCCTGGACACCGCCAAGTTATTGTCACAGTACCGCCTGGATGTCTGGCATGTGCGCGACGGTCTACCCCAGGAGTCGGTTAGAGCAATCACGGGGACATCCGACGGTTATCTTTGGTTAGGTACCCAAGCTGGGCTGGTGCGGTTCGATGGTGACCATTTCCGTGCCTTCACTGCTCAAAACACACCGGCTTTCCAACAGCGAGATCACATTCTTGCGCTCCGCGCCGATCGCGTCGGCGGCCTCTGGATCGGAACTGGAGGAGGCGGATTATTGTATGCCAAAAACGGCATCTTCAAGGCATTCTCTTCGGCCGACGGACTTCCCGCGGAGCAGATCCGAAGTATCTTGACCAGTCGCGACGGCACACTTTGGATCGGGACAGAGGGCGGCGGGTTGCACCGCTACGACGGTCGGAGTTTCACTCGGGTGCCCTTGGGAACGGGTCCGGGCGAATCGACTGTGCGTTGCCTGGCGCAGAATTCCGACGGCAGCGTTTGGGCCGGCACCGATGGCGGCCTGAAGCTGATCTCGCGCGGCGTCGTCCGAACGTTCACCCGGGAGGATGGACTCCTCAGCGATCCTGTCTGGGCGCTGGCGCAATCGCCAAATGGCGACCTGTGGATCGGAACGCGCTTGGGCAGGCTCAGCCGCATGTCGGGGGGAGCCATTGAGAGCTACGGCCGCGAGCGAGGTCTGCCCGATCGGACGGTTCTCACCCTCCTTGGGGACAAGGACGGGAGTCTGTGGGTAGGCACGGATGGCGGCGGCCTTGTCCGGTTCAGAGACAACCGTTTCGAGGCGCTCCCGTCGGACAGCGGCTTTCTGAACGATATCGTGCGCTGCGTTTTCGAGGACCGCGAAGGCAGTCTGTGGGTGGGTACCGCCGGCGGCGGACTGGCGCGCCTTTCCGACCAGCCCTTCACCGTCTTCAGCAAGCGCGAGGGGATGGCCTCGAATCTGATCTGGTCGGTGGCTGAGAGCCGCTCCGGAGGAGTCTGGGTTGGCACCGCGGACGGCGTCAGCCGGATTGACGGAGTCGGACGGGCCGCCGCACGGGTCTCTTCCGAATTGGACGGAAAGCTGGCATGGCCGCTCTATGAGGACAGCCGTGGCGACCTGTGGGTCTGCGCCGAACCCAACAGCCTGCATCGTTTCCCGAATGGGAATCTGCGCTCAGCAGATCGCCGATCGTGGAATCTTCCGGCCCGATGCCGCACGATCGCGGAGGCGCGCGACGGTGCAATCTGGATCGGAACCGACAAAGGCCTTTACTCTGTCCGGAATAGCTCGGTTGTGCAGTTCACCACGGCGGATGGTCTCGCTTCGGACCAAGTGAAGGTGGTACTGGCATCTCCCGACGGTGCCTTGTGGATCGGAACCCCGGACGGCTTGAGCCGTTACCAGCACGGCCGCTTCGAGACCTGGCGGAAGCAGAATGGACTGTCGAGCAACGACGTCGTTTCGTTGCACGCATCGGAAGACGGTGCGGTTTGGATTGGGACCTACGGGGGCGGCCTGAACCGCTTTTTCGAAAGGCGCTTCACACATTGCACCACTGGTCGGGGGCTGCCGGACGATTTTATCTATTCCATCGCGGAGGACGCCCAGGGTTCGTTCTGGATGACGTCGCGCACCGGGGTGATCCGAATCCGGAAGGACGACCTTCTCGCGGCGATGAGCGACCGGCGTCTGTCACTTCCGCCTTCGCAATACACCCCGCACGAACTGCTCGAGAGCACCGAGTTTAATTACGGCGCACAGCCTGCCGTATGCCGGACGCGGGACGGCCGCCTGTGGTTCCCTGCATACGGCGGCGTGGTCGCCATTGACCCGAAAGTGGAGATCTCGAACTCATTCCCTTTGCCCGTTTACATCGAGGCGGTGACCGCGGACTCTTCGCCTGTGGAGTTGGGAGCCGGTGCCAGACTGAATCCGGCCGTCCGCGCGATCGAGTTCCGTTACACCGCTCCGAGCCTGCTTCGCCCTGAACTGCTGCGCTTCCGGTATCGTCTGGAAGGGTTCGATCGGGGCTGGATCGACGCCGGCACGCGGCGTCGTGCCTATTACACCAACATCCCGCCCGGACGCTACCGCTTCCGCGTTATGGCCGGTAATCGAGAGGGAGCCTGGAACGACGCCGGGGCCGTGTTCGACTTTGTGTTGGAGGCGCACCTTTACCAGACCTACTGGTTTTACTCGTTATGCGTTCTGGTGTTGGTCCTCCTGGCTGCGAGCCTATACCGGCTTCGGGTCAGACGGATGCAGGCGCGGGAATGCGAACTGGTCCGGATCGTTGAACAGCGTACCCAGGAGCTGCAAGAAGACATCGCCGGGCGAGTACGGGCTGAAGTTGCATTGGGCCGGCTTAACCGGGCGCTTGACACGCTCAACCGTTGCAACCAGGAGCTGGTTCGCGCCGTCGAGGAGCAGGAACTCCTCCGCGAGGTATGTAGAGTTATTGTGGAGGTCGGTGGCTACTCTCTCGCATGGGTTGGTTACGCCGAGCACGACGAGCACAAAAGCGTCCGCGTGGTTAGCCAGTTCGGCGGTGAACACGGATACTTGGACTTGGCCCGTGTCTCCTGGGCCGACACTGAGCGGGGTCGTGGTCCAGCCGGCCCCGCAATCAGGAGTGGAAGCGCTTGCCTGATCCGCAACGTCGACACCGATACCGCCTTCAGTCCCTGGCGCGAGGAAGCCATCCGCCGCGGTTATGCGTCGGTGATCGCCCTTCCCATGAACTCCGATAGGCAGACCTTCGGTGCGCTCGTCATCTACGCGCCCGAAGCCGATGCCTTTGACGCAGAGGAAACCGGCCAGTTGAGGGAATTAGCGAACAATCTAGCGTACGGAGTCCTCGCCCTGCGCACCCGCGCGCAACGAGAGCGCGCCGAAGCCGCATTGGAAAAAGCGAAGGACGCGGCCGAGGCGGCGAACCGAGCCAAGAGCGAATTCCTCGCCAACATGAGTCATGAGATTCGCACCCCCATGAACGGTATCCTCGGCATGACCGATCTGCTTCTGGACGCTGGACTCAACGCCGAACAACTCGACTATGCCAGCATGGTGAAGTCGTCCGCCGAATCACTGCTCACCATCATCAACGATGTCCTCGACTTTTCCAAGATCGAGGCCGGCAAGCTCGAACTGGAAGCCATCGAGTTCAAATTGGGTGACAGCGTGACCGCCATCGCTAAGGCCCTGGCTTTACGCGCCCACCAGAAGGGTCTGGAACTGACCTGTGATATCCGGCCCGAAGTGCCGGAGGAGGTGGTGGCCGACCCAACCCGGTTGCGGCAAATTATCGTCAATCTTGTCGGCAACGCCATCAAGTTCACCCCACAGGGCGAAGTCGGCCTCAAGGTTGCGTTGGAGTCCAGGACGCAAGATCGGATCCGGCTGCATTTCGTAGTCCAAGATACTGGCATCGGCATCGCGCCGCAGAAACAGAAACTCATCTTCGAGGCTTTCTCTCAAGCCGACGGTTCCACGGCGCGCAACTTCGGGGGCACCGGCCTGGGGCTCACGATTTCGAACCGCCTGGTGGAGATGATGGGCGGCAGGATCTGGGTGGAAAGCACCGAAGGAAAAGGTAGCGCCTTCCACTTCACTGCGAGCCTCGGTGTAGGTAAGGTGACGGAACCCCCTCCCGCCGTGGCCCCGGTCGTCCTCGCGGGACTGGACGCGCTAGTGGTGGACGATAACGCCACTAACCGTCGCATTCTCCAGGAGATGCTGACGAACTGGGGAATGCGGCCCACCATGGTGGAGAGCGGGATCGCCGCGTTAGAGTGCGTGAAGCAGGCCAAGGATCACTTCGCCTTGATCCTGAGCGACTTCAATATGCCCGACATGAATGGCTTTACTCTGGTGGAGCGGCTCCGACAAGGTCCCGATCCGGCCGCAGAGACTAGAGTCATCATGCTATCCTCGGCCGGGCAGCGGGGCGACGCGGCGCGTTGCCGGGAGTTGGGTGTGGCGGCTTACCTTACCAAACCTGTCGGCCAGTCGGAGTTGTTTGACTGTGTCGTCCGCGTTTTAGGTACAACATCCAGGTACGGGGCCGGGGCCGATGCGCTGATCACGCAGCACACCTTACGAGAGGGGAAGAGGAAGCTCCACATTCTGCTGGCGGAGGACAATACCGTCAACCAGAGGCTCGCAGAGCGTCTGCTGGAAAAGCACGGACACGAGGTGACGGTGACGCCTAACGGACGCGAAGCCCTCGCCATCCTCGACCGAGAAAACTTCGATGTGGTGTTGATGGACGTGCAGATGCCGGAGATGGATGGGTTCGAGGCCGCGTCCGCCATCCGGGTGAGAGAGAGCCGTACGGGCTCGCATATTCCTATCATTGCCATGACGGCCCACGCCATGGCGGGCGACCGTGAGCGATGCTTCGACGCCGGCATGGATGGCTACGTTTCCAAGCCCATCCATGCCAAAGAACTGTTCGAGGCCATCGAAACACTCCTCAAGGAACCTTCATTGTCGTGCTAAACACCATCCCTTCGAGCGCGGAAGCGCGGACTCGGCGGGCAGCTTAGTTGCCCTCGTGGGTCCGCCGGCGCCCGGCCTCTCCGATCGCTGCCCGGCGCGGCCATTGACGTGCGCCAGGGGGCGCGTCTAACCCGGCGCCACTGCCGACCGCCAGGGCCGAACCAGTCCTGCCGATTCAGTCCGGCGTCCTGCCCGCTGCGCCGTGGGCGGCGGCCAGGCGACCGCGGGCCGAGAGCGCCCCTCCTCGCGGCGGCGCCCGCACGGTGCGCTGGTGCGTGGCAGCAAGCTCATGGACGGCACCCCGATCTTCTGCGGCTGCTGGCGGGCCGATCCGACGTCCGCGAGGCGACGTGCATGACGATGCCGGCGCGGGGGCGCGTGACGATCACTGCCCGGCGCCCAGGCAGCCGCCAGACCGAACCAGTCGCGCCGTTTCCGCCCGGCGCCCCGCCCACTGCGCCGTGAGTTTACACTCCTACGCGGGCGCGCGCAGATAACCTTCTTTCTTTGCTACAGGGTTTTTTGGCATTGCGCCTTCAATGCCCGATTTTGTTGTGCTCAGATTTTCACGCAGCAATCGAGGCGAACTACCCGCGCGTCCCACATGATGTCGTAGTAAACGAGTGTGCGGGCGAGGGGAAGATCGCCGACGGGGCCCAGGGCGCTGTAGTCCTGCCCCCATCGGGGCCAAGGCAGCCGAAGCGGCCGAAATTGCACGCGCGGCGCGCCGCCCTCATGGATCGCCTTATCGACGTGCATCCGCAGCGCCTGGCTCGGGATCGATAAAGGCTTCCGCAATATAGACCGGATGGCTGTACATCCGCGCCGAAGCCGTCACGCGGACGCCGTCGCGGGCAAGCAGGATGGCGGTTTCAAGTCCGATGCCGCTGGAGGCACCCACTACGAGAGCGATCTGTCGTGGAGGGCCACGGGCTTAGAATAACAGGAACGTGGCGCGCGCTTGCCTGTTGTGCCGCGCGGCGGTAAGACGGGTGTACACTATCCCCATGCTGCAACGTGTTCTGATTTTCCTGGCGGCCGTTGTGCTGCCGCTCTCAGCGCAAACCAAGCGCCCGTTTAACCTCGACGATCTCGGCAAATTCATCGACGTCCGCGATGCCCAATGCTCGCCGGACGGAAAATTTGTCGCCTACGTGCAATCGCAGACCGACGTCAAGGCGGATCGCGCTGGAAACAGCCACATCTGGATGATCGGCTTCGATGGCAAGAACGAACAACAGATCACCAATAGCGAATCGAGCGAGAGCACGCCGCGCTGGAGCCCGGACGGTAAGTATCTGGCATTCACGTCCTCGCGTCCGGGCAAAGTGAGCGGCAACCAGGTCTGGCTGCTGCCGCGATCGGGCGGAGAAGCGCTGCAGCTTACCGATCTGGAAGCGCGCAAGGGACGCATTTCGAGCTACGAGTGGTCGCCCGATTCCGCGCGCCTGGCGCTGGTGATCGCCGATCCCGACCCGGATAATCCCGACCCCGACAATCCCACGCCTGCCCCGGCCGCCGCTCCTGCGGCGGTCGGCGGTCGGGGCGGTCGCGGCGGCGGCGGCCCCGCGCCCAAGCCGATTGTGATCGATCGCTACCACTTCAAGCAGGACGGCCAGGGCTATCTGCTTTCCGGCCGGCATAGCTACATTTACATTTTCGACATCGCCACTAAGAAGCTGGATCGGCTGACGACCCAGAAACAGTGGGATGAAGGCTCGCCCACATGGTCGCCCGATAGCCGGCGGATCGCCTTTACCAGCAATCACGTTCAGGATCCCGATCGCGATCCGGGCGGACAGATCTACGTGGCCGATGCCAAGCCGGGCGCTACGGAAAAGGCGCTGACGCCGATCGATCAGTCGGGTGGAGGCGGAGGCCGCGGCGGCCGGCCGGAATGGAGCCACGACGGAAAGTGGATCGCGTTTCTGCGTGGCGAAGACAAAAAGTGGGGCGCATACAGCCAGGAGAAATTGGCCATCGTGGCCAGTGACGGCTCGTCGGCGCCGGTGCTGGTGAAATCGGCCTTGGATCTGGACCGTGGAATCTCGGCGCCACGCTGGGGCGACGGCGACACCGCGATCTTTGCTACGGTCACCGACGATATGTCGGTCTACGGAGCAGGATTTCCGATCAACGGCGGCAAGGCCGTAACGGTGATCGGGAAACCGATTGTGCTCGGGCCGCGCCACAGCGCCGGCGGTTGCGCCGTCGTGCTGACCGGCGGCGATACCAAACACAACGAGGTGTATGCGCTGCAGCCTGACCGGACGCTGCTGCAGGTCACACACAAGAACGATGTGCTGACGGCGGAGATCGATTGGGGCAAGACCGACGAGGTCAGCTTCAAAAGCAAGGACGGCGCGGAGATTCACGGATTGCTGACCTATCCGGTGGGCTATGTGGCGGGCACCAAGGTGCCTGCACTGCTGCGCATTCACGGTGGTCCGAAGGGTCAGGACGCGCACTCGCTGAGCCTTGAAGCGCAATGGTTCGCGGCGCACGGCTATGCGGTGTTGCGCGTGAATTATCGCGGCAGCGATGGGCGCGGCTCGGCGTTTCAGAAGGCGATTGCGGCCGATTGGGGCCACCTGGAAGTGGAGGATTTGAAGGCCGGCGTGGACAAGGTGATCCAAATGGGCGTAGCCGACCCGGATAAGTTGGGTGTCGGCGGATGGAGTTACGGCGCCATTCTGACCGACTACATGATCTCCAGCGATACGCGCTTCAAAGCCGCCACCAGCGGCGCGGGCACGGCCTTCACCGTGGCGTTTTACGGAACCGACCAATACATTACCCAGTACGACAATGAAATTGGACCGCCATGGAATCCGAAAGCGTGGGAGACGTACGTGAAGATCTCCTATCCGTTCCTGCATGCCGACCGCATCAAGACGCCTACGTTGTTCCTGGGCGGCGAACGCGATTTCAACGTCCCGGTGCAGGGCGGGCAGCAGATGTATCAGGCGCTGCGCAGTTTGGGAATCGATACGCAGTTGATCATTTATCCCAATGAGACGCACGGCATTTCGCGCCCGAGTTATGTGCGCGACCGGTACGAGCGATATCTCGCCTGGTACGACAAGTATTTGAAGACCGCGCCGTCGAGTGCTCCGGCTACCGACGGACGTAATAACAAATAATTGGGTCCGTGGCGCAAGCACTCATGCTTGTTAAGCGGCCGGTGTTGTACTCCGCACATCCAGTGTTGCTTGCTTCCCAGATCGCCCCCGGCACAGTTGCGTCGGATCACCGGCAAACCTTCGATGTGCTTACTGCCGGCTGTGGAAATCTCATCCTCGTTTTTTCGTTTCATCGGCTCAGCCTTTCTAAGCACGCCCGCCCAGGTTGGCCAAATATGGTCGACGCTGTTAAATCCGCCCCCCTGAGGTTCACCCCGCGGAGGTTCGCCCCGGTGAGGTTCGCGCTCAAGCGGCCCGAAGGAAGATGCGGCGCCACCCACGGCGAGCTGAGGTTCGCCCCGCTGAGGCCGCCGCGCTGAGTTTCGCCCCGATGAGTTTCGCCCCGCCGAGTTTCGCCTCGCGGAGGTCCGCCTTGAAGAGGTTCGCACCGCTGAGGTTGCCTCGCGGAGGTCCGCTTCGCGGAGGTCCGCCGCGCCGAGTTTCGCCTCGCTGAGGTTCGCCCCGAAGAGTCTCGCCCCGCTGAGTTTCGCCCTGCGGAGGTCCGCCACGCTGAGGTCGTACGATACGATGCCTAGATTCTGATCTCGCCAGTGATTCCAGTTGGCAGCCCCCTGTTTCAGAATTTCGAGTAGATGGATATCCGGCACGCCATACATTTTCCCGAAGTAGCCACCAGTTGGGAAGCGTCCGCCCGGCGGCACCACTCCCGGCATCGCAATTCCAGGGCCAAGTCTTGCATTTTCAAATTGGACCCGCTGGTGGCGGCTTCCGGGTGACGAGCAGACCATCTACCGTCAGTGACACCTCAGCCTTCCGGGGCAGGATCCCGAAGCGCCGGCGCCGGTCCTGCTCCAACGGCTGCAGACGCTCGGCTATGACGGCGGCATCACGATCCTCAAGGACTACCTGCACGCCGTGCGCCAGGATAACGCTCGGCGCCGGGCCTACGTGCGCATGGAACCCTCGCCTGGTGAGCGCTTCGACATTGATTGGGGCCACTTCGGAACCCTGATCTACAACGGGACTCCGCGCAAGTTGTACGCCTTCTGTCTGGTGGAATGTCACAGCCGCAAGATGTACCTGGAGTTCACGCACAGCCAGAGTTTCGAAACCTTCGTGCGCTGCCATATGCACGCCTTTCAGACCCTGGGCGGATGCGCGCGCGAACTCTGGTTCGATAATCTGGCCACCGCGGTTGCCGAACACGACGGCAACCTGGGGCGCTTCAACCCGCGCTTTCTCGCCTTCGCCCGCGAGTGTGATTTCATTCCGCGTGCCTGTCATGTCGCCGCGGCCTGGGAGAAAGGCAAAGTCGAATGCGCCATCGGGTATGTGCGCCAGAACTTCTGGCCGCTGCGTTCCTTTGCCGACCTCAGCGATGTCAACTCGCAGGCGCGTACATGGCTCCAGGAAATCGCCAACCGCCGCCAGCACCGCGAGACCGGCCAGGCGCCCGATGACCGTTTCCAACCTGAGGCACTTCGGCCTTTGCCGCTGGCCACCCCGGACTACCGTGATCTTACCGAGGCCCTCGTCCACAAGGACCTGCGATTGACCTTCGACGGCAACCGCTATTGTGTACCGCCGCGCTATGTCGCCGACAAGCTTACCGTGAAAGCCGATTCCTCCTCGGTGACCATCTACGACCAGACCCGCGAGATCGTACGCTATGCGCGCTGCTGGGAACGCGGCCAGACCTTCGGTGCCGAACGCTTTCAGAAAGAACTCTACGCACAGATGGCCGCCGCGCAACGCTCGGCCGCCCAGCAGCGGCTGGTGTTGTTGCTCGGGCCGGTTGCCGAGCCGTATCTGAGACAGCTCGCCGACACGGATCGCTCCCTGACCCGACAGGTGCGCGAACTGTTCGAACTCATTCGCGACTACGGCCCGGAAGCGGTCTCCGCCGCGATGCAGAAGGCCCACGCGGCACGCGCCTTTGGCGCTGATTACATCGCCAACATTCTGCGCCAGCAACAGGGCCAGCGCCAAGTGCAACCGCCAGTTCGCCTCCGCCAACCGGAGTTGAATGAGCTCGCCACCGACCCGCTCTCGCTGGCTGGATACGACGCCTTCATTCTGCAATCCCGAAAGGAGTCTTGTGACCTCTCTACATCTGAAACTGAATCAACTCAGCCTGACGACGATGAGCCACCAGCTCGATCAGACGATCGCCGACGCGGCGACTAAGAACCTGGGTTTCGCGCAAGCACTGGAAATGCTCGCCAATATCGAACTGGACTCACGCAATGGCCGCGCCATCGAGCGCCGTTTCCGCATGTCCCGCCTGCATACTCAGAACTCCATCGACAGCTTCCACTTCAAGCACCACAAGAGCCGCATGGAGTCGAGGAACCGCATCGTGCGCCTGCTCGATCTGGAGTTCCTTCACAAAGGCACCAGCGTCGTGCTCATCGGCAATCCCGGCGTAGGGAAGACCTTCCTGGCCAAAGTCATCGGTTGGCGGGCCTGCCAAGCCAATCAGCGTGTGCTGTTCACCACTGCCATGGACATGCTCAATCACCTCAACGCCTCGCAAGTCGATCACTCCTTGGTTCGCAAGCTCCGCGCCTACACCGAACCGGCACTCTTGATTATCGATGAGCTAGACGCTTATTGGAAAAGATGAAAAAAAGATTGTCGATCCTTATGCGACGACCCCCAGCGCGGTGAACAGGTCTCGCATGCCAACCCGCAGATGTTCGTAGTGGTGATCGATCGGTGTGGGATGGTTCAGTTTGGTCCGTGGCTCGGGCTGCTGGCTGGCGGCAAGCAACGGCCTGATGACCTTTTCTCGGAGGATCACCAGGGCGGTCATGGCCCGCAGACCGTCCGGTTCTGGCTCATGGCGACGTGAGGTCCCGATCTTGCGAACCATCCCTTTGCCGCGCAGTTTTTTGAGATCGTAGGCGGCCCGACGCGGGCCGTATGCGGATTCGGCTTCACCGGTCATGGCGCGCACTTTCTGGGCCAACT
>JBKQPR010000006.1:0-13977 GCA_052144935.1 Bryobacteraceae bacterium
GCGGTGCTGACCAACAACCTGATGCGGATCGCCACATTATTGAAGGATAGGAAGCCAGTCCGCCGGCAAGTGGCCGCCTAAGTCCTGCCGCTACCTATAATATGTTGAGCTGGAGGGGGGTACGTTCTATGTGTGCCCGTGATGGCGTATTTACGTCCTTCGCGGCACGTTCGGTCGGAATTCCGGCCAATCAGGGCGAAAAACAACCTCAATAAATAATGTCTGGAAGAGCTTGACACGTCCTAATTGTCGCTTTAAAATTATCAGTAAAACCAGGTGGCGGTAGCCTGCCTATAGGCCATGTCTCAATAAGTTGATCTCCACCCGTTTCGCGACAGAAACTAGCTAGCCGGGTGTTTGGGACTCTGGCTTCCTGCACATCTGGCGGCTGCATGGCCGCCGCGCCCCGCGCCAGCAGCGCCAGCGAAAGCCTTGTTTCTCGCCTCCCCAGCGGCGCCGATAGAAGCCCCGCACCTTCGCCCCGTGCCTCCCCGGTTTTAGGCTGGTCACGTAATCGGTCCGCGAGATGTCCTGGCCGTTCCTATCCAGGATCGGCGAGCCATCCACGTGCGCTTGCACCGCCACCACAATATGCACAGCGATTTGACGATGCGCCGGAGTTTCGTCGCTGATCGGGGTGATCGGCCGTGGCGCTGACCGGATCGGGCTTCTGCTGTGCGCTGACCGCGCGGGAGCTGCTGAAGCTACGGAAGCAACGCCTGCTGAAGAGGATCGAACGGGATATGGCGGCCGGGAAACCTCTCCAGGAGGTGATGCGGGAACTCGGCGACAGTTGACCACCCTGGGTCGGAATGCGGGGGGCAGTTGGGGTCGTTGCACTTTCGATCGGTCTCAAAATTGAAGGAGGTGAGGCAGCCAGGCGAACGCTAACGGGAAGATATACCACGACGAGGGCAGCGCCGGATGGGGCTGCCACGGTTCCCATCGCGCCGGCGAAACTCCAGAACCAGCGAAGCGGCGGGTCTTGGCCGGGATGAGGAGGAACTTGTTCTTTGAAAACCGAACGTCAGAAAAGCGCAACCTGACTTGCGCTCGTTTTTTTAGGGGGATTCCGGCGAAGCGGGACTGTCCCCGGTTTTACTTTCGATTCTTCAGCTCCTCACCATGGCCATTGCGGCGGGTAGGGCATTGTGTTATTTATGGGTTCAAGTCGGAAAATTTTAAGATCCAACTGAACCGCCCGCTGATCGGGAATGGCGACGGTCAATCATAACCCTTCAAAGGATGGCATCCCGTGGAAGCTGTCAATCGCAAACTCATTCGTCCGTCTTTGAACGAGATCAAGGAGCAGATCACGCCTCCCCGGCGCGCTCCCCAGCAGAAAAGGCCTGTTCCCCCGGATCAGACCAACGCGGAGAACTTCTATTATGTGAAGCAGATGCAGGCCAAGACGCCGATGGTTTTTGTGCTGTGCGACGGTGAGACGCTGCATGGAACCATCGAGTGGTACGACAAGTGCTGCCTCAAGGTGAACCGCAGTGAGGGGCCGAACCTGCTGCTCTACAAGCCCGCCATCAAGTACATGTACAAAGAGGGCTAGCGGCCGAGCTAGCCCCGCAGCCGGTTGCGGAGCGCTAACCGGTATTCTCTTCGCTCGCCGGCTTGCCGGTAGCGGCGCTGTTCCTCGCCGGTCTCCGGAATTACCGGAGCGATAGGGGTGGATTTGCCATTTTCGTCCAGCGCGACGAACGTCAGATAGGCGGAGCAGGTGTGCAATCTGTCGCCGGTCACCAGATTCTCCGTGTGTACCTGTACGCCGACCTCCATGGAGGTACGGAAGACCCGGTTGACGGACGAGCGGAGGATAATCAACTGACCGATTCGCACGGGGTGCAGGAAGTGTAGACTGTCGACCGAGGCGGTCACCACGGGCCTGCGCGCGTGGCGCAAGGCAGCTATGGCGCCGGCCAGATCCACCAGGTGCATTACCTTGCCGCCGAGGACATTTCCCAGGCCGTTGGCGTCATTCGGTAGGGCCAACTCCGCATACTCGGAAATCGATTCCTGAACTGTTTTGGCGTTGTCCATGAGATTCAGTGATGCCGCTCAGCGTGCGGAGGCTTCGTTCTTGCGGCGGAAATAGCTGGAAACGTAGGCGCGGGCAAGCCGGGTCACGGCGGCGAGCGCGGGCAAAGGCCGGAAATCCCCCTGGGGCATTGTGTATTCGAGAGCGCCGTGCGCGAAGGGAAGATGATCGCGCTCAACCACGTAATAGAGACGCAGCGAAGAGCCGTCGTCGGCGCAGATCGAGAAGCGGACGGCGTCGGGGCCATCGCCGGCTGGGAAGCGGGGACAGCGCTTGCGGGCGTAGCCGATGTTGCAGACCGGATAAAGCGTATCGACGCCCGGCTGCCATGGGCTGTCGGGGACCGCATGGCACAGTCCGGACCATGCGTCGCCCAGCGGAAGCATGGCGTGGGCGGCGGGCGAACAGTCGGGGTCCGGCTCCACTGGAAAGAAGTACGGGCAGGCCATTTCGCCGTATGGTAGCACGCTCGGGAGCGTAGAATGGAGACTGGAATCGACATGGCGAGTACGCGCTTGGAGACCCTCAGGAGCATGGTGACCGAGAATCCGGGCGACAGCTTTCTGCGCTACGGACTGGCGATGGAGTACCGCAATGCGGGCGACCTGCAGGCCGCCATGGGAGAGTTCCGTGCGCTGAGGGAGGCGAACCCGGATTACCCCGCGGCGTATTTTCACGGCGGGCAGACTTTGGAACGGCTGGGCCTCATGGAAGAAGCGCGGCAGTGGTATCGAGAAGGCATCGAAGTGACCACGCGCAAGGGCGATCTGCACGCGCGCGGCGAGCTCCAAACGGCGTTGGACCTGCTCGGATAGCCTGCGCGTTGGGGGTGACCGGCGTGCGGAGTGTATCAACCTCGCTGCGGAGAAGGCGCTCGAAGGCGGCGCTCGGAGCGGCCAGGGTTGGGGGGCGCTGCCAGGCCCCGGCATAGGCATTAAAATAAGCCCGGCGTGGCTGTGGGCGGGGATTTCTGCGGGCAGGGCGTTTTTCGTGCAAATGAGATCGGAAATTCCCCAAAGGCGCCAGTTTCCGGAAAGCCACTTTCGAGGAATTGGCCCCAGCATACTTGCGGCCTTCCAGCATTGTTCCGTCAAATATATGGCAATTGCCAGGCCGCACTGCACTACTAGCATTGAGGGTCCGGCGGCGCGAGACCCTTGATATAATTCCTGCGAAGAATGGCGAAGAATCCGCGGCGAGAGGGATTCCTTCACGGCGGAGCTACCACATGAAACTGCTCAGAAGCAGGAAATATTCTCTGCTGCAAGGGCTCGGATTGGCGCAATTAACCGCTGCGTTGGCTCCGGTTCGGCCGAAACAGACCGTTTCTGGCGCGGAGCATCCCAATCCGGCAGCGCCACAACGACTCTGCCGGCAGGCATACGAAGAGATCACCACCGCACAGCAGGCGAACGAGTGGGACATGCAGGGGCACGCGTCGAACGCTCGATCGAAGATGCTTCTCCTGGTGCTTCTGCTTCTGGTCACGGGTTGGGCGGCGGCCCTCGCGCAAACCCCCGTCACTGCGACCATCGACATCGACACCACCGTCACCACCCCAATCGCATCGGGGTTCTCCGGTGCCAGCGCCGAACTCGGCTCACCTGTTGAATATTGGGACTACCGCTTCAATGCCCTGGCGGCAACCATCGGGTTCGGCTGGGTGCGCTTCCCGGGCGGGTCCAGCAGCGATATCTACAACTGGCAAACCGGCGAGGACGAGATGGCCTGGTACTCGGAATTCCCCGCCAACTCGGGCGTCGGCGGCGATCAGTCGACGATCGCTCTGGTGGCGGGAAGAGGAGGCGCGAGGCTTATCGACGCCGCCAATCGCGCCAACCTGTTGGGCGCTCCTCTCATCATCTGCGTCAACGGATACACCGACACGGCCGCCTCAGCCGGCCAACTGGCGGCATACGTCAAGGCCAACCAGATCCAGGTGGCGGCGTGGGAGTTGTCCAACGAGCCCTACCTTTACCCCACCTTTTTTGCCACCGCAACCGCCTATCTGGACGCGATGAAACCGTATCGCGACGCCATCAAAGCGGTGCTTCCCGACGCCATCGTGGCCGTCTTTGTCACCGATCAGGCCCAGGCGCGAGCCGCCACCGATGCATGGAATGTGGCTGTGGCGGCGTACCCCAACAAGTATTGGGACGCGATCGCCTTTCATCACTATCCCGCGCAGAGCAACGGAGCTTTCGCGCAATGGATGGCGGACGAAAGCGCGGAGCTGGCCACCAGGACCAGCGCGGTAATCACCAGCCTGCAAGCCCAGATCGGTCCATCGGGCGTCCAGTTTCTGAATACCGAGTTCGATCCCTCCATACCCAACGATGCCACCACCGGGGCCTCGTCGATCACGTGCGGCACGGTGTGGGGCGGGATTTATTCGGCCGAATACATCATGCGCATGTCCACTATGCCCACGATGCTGCATGTGGGTCCCAGCCAAATCTCCAACAACGCCGGTGTGCTTCTCTCCAACGATCACAAGTCCGCGGTGGAGGCCGCGGCAGCCGCCGGCGTGCCCATCGACACGCTCTCGCTGGATTTCGGATTTTACCTCAGTACGCAGGGCCTTGGAATTGCCGTGCTGAACGGTATCATCAACCGCGCGGTCCAATCGAACCAGACGGTAGTAACCGGCGGCGCGGCGGTGCCGGCCACGGGAATGTCGCCCATTCCGGCGCTTTACGCGATGAGCTACACCAACGCGCAGGGAGGATTGTCCGTGGTCATCACCAACAAAAGCGCCACGACGCACCAGGTGACGGTCCGCGTCAACGGCGCGGCGGCGGCCGGGACGTTCCCCCTTCAGTTCATCGCTGCCGCCGATCCCAGCACGGCGAACACCGCCACCAGCCAGAACACAACCTCGATTCAGACCGCGAGTTCGGCCAATCCCATCACCGTGCCCGCTTACAGTGTATTGCGCGCCGACCTCACCACCCCGCCCGTGGCGGCGTTCGTGAATTCGGCCAGTTTCCAGCCGGGACCGGTGGCGCCCCAGCAACTAGTGACCGCATTCGGCTCGGGCTTCGCGTCCCAGACCGTCACCGCTTCCGGCCAGCCGTTGCCGCCGACCCTGGGCGATACCGCCATCGCGATCACGGACAGCAAAGGAACGGTGAGCGCGGCGCCCCTCTATTACGTGTCTCCCGGCCAGGCCAGCTTTCTGATCCCCAGCGGGGTCGCTCCGGGGGCCGCATCCGTGAAAGTGACGCGGAGCGGCGCGACGGTTCTCACCGGATCGCTCACCGTGGCGCCGGTTTCGCCCGGTCTGTATTCAGCGAATGGAAATGGCGCCGGCGTGGCCGCCGCGCTGGCCGAACGGGTATCGGCAGCCGGCGCGGTCACGCCGCTGAGCGTCTTTTCCTGCCAGAGCGGCGTGCCGGTCAGTTGTCTCTCGTCGCCGCTCAGCCTGGGAAGCTCCACCGGCGCCGTGTATGTCTCTCTTTACGGGACGGGAATTCGAGGCGCAGGAACGGTCCAGGCATATGTCGGGGGTCAGCCTGTGCCATTGTTGTATGCCGGTCCGCAGGGCCAATATCAAGGGCTCGACCAGGTGAACATTTCGCTTCCCGGCAGCCTGGCTGGCATGGGGGAGGTAAGTGTCTACCTCACCGCGGATGGCAAGGTATCGAATATGACCACCGTAAAAATCCAGTGAGGATCCGCGCGGCCGTCAAGCTTTACGAATCCGCGAGGAGGAAAATCGATGAGACGCTTCGCTTGTTCGTGCGTTGTGGTGGCGCTGGCCGCGGCGTCGACGGTGTCGGCTGCGCCGGCGCTGGCAGTTCCTGCAACGGGCGTCTACCTGGGTATCTGGGCTTATCCGGGGTTGGCCTCGAATGAAGAGGGGGCGATCGAAATTCGCGAGGGTCCAGCGCCCGGAGGCATCGGCCGTACTTTCGCTCTGCACCTGGTTTATTACAAGTGGACCGATATCGCGGCACAACTGAATTCCAAGGGCGTCTTTCAACCGGATAACGATCTTGCGGGAGATATCAGCCACGGGCGCGTGCCGGTGATTACCTGGGGGTGTGATGCGACGGTCGCGAACTCCGATCAGGTCGTCGCCGGGGGAGATGCGAGCGAGGACACCGTCATCGACGCGACAGCCAATGCCTTGAAGCCGTACCCCGGGCCAGTTCTGCTCCGGTGGTTCTGGGAATTCAATGTGTACACCAAGAACCAGAGTTGCCGCGGCGACGCTGGTGGGGCGCCCACGCAGCAGGTCTACAGTGGTTACATCGGCGCCTGGCGGCATATCTGGAACCTCTTTCAAGCGGCTGGAGCTACCAACGTCGTCTTCTTGTGGAACCCCGGCCACTACACTCCCGGCGGGCCGGACGATCCACACGGCTTCTATCCCGGCAATGCTTACGTGGACTGGATCGGTATTGACACCTACCAAAGAACCACGACGGCCACTTTCGTTGACGATTTCGGCCAGTTCTATAGCGATTTCAGCCAAATCCAATTTGACAACAAGCCGCTGATGGTTGGCGAGAACGGATCGCAGACCTATTCGCAGAACAACCTGGAACTCCAGGCGGCGTATCTTCGGGGCGTGCTTGCGAACATACAGAGCAACAGCTATCCGCTGCTCAAGGCGTACGACTATTTCGATTCGGATGGAACCGATTCGCAAGGAAACTTTAATAGCTGGATCTTGGACGACAACAACGGACAGGGCAACGGAGGGCTCGCCGCGGTCGCCATTCTGGGCGCCAACCCATTGTTTTCGCCGGCGGCGATCACATCGGTTGCCAACGCCGAAGGCGAAAGTCCGGTGATTGCGCCCAACACCTGGGTGGCGATCAAGGGCATTGGTCTGGGTCCCGCGGGGGACTCGCGCATCTGGAAAAGCTCGGACTTCGTGAATAACAAGATGCCGTCGCAACTGGATGGCGTCAGCGCGACGGTGAACGGCAAGAGCGCGTATGTGTACTACATCAGCTTCACGCAGGTGAATATTCTTACGCCGCCCGATGCGATGCAAGGCTCGGTGAACGTAGTGCTCACCAACAATGGGACAACGAGCCCCACCTTTACCGTCCAGGCACAATCGCTATCGCCGTCGTTCTTCGTCTTCAACGGAGGCCCCTATGTCGCCGCGGTGCATGCCAACGGGAGTTACCTGGGGCCCACCACTCTCTATCCCGGCTCGACCCGCCCGCCACGCCCGGCGAGGTTGTGCTGCTCTACGCCACCGGCTTCGGGCCGAAGTCCGCGCCTGTGGTGAGTGGATCCATCGCGCAAGGAGGAACTCTGTCCACGCTTCCCGTCGTCAAGATCGGCGGAATCGCCGCCACGGTACAGTACTCGGGCTTGGTCGCGCCAGGTGAGTTTCAGTTCAATGTGGTAGTGCCGTCTTCGATAGGGAACGGGGACCAGCCGATCACGGCAACCTACAACGGGTCTGCAACGCAGACGGGGACGTTGATCGCCATACAGCAGTGAAGGTACCGAGGACATCTAAGACGGAGGATCGGGAACGGATGGCCGGGCATCCGGAAGTTGGCCCACAGCTTCGCAGACCACTCACGGCTGGAAGCAGTGCGGGAGTGGTCGCGGGCCGCGGCGGATGCGCATCATGAGGTGTCGGGATTCGGGCTGCGCCAGGGCGGCGGAACCAGGAACCGGGCGAGGATTCCGATCCCGCACTGCGGACAGAGCCACGCGGTGCTGATCGGCTTAACCCGCTGGGTCCGGTTGCGACTCAGGGCGGCTATGTGGCGGCAGTGGAAAACCCCGCGCCGTCGCCGGGCGGCTCTGTTGGAGTGGGGGTGCGAGAGCCGCTGGCGAGCAACAACGCCGGCAGCGGTCGCGGCCCTTGGTACCTCGCGAAGGCCCTGTCTGTAGGGCTTTCCAATGCGTACCTCAAATCGCTCGGACTTCCCTCATTGTTCGAGGAGTGTTAACGTAACCGACTCGAACCGCCGTGTACGGACCCGTACGCACGGTGGTGTGGCAGGGGTCGGCGGATGACCGCCGCCCGTATGCCGATCGAACGGCCACGCCGCGGCCGTTTTACCTTCTACGCGGTTTGCGTGACTCCCGCTTTGGAGTACCAGGGCACCGCGGAGCGGATCGCTTCGTTGACCGCTTCGATGTTCTTCACGCCTTCTTTCTGCAGCCACTCTTCCAGCGCCTTCACGCCGTGCTTGGCGTAAACCGGAATGCCTTCCTTCCAGGTGGCGCGCCCGCAGAGCACGCCGGAATAGTCCGTGCCCGCCTCCGACGCCATCTTCAGGGATTCGATGAACTGCGCATTGCCCACGCCGGCGCTCAGATAGATGAACGGCTTGGCCGCCACCGCCGCGGCTTCGCGGAAATGTTTCAGCGCTTCGTCGCGGGTGTAGGCCTTCTGTCCCTTGTAGACCGTCGATCCTTCTACATATTCCGCGTTTACCGGCACTTCTACCTTGAGCACATCCACGCGGTATTGCGGCTTGGAAAACTCCTCCATGCTGCGCTTGACGATTTCGGGTTTGGCCTTGGCGTACTCGAGACCCTTTTCGTCCCCGCCGCGCGGATCGTAGCCCACGAACTCCAGAAAAAACGGGATCTCGTAAGTTTCGCACTCCGCGCCAATTCGCTCGATGAAGGCGTGCTTCACATCGTTGATCTGCGCGTCTTCGTAGGGCGTGTAGTAGATCAGGATCTTCACCGCGTCGGCGTCCCAATCCACCAGCCGTTTCACGGAAACGTGTGGCAGCAGGTCGGGCAGCCGCCCGGGCTGCGTGTTATCGTAGCCGCTCAGCTCATAAGCCAGCAACAGGCCGGCGTTGCCGGCGCGCGCCCTGGCGGCATCCAGACCGAATTCCGGGTCCAGCAAAATGGCGCTGGCGTGAGGCGTCAGCACTTTGCTCACCGCCACCTTGAACTCGCTCATCATGGCGGGAGAAATCTCTTTCACGTCCACACCGCGTCCCGCGGCCAGCGATTTCTGCAGGCTGCCGCGCTGATCCATGGCGGCCGCCGCAATCACGCCGCGCTCGTTCGCCAGCGCCTGCATGCGCTTCTGTTTTCCTTCGGAGAGTTTCATGGCAATATTATCTCGCAACCGCGCTCACAATCGCATGGGCTTGCCGCACCCGGTCATTTCCAGGTATCCCAAGCCGGAGGCTTACCCGGAACAAGGTCACCGCGCCCTCCCAATACGTGGGGCCCACTCCGTCCTCCGCCACCAGCTCTTGGTTGGGCAGCGCGGCGCGGCAGACCAGCGCCACGCCCGGCGACGGAATGGTGATGCGCCAGGCCACCGGGTAGCGGGCCCCGGTGCGCGGGTTGGTCCAGGATTCCAGCGGCTCCAGGCGGAAGTCCTGGCGCTTCACGCGGGTGGCGGGGCCGTCCGGGGCGATGAAGGTTCCCGCGGAGTATGAGTCCAGGCTGCCATCCGTGCGGCGCAATTCGAAGAGCATGAATGGTCCTGACGATGACGGCTACACGGAATCCTGGCGGGCCCCTTGGCCCAGGTGCGGCTTACGAATACAAGGGCCAGAAACAGCCGGACTAAAGCCCCACTTCCGCCTCCATCCTCCAAGCGCGCCGAAGGATGCGCGGCAAGCGCCCCTATTGCTGCTGCGCATAAAAGGGGCTGTGAGGTTTGGCCGCCACATCGCGCCGGACAGGATTGTGACCACCGGAGGAGGTGCTTGCCGAATATCCCTATCTCGCCCGCTTCACCGCGGCTACCAGGCCGGCATATGGGTTGACGGCCTTCCCCCTCCACCACTGCTTCTCCGGCCCCAGCTCGAAGATTGCAAAATGCAGGTGCGGCGTGCGCGCGTCGGCATTTCCCGTCGATCCTACAAAACCGACGACGTCCCCACTTTTCACCCGCGTTCCCTCGCGCAACCCTTCCACATACCCGTCTAAGTGCGCGTAGTAGTAGCAATACGCTCCCGCTTCGTCGAACTCATAAATCGTCTTGCCGCCCGGTTGGCTGAGAAACAGTTTGCGGACGGTTCCCGATACCACCGCATGAACCGGTGTCCCCCTCGGCGCCAGAATGTCGATCGCCTCATGCGGATGTCCGCCGTGAGTTTCTTCGAACGAATCCCGCAGATCCGCGAGCGTGAGTCCGCGGATGGGCGATGTCATCTCCGGAATGGAAGAGGTCGCGCCCGCAGCCACAAACACCGCGAACATCGCGGCCATCGAAACCCACAACCGCAAAACTATTCCTCCAGGACCACCGGTGTCCCCTGCCGAACCATGTGCGACAGATCCACCGCATCCCAATTCGTCAATCTTATGCACCCGGCCGATTCGTCGTGCCGGATATGCCCCGGGTCCGGCGTCCCATGGATTCCGTAATGCTCTTTCGTGAGGCCGATCCACACTTCGCCGACGGGATTTCGCGGGCCCGGCGGGAGTATTGCTATCGCTTCCTTCGGGTTCGCGTTCCAGAAGTGCACTGGGTTATAGTTGAACCACGGATAATGCACCACCTTCGTGACGCTCCAATCGCCAATCGGCAGCGGATCGTGACTGTCGCCCATAGTGGCCGGATATTGCGCCAGTTCCTTGTCGCCGGCGCCGTAGGCGATTACCGTGCGTTTGGACTTCGACACCACCACGCGGATCGCCAGGCGCGCCGCCGCTCGCCGCACATTCGGCACGGTGATCCGCTCCCCCGCCGTGTCCAGTTTCTTGCCGGGATTCAACTCGGCCAGCAGCTTCGGCGAGCAGTGGAACCTCTGACCCAGCTCCTCGCCCGGCGTTTCGAAGCCCATCCATTTCATCTTGGCCCTTTCCTGTTCGTTGGCCGGTGTTGGTTGGAACGGGCCTTTCTCATCGGCTGGAGTGATCGTGTAAGTCGATAGAAGAGGGCCGGCGTCTTTATTGAGCAGTCCCCACATCTCGGCATCGATTGTGCCGGTCGGCTTCAGGCCATGGTTTTCCTGATATCCCTTGACCGCAATTCCGAAATCGCCGCCGTAGACGCCGTCAATTTCGCCCGGCGAGAACCTGGCGCGGTCCATCAGAATCTGCGCCCGCGTCACCCTCGAACCCGCCGAGCCAGGCCCCACCGCGTCTATCTTCGTGGCGTCCTCGATTTCGTTCTCGCCAAGACTCCGGACCACCGGGGCCCCAGCGCGCGATTTCGCCGGTCCGGCTGCACCCGCGTCGGTCAGAGCCAGGATCGAAGCAGTCAGCGCCCATAAATAAGTGAAACGCATACCAAACGGTGTGCACTTTTCGGGCCTTTCCCAAGCCACTACCGCTTGGGCTGGTGCCGGCTTGTACACGTCGGGAGACCGCCCGGCGTGAGTTCCGTTTCACCGCGCACTTCTTGCCTTCCGGACGGCAGGACTTGCACCTAACCACCTGCGGGAACTTCGATCCCTGCTTTGTTCGCATACATTCGGGTTGGTCCACAAGGTGCACTTGCAATCGATCGAGAAGGGTACACAGAAGATAGCTGTACGGAAAGTGGAGACAAACATGAATATACCAACGTTAAGCACAACGGAAATAGTCGCAGCTATTGCTGCCGTCGTAGTTCTCATTGCAGGCATCGCCGTGTTCTTTTCGCTCCGGAAGCGCCGGACGGAAAGATTGCGCACTAAGTTCGGTGCCGCTGAGTATGCTCGCGCCGTCGAAAAAGGCGGCAACGTGAGGCAGGCGGAAGCCGGGCTGGAACAACGTGCACAGCGAGTCGAGGCGTTTCACATCCGGCCGCTAGGGGCAGGGGATCGCGCCCGCTTCGTGGAATCCTGGCGCGGCGTCCAGTCGCGCTTCGTCGACGGCCCCGCCGGTGCGGTAACGGCTGCGGATCAATTACTGGGTGATGTAATGTCCGCGCGAGGCTATCCGGTAAGCGACTTTGAACAACGGGCGGCGGATATGTCCGTGGATCATCCGGAAGTTCTGGAGAACTACCGGACGGCTCACGAAATCGCGCTTAAGCAGACGAAGGGACAGGCCAGCACGGAAGAACTGCGGCAGGCGATGGTTCATTACCGGACGCTCTTCGAAGAGTTGGTCAACGAGCCCGCGATGCCCCTGGCAAAGTAGACATCATGACCACCGCTCAACCGGAAATTGCCCCGCGCGAGACGGCTCTCACAACCATGCATGCTCTGGTCTACCACGGCGCCGGCAAGCCTTCCTGGGAGTTGCACCGCCGCCCCGCACTCCAGGACCCGAACGACGCGGTGGTCCGAATTACGACCTCGACCATCTGCGGATCGGACCTCCACATCCTCAAGGGAGACGTCCCGACCGTCACCGAAGGCCGGATTCTCGGCCACGAAGGCATCGGAGCGATCGACGAAGTTGGCGATGCGGTCTCAGCCTTCCGCAAGGGCGACAAGGTCGTGATTTCTTGCATCACGGCCTGCGGAAAGTGCGATTTCTGCAGAAAGCAGATGTACTCCCATTGTCGCAGCGGAGGCTGGATCCTCGGCAACACCATCGACGGAACCCAGGCGGAATACGTGCGCATCCCGTATGCCGACACCAGTCTCTACGCGCTCCCGCCGGGCGCCGAGGAAGAAGCGGCCGTGATGCTCAGCGACATCTTGCCCACAGGCTTCGAGTGCGGTGTTCTGAACGGCCACGTGAAGCCCGGCGACACGATCGCCATTGTGGGCGCCGGCCCGGTTGGACTGTCGGCGTTGATGACTGCCCGGTTTTACTCCCCGGCGGCAATCTTCAGCATCGACTTGGACGACAACCGCCTGAAAGTCGCCAGGAGCTTCGGCGCAACCGCGTTGATCAATAGTGCCGATGGCAACGCCGTCCAACGTGTCATGGAACTGACTCACGGTGAGGGTGTCGACGTTGCGATTGAAGCCGTCGGGATTCCCGCCACGTTCGATATCTGCCAGGGCATAATCGGAGCCGGCGGCCATCTCGCGAACATAGGAGTCCACGGCAAGCCGGTGGTTCTGCATATGGAGAAACTGTGGGACCGCAACGCCACCTTGACCACCCGATTGGTCGACACAGTCACTACGCCGATGCTGATTAAGGCATTTCAGTCCGGCACGCTCCAGCCCGGCAAGCTCGTGACACACCGCTTCGCGCTGGACGACATTTTGAAAGCCTACGACACCTTCGGCAACGCCGCCAAACACTCTGCGCTGAAAGTGGCATTGAAAGCCCGCTGAGACCTACGCCGGCCCATCTTCCGGGATTGGCCGGTTTTCGGTTCACAAAGAATTGAAAAAGAATTTCGAATTGGCTCAATCAGTTACGGACTTTGATATCCGCAAGCCCAAAACCCGTCTGTTACTCTGAAATCGAAGTAGGAACTGGTGGCTGGTAGCCTCAGTCCTCGCGGCATCGTTCGCCGGAGCCCAACCTAGGGGGCTTTAAATCCGGATCACGAGCGATTAACGCTTCCTAAACCTGATTCAGGGGCATTAAACCTGGCCAAAAGCGGCACACTCCTCTTCGGGGGAGTGCCCTCCTGAGGAGTCAGCTCCTCTTTTAGCGGAGGGGCGGGAACCGGTTCCTAATGTCGGGGCGCTTCGGCGCCTCAATCGAAGAGAAAACGAAGAAAGAAGAGAAACACAGAAGTTTCGATCGCCAGCCACCGAGTGAATCCAACGCCAAACGCTCAATCTCTATAGATCGCCAGCGTCTGCACCGCCGGCTCCGCCAGCTCCTCATATTCCAGCGCGCCCACTTGCCAATGCTCCAGGCGTTGCTTGCGAATACGCGCCCATACTTGGATCCGGCGCATTCCGGCCTCCCCGGAGGCCGCCAAACGCCGTGTTGACAGGCGCTGGGTGCGTATTGTAGAATTCCGCCACTTCCTAACCTTCAGTTAGGAATACGCGAAATGCCGTATTCGCCACGAAATATTAGAATCGCCTGTAATCATGCCGGTCTGACTCATTACGGCGGTGTTTACTTCTTCCATGAATTTCTACGAGTGCTGCAGCTCCGCCATTTTCTGGCCA
>JBKQPR010000007.1:0-22688 GCA_052144935.1 Bryobacteraceae bacterium
AGCGCTATTACAACGAGTCCCAGGCGGCCGTCGAGTGGGACATCGCCTACACGCCGGCAATCCAGGCACACGTGGAAGGCCAGGAGTATTACGAATGGGGCATGCTCTGCGCCGAGATCGGCATCGTAATCGCTTCGGTTTCGCTGCTGCTTCGGAAGCGCGTCTTCTTGTACATTGCCATCGCGCTGGGGGTGGCTTCCGTGGCCGTACTGATCTTCACCTATTCGAAAACAGAGCCGGTGGTGCGCGCCATTGAAGAGCGAACCGCGGCGGCCGCAAAGGTCTATGGAACAATGCGGGCCGCCGACAAGACCACCACGGAGGATGACGCGCTCACGAACGAAGTGCTTGCCTCTTATGGGGAGCGGTAAGGGATCTCAGGGCCGGCGTTATTCAAATCTTTGCTGCGATGGCGGCGATCCGTCAGCAAGCGGTTACGGAATAGCACCGAAATCTCGCGGTCGGAGAGCTAGGTCCGCGACGGCGAGATTCCGTGCTGCCGGGAAAACCGCTCGCTGACGCTCGCGGCTCTGTTCCGAGCCATGACCGTGAGGGAGTGGTTGCGGGCAAAAGAACAAAATCTCGCGGTCGGAGAGCTAGCCAGCGATAGAGGTCCGCTGAGTTGCCTACCGCTAGTGCGCCATAACGCTCGCTTGGAGGGCCGCCGGCCACGGCGCACCCGATCCGGTTCGCGCAGGAACCGCCTCCAGCGCCTCATGCCTGTCATTCAGTTGATGGCAACGGTTTGCCGGGCGAGGGTTGGCAGGCAGGGTGCCTTTTCGGGCCCTCCCACCGGGCCCACCTGCCCCACACTCTCAGTCCAGCTTGTAAATCGTCAGGCCGGAAAGCAGCTTGGGATAGAAATCGGTGGATTTCTGGGGCATCACGCCGCCGGCGAAGGAAATTTCGGCCACCTGCTCCACCGAAGCCGGGCGGAGCAGGAAGGCGATCTGCGCCGCCCCTTGGCGCGCCTCTCCCACGGCCGCGTCGAGCCCGCGCATGTAGCGCAGGTGCTTCTCGTCGCGGACGGCCTCCTCGCCGATCCCCAGCGCTTTGCCCAGCAGGCGATGGTGCAGAATCCGCACGTCCAAGCCGTCCATGGCGCCGCGCGCGCCGTTGCGGGCGTTGTCGGGGGCGGCTTCGCGGGCGTTGTCGGGGGCGGCGCCGCGCGCGTCGCCGCGGGCTTCCAGCGTGAAAAGCCGGTTGCCGATGGCCGCGCCAATCACGGTGCGACCGCCGCACTCCGCCCAGCGGCGTTTGAGCGCCTCCAGGGAATCGATTTCGGCCACCTGGAAATCGTCCGCCGCGGCGCGCAGAAATGTGTCCGGGAAGCCACCAGTGGGAATGCCATTCACCAGCCGGTGCGTGGCCAGAATTTTCAAACCAGGCGAGTGCATGTTGACGAAGGTCATCATCACGCGATCCACGCCTGCCAGGCCGGGATTTTCGTTGCGGAAAGCCAGCGCGGTTTCATAGCGGTGGTGACCGTCGGCGATCAGCAGCTTCTTGTCGCTCATCAACGCCTGGATGCGCGCGGTGTCCGAGGCCCTCCAGAGGCGGTGCACGGCGCCATACTCGTCGGCGACCTCGGCCAGGGGCTCGCTGGCGGCGGCTTCGTCCAGCAGCGCGTCTACGGCGCCGGCCGGGTCGGGATACAGCACGAAGATCTGGCCGAAGTGCGCGTGCGTGTGGCGCAGCAGCTCCAGCCGGTCCTTCTTGGGGCCGGAGAGGGTCTGCTCATGCCGGTACACGATGCCGGCGGAATAATCCACCACGGGGCCCAGCGCGATGAAGCCCTTGCGCACGAGGCGCTCGCCGGTATCGGGCACGGTGAACTCCTGGAAATACGGGAACACCGCCGCTTCGGGATCGCGGGCCAGAATCCCGGCAGACTGCCAGGCGTTGAGATATCCGGCCGCGCGGGTGTACACGTTCTCGCTGCCGGTGTCCGATGGGCGGCGCTCCCCTAGAATCAGCCGCACCAGGTTGTAGGGACTGAGCGACAGATAGCGGCTCTGCATGGCCGGGGAGATCTTGTCGTACGGCTGTGTGACCAGGTTCCCCAGGGGTCCGGCCTGGGCGGTGTAACGAAGGGGTTGAAAAGGATGGATGCGTGTCAATCTTCAGGATAGCGTGGCGAGTCCTTGACGCGGGGGTGCCCTCCGGGCCCAGACATAGGCGTTAAAATAAGGCCGTTGGCAAAACGACCTCGCCTGCGCGCGAACCAATCTTGGGCTCGCGGGTGGTTGCAACTTCCCAGATCGCCGTATCAGACCATTCTCCGGGCGGCCGACAAACCGTACCGAGCCGCTAGACCAATCCTTTTCACTCGAAGATCGCGGACGATCGGAGCGAGCGAGTTTAGAGGCGCAAACGCTACGATGGAACCATGTTCAACGCCGACCCGCAAACCTTCGATAGCCTGAAGCTGCTCTGGGGACTGGCAACAAACACGGATCACAAGCCCGTGATCATTTGGGTTGGAGCGGGTGCGAGCTCATGGCTTGGCTACGAGCGTTGGGCAGAGGCCGCTGAACGCTTCCATCGAGCCTTCTTGAGAAAGGCGAGTGCGAGATATATGGCCGAGGCGGGTTCGGCAGCTCTCAAGGCGGAGGACTATCCACGATTATTCCAACTGTGCTTCGATGCATCACCGGAAACCTATCGGTCCATGTTGGCGCAGTCGTTTGCGCCGAAGCCCATGCAACCCGTTTACAGGAGATTCGTGGAGGCTGTCAACAGACTCGAGGGAGTCTCGGTGGTGACGACTAACGTTGACGAAATGTTGGAAAACTCGCTTCCGGGGTTTCAAGTCCTCCAACGCTCAGATCTGTCACGTGTCACTGACCTGCTGGGTTCGAGGAACCGATTTCTTGCAAAACTCCACGGAAGCGTCAGCTCAATCCAAACAGCGGTGTTCAAGACGGACGATTACAAATCCCTTGAGGGGGATTCGTCTTTCGTCGATTGTCTTAGCCATATGCTGGCGGGGTGCTCAATAGTTTTCATCGGCTATGGTATTCGAGATGCCTACGTCATCGAGTTGCTCAATCGAAGCGCGTCTATCCACTCCCTCTTCGGAGACGGGCCCCATTTTCTGGTTTCTCCTAGTCCTAGTCCCCGCCCCGAGTTGCCGTCGAGCGTACACCCAGTTCAATATCGGACCGACTTTCATACGGATCATCGATCAGGAATCCTCGCGATCGAATTGATCGCAAGGCCGGCGTCCGAAACCGGTGCCTTCGAGTATGGGCGTCCAGCACCGCGCTGCCAGGAGGATCTTCGGAGTGCCCATTTCCTGAGCGACTTTTATCCTGCGGGTACGTGGCAGTCGGGCCAGACCGCGGCCATCAAGCGCGAGGATGGAATTGTTGCGGACATAATCGTCGGTCCGGGGTGGACCTCCGGTGAGATCTCACCCATTTCGACGGCTGCACACGACCTTGCCGTCGGCCTGATGTGTTTTGATCAAGTGCTCGTTCCGTTGGACTGCATCAATCGGGTATGCAACTTCGTGGGTGAAAATCACTTCCGTACGCTGGTCTTCGAGGGAATTCTTGAGCCGGTTCATTGGGAGGGCTTCGACCTCCTGATGTGTTTTTCAGATCGCCCTGGATTCGGGAGTCTCGCAACCGGGAAGAAAGGTGGCGGAGAGTCGGCCGGCGAGGTTATCAGAAAGCAGATGCGCCCAGCAGTTGGCCATGAGCTCGAAGGCTCCGATCTCATATCTCGCTTGGAAGATAGAGTAATAACCGTTGACCTATCCGGGACGAAAAACTTCGCAGACATCTGCTCAGGGCTATTCAGTTCGCCGGCCACACGAAAAATTCTGGGCATGAGTGATGCTACGCCAGTCGGTCACATACCACGGTGGCTTGCCCACCCGGCTCTGCGTCTGGTGCAGGTCGCTAGAATCGGCGCGACTTGCCAGAAACTGGCACTAGGTTCTATGAAGCTGATGACGGGCGCAGCCAGGCTTGCTGAGGTGGCTTTCCCGGCCGTCGCTGGGGGTGTACTTGCTAGCGAAGTAGCCAGCTATGCGCTTACGGGGCAGTTTGGGATCGTGGATCAAGATGCGTTTCTGGCGGATCGCCGGCTGTGGGGCTCTGTGCTTAAGTTTCGACAGACGACCGTTGGGATTCAGTTTCGTAGGGAGATCCACAAGAGGCTATTGAGCAACGAGGCAGCAGAGATTGTGCCTGCGATTGATTCGAGTCTGAGGCAGGTCCTGCCTACTGGCGTCATGCAGTCCGCGCGACGGCAACTTTCCGCACTTCTCATCTCCGGTAGGCACGACGTCGTACCCGCCATCTGGAACGACTCGACATTGCTGGAGAATGGGCCTGCCGCATGGCGGAGGATGTCAAAACAGCGACTGCTCGACCTGATGGCGGCACAGCGAGTCGCCCCGTACGATGATTGTCCCTGCGGCTCATACGAGCGTGCGAAATTCTGTTGCCTGGCCGCTTTGGAGTAGCCTAACGGCATTATGGATTCTCGTCGCACCAACGGTTCCTCGCTCGACGCCCGCGGAAGCGAGAGTTCCTAGATCTGATCGATCGGAATTGACCGGCTTCGTCCGTATCACGAGCCGCTCGGAGAAGGGCCGGACTCCTCCGTTGTCCCCAAGTCCGGTTCTGGGACGTTGCCCAACAGCGGCCCGCGAAGCTGGATCGCCCAACACCCGGGCCATCTTCGCGGACGGCCTTATTTTTGACGCCTATGTCCGGGCCCAGAGGACGCCCCCGCGTCAAAGCCTCTTGGGCCTTACCGCTTGACCACTGCGGCGCCGGGCCCAGAGGGCACCCCATAGGGCGGCCCGTTCGGAAGCACCGCAGGAATCATGTCGGGCGGACGGGATACCACTCCGGTCTTGGCCTCGTCGATGCTGATGTCGTAGTCCTGCAAAATCCGGCCCAGCACGTTCTCCAGGTTTACGCGGGAGTGAACGTACTGGTTGCGGGCGTCTACTTCGCTCAGCTCGCGGGTAGTGGCGTCGCGCTGTCCGATCACCACGTCCAGAATGGTGGCCGTTCCCAACTCGTACTTGCGGCGCGTGCCGGCGGTGGTCTGGTCCTGCAACTGGCGGGCCTCGACGCTGGTGTCGTAGGCCGAACGGGCGTTGGCGAGCGCCGTGCGCGCGTTGACCACGTTCAGCTTGATGTTGTTATGAAGCTGCCGGTCCTGGATCTGCGTCTGGCGGTAGGTCAACTGGTCGGTGATCAGGTCGGCGCGGGCGGAACGGTTGCGCAGCGTCATGGTAAGCGAGACCCCGGCGCTGTAGTTGGGGAAGTCACGGCCGAAAACCTGGGCCAGGACCGTGCCGTAGCCTCCCAGGAAGTACGGGTTGGCGCCGGCCACCACGCCCGGCGCTCCCAGTGCGTTCAACTGGCCGGCCACGCCGCTGTTGCTGGCGCTGACGAACGCCGCAAGCTGCGGCAACAGGGCATCCTTCACGCCCATGGTAGTCAAGCGGGCGTTTTCCAGCGAGATCTGGCTCTGCTCCACATCCGGGCGGTTAGCGATGGCCTCGGTGATGAGATCCTGCACCGGGCGGACGGCCTCCTGGGCGGGAACCTCGAAGCGATCGGTGGGCACGATGTGGGCGACGATCACATCGAGGTTGTCCATGCCGGCGCGGGTGAGCACGCTCTTCAGGGTCATCTCCTGCTGATCCACCTGGGATCGCGCGGCGATCACATCCTGCTGGCTGGTCTTCATTTCGGCTTCGGCCTGGATGATGTCGATGGGCGCCACGGCCCCCAGCTCGGCGCGCCGCTTGTTGTCCTCGTAGAGCTTGGTGTTGAGATCCAGGGTCCGCTGCTTGACCTTGAGTTCGTCGATATCGGCCACCAGATCCCAGTACAGGTTCACCACGTTGTAAACCGTGGCCATCACTTGATTTTTGAAGGTCAGGTCGCCCACGCGCAGGTTGTTCCTGGACTGGCGGATGTAGCGGCTGTTTACCGAGGGCCGGAAGCCTTGCAGGAGATTCTGCTGGATGGTGAACGACAGGGCGCCCTGGCTGTAGGGGTTGAACTGGTTATAGGGCGAGTTCTGGGTGACGCCGAACTGGTTAGTCATGGCGAGCTGGATGGTAGTTCCAGAGACCAACCCGTACTGGGCCCCAAACGTACTGGAGCTGTAATGGGTGACCAAGCCGTTGGTGCCGGTGATATTGGTGGCCGTCTCAATCGTGGTGGAGTGGGAGGCCTGGCCAGCGATGTAGAGGATCGGATCGAGGTTGGGAATCGTCGAGCCGGCCAATTGCACGCTCACGCCGGAGAAGAGGCTGGTCGCCCCGCTGGACACGTTGGCGGTGCCGCCGGAACCCAGCGCCGTCGAGGACAGCACGCCGAGCGATGCCGAAGTGGGCCCGGACGTAATGTTGGTGGAAACGTTCCTGAGGATCGTGCCGGCGCTGGAGCGCAGCAGGTTGGCTTCGTTTAGCTGGTTGTTGAAGCGGGCGTTTTCGATATCCAGGTTGTTCTCCAGGGCCAGCGAGATGGCGTCGCGCAGGGAAAGATAAATGTTCCCCGCGCGCATCAGTTTGTCCAGGCGCGGCGAGTCTTCGAAGGAGACCTTGGAAACGGCGTGCGCCAGGTAATCGCGGGCGACCCAGTTAAAAAAGCCGTGCCCCGGCATACGGGTGACTTCCGGGGTTTGGGAGAACCCCGGAACGGCGAGGGCTCCGGCGAGCAGAATGGCGACAGCGGATTTGACAGAGTACATAGTTTTGCGAAAACCTCAAATGCTAATTATGGCCGGTAGCGCACGGCCGCCGCACCCATCGTGCTAAACAGTTCTCTTCCGTATACGCGGAAGCGAGCCTCCGAGTTCGGGAAAAGTGGCTAAGCCAGAAGACGGGCCAGGGCGGGGGGAGTTAGCGGCGTGGCGCACCGCGGGAGACGCGGAGTGCGCGGAGAAGAACTTTTGATTTGCTTCCGGGTTTCTCCGCGTCTGCTCTGCGAACTCCGCGTCTGCTAAATAAACGATACTGGGTGTCCCTTTCACTCACCTACCGCTTCGCCGGGTAGCACGGGCTGCGCCCCGTGGGCTGCCCCGCCACAAGATCTGGTGGTCGGGTGAGTCAAGGGAATACCCAGTTAAACGATTATGCGCCCACTGAAAACAAAGGAGTTGCCGCTACATCGTTTACTTCCGTCATGGACCAATCCGTCAGGCTTGGTCTCTCGCTCTCCGGTGATTACAGGCTTCTTACCTTTCGTCGCTCAATACGGCATCCCCGGCAGAGGCGGCAACACCGGCGTGATCTTGCCCCACCCCTGCGTCTGCGCCGTCTTCATGTCCTTCACCAACTGATCCGGCAGGTTGGCCTTCAGCTTCGGACGGCCGCTCTGATTGGCCAACTCCCAGCCCACCGCCGCCACGGTCTTCGAAATCTGCTGGATCTCTTTGTAGTCGATCTTCTCCGGCGTATCGGTCGGCCGGTGATAGTCCACGTGCAGGCCCACAGTGAAGAACGCGATCGGAATCCCCACCTTGGCGAAGTTATAGTGGTCGCTGCGGTAGAAGATCCGCTGCCCGCGCGGTTGCGGGCCCAGGTTATCGTGCGTGTCGTCGGGTGCGGTGGTATCGTAAAAATCGTTGATCTTCAGCTTCTGATAGCTATTGTTGACCGTCTCGATGATCTTCCCCAATTCGTCGCTGCTGACTCTCGGCCCGATCAGCAGCATCTCGCCGGGATTCACCAGCACATGGGTGGCATTGTTATCCACCGAGTTGGCGTTCTTGGTGCGGCCGATCATATCCATGTTGAGGTCGGCCACGATCTTGGCCGGGTCGACGGGAGGGAACTCGGCGAAATACTGCGATCCCCACAGCCCTTTCTCCTCGCCACCATTCCACAGGAAGATAATGGTGCGCTTCGGCCGCATCCCCTTGGCCGCTCCTTCGGCGTATTCGCGCGCGATGGCCAGGAGGCCGGTGGATCCCGAGCCATCGTCATCCGCGCCGTTGTTCACGTTGTGCCCATCGGGAAGGGGCGCGCTCAATCCGATGTGGTCCAGGTGCGCGCTCATGACCACGAACTCGTCCTTCAGCGCCGGGTCGCTGCCTTCCAACATCCCGACGACATTTTCGCCGTGGCCCGGCGTGTTGTGCACGGCCACGTGCAGGCTCAGCTTCTTGCGCGCGTTCAGCTCGAAGGAATCCAGCTTGGTATTGTTGGTCGCCGCCGAGAAGACCTGCGCGCCGGACGATTTCTCGCCCTGGAACAGCGCGTTGGTCATCTCGATTCCCGCGGTGATGGCGGGCACGCTGGGACAGGCGCCGGCCGTTTGGAACTTCACCACCTGGTAGGGCGGACCGTTCAGGTTTGCGCCGCCACGGCCACCGCGCCCGCCGTTGGGGTTGCCCATCGTGGCCGCCTGCTGAAAGTTGGCGACGGTCACCACCGCCAGCGCGCCATTCTTGGCGGCGGCTTCTTCGGGCGTCAGAAAGTCCTTGCAATTCTCGCCCAGCGGATTGGGGGCATCGGCCGCGCCGCGGCCTCCGCCCGCCGCCTCCTGCGCATTGGCTTCACCGGCGCCGGCGGCAGCACCGGCCGCTGCCGTGTCGGTGGCGCCGCCCCTGCCGCCGCGCCCGCCGCGTCCACCACCCCTGCCGCCGCGCCCGCCGCCGCCGGCGCCCTGTTGGGCGGCCAGTTCCGGCGGTAAGCCGGCGATTACCACGATCTTGCCCGTCACATCCAACCCTTCATAGGGATTGATCTTGGTTTTCTCGATGGTGTAACCGTTGCCCACGAAGACCAGATTTCCCGAAACGTCCAGCGGTTGCACGCCCGCGCCGCCGCGTCCACCGCCGCCGCCAAAACCGCCTCCGCCGCCAACCGTCCATTCCTTGCCGTATTCGTAGTTGGTGGTTTGCGGTTCGGCATTGGCGCCGCCCTGTCCACCTCCACCGCCCTGTCCGCCGCCGAAGCCACCGCGCCCGCCGCCGCCCGGCGCGGTCAATGAAGCCTTGCTCTCCTCCGGCACAACCTGTTTGGACACCATCTCAATGGGCATCAGGTACGGCTGCAGAGGGCCGTTAGTGCCGCTGGTCGAGCCGCCCGGTTTCAATCCCCACTCGGCCAGGTGGCTGGCCACATAGAGTGCCGCGGTATCGTAACCGCGCGACGGAAAATTGCGGCCCTCGAGCTGGTCGGAAGCCAGAAAGTAGTCGTAGATTTTCAGCTCCTGCTCGGAGATTGCCTCGGCGTTTCCGTAGCTGGGAGCGCTGGCAACAACGGTTTTCGGCGCTTTGCCTTTGGCTTTCGCATCGTCCGCCCCTTTGGTGGAGAGCGCGGCCAGAGTGAGTACGGCTACAGCGGTGGTGCTAATGATGAATCGGCGCATAGATCCTTCGAAACTGCTGAGTTGGGAACGCCGCCATTATAGCGCGAACGCGTCCGCGACCTTCAGGAAAGCGGCGGGGGCGGCCAGGGGGGCAAGGGTTTCTTCTTCGCTGTACGCCATCCTCGATCGATACTGGCCATCTTGCGGTTCGCGGTGCACGATCATGCGGCGCCCGGCAATATCCAGCAGCCAATACTCGACTATGCCGGCGCGGGCATACAGCGGGCCCTTGGCATGGAAATCGAATCCGAGCGTGGTATCTGACACCTCGATCACTAAGTGGAGGTCGTCAGGACCAGGATTAGCGTTCCTGAACTCGGTGAAGTCCCGCTTCAGGACGAAGAGATCCGGCTGGGGTTCACTGGTTGAATTGTCCTCTGGCGCCACATCGATAGGCGTTTCCTGATGGACAAAGCGTACCCCGAAAACTGTGATTAGCCAGCCGTGCAGCAGCGCCAGCGAGATCGAGTGAGGCCGATTCTGGCCCATCTTGTCGATCACGTCTCCTTCGACCAGTTCCAGACGCTCCTGATGGAGGATCTCGCAGGCTCGCTCAAACTCAGCCCGGGTCCAGCGTTTGAGCTTCACTCCTTCGAATTCCGTCGAAGTCATCGCCCGCCCCTCACGAATGCGTCGCCAATCCGCAGAAAGGCCGTGGGAGCAGCCAACGGCGCCACGCTGTCTTCGGCGCCGAAAACGGTCACTGTGCGATAGCCCTCCGCTTGCGGGTCGCGATGCACAATCATGCGGCGTCCGGCGACGTCTAATACCCAATAATCGGCAATGCGCGCGCGGGCGTACAGTGCCGCTTTGGTGGTTAGGTCGAAACGAAGCGAGGAATCCGCTATCTCGACCACCAGTTGGAGATCTTCAGGGCCGGGTCTTCCTTTGTCGATGTAATATTGGAGATCCTGCTTCGTGACGATGAGGTCCGGCTCCGGTTCGCTGGTTGGATTATCCTGTGGCGCCACGTCAATCGAGGGTTCAGGAACCACCCGGAGCAGTCCGAAAATCCCCACCAGCCACGCCTGCAAGACCACCAGCGAGCTTACGTGCCGCCAATTCTTACCCATCTTGTCGATCAATTTCCCTTCGACCAGTTCCAGGTGCTGCTCGGGCAGCAGTTCGGAGACTTGCTCGCACTCCGCACGGGTCCAACGCTTCCGGGCCAGTTCCGAACAGACGCACAAATCCACCTCAGCGCTAAGCATCGCTTCACCTCTCCAAATTATATCCCGCGCCGGCCTGAACTAACTCGCCACGCGCGTCACGCCACTGAGGCTCCGGGCACAAACCGCCGTGAACGCCTGCACCAGCGGATTGGGCTGCGCGCCCAATTCCGGCTGGAACAGGGTGGCCACGAAAAACGGGTGGCCATCCAGCTCCACGGCGCGGATTTCGTCCTGGTCGTCCACCGCCGTCACCATCAGGTGCTGGCCCTCCAGGAGGCGCCGATAGCGGCCGTTCAGCCCGAAACTGCAGCGGTATTCTTCCACCGTTTCCGGCTTGCCGTAGGCCTTCCGCAAGATCGATCCGGGGGACAGCCGGACCCGCGCCTTGACTCCCAACAGCGCGCAGCCCAGCGGTGAAATCAGCGGCATGGCCGCCTTGGGGTTGGATTTTTGATGGTCGGCGGCCGCCAGGCCCAGCACGTTGCGCGCATACTCGATGAGCGCATACTGGAAACCCGCCGACGTACCCAGGAAGGGCGTGCGCGCCACCCGCGCGTGCCGTATGGCCCGCAGTACTCCCTCGGCGCTGCGATACGGCATGCCGGGAACACACCACAAGCCCGCAAATTCCGCCAGCGACTCGCCGTTGCCAACGGTGTCCGAGGCGACCCAGACACATTCCACCGCTCCGCCCGAGGCCGCCGAAAGCGCCTGGGGAATCGCAAGATGGGCCCTCTGTTGCTCGTTAAACTCGCCTATGAGTCCGACTCGATACGAGGAGTGCATGGCGGTATTCTGTCACGCGGCGGCAGGGATGTGCAACAAGTGACAGCAGCCACCGGCAGCCACCGGACGGTGGATTAACGGAGCTGAGCCAAAGCCAGCAGAGGGAAGTACTCCCGGTACATGCCGTAAGTCAGGTAGAACACGTTGGGGAAACCGGTTCCGGTGGTGGCCTCTTCCGCCCAGTCGCCGTCGGGCCGTTGCCGGTCCAGCAGATACTGCGCGCCGCGCCGCGCCTCCGCCGAATCGCGCTCCCCGACCGCTGCCAGCCCCAGCAGCGCCCACGCGGTTTGCGAAGCGCAACTGTGGGCCGGCACGAACCGCTCGCGCGCATAGCTGGCGCACGATTCGCCCCAGCCACCGTCCGGATTCTGAATCGACCGCAGCCACCGGGCGGCCTTGGCGACGGCTTCCCGCACACCGGGCGCGCCGTTCGCGGCACTGCTTGCGGCGCCGCTCGCGGCATTGCTCGCGGCATTGCTCGCCGCATGGCTGGCCGCCAGCCCACGCATGGCCAGAAACGAGCCGTAGATATAGTTCACGCCCCACCTTCCGTACCAGCTTCCGTCCTCCTCCTGGGCCTTCAGCAGGTAGGCTACGCCGCGCCGCACCGCTTCGTGGCCCGCCATGCCACGGCGGCACAGCGATTCCACCACGCGACCGGTAATGTCGGGGCAGGTGGGATCCAGCATGGCGTTGTGGTCGGCAAACGGCACCTGGTTCAGCACCGCCCAGTTATTGTCCACATCGAAGGCCGCCCAGCCGCCGTCTTCCGATTGCATGGCCAGCAGCCATTGGATGGCGCGCCGCTCGGCCGCCGCCTGCGCCTGCGGGTTGGAAGCCTTGGCGTGGAGCAGCGCCAGCAGCACCATGGCGGTATCGTCGATGTCGGGATAGAACTCGTTGGCGAACTCGAAGGCCCAGCCCGAGGGCTCGGTGCCGGGGCGCTTCACCGACCAGTCGCCTTTGCGCCGCACCTCTTTCGAAATCAGCCAATCGGCCGCCCGCGTCATCCGCGGGTCGCCGGCGTTACCGGCCTCGCCCAGCGCGAACGCGGCGATAGCGGTGTCCCAAATCGGCGATACGCAGGGCTGAAAAATGAAGCGCTCCGGAGTCTCGATCATGAGCGATTCGAAATGGCGGATGGCCTCCACCAGGTCCGGATGGTCGCGCGGATAACCCAGCGCGTCCAGCGCCATGATGAAGTACATCATCGCGGGATAGATCGCGCCCAGCCCCTCGGTGAAGCGGGTGCGGTCCAGAATCCAGTGTTCGGCCTCGCGGATGGCGGCTCCGCGCAGCCGCTCCGAACCGCGCTTCTCCCACACCTTGAACATGCGGTCCAGGTGGTGGAACAGCACTGCCAGCCCGGTTCGTTTGGGCAGTTCCATGCTGGCCCCGGGCAGCAGCAGCTCGTCCACCGTGAATCCCGAGGGCGCCCGGCGGTTAGACCCGCGCGCCTGCACAATCGAGAGCGGCACCAGGATCGAGCGCGTCCACGACGACATCTCGTAGAGCACGTTGCCTGGCAGCATGGTGATCTCAGGAGGCACCGAAGGCGCGTGTTTCCGTGGGTATAGCCCAAACAAGCTCAAGTTGATCTTGACGTAGCTGTTGGCGGCCTGCAATCCCCCCAGCGCCAGCACGCGCTCGCGCGCCCGGACGAGCGCTTCCGGTTCCAGAGGGCCCCCCACGGGACACCCTGCCATTCCGGCCAGTTTCAGAGCGCAGTAGGCCTTCACCGTGGCACTCACATCCGAATGGCCGCCGTGATAGATGTTGAAGCCGCCGTCCGGCAGTTGGCGCTCCAGAATCGCGCGGCAGGCCCTTTCCACGCGTCCGCGCGAGGGCGGGTTCCACTGCGCGCCCTCCGGCTGATGCAGCCAGAGCTGCAGCAGGATATAGTCGGATTCGAGCGTCGTGTCGGCCGTCAGCTCGCCGCACCAGAAGCCGTCGGCGGCTTGCTGCCGAAACAGCGCGCGGCTCGACCGCGCCACCGCCTCCATCACCTCTTCGCGCCCGACGCGGGCCGTCATGGCCTGTTCGCCGCGCCAGCCAGTGGCAGACTCCATCTGTTCGTAAGACATGGACCGAAGTTTCTATAGTAACAACGTAAACTGGGTACATGGACTGGCAACTGGAAGCTGCCGAGGCCCGCGTGCTCGGCTCGCTGATGGAGAAGGAGATCACCACTCCGGAATACTACCCGCTCTCGCTCAACGCGCTGGTGAACGCCTGCAACCAGAAATCCAATCGCGAGCCGGTGGTGAACTACGACGACGACACCGTGGAGCACGCCCTGGAAGGCCTGCGCGCCAAAGGTTTGGCGGTGCGCATCAGCGGCCGCGACAGCCGCGTTCCCAAACACGGCCAGCGCTTCACCGAGACGCTGAACCTGGGCCGCCGCGAGGCCGCCGTAATCTGCCTGCTGCTGCTGCGCGGGCCGCAGACGGTCGGCGAGTTGCGCACCCGTTCCGAGCGCCTGTATCCATTTGAAGACCTGGAAGGCGTCGAGAGCACCTTGAATCGCCTGGCGGAGATGGGGTTCACGAAGCGCCTGCCGCGGCAGCCGGGCTTTAAGGAACCGCGCCACGCGCACCTGCTCTCGGGCGACATCGAGGTGACCGAAGAAGGCCCCGCGCCGGTGGCCGAAGCGGGGCCGTCACTGCGCGAGCGCGTCAACGTGCTGGAGGAGGAAGTGGCGGATTTGAAGCGACGGTTTGAGGAGTTCAAGAGGAATTTCGAGTAGGAGAGCGCGTCAGAGTGGAATAACCTTGAGACCGGGGATCATCCGGAAGTGGCGCAGGTTAGCCGTTCCAACCCCGTAGCCGAGTTCCAGAGCGCTGGCGCCGATCAGTAGATCCGAAAGCGGGATTCGGAGACCCTTCGCTTGGCTCTGCCCGTCGATCCGTCCAGCGCGGAGGGCGATCGGCACCGTCACCGGCTGAATCGGAACACCGGTCAATAGCTCGTCAAGGAAACGCTGCCGGCGGTCGCGGCGTTCCGCTGTGTCAGCCCGGGTGATGCCGTGAGCGAGCTCGAGGACGGTGACCACCGAAACGGCGATCCGCTCGTCACCAGTTTCGGCCACCACAGCTTCGAGAAGTTGGCGGGCGTTCTTGCCCTGGCGTTCGGTGGCGACAGCGGCCGTCGAATCGAGGATCAGTCCCAAACCGGAGGCTCCAGGGGCTCTCGATGGGCCTCGATCGCCGCTTCGACATCCTTCGCGAAATCGGGATCGATCGTCGCTGTGGAGTCGGCCGGCAGCAGCGCGATGCACTCGGAGATGGTACGGCCGGGACCTTGCGGAGTCTTGATGACCGCCACCGGACGGTGGTCCTGCTCGACGATCACTTCGACGCCCTCCTGGACCTTGGCCAACACGGCGTGGAGATCGCGGGCGAGTTCGGCTTCGGTAATGCGGACGGTGGCCATCGCTTCGATGATAGCGTTTCCGCCGCGTCGCTGTCCTGTTCGGCGGTCACCCCCGCGGGTCTTCCGGCCACGGATGCTTGGGATACCGCCGCGACAACTCCCGGCGCACTTGCGGATATAAGCGCTCCCAGAAACCGGCCAGGTCGGTGGTCATCTGCACGGGGCGCTGGTTGGGCGCCAACAGGTGGATGACCAGCGGCTCCTTCCCGCGCGCTACCGCCGGCGATTGCTGCAGGCCGAAGAAATCCTGCAGGCGCGAGGCGATCCAGGGCGGCTTCGAGCGCTCGTAATGCACGCGCACCTGGCGGCCGCCGGGCAGGCGGATGCGTTCCGGGGCCACGGCTTCCAATTCCTGACGGGCTGCCGGCGAGAGTTGCCCCTCCAGCGCGCGCAGCAGTCCGGGGCGCCCTCCTGGCCCGCGCGCCGCCGCTTCCAGCTCGGAGAAACTTTTCAATCCGGCGGCCAGCGAACGGAGCGCGGCCTCCACCGCTTCGGTCCCCATTTCCGGGATGGCCGAGTGGCGGGCGGCGAAGGCCACGCGCGCCAGGAAGCCTTCCAACTCCTGGGGGTCCGCGAATCGCTCGATCCCGGCCTCCACGGCTTTCGCCGCCAGCAGCGCCGCGGCCTCTTCCGGCGAGGCGGCGCCACGGCTCTCCTGAATGGCGATCTGGCCGAACATCAGGGCGCTGACGGCTTCCACGCGTCCGGCGGCGCGGTTCCAGACGACCTCGGAAGTCTCGCGTACGCGCTCGGGGAACAGGTCCAACAGCCAATCGGGTTCGATGGCGCTGGCGATGCGGATTAGCGGCATCTTCCGGTCACGCCCCTCGGCTTCCACGGCCACCAGAAAGGGCGCCTCGGTCACCGTGCTGGAAGGCGCCAGTTGCGCGGAGCCGGGGCGCCCTTCGGGGTGCCCTATGGGCCCGGCGAATTGCACTTCGAGGCCCTGGCGGCGGCGCGCCACGCGATCCGGAAAGGCGGCCAGCACGCTCACCAGCAGGGCGTCCTCGCGCGAACGCGGGGTGTCGTGCGAAGGCGGGGTGTCGTGCGAACGCGGGGTGTCGCGGGAACGTGGGGTGCCCTTTTGGCCCGGCGGGTTCACCATGCGGCGAATCTGGCGCACGGTCTGGGCCGTGTGGCCGTCCCACTGGGATTCCAACAGGACCAGCAGATCGGAGCGCGTGGCGTGGCTCGCGCGCTCCGGGCGCTCCGGCAAACGCGCGCCCGCGCTGAGCAGGGCGGCCACCGTGCAGCCGTCTTCGGCGACGCCGCGGCGGCGGGCCTCCACGATGAGGCGCGCCAGGCGCGGATGCAGAGGGTAGCGCGCCATTTCGCGGGCGGTCGCGCCCGTGGCGCCTAAATCACGGAGCAGCGCTTCGGCGTGGGCGATGTGAGCGGCGGGAGGCGCATCCAGCCAATCCAGGCCGGCGATCCCGCCGGCGCCTTTCGACGAGAAACCCATGGCGTCCAAGAGCAGCGCGACGGGGGCCAGATCGGCGCGCGCAATTTCGGGCGTATCCTGCGCGGGGCGGCGCACGAAATCCTCCAGAGGATAGAGACGGATGGCGCGGCCGGGACCGGTGCGTCCCGCGCGGCCCGCCCGCTGGTTGGCGGAAGCCTGGCTGATACGCGCCACTTCCAGGGTGGGCAGGCCGGACCACGGCGAGTGGCCGGCCACGCGCGCCAGTCCGCTATCCACCACTGCCGCGACGCCTTCGATGGTGATGGAGCTTTCGGCCACATTGGTGGAGAAGACGATTTTGGTGCGCTGGCTGGGCGCCACCGCCTGGTCCTGCTCTTCGGGCGATTGATCGCCGTGCAGGGCCAGCGCGAGCCAGCCGTGGCGCTGGGCCAGCGCGGCGCAGGCGGATTGCGCGCGGCGGATCTCCGCGGCGCCCGGAAGGAAGACCAGCACGTGGCCCGGCAATCCGGAAGCGCCGCCGCGCGCGGCCCCGCGTGCGGCAAGATGTTCCAGCGCCGCGGCGATCTGCTGCTCCAGAGGGGCGGCCGAATGCGGCGTGTACTCGATTTCGAGCGGATGCTGGCGGCCCTCCGAGCGGACCACCGGCGCGCCGCCCAGATACTCGGCGATGGGCGCGGGGTCCAGCGTTGCGGACATCACCACCAGCCGCAAATCGGGGCGGTGCGCGCGCTGCAGGCGGCGCAGCAGGGCCAGCGCCAGGTCGCCCTCCAGGTGGCGCTCGTGGAATTCGTCGAGCACCACGGTGTCCACGCCTTCGAGCGCCGGGTCCGAGAGCAGGCGGCGCGTGAGCACGCCCTCGGTGAGGAAGCGCAGACGCGTGGTGGGGCCGGCCATCTCTTCGAAGCGCACCTGATAGCCGACGGTGGCGCCCACCGGCTCACCGAGTTGTGCCGCGACGAACCGGGCGGCCAGGCGCGCGGCCAGGCGGCGCGGTTCCAGCACCAGGACGTCGCCCCCCGAGAGCTCCAGGAGCGCCGGCGGCACGCGCGTGGTCTTCCCCGCGCCGGGCGGGGCTTGCAGCACCAGTTGGGGCGCCGCGGTGCCCTCTGGGCCCAGATGCCGCAAAATGCCGGGGATCAGCGGATCGATGGGAAGGCGCAAAGCCTATTGTCGCAAGGACGCGATGGTCTCCCGCAATTTGGCGACCTGCGGCCAATCGGGATGGATGGAGGGACCTTTCAGATCGCTGGCCGCAGCCGGGCGGCCAGGGCCCCCAGCCCGCGACGCTGATCTACGGCCAAGATGGTAAGGGGTCATGTGCCGCAAAGGGTCGATCTTGAAACGCGCGGCGAAGGCCCGTAAACATTGGGTTTGAATGTTTCAGGTTTGATGTTTCGAAATCAGCCCAAGGCCGTGGAGGCGCTATTTGCGTTTTCGTGCGCGGAGAAGTGCACGCTCTATAATGCTCTGCGGGTCTGTGAAGAAGCGGCCTGGCGGAGCCTGCATCGGCGGCAGTTTCAAAAATCCTGTTACAGCCAAGCGATACAAGCATGGGGCGATCCAAAAGAGACTGGCCTCTGCGCCGGTAAAATTTAGTCGATCTTTTCGAACCGGGTTCCCATGCAAGAAATCACAGCGCGCCTGATACAGCTTGCCGTAAAGCCAGCATGGCAAAACACGACGCTGGCTCTTGGACTTGTAGGCCACAAATCTGCGTTCTGCCACGCTACGTTCCACGTAGGAAACCTGCTCAAGAAGCGAATAAACTGGATGAAGGCCAGACCTGCCGATGCGTGGATGCGCCAAAATTTCAGAGGCAGAAACCCATAGCGAGATGATGCGGCCAAGATCGTAGAGGGTAGCATCTATGCCAGCCGGGAGTTGGGCAGCTTGAGCCGCCATGTTGAGTGACCGGAAAAGGGCGCGATCCTGCCACCGCCGACGGTTGCCTAGATAGTGCCGTTTCCAGTGTCCGAGCAAAGCCTCGAATAGAGGTTGATCCACTTCTATAAGCTTCATTATTGAAAGCTCCGGCGAAGACTGCCCGTGAAACTTTTCTACTACGTGAAGCCCGTTGAGTGCGGGTGTTGATGCGACGAGGTGTTCGTTGTTTGTGCTGAGCATCCACGGATAGAGCCAGAACGAATTCGAGTACGAGATGCGGTGTCCGTCACTGTAGACTATACCGAGTGATCGGGCATACGGGATGACGGATAAGGCTACGAGATCGCGAAAACTCGCGAGGGGTTCTACTTGAGCAACCTTCGGCAGCACATCATCGCGGACGATCAAAACAACCGGATTGAGGGGTACTTCGAATGCACTGGTGAACCGTGAGATGAACTCGTTGAAGTTTGCGTGAGCGGTACAGAACGCCTGCACACGGGGATCATGACAGGGCGCGAGGGCAATGGCCTCGCCATCAACCGCCTTTTTGGCCGAGAGATTGGGCAGTATTGCCGCGGGGGTCCAATCGCTGTTCAAAATCCCTCTTCCTCCGTTAGGCCAGCTCTAGTTTCTGGCAATAAAAGCACCGCTTAAATCTTTTCGCCTCGGGCTTGCCATTCTTTGTTACTCTCACCGTGCAGTTTTTCTGAGCAACATCCGCCCATGTCAGCCTTTCGCTTCCGAGCCGGAGCTTGCTCTAAACAGCGGGCTTGAAATGTTTCAGGCTTGATGTTTCATTTGAACTGCCAAAGCTTGACAGTGCTGAACCCTCTGGCTTCAATCTCGACTTCAGCCTTTCTAATGTGGGCGGAATCAGCGATGAAGCTCCCGCCGTGTCCCACCAGTTCGTAATGACCTTGCGCCACGATGTACCAACAATCTTCCGTTAGGGACAGACCGACTAAAAGGGACCGCCGTGGATACAGGAAACGGCCTGGAACGCAGATGATTTTTCTTTTGGCCTCATGCGCTCGAAGGCGTTTCCAAAATCTATCGAGACGCTTCTTAAGGCAAGGCTGAAACGACTGGTCTGCCGCGGCGTCAAGGCAAATCAGAGCACCAACGCAAGCATTGCTAAAGGCGATCGGGTTGAAGGGGTCCGGGTCCCCCGTGCAGGGGTCATAAATTTTCGTATCGTCTTCGCCGATTTTGTAGCACATCAGTTGAGCGCATTGTCCGTCGATCAAGTAAGCCGAATTGCGCCGGTTTTCTACAACGCCCGTAACGAACATGACCGCATGCTCAGCAGCGATAGCGCGAAGATCATCGAGAAACTGCGGAAGGGGCTGCCCAGGCTTTGACCGAGGATCGTACTCGCCAAGGTTGAATGCTTCCGGAAGCACGATCAGCGAGTTCCGAATGTCCCAAGCCGGGTCGCGGTGTTTTTCGCCCTGTACTCTCTTTGTTATCGCGTCGCGCAGCGTCAGCACGGGGTCAGCGGGGGGCGCGTAGTGTAAAAAGCCGATCCGCTCTATAGTTGCTAAGTGCACTTACATCCCGTGGTAGGCAACTGTATGTGTTTGCTTTTTAAATGTAAACGCATCCCATGCAGCTTCCGAAAGCCCACCCTCGTCCGGTATCCGTGTTTTCCAAGTGAACGCTCCAAGAGTAAAGAGCCGCCCATTTTTGGCGTGGTAAGCGTTTAATGGACTATCGGGATTCCCAAACCTACACCTCGTCATCCATGACTTCGCAGTGCCGGAAATCTCGGTAGTCGGATCGCAAGGGTACCATTTTGTGTCGCCCTGTTGAATCCATACTTGCACGAGGTCCTCAGAAGGAGGCGGCGGCTGGATTGTTACAATCACCCCCTGCCAGCCTTGAGCTGGCTTGAATGTAGCTCCTTCTCCGAAGGTCACCTGTCGCTCCTGCACTGCGCTGTCGGGCTGAGGTGTTGGTTTCAACATCCGATAGCTTATCCCTACTCCCACTGCCCCTCCGAGCGTCCCGGTTATCGCCCAGGAAATGACCTTGCTCCAGACGGGATCATGCCAGATTCGCCTGAAATGACCGGCACCGCGAGCGTTGTTCTCAGCAGGTGAATTCAAATCCCGATCCTCTCCACTTCCCCTACGCTTATGGTATCAGCTTCCCCCCCCCCGATAGCACAACATAACGTCCTTTATGTTCGGCTATCGGGAAAGGCGGCGGGCCCCACCCCCACGCCCTACTTCTTGTCCAACCAGCCGAATTCCTTCACCAAGGGTTGGCCAACCTTGGTCGTCTCAAATTCGCGGATCGATGGGAAGACGCAAAGCCTATTGTCGCAAGGACGCGATGGTCTCCCGCATTTTGGCGGCCTGCGGCCAATCGGGATGGTGCTGCAGGAAGCTTTCCAGATCGTCGGCCGCAGCCTTACGGTCGCCGCGGCGCAAATGGATTTCGGCCAGGAAGAGCTGCGGACGCGAGAAGTGCGCGGGATCGAGCGCCACGGCCTGGGCGAAGTGGTTCTCGGCCATGTCGGGGCGGCCCATTTCGAAATAGGTCATGCCGAGCTGCGAATGGGCCAGCGCGTCGGTGGGGCGCAGGAGCACCGCGTGGACGTTATAATCCCAGGCCTCATCGAGCTTGTGCAGGTTGATGAGTACGCCGCCGAGGTTGACCAGCGGCTCGTAAGAATTGGGGTCCGCAGCCAACGCCTCGCGGAAACATTCTTCGGCGCGGGTGTATTTTTGCGTCTGGTAGGCGATCGTGCCGAGCTCGTTCCACGCGGCCGAAAACTGGGGCGCCAGGTCGACGGCTTCTTCCAGGCGCTGGGTGGCGGAATCGGAGTCGCGCCGGAAGAGGAATTTCCGGGCATCGTCATAGAGGCGCAGAGCTTTGTCGGGGATGGCCAACTGGCGCGTGGTGACGGTATGGCGCGCCATGGCGGGGGCGCGCACGAAATCGCTTTCCTTGAATTGGAGCGAGAGTGAGACGCGATGGTGGCTGTCGGCGCTGGAGGGGCCGATTTCGATGGTCTGGCGGGCTTCGCCATCGGCGGGCAGGAAGACGGCCAGCGTGTAAGTGCCGGCCTCGAGCTTCCTGAAGGTGAAACGGCCGGAGGCGTCGCTCAAAGTGGAAGCCGAGAACGGCCCGCTGACGCCGAAAAGCGAGACGGATGCGCTGCCCGCGGGCGTGAAACGCCCGGCGAGTTCGTAAAGCGGCCCGGCGGCGTGGGCTGCCGAGGCAGCCATCAGCAGCGGCAAGAAGATCCGCAACATGCGACCGATTCGATTGTAGCGGAAGCGGGAGGGGGTGAATATGGGGCATGCCATTCGTTTCGAGAAATACGACAAGAACCCGGTGAGTGTCGTTCCACAGGAAAAGGAACCTCCGGGGCAGAGACCGCTTTCCGGAGGCCGAGAAAATCGTCGAGACGATCCGCACGGCCGCTATGAATACGTGTTTCCGGCAAGCCCAATCCGCGGTTCAAGGGTGATTTCAGAAGGCTGCATGCTTGGGATTTTTGGGAACCGGTTTCGGCGCGTGGCAAAACTGGCTGGTGTCAGGGTTCTGCGCATTCACGATCTCCGCCATTTCGCCGCATCGACCTTGACCGGTGCCGGCAAAGAGGACAACCTCATCGGCCTGCTGACTGGCAATAGAAGGCGGGAGCTGCGGCGCTTCAGTATCCCGGGAAGAGTTGAAGCGCAAGACGGTCGATTTGATTGCAGGGGTGCTGGAGGAAGCCGGCAAGGGCGGAGAGACAAAACCGAGGAAGCTAAGTGATTGAAAAATATGGCGGGGACGACGGGGATCGAACCCGAACCCGAACAGGACGGTTCCAAGGGGTGGCGGCGCGTGCTAAGTGGTTGTGTTTTCAGTACGCACCTGGCTCGGTTGTCCACGTAGTAACGGCGCATTTTCGTGGCATGGTTGCACGTTGGTTGCACGGAGTTGCGCTCAGAACAGACCTGCATGCGTGCCGTTCGGACCACGTACAGATCATCGCCTTCCACCTTGTAGATCAGCAGCCAGTCCAGTTCGATGTGGCAATCGCGGTGATGGCTCCACTCGCCAGCCAGGGGATGGTCGTTATAGCGAGACGGCAGGGGCTTGCCCTCGACCAACAGCAGGATGATCTCCGGCAACTTCTTCCATGTCGTTGCCGCGCTTTTGCGCGAGCTTTACATCGCGCCGGAACTGGGCACCGCTGATCGGGGTCCGCAGCAATCAGATCCCCAGTCCTTGAAAAGAGCATCGGCGGATCGTGACCGCTTTCCCTTGCCCCTATCGGCGGCGCGCATCGCTTTGACCGTGGCGACTGGTTCCCCGTCGTGGACACGTTTCGAACTCTGGCCATGAACCCCTTTGCTGGTGGTCACGGCGTCGACGTCTGCAACCGACGCACGGTCGTAACTTCGCACGACCGGCACGCCCATACTGCGCCGACGAAGGTGTCGGGGCGCGCCAGGACTCGAACCTGAAGAGGACGGTCCCAAGGGGTAGCGGGTCCCAGAACCTAATCAGTTGGGAGATCCCCCGGCTCTGCCGGGGAGGCAGTAGAAGTTTGACGTATCCGGGAGTATGCCGTTCGTGCGCTGTCGGGCGCAACCGGCCCGATCAGCAGCGTGCGGCGCGCGGGAC
>JBKQPR010000008.1:0-43330 GCA_052144935.1 Bryobacteraceae bacterium
TCGTGAGTCTGCGACGAAACCAGTCGGAAAGCCGGATGCCGGAAATCGGCACGTCCGGTTTGATGAGCGGGGTTGGGAAACAGGGCGGCGCTCGGCGTCAGTACCTGCGCCCAACCTCGACTCTACCGTCGTTCTTCATCTTTAACGGAGGACCCTACGTGGCCGCGACGCATCTCGACGGCACCTATCTCGCGCCACCCAATCTCTTCAGCGGCGCGACCACCACGCCCGCAAAACCGGGTGAAACCGTGGTGCTCTACGCCAATGGATTCGGACCCACATCCGCGGCCTTGGTGAGCGGATCGAGCACGCAATCGGGCACGCTCTCCCCTGCACCGGCGATCACCATCGGTGGCCTTCCGGCGACGGTGCAGTTTGCAGGTTTGGTCGCGCCAGGCGAGTTTCAGTTCAACGTGGTGATCCCGGCCAATGCGCCGAGCGGCGATAACGCGATTGTCGCAACCTACAATGGTGCCGAAGCATCGCCCGCGTCTTTCATCACGGTGCAAGGTTCGGCGGCGGCGCCCGCGTCGATCACCTACTACGTCGCGCCGAACGGCAACGATTCCTGGAGCGGCACATTGCCCGCGCCCAATGCGGCGCAAACGGACGGCCCGTTTGCGACGTTGCATCAAGCACGACTATTTGTGGAATCTATCAGCAAAACGGGACTGACCCAGATCAACGTGCAGTTCCGCGCCGGGACTTATTATTTACCCGCAACGGAAATGTTCGCGGCACTGGATTCGGGCACCGCGGCGATGCAGATTGTTTATGAGAATTATCCCGGCGAATCGCCCGTGATCAGCGGGGGCATGCGGGTGACGAACTGGACCAATGTGAGCGCGAACACATGGAAGACTACTCTACCGGCATCGGCACAATATTTCGAGAATCTGTTTTACAACGACGTGCGGCGGCTGCGCCCGCGCTTGGGCGGCTACCTGGGGACCTACTTGCGTATCGTAAATCCGGTGTACCTCAATGCGCCCGCACCGCCCGCCGCGCCTCCGAATGGCGCTTGTTCGGCTTATATCGCTGGAAGCGGCTGGGAGTGCTTCGATCGCTTCCTCTACAATCCTTCGGATCCGATCGCCGGCAACTGGAAGAACCTGGCGCCGCCCTCGGGCAATCCTTGCGGACAGCCGGCGGGGAATTCCGGTTTAGTTGGCGACATCGAGCTTCTGGACTTTGAAAAATACGACGCTCCGAAGTTTCGCATCAGTTGCGTGGACACGGCCAACCACATTGTCTACTTGACCGCACCTGCCTTTTTTCTTGCCCAGAGTCCCACCGCTTACGGATTCATTGCCACGCACCGCTACCTTGTCGAGAACGTTCAAGATGCGCTGACGCAGCCGGGGCAGTGGTTTTTGGACCGCTCGTCTAATCCTTGGACGCTCACCTATCTGGCCAACCCGGGCGAAAATCCGAACACGGACACAGTCATTGTTCCGCAGATCGCGCAAGTGCTGGTCGCTTCGAATCTTGCATACGTGACCTTTAAGGGATTGACCTTCGAGCACGACAACTATGTCCTGCCCGCTGCCAAAGCGTTCGACTTTGCAAATTTCACCAACATCAGCCCGGCCGTCTCCTTTCAGAATTCCCAGTACATTACCATCGACTCGGACATCGTGGCGCATACTTCCGGCGCAGGACTCGAGTTCGCGTCCTGCATCGATGCCCAATCGCCGCCGTGGTGCGTTTCGAACAACCTCCAAGCCGTCACCTCCCACAACGTGATCCAAAACAGCGCGTTTTACGATGCCGGCGCGATGGCAGTGCGGATCGGTATCCAGGCCCTGGTGGCGGATACGGATGCGAACCTCCCGCAATTCACGACGGTGCAGAACAATGTGGTGGAGGGCTGGGGGCGCGTGTTCCCAAGCTATTGGGGCATCACGCAAGGCGAGGGACACGACAATCTATACACTCACAACGACGTCTACGACGGCTATCACCCTGGCATTGCAGTCTGCATCTGCGCCGGTGCCATGCTGGTTCCGGATTCGCACGATAACACGATTTCCTTCAATCACGTTTACAACCTCGACCAGGGAATCATGAATGACGACGGATCGATATATTTACAGACGCGCGACGCCCAGGATGCCCCGGCGCCCACCGGCAACAAGGTCCTGAACAACGTGGTGCACGATGTCACCGATGCTTCGATTATGGACGCCGACGGATATGGCGGCGATGGTATCTATGTCGACACCGAGTCTGCGGCGGTGGATGTGGAGAACAACCTCGTCTACCGCGTCTCCGGAAACACCATGAATTTCGCCGGCGCGCCCACCCGGCCCAACGAGCCGACCATCATTAAGAACAATATTTTCGCGTTTGGGCGCGGTTCGATGATCAACGTCAGCAGCCCGTATCAATCAGGCGCCGTGCCTGCGACTGTCCAGCAGGTTTTTGCCGCCACTAACAACTTGATGTATTTCGATCGCAATACGTCCTCGACTCCCACGTTCTATGTGCAGGGTGGGTGCACGTACAGCGGAGGATTTGCTTTCACCGCTTGGGAGGAATGGAACAGCAACATGTACTGGCGCACCGACGGGGCTTTCGCCACCGACACGCAAGCGTTTCATTTCCAGCCTGAACCCGCTACGAGCAATCCCTGTTACTTTAGCCAGCCATCGAAGTACACGTTTCTGACCTTTGCCGGATGGCAGAAAACAGGCGAGGATGTGCAGAGTGTGGTCCAGAATCCGGGCTTTGCAAATCCGGCTTATCCGGCGGATGATTACTCACTGCCTAAGGGATCTCCAGGAGTCGGCTTCGTCGTATTCGATCCGAGTCAGGCCGGCCGTACGAATCCCGTGATTATGCCTCCAGCGGTTCCGGCGACGTTTCCAACCAAGTCCTTCAATCAGGCGACGGACGATTAGCCGATCTGGCCCCAGGAAGCTACTCGCACCATACAGGTTGTGCGTTACTGACATCGGCTATCCGGAACTTACCCTGAGAAACGGCTCGCTTGGGGATTACTCCTGATAACCGGCTTGGCGACGGCAATGGGCCAAGCCGCGGCAAGTTGACGTCTAACTAACGCCCCATTGCTGACATATGCTCGTAAACCGGCTCCCACATGACGCCGAAGCGTTGAGAAAGGCTCACACCTGTCGCATAATCCCCTTCCCAACAGCAAAGGCCCACAGGGTCCGGCCTATTTCAACGCCAGTGCCGGGTCTGCCCCGACCCTACTGCGCCGTCTTCTTCTTCGCGCTCTTGCGCTTATGCGCGGCCGGCGCGGCCCCGGCGGCTTCGCTCTTGGCCCCGATCCGCTCCGGCCCGAGCTTGCTCAGGATGCGGTCTTTGATCCAGTGCTCGTCCCACCACTCGCGCGGATTGGTCTGCACGCCGTCCGTCTGCATGCTGAAATGCACGTGCACGCCGCCGGCCAGGCCGGTCTGTCCCGCGATCCCCATCTTCTGGCCCTTCTTCACCTGGTCGCCAGGCTTCACATCGATCTGGCGCAGGTGTCCGTAAATCGATTGCAGCGAATAGCCGTGGTCCACCACGATGCAGTTGCCGTAAATGCCCAGGTCGGAGGCCCACACCACCCGGCCGTCGTTGGCCGCCGTCACCGGCGCCTTCTGCGTGTCGGAGAGGTCGAAACCCAGGTGTACCTGCTGGTCCACTTTCTTGCCGTTGTAAATGTAGTTGCGCACGTCCGCGAAATTGGCCTCTTCCTTGCCGTAGTGAACGAACGGCCCGTTCCACAGGATCTTTTCTTCGGTTTTGAGGCGCAGGTCGTCAAGCTGCTGATTGTTCTTCTCACGCAGCGGGCCGTTGATTTTCAGGAAGCGCGCCAGCAGATCGGGGCCCGCCCCCAGGGACCGGGCGATCTGGCCGGTGGGGTCCACCGAGGTCACCAGCTTCTCCATCAGCTTCTCGTCCACTTCGAAATCGCGCACCCGAAACTTCTTGGGGAAGAGCTTGAACCAGAAGTGGCCGGTAGCTTCCGTGCCGGCCTGGTTGCGGGCGTAGACCACCGGCTGCACATCGGGCGGCAGATCCCAGGGATAGCCGAACATGGCGAAGCGCTGCTCGGCGGGTTTTCCCGGCAGCGGAAAGCTGCGGAAGGTGTACTTACCCACCTTGACTCCGGCTTCGCTCCACGATCCCGAAGCGGTGAAGGTGACCAGTTCCATGCCGCCCTGGTTGACATAGTGCTGCAAGTCGTCGGGAATCACGCGCGGCGGAGTCAGCACCACGTTGACTTCGGCCGTGGCCGTGTCGCTCGACCCGCGCAGATCGTTGGAAACCGTCTCCACCACCAGTTGGGCGGGGCCTTCCTTCAGATTGGGCGCCTTGTTCCTGCCGGCTTCGAAGCTGACACTGATGGGCGGCTGGTTCCGGTTCCAGAAGATGCGGCGCGCGGGCGCGCTCTGTTGGTACAGCGGATAGCGCGCGCCATTCTGCTCCAGGTACGCGTCGATGCGCCGCACGCCGTGCGGATTGGCGATTTGGACGGACACCGGTGTGCTCACCCCGACGGCCTTCACCGGAGCCATATGGAGCGCAGTCCCGGTGGAGAAAACCAGAAGCAGGACGACGGCCACCACCGCCAGAGATGCAACCGCCAGAATTGCTTTCACTTTTTCACCCAGGAATCGAGCCAGTCGAGGAACGTCTTATACCAGAGTACGCTGTTCTGCGGTTTCAGCACCCAGTGGCCTTCATCGGGAAACACCAACAGCTTGGAAGGAACCTTTTGCAGTTGCAAGGCCGTGAAGAGCTGCAGCCCTTGGGTGTAGGGCACGCGGAAATCCAGTTCGCCGTGAATCACCAGGGTGGGGGTATGGAAATCCTTGGCATAGTGGCTGGGCGACCAGTTGGCGTAGTCTTCCGGTTTGTCCCACGGCGTGCCGCCAAATTCCCACAGCGGAAACCACAACTCTTCGGTGGCCCCGAATTCGCTGGGCAGATCGTAGACGCCTGAGTGCGAGATCAGCGCCTTGAAGCGCTGCGTGTGGCCCAGCATCCAATCCACCATGTAGCCGCCGTAGGATCCGCCGGCGGCCGTCAGCCGTGCGGCATCCGCATAGGGAATGCCGGCCGCCACATGATCGGTCACCGCCATGATGTCGTCGAAGGGTTTCCCGCCCCAATCGCCGTTGATCTCGTCGATGAATTTCTGGCCGTAGCCAGTGGATCCGCGCGGGTTGGGCATCACCACCAGATAGCCCGCCGCCGCGAACACCTGCGCGTTCCAGCGGTAGGTCCAGTTGTGTCCCCAGTTGCCTTGCGGCCCGCCGTGAATGAGCATCAGCACGGGATATTTCTGCCCCGTCTGGAATCCGTACGGCTTCACCACGAAGCTCTGCACGCGGGCGCCATCGGCCGTATCCACCCAGAACTCTTCGAGCGACGTAAGCTGGCAGGCGGAGAGGGTCGCGTCGTTGAGATGCGTGAGGGCCACCGGCGTGCCGCCCGAGGAGGAGGCCCGATAGATCTCCGCCGGCGAGACTCCCGTGTTCTCGGTATAAACCATGGTCCTGCCATCGCGCGTGAGCTGCATATCGTCGAGCTCGCCGTCGCCCGAGGCTGCTATCCGCGCCGCGCCGCCCGACACCGGAACCAACTGGATGCCCTGCCGGCCGCGGTCGCCAATGGTGAAGAAGAGAGCGGCGGAATCCGGGCTCCAGGTGAAGCTGTTCACCCAGCGGTCCAGCGATTCGGTCAGATTGGTGGTGCGCCCGGTCGCGCGCTCCAGCACCATCAGGCGCCAGCGGTCGCTCTCATAGCCGGCTCGGAATTGCGCGCGCCACGCGAGGTACTTGCCGTCGGGCGAATAGTGGGGGCTCGAATCGGCGCCGGGATTGGAGGTGATCTTGCGCGCTTCGCCGCCCTCGATGGACACCGCGAACAGATCGCTGTTGGTGCTGGCGGCGGGCACGGGGTCGGCATTGGAGGAGTAGCAGACCTCTTTGCCGTCGGGCGAGACATCGTAATCGTCCGGGCCGCCGAGGGAGAAGGGCGGCACATCGCGATTGCCCGGCGTGAGGTCCTTGGGGGCGCCGCCGGCCACGGAAACTACCAGCAGATGGCTGCGGCGCCGCGATTGCCAGGTGGTCCAATGGCGGTAGAGCAGCTCGGTGTAGGCGCGCGCCTTCACCTTGGAAGCCGCTTCGGCGTCCAGGTTTTTCTTGTTGCAGCCGTCGTCGGCGCCGCACTCCGGATAGACCTCGCTGGTGAACAGCAGGTTCCTGCCATCGGGCGAAAACAGCACGCCATCGGCTTCGGTGGCGAGGTTGGTCGCCTGGTAGGTTTTCCCGCCATCCGGATCCATGGTCCAGATCTGCGAAGAGCCGCTGCGGTCGGAGATGAACGCGATGCGCCTGGAATCGGGCGACCACCGGGCCCGGTTGTTGACAGTGCCGTCGCGGGTGATCTGTCGCGGCGCTCCTCCCGCCAGGGGAACCGTCCAGATCTGCTGCGGCTTGCGGTTGGCCGCCACATCCACCGATTGCACCGTGAAGGCCACCCAGGCGCCGTCGGGAGAGATCTGCGGATCGCCGATGCGCTTCAGCTCCAGCAGTGCATTGACGTCAAACGGCCGCTTCTCGGCGAACACCATCGCCGCAGAAGCCAGCAAGAGGAGAAGCCGGCGGCACATACAATGAGATTGTAGCGCGCGGCGCAGAATTCACCACGGAGACGCGGAGACGCGGAGGAAAACGCGGAGAAAACGACATCTTGGTTTTTCTCTCCGCGTTTTCCTCCGCGTCTCCGCGTCTCCGTGGTGAATAGAGCTTTGCGTGAACGCTAGGCTAGTATCCGAAGTCCAGCTTGGTCGTCGAACCGCCCAACTGGATCGACTCGATGCGCTCGGCCGCCCCATCCCGCGTCGAATCCACCGCGGTGAACCGGAACTTCTTGTCGCTGGTTTCGACCTTCACCGGGACGCTCACCGACTTGGAAGTGCGAAGGTCCGTGAATACTGCGTTGGCGCCGTCCACTTTCACTTTGTAATCCCCGGCAGTCAGTTGTTGCCTTCCGGCCTTCGAGGGATGGGTCAACGAAACGGTATAGGTCTTGGCGGACGCAAAAGACAGGCTGGCGAGCGCCAATACTCCCACCAGCAGTGACAGTTTTTTCTTCATAATGGATTCCCTTTCGTGAAATTGGTTTACGCCGGATCTGGCCATCGAGGCCCATGCAGGGCCTTTGCGTTTCCGGCCGTTCTGAGATGCCCGTGCTTCGCAGCGCGGGTGCCGGAGCGGGCCGCGAATCATGGCCACCCGCTACAATTCCAGGATACAGAATCGGACCTGTAGGTCAAAATTGAATTTTTTTATCGGTTGGATGGATGCCGTCCCATCGGCACCCTGCGTCAGTCCTTCACCGCAGAACCATCGGCCCTTACAGCCAACTCGCGGGTCCTGCCGCCCTTGGTGTACGAGGCCTCGTAAGTGACGGCCGCGCCCCTGGTCACCGTCTCCACTTTGAGGATCTTCCCGCCCGCGGTCTGTCTTTCGATGGCGGCCCGCGCAGCCGCCGGAAGGCTGTCGATGCCCACCTCCTGCTCCACTTCCACCACCGTTCCCTTGTCGTCCAGCGTGAGATCGCGCGATCTTCCGTTCACCATGGTCTCGACTTCATACTGCATCTGGCCCTTTTCCTTCTCCTTGGAGAGGCCCTTGATTTCAACGCCCTTGGTCTGTTCCCGGATGGCCTGCTGCACGACCGCGGGCAGGTCCTTCATCTGGACTTTCTTCTCCGCGGCCCCCAGCGTCAAGGCGAACAGGACCGTCCCTATCATCCAATGAGTTTCCATATGCGTCGATTATGCGCCGGTCCTCATGAACGCACGATGAATCCTGTGCTGCCGGGAAACCGCTGGCAGACAAGCCGTGAAAAAATCGCTGCGACTGCCGGGTTGACACGTGGGGCAGGCGCTTTCGCCTGCCAACCGACTGTTTCACAGCCTCTGACGCTCGCGGCAAAAGCACAACATAACGCGCCTTGCCCGGACAGGCGGTTGGGCGGACGGCTGCCATCGTCGAGCTCGCCGAGTTCGTCGAGTTCGCCGGGCCCTTGACCGGAATCGTAGATGGGCAGATACTCATCAGGGGGACGTTCTATGTCCAAAATCTGTGCCTTCTCAACGTTGGCTGCGGTCATCGCGCTGGCGCTTCCGGCCAACGCCCAATCGGTGATCTCCACGCATTCAGGCGTCATCTACTTTTTCGAAGGGGCGGTCTACCTTGGCGACCAGGCGATGGAATCCCACCTGGCCAAATTTCCCTGCGTGCCCGAGGGCGCCGAATTGCGCACCGCGGAAGGCCGGGCTGAGGTGCTGCTGACCCCTGGCGTCTTCCTCCGCATGGGTGACCGGAGCGCCATTCGTATGATTGCGAACAGTCTCGCGGACACCCAGGTGGAATTGCAGACCGGCTCCGCCATCGTGGATTCGGGCGAACCAAACTCGGGCACGTCGGTGACCTTAATTTACAAGGATTGGAGGGTTCACTTCCTCCGGAAAGGCGCTTACCGGATCGATGCCGATCCGCCGCGCTTGTGGGTCCGTCAGGGGGAGGCGGAAGTGCTTGCAGGGCCTGCCGGCCAGCCCATATCCGTTGAACCGGGGATGAGCCTGCCGTTCGCGGGTGTGCTTGTGCCCGAGCAGTCCAGCCAGGAACCGAGCGACGGGCTCACCGATTGGGCCAACGGCCGCGGCGCGTCGATTTCGGCGGACAATGCGATCACGGCGCAGATTGACGAGGATCCTGCCTCGGGGACGCCCGGTGTAGATGGCTTCACTTATTTTCCGTTCCTGGGCGTGCCCTCTCTTGCTCCTGGCCTGGGATCGTCCAGCCTGTACACCTCTTTGACTCTTTCCCAGCCGGGGTTCTACTCGATCTACCTGCCCGGTTATACCTATTCACCACTCCTGTTGGGACTCATGGGGCGTGGGTTGCGAACCTACTGGCCTTCGCTCCCGGGGCGGATCGGGGGGTTATCGGGAACCGGGATCGTCATTCCGGCTCCGCGTCTTCCGGTTACGCACGTTCCGGTTACGCACGTTCCGGTTACGCATCCCACGCCGATACAGATCGCTCCACATGTCGGAGTGCACGTGGGCGTTCATCATTAGTCACTGATTGGGAGCGTAATAGCCGAGCCGCCAGTGCGCTTTGAGCGGCGAAACACCGTGCGGCTGTGCCAGCTTCACTTCCACGTGGCGATATTTTCCATCTCTGGTTTGATTCTTCGGGTAATAGCCGAGAACGTATTGATTCCGCAATTCGATACCAACCCTGGCGGCCACGCTCGGAAGGTCGCTCATGAGCGCCGCCGCGAAGGCACGCCCACCGGTTTGGGTGGCAATCTCCGATAGCAACCGGGGCCCCGAGACTTCCTCGGGAGTCAGCCCGAAAGGCAGGATGGGATCGAACACACCCATGGCGTAGATCTGTACATCCGCCTCGCGAACCAGCGACTCGATCTGGGCCGAGGTGTATTGGCTGTGGTTGTCTCCGCCGTCGGAAACGATCACGATCGCTTTTCGGGAATTCCGCGCCTTTTTCATCTCGCGCAGGGCCAGGCCGATGGCGTCGAGCATGGCGGTCAGGCCGCCCGGCTGCGCTTTCTTAAGGGCGTCTTGAATCTCGCCGGTCGCGGCCGTGAATGGCACCGAAACTTTGGCGTTGTCGCTGAATTCCACAAGAAACGCTTCATCGTCCCGGTTCATGGTCTTCAAAAACTGAGCGACGGCGGCCTGGGAAGTCCGCAGCTTATAGTCCATGCTGCCGCTCTCGTCGAAGGCTAAGCCAACCGAGAGAGGCGCATCCTCGCCGGAGAAGTGCGCCACGTTCTGTTCCACGCCGTCTTCGGATAGATGGAAATCTTCCTTTTGAAGCCCCAGAACGAAACGATTCAGCGAATCGGTGACGGCTACCGGGATCAGCACCAGGGTGGTTTCCACCCGCAGGTTGAGTCCGGTGCTCTGCTGGGGATTTTCAGGAGGGATGGTCGACTGGCCAAGAGCCGGTCCCGGCAACAGCATCCATGAGGCTAAGGCGCAGGCGCTGTAAGGAGCCCACTTTCTCCGCTGCATAATCCTACTCCCGGCTTGTCAATGAGTTTAGCATTGCACACTGTCGGGAGCGTCAAGCAGTTCACCGGCGGTCGAGGGAGCATTGCCAAAACAGCGCCGGCTGCCGGCGCATCGGCGCTGTTGGAATTCACGGCCCCAGCTTCAGGCCGGCACGCCACCGTGAAGCGCGAGGTTGGTGTGCGGGATGGAGAACTGCTCATTTTCGGTCGACCCTGCCAGGGCGGCGGTGGAGCTGTGTCCGCCGGAGATGACCTGTTGGACTTCGTCGAAGTAGCCGGTGCCCACGAACCGCTGATGTCTCACGGCGGAGTACCCATGATCTCGCGAGATCTCGAATTCCCGCTCCTGCAAGCTCGCATAAGCGGACATTCCGCTGGCCGCATACTCCCGCGCCAGTGAAAACATGCTGTGGTTTAGCGCGTGGAACCCCGCCAGGGTGACGAATTGGAACTTGTACCCCATGGCGCCCAGTTCCTGCTGGAAGCGCGCGATGGTGGCATCGTCCAGCTTCTTTTTCCAGTGGAAAGAAGGCGAGCAATTGTAGGCCAGCAGTTTCCCTGGGAACCTGGCGTGGATGGCGCCGGCGAATGCCAGGGCCTCGTCCAGATTCGGTTCGGAAGTTTCACACCAGAGCATGTCCGCATAGGGGGCATAGGCCAAGCCGCGCGCGATGGCCGCCTGGATGCCGCCGCGGAAGTGGAAGAATCCTTCGGTGGTCCGGCCGCCGGTCAGGAAGGGAGCGTCGCGCGGGTCGATATCGCTCAACAGGAGGCCCGCGCTGTTGGCGTCGGTACGGGCCACCAGCAGGGTAGGAATCCCCATCACGTCCGACGCCAGGCGGGCGGCGATCAGTTTCTGCACGAATTCGGCGGTAGACACCACTACCTTGCCGCCCATGTGCCCGCACTTCTTTGCCGAGGAGAGCTGGTCCTCGAAGTGCACCCCCGCGGCGCCCGCCTCGATCATACCCTTCATCAATTCGAAAGCATTCAGGGGACCGCCAAAACCCGCCTCCGCGTCCGCCACGATGGGGACGAACCAGTGCCGGCCGTCCACGCCTTCCGCGCGATGAATCTGGTCCGCGCGCTGCAGGGCATTGTTGATGGCGCGCACCACCGCGGGCACACTGTTGGCCGGATACAGGCTTTGGTCCGGATACATCTGGCAGCCCAAATTGGCATCGCCCGCCACCTGCCAGCCGCTCAGGTAGATCGCCTTCAGGCCGGCCTGCACCTGCTGCACCGCCTGGTTGCCGGTCAGCGCGCCCAGCGCCGCCACGTACGGCTCGGTGTGCATCAGATGCCACAGCCGCTCCGCGCCCATGCGCGCCAGGGTGTGCTCGATGCGGACGGAACCGCGCAAGCGCACGACATCTTCCGCACGGTACGGCCGCACGATTCCCCTCCAACGCGGATCGGTCTCCCACGACCGCAAAAGCTCTTCAGCGTAGATCGACATTCCCTTTTTTTCTCCCGAATCGAGTTCGGCCGGCAATGCGTGTCGCCCGCGGCCCTGCTCCTTTGTAGAGCTACTCCGTAGTAGATGCCGGATTGCGCCAACTGGCAAACGCGCTGGGACAACTCGGACCGGTGGTCCGCATCGGACAACCCGAGGAGCGCGGGTTCGTCGATCCGCGCTACCATGACTTGCAGAAGGACCCCAGTTTGATGTTCGCCACACAAGAGAAAGAGAAGCCGATACAGATCACCGCCCCTCTCACGGACGCGCAGCAATCCATTCTCAGCGAGGAAGCCATACGCTTCCTGAGAAACCTGGCCCGGGAATTCGAACCCCGCCGCCGGCAACTGCTGGCTGCCAGACGCCTCCGCCAGGAGGAAATCGACGGCGGAGTTATGCCGGATTTCCTGCCGTCCACGGCGCACATCCGCAATAGCGACTGGCGGGTGGGGCCGATCCCGGCGGACCTTATCGACCGCCGCGTCGAAATCACCGGTCCCGTCGACCGCAAAATGATCATCAACGCGCTAAATTCCGGCGCCAGTGTCTTCATGGCCGATTTCGAAGATTCGAACTCGCCCACGTGGAGCAACGTGATGGAGGGGCAGGTCAACCTGCTCGATGCCGTTCGCGGCCACATCACCTACACCAGTCCTGAGGGAAAATACTACGAAGTGTGCGAAACGCCGGCTGTCCTGATGGTCCGCCCGCGCGGCTGGCACCTGGTCGAAAAGCACTTTCTGATCGATGGCGAACCCATCTCGGCCTCGCTGTTCGATTTCGGTCTGTTCTTCTTCCACAATGTCAGGACCTTGATCGCCAAAGGCACGGGCCCGTATTTCTACCTGCCCAAATTGGAAAGCCATCTGGAAGCCCGCCTGTGGAACGACGTTTTCCTCCAGGCGCAGCGGGAACTCGGCATTTTGCGCGGCACCATCCGGGCCACCGTGCTCATCGAAACCATTCTCGCCGCCTTCGAGATGGACGAAATCCTCTGGGAGCTTCGGGAGCACTCGGCCGGACTGAATTGCGGGCGATGGGACTACATTTTCAGCTTCATCAAGAAGTTCCGCAGCCAGCCTGGCTTCGTGTTGCCGGACCGCGCGCAGGTCACCATGGACCGCCATTTTCTGCGCTCGTATGTCGACCTGCTGATCCATACGTGCCACCGGCGCGGCATCCATGCCATGGGCGGTATGGCGGCCCAGATTCCCATCAAGAACGACCCCGAGCGAAATGGCGCCGCACTGGAGAAAGTGCGCCAGGACAAGCTCCGCGAAGTATGGGCCGGCCATGACGGCACCTGGGTGGCCCACCCCGGACTGGTATCGATTGCCCGCGATATCTTCGACACCTATATGCCGTTTCCCAACCAGATCGAAAAGAAGCCGGCCGCCGAAGTCCAAGCCTCCGATCTGTTGGCGGTTCCGCACGGCGAGATCACCCAGGAAGGCCTGAACCGCAATATCGACGTGGGCCTGCAATATCTGGCCACCTGGCTGTGCGGCAACGGCTGCGTCCCGATCTATAACCTGATGGAAGATGCCGCCACCGCGGAGATTTCCCGGGCGCAGGTGTGGCAATGGATCAAGTACGCGGCGCGGCTGTCCAGCGGACAACCGGTGACGCCCGCTATGGTGCGGGAGATTGTGGAACACCAGCGCGAGCGGCTCAGCGGTCAATTCCCGCCGCGCGAGCTCTCGCTCGCCTGCCGCTTGTACGAGCAAATGATGACCAGTCCGGACTTCCCCGAATTCCTGACCTTGAGCGCCTACGATCTGCTCGATTAGCAAAAGAGCGCTGCCTCCGAAACAGCCCTGGACAAGCCCGCCGGAGGGCCCCATACTTCTAATATGGGCCCCCACGGTGGGCTGAATTCGATCATCTCGCAGCTTCGCGGCCATCTGGCCTTTCGCCGGATGGAGAGCGGGATGCAAACGCTTGCGGCCCAGGCCCCCGCGCTGGAGTCGCTGGACCCGGCGGAGCCGAATGCCGGGGTCCTTCTCGGTTTGATCGCCCAGTGGGTGGATGCCGGATTTGCCGGTCCTGAACTGGTTCGAGAGTTGCTGGCACGATTCCCCTCCTCGCGCCGCGCGGAGCTTCCGTTGGTGGACTACCTGCACGTACGCCTCGCCGAAGGCATGGTGGCCATGGACGGCGAGGATTTTGCGCTGGCGACGCAGCACTTCCGCTTCGTTCAGTCCCTGGAAGGCGAGATCGACGACAGCGAACTCCTGGCCATCTCCAACTACTGGACCGGCCGCTGCCTGCGCCGCATGGGCCGCTACGATGACGCCCTCGGCTTCACCACTAAGGGCAAACGCCTGGCACTCGATTCCGGCTACGCACCCATGGCTGCCGCCATGCAAGTGCTGGAGAGCTGGCTGGCGTTCCAAAAGGGCAAACTCACCGAAGCCCTGCGGCTCTTGCAGGAGGCGGAACCGGCCCTTAACGGCACCGACGATTTCGTCACCCGCGGAAACATTCAATCCGCCTACGGGCGCATTGCCCGGCGCCAGGGGAGGTACGAACAGGCCCTGGAGTACTTCAATCGGGCCATCGCCGAATATCAACGCCGCGATCCCCATCACCTGCACCTGGCACGCTCCCTGGTCAACATTGCCGTGGTGGAACGTCTCATCGCGCTCGGGCAACAAAAGGAATTCGATCAAGTGTCGGCCCGCCGCCGCGCCGATTCCGGCGAAAGAAACACGGTGGTTCCCCGCGCCGGGCGAGCCGGCGTGGAGCGCCTCCGCACCTCCGCGCGGGTCCACCTCGGCGAAGCCCTCGAAATCTTCACCCGGCACGGGCTTCACCGCGGAATTGGCACTGTGCACATCAACTCGGGGCTGCTGGAGGTCGACGGCGGAGATCTCGAAAACGCCGTCGCCGATGCCGCCAGGGCATTCCACCAGGGAGAGGAGCGGGGGGACTTCATCGTCCTGGCGCGGGCCCGCCTGCTCCAATGCACCATCGAGAATGCCCGGCTGGAGGAGCAGATCGGCGAGGACCCCGCGCACCACGCCCGGCTGGCCGCCGACTTCGCCCGCGATGCCGTCGAGTACGCCAAGCAAACCCAGAACGCAAGATTGCTGGCGCGCGCCTACGTCTGGCAGGGTCTGACGTTTGCGGCCGAGCCGGCCGCCAATCTCGAAGCCGCTGGCGGCTGCTGCCGGCAGGCCATGGCGCTGCTGCAGCCCGAGGGCGTGGAGCGGCAGTGCGGCTGGCACGATCTGGAGACCCTGAAGGCCCGCGTGTTGCACGCGCTGCCCATCGACCCGCTGCTGCGCGCATGGAGCAACGGCGCCGTGGAAAACAAAACCTTTCAGCAGGTGACCGAGGAATTCGCCCGCATCGTCATTTCCAAGGTGTGGGAGCGGGAAGACCGCAAAGTTGCGCGCGTCGCCAAGAAGCTTTCCATTTCGCCCAAGAAGGTCCGTAGGATTCTTCACTCTGCCGGAGCTGACGGGCGGCACGATACCTGATAACAGTAGCTGGATTCGACAGCACATGGAGAGACGGAGAACAGGCTGCCGGAACCATGCGGTGGCTGCGATCCGAGAAGGTTTGCCCAGCCTTTCTCAGCGCATAGAAGAGGACACGTGAAGGCGGTTGTAGTCCTGATCTGTTGCGCGGCCCCAGCGGTTTTTGGAGCCGGCTTCCGCGCGGGGGTGGCGCGGACGGACATCACACCGCGGGAACCCATCCGGATGTCCGGGTATGCCAACCGCAACCGGATGTCCGGGTATGCCAACCGCAACCACCCCTCCACGGGCGTTACGGCAGCCCCCGTGGGCCAGGGCGTTGGCGCTCGAAAGCGGCTCGGGCGGGCTAGACAGGGCAGTCCAGCGCATGGGCCAACTGCGCGGACAGATCGAGACGTTGGCGGCCCATGCCAAGCTGCTCGCGTCTTCAAAATCGTGCGATCCCAGGCCGGTGCTCGCGGCAGCCGGCAAACTGCTTGCAGAGCCTGATGAAGAGCCAGTCCGAATTTCAAACGATGAAGGCTCTCACGGTCACATTGTCCCGGTCTCTGCCGTCGCGCCGGCCGGCTGGCGGTGGGCTGGTTCGACGCGTTCCTCGCTTTAATGGACCTGCTCGCCCAGGTGGCCGGGTATCGCATACGTGCGGGAAAGCAGCCGAGAGAGCCGGCCGTTTGGTTGGCGTCAAGACGGCTCACTGCCGGCTAGGATCCCCACCAGGCTGTTACAAGGTGTTCCTTCGATGCGCCAAAGCCCGGCTCTCCGCGCCGCGTCCAAGGACCGCCGGTGCTCCGCCCCGCTGATGCGGCGGTTGATCTCCACAAACTGCGATTTGGTGACGCGTCCCGCCGGACGGTACTGATCCATGATGTTCACGTACGTGTCGGGCGACACCTCTTCGGCCAGGAAGCGCAGGATCGACTCGGTACCGGCGATCTCGCCCGGCATCACCAGGTGGCGCACCAGTACTCCACGCCTGGCCAGTCCCGATTCATCCATGGTCAGTGGTCCGGTCTGCCGGTGCATTTCCCGAATCGCGCGGCGCGCCGCCTCCGGGTAATCCTTCGCTTTGATGTACCGCAGGGAGAGCGCGGAATCCCAGAACTTGAAATCGGGCATGTAGATGTCGATGATCCCGTCCATCAGACCCAGGCTGTCCATCGAGTCGTAGGCCGACGTGTTATACACCAGCGGCAGCCTGAGCCCCTGCTCCACGGCGATCGGAAGAGCTTCGAGAATCTGCGGCACGACATGTTCGGGAGTCACGAAGTTGATGTTGTGGCACCCGCGTGCCTGCAACTCCAGCATGATACCGGCGAGCCGCCCGGCATCGGCCTCCGGACCGCGCTCCGCCTGGCTGATGTCATAGTTCTGGCAGAACACGCAGCGAAGATTGCACATGCCGAAGAAAATGGTTCCGCTGCCCATCCATCCGCGAAGACACTCCTCCTCCCCGTGATGGTCGAAGTAGCTGCTGACCTGCGCGTAGCGGCCGGTATGGCAGGCCGCCGTCTGGTTCGCCAGCCGGTCGACGCCGCAGTCGCGCGGGCAAACCAGGCAGTGGGACAGCCGCGACAGGGCTTCTTCGGCGCGGCGGCGCAACTCGCCGGTGCGATGGAGAGCCATGTACGCGGGTTCGAAACCGCGGCTCGAAATGACAAAACTGGCGCAGTCCGTGCACGGCATACGATCCCCCCTCCCGATTCTACCGATCCTCGATGGCGAGCGGGGCGGGGGTGGTGCCTACCAGGCGGGGCGTCCCCCCGGGCGGGCGCGGTGGTATGGTCTTCATTACGGTTCCGCGAAGGCCCATCTGAAGTAGTCACCGGGCCGGCCGGTATTTGTCGATTTCTACGGCCATCGTCTTCACCAGCTCGGCATCGCTCATCGGATGCCAACCATGTCCCGCCCCCCTCGCCCGAACCGACTCCGCCGCCTTTACCGGACCCAATGCCCCCGCCCGAGCCGGGTCCGTTGGAAGCAAGACCGAGCTTGCCGAGCGGATCGCCGTACTGCGCCACGTTGACTTGCGGCAGGTTGACATCGGGAGGAGCGATGATACCCGGCTCCATAGTCAGCCGGGCGTTCAGGTTATTGAGCACCGCCACGGAAGGCGTGAACTAATTCAAGGTCGCGAAGCTGAATTGAGGATCGGGAATTCGGCTCAGGCTTTCTTCTTCGGTCGCAGCAGATGATGGTTCACCTCGCAGATGCGCTCCAGGTCGGCCTTCAGCTTGCGGTAATTGCGCAGCCACTGGCGGACCAAGGGTATCTGTCCGGAGGAAAGGCAGATTTGCTTGGTGCGGCCGCCCGGATAGTTGATGGCCAAAACCCAGACCCGGTGACCCTTCCCGCGGGCGCAGACGGCACAGCCGGTAGAATGCCGGATGGTGCGATGGAGCAAAGAGCCGCGGAGGATGCCGGTAGTGCAAAGCAGAGTGGCGGCGAGTTTGGCGCGGGACTTAAGGACACAGGAGCCGCTCTTGTCAAGCATTGCGAGAACGTGGATGGCGTCCTTTGTCCATTGGGTCCTCTCATCAAAAGCAGATACGCCGATCCGGTTCTATTCTACCTCCGGGCCCGCCCGATGCTACCCTGTTCTTTCGAGTGCGACCGTTACCGGGCCGGGCCCGGCGGACGCCCTGTGAGCGGGCGGTTGCGTTCCCAAGACGGCTAAGCACCAAAGTCGGGAGGATAGAAGTGGAATTCGTCACCGGCCTCCAGTGCGTCTTCTGTGACGCCGTTTACCCGGCCCGGCGGCGTGCCCTGGGGGCCCAAACGTGTCCCCGGTGCGGGATTCACGGCATCCTCGACGTGCAGTACGACTATCCGGCGCTGACGCTGCGGCTGACACGCCGGGCTTTCGCCGCGCGGCCGGAGCAATCGCAGTGGCGATACCGCGAGCTGCTGCCGGTCGGTGCGACCTCCGCCGTGCCGCATCTGGCAGTCGGGTGGACTCCCTTGATGACGGCGCCGGCCCTGGCGCGCCATATCGGGATTCGGGAGCTGCTCCTGAAAGACGATGGCCGGAACGCGACCGGATCGATGAAAGATCGGGCCAGCGCCGTGGGCGTGGTCAAGGCGCGGGAGGCGCGGCGCAAGATCATCGCCTGCGCCTCGACCGGAAACGCCGCATCGTCCTGCGCCGGGATGGCGGCATCCATCGGTCTGAAAAGCGTCATCTTCGTGCCGGAGCGCGCCCCGGAACCCAAGGTCACCCAATTGCTGATTTTCGGGGCCACCGTGCTGCGCGTGCGCGGCAGCTACGAGCAGGCCTTCCAGTTATGCCAGCAGGCCTGCGAAAAATGGGGCTGGTACAACCGTAACTCCGGAATCAACCCTTACCTGGTGGAGGGCAAGAAAACCGCCGGCCTCGAAATCGGCGAGCAACTCGGCTGGGACGCGCCCGATTGGGTGGCCGTGCCGGTAGGCGACGGCTGCACCATCGCGGGCGTGGGGAAGGCGTTCCGGGAATTGAAGCTGCTGGGGCTGATCGAGCGGACGCCGCGGATGCTCGGGGTGCAAGCGGAAGGCGCCGCGCCGGTGACCGCCTGCTTCCGGAACGGAGAGCCGCTGCGACCGATGGAGCCGCAAACGCTGGCGGACAGCATCGCGGTCGGCGTGCCACGCAACTGGAAGAAGGCCCTTCTGGCGGTGCGGGAGTCGGGCGGGACCATGATCAACGTCTCCGACGGCGAAATCATCGAAGCGATGCGCTACACCGGCCGCCTGGCGGGGGTTTTCGCGGAGCCCGCGGCAGCCACGGCGGTCGCCGGATTGCGGCGGGCGGCCGCGGAGGGCATCGTGGGCCGCCGCGCGAGCGCCGTGGCGATCATCACCGGTAACGGGTTGAAAGATATCCGCTCGGCGAAGTCGGCGGTGGGCGAGCCCTTCGAGATCCCGCCGGACGGAGCCGGGCTGGAAGAGGTTCTCATCCAACAGGAGATCCTCAACCAATGAAAGAGCGCTCCCTGCTGATTCGCGACATTCACACGCTGGTGGCCATGGACGATGCGGGCAGCGTACTGCACGGCGCATCCTTATATAGCGTAGACGGCGAAATCAGGCCGATCCTGATTTCGGGTTCGAGGCTGCCGAAGGCCGATCAAGCGATCAGTGGCCGCCACGCCGTGGTCATCCCCGGCCTGGTCAACACGCACCACCACTTGTACCAGACGCTAACCCGCGCCTACGGCCCGGCGGCGAATGCGGAGCTCTTCGATTGGCTGCGCACGCTGTACCCGATCTGGGCGCGGCTGGATGAGGAATCGGTGCACGCGGCGGCACTCGTCGGGATGGCCGAGCTGCTGCTATCGGGCTGCACCACTACCAGCGACCATCATTATGTTTTCCCGCGGCGGGGGCGCGCCCCGGCACCGCCGCTCATCGATATAGAGGTCGAGGCGGCGCGCCGCATTGGGATCCGCTTCCATCCAACCCGCGGCAGCATGAGCGTGGGACAGAGCCAGGGCGGCCTGCCGCCGGATTCCGTGGTGCAGAGCGAGGACCGGATTCTGGCGGATTCGGAGCGCATCATCCGCAAGTATCACGATCCATCGCCGGGCTCGATGTTGCGCATTGCTCTGGCGCCGTGCTCTCCGTTCTCCGTGTCGCCACAACTGATGCGCGCGACGGCGGACCTGGCGGGCCGCCACGGCGTCCGGCTGCACACGCACCTGGCGGAGACGCGCGACGAAGAGGCCTACTGCCTGGAACATTTTGGCAAACGGCCGTTGGACCTGTTGGAAGACGTTGGGTGGCTCGGCAGCGACACGTGGCTGGCGCACGGGATCTTTTTCAATCGCGGCGAGATCGCGCGGCTGGGCCGGGCGGGGGTGGGAATTGCACACTGTCCGACCTCGAATATGCGGCTGGGTTCGGGATGCGCGCCGGTGCTGGCTCTGCGCCGGGCCGGATGCCCGGTGGGCCTGGGAGTGGATGGCAGCGCGTCGAACGACAGCTCGCACATGCTGGCCGAAGCGCGCCAGGCCCTGCTGGTGCAGCGCTTGCGGCATGGTGCGGCGGCGCTCGGCGTGCGGGATGCCTTGCGGTTGGCCACGGTGGAAGGCGCGCGCTGTCTCGGCCGCGACGACATCGGCTCTCTGGAGCCGGGCAAGCGCGCCGATATCGCCATGTTCGATCTGCGGACCCTGGGCTATAGCGGCGCCGGCGACCCGCTATCCGCACTGCTGCTGTGCGCGCCGGCGCCGGTCGACACGCTGGTGGTGGAGGGGCGCATCGTGGTGGAGGGCGGCGAACTGCGCACGCTGGCGCTCGATCCCCTCATCGCGAGGCACCGCCGGCTGGCGGCGCAACTGGTTGTTTCAGACCTGTAAGACTGTTATAGTCCGGTTTAGGCGGCGACCATATGTTTGAAAGCGTCGAAGCGTTTTATCGCCCTGCCAATGTCCGCGAGGCACTGCACCTGCTTCAGAGACGCAAAGGCAGCGCCCGGATCGTAGCCGGTTGTACGGATGTGATTGTCGAGGAGGACCACGCCATCCGGTTCCTGATCGATATCACCCATGCCGGCCTGAGCTATATCCGGGCCCCAGAGCCCTCCAGGGCCCCCCACCGCGCCCACTGGGCGATCGGCGCGACCACCACCATGGCGCAACTGGAGGAATCCGCCGAAATCCGGGCGCTGGCCGGCGGACTTCTCTCTCGCGCGGCGGCCACCTGCGGCTCGGTCGAGATCCGCAACATGGCGACGGTGGGCGGGAATATGGCCAACGGCTCGCCGGCGGCGGATCTGGCTACGCCGCTGCTGGCGCTGGACGCCACTGCGGTGGTGGCTGGGTACCCCCTAGGGAGCCATCTGGGCCCGGGGCCCTCCGGGCGGGCCCAAGGGACGCCGCGGCGCAACATGCCGCTGGCCGACTACCTGGCCGTAGCGCGCAGCCGGGAAATGGCCCAGTCGCTGCTGGTCGAGCTGACCTTTGCCGACCCGCCGAACGGCTCCCATTGCGGTTGGTCCTTCCAAAAATTCGGGCGTACGGCGGTCGATATCTCCGTGGTCAACGTAGCCGCGGGCTTGCAACTGGACCATCGAGGGCGCGTACAGTGGGTGCGCATCGCGCTGGGGGCCGTGGCGCCCACGCCGGTCCGCATGGCGGAAGCCGAAGCGTTGATGGCCGGGCGCACGCTCGACCACGCGCTGATCGCGGAGGCCTCGGAATCGGCGATGCGAGGAGTGCGTCCGATCGGCGACCAGCGCGCATCGGCGGAATACCGCCAGGAACTCAGCCGGGTATTGACAGGGCGGGCACTTCAGGAGTGCGCCGAATGCGCCGCCCCTAAGGGGTGCTTCATATGAAGGCTATGGAACTGCGGCTCACCGTGAACGGTGAACCTAAACGTTGGACAATCGCGCCCGCCGAGCTTCTGCTGGATGTCCTGCGGCGCGAAGGTTACTTCGGTGTGAAGCGTGGGTGCGAGACCGGCGAGTGCGGCGCTTGTACGGTTCTGCTGAGCGGAAGGCCCATCAATTCCTGCCTGATTTTCGCCGCCCAGGCGGACGGGAGCGAGATTGTCACGATTGAGGGACTGGCTCAGGGCGACCGGCTCGATCCGCTGCAGGAGGCATTTCTCGATCACGGCGCGGTGCAGTGCGGATTTTGCACGGGCGGAATGATTCTGAGCGCCAAAGCCCTTTTGGAGCGGCAACCCGATCCCAGTGAGGCCGAGGTCAGGGAAGCCATGGCCGGCCATCTTTGCCGCTGCACGGGGTATCGCAAGCCGGTGGAAGCCGTGCTGGCCGCGGCGCCGGTCAAGAGGCGGCGGGCACGGCGGGCAGTTGCCGTTGCGGAGGTGACGCCATGAGCGGCAGCCGCAGCGTGGTCGGAAAAAATCTCCGTAAGGTGGACGGCGTCAAGCTGGTGACCGGGCGCCCCGCCTTCACCGACGATATCCAGCTTCCGGGCATGCTTTACGGCAAGATTCTGCCCAGCCCGCATGCCCATGCGCGGATCAAGCGCATCGACGCGCGCAAGGCCAAAGCGCTGGCGGGCGTTCACGCCGTCCTGACTTATAAAGATGTGCCGCGCGTCCCCCACACGACGGCCGGACAGGCTTGGCCCGAGCCCTCGCCCTACGATACCTATCTGCTGGATTCCAAGGTGCGCTACGTGGGTGACCGGGTGGCGGCGGTGGCGGCCGAGAGCCGCGCCATCGCGGAGCAGGCGCTCAAGCTGATCGAAGTGGAGTACGAAGTCCTGCCGGCCGTGCTCGACATGGAACAGGCCGCGGTTTCGGGCGCGCCCGTGATCCACGACGAGCCGGATTCGACCAAGATCTACGATGCTTCGCGCAACCTCGCCGGGCACATTCTGCGCGAGATCGGGAATGTGGATGAAGGCTTTCGCGAAGCCGACTGCATCATCGAGCGCGAATTCCGCACGCAGCGGCAGCAGCACTGCTCGATCGAGCCGCACATCACCATCTGCTGGCTGGATGCGGATGGCCGGCTGGCGATCCGCAGCAGCACGCAGGTCCCTTATCATTGCCGGCGCCAGGTGGCTCAGATTTTGCAGATTCCGGTGGGGCGCGTGCATGTCATCAAGCCGCGCATCGGCGGAGGATTTGGCGGCAAGCAGGAGATGCTGCTGGAAGATATTTGCGGCGCGCTGGCGCTGGCCACCCGCCGGCCTGTAAAGATGGAGTATACGCGCGAGGAAGAGTTCTACATGGCGCGCAGCCGCCATCCGCAGATTCTGCGGATGAAAATGGGGGTGAAACGCGATGGCGCCGTGGTAGCAAGCCATATGAAGGTACTGGCCACTACCGGCGCCTACGGCAGCCACGCTAACACCGTCCAGGGCAATACGGGAAGCAAGGTGCTGCCGCTGTATCGCGCGCCGCACCTGCGCTTCGAATGCGACGTGGTGTATACCAATACGCCGGTGGCCGGCGCGTTCCGGGGTTACGGTTGTCCGCAAGGATTCTTTGCGCAGGAAACCCTGGTGGATGAGATCTGTCACGAGCTGAAGATCGATCCCCTCGAGTTCCGCCGGAAAAATGCGATCCGATTGGGTGACTCGGACCTGCTCTCCGCCCAGCTTGGCGAAGGCAAGGAGGGCCTGCCGCGCCTGATCCGCAGTTGCGGCCTGCCGGAATGCCTGGAGAGAGGCGCCGCCGCCATCGACTGGCAGCGGAAACGCGCGGCGCTGCCGGGATCGAACGGCCATCTGAAGCGCGGCGTGGGAATGTCATGCTGCATGCAAGGCAGCGGGATCGCGGGGATAGACTGGGCCTCCGCGTCCCTGAAGATGAACGAGGATGGCTCGTTCTTCCTGCTGGCGGGCGCATCGGATGTGGGCGCGGGAGCGGACACGGTGCTCTCGCAGATTGCGGCGGAGACGCTGGGCGTGAGCCTCGACCGCATCCTCATCACTTCCGGCGATACGGACATCACGCCGTTCGATGTGGGGGCGTATGCTTCCAGCACCACCATCATCTCCGGCGGCGCCGTGAAGAAGGCGGCGGAGAAGGTGCGCGCGCAGGTGCTGGCGGTGGCGGCCAGGATGCTGGACGCGCCCGTGGAAGACCTGGCTTGCGGGAACAACGAGGTGTTCACCACCAGTGAGCCAGTCCGGCGCGTGAGCATGAGCGACGTGGCCCTCCAGGCAATGTACAAGGAAAAGACCCAGATTATGGACGGCGCTTCGCACTTCAACACCGATAGCCCGCCTCCCTTCTGCGCGACCTTTGCGGAAGTGGAGGTGGATACGCAGACCGGGCAGGTGCGCGTGCTGCACCTGGTTACCGCGGTGGACCCGGGTGTCGCCATCAATCCGATGCAGGCCGAAGGCCAGGTGGAGGGCGCGGTGGCGCAAGGCCTGGGGTACGCCTTGACGGAGGAGTTGTTGCTCGACGATGCGGGGCGGCCGATCAACGCCAATTTCCTGGATTACAAGATCTTTTCGGCGAAGGACATGCCCAAGCTGACCACCATTCTGGTGAATACCGAGGAGCCGCTGGGGCCGTATGGGGCCAAATCGGTGGCCGAGGTCCCCATCAACGGTCCGGCGCCGGCGATTGCGAATGCCATCTTTCATGCCGTGGGCGTGCGGATTCGCAAACTGCCGATCCGGCCGGAAGATGTCCTGCGCGCCTTACACGAGCCGCGGCCGGAACACTTGGAACACCAGGAAGAAGAGGTCCTGATCGCCCAATGAATACCCTTGCAACCGAAACGCTGAATCGCGAACGCTTGGCCAGCCTGGCTCAGTCATACGAGCCGGATATGGTGAGATTTCTGCGCGACCTGGTCGCCATCCCGGCCGAAAGCGGCCAGGAAGGGCCGGTCATCGCGCGCATCCGCCAGGAAATGGAGAAGGTGGGTTTCGACGAGATCCGGGTGGATGGCATGGGCAACATCCTGGGGCGCATCGGGTCGGGAAAAACCGTGATCATGATGGATTCCCACACCGACACCGTGGGCGTCGGCGATCCCAAGGAATGGGCCTGGGACCCATACCAGGGAAAGGTGGAGGACGGCTGCATCTATGGCCGCGGCTCGTGCGACCAGCGCGGCGGCATGGCGAGCATGGTTTACGCCGGCAAGCTGATCAAGGAACTGGATCTGGTTGGCGATTACACGCTGTATGTGGTCGGCTCGGTGCAGGAAGAAGACTGCGACGGTCTGCCGTGGCTCTACATTCTCAAAGAGGACGGCATTCGCCCCGATTGCGTGGTGATCACCGAACCCAGCAAGCTGGGCATCTATCGCGGGCATCGCGGCCGCATGGAGATTGAGCTGCACCTGCGCGGCAGGTCGTGCCACGCCAGCGCGCCGGAGCGCGGCGACAATCCCATCTACAGGATGGCTCGGCTGGTGGCCGAGGTCGAAAGCCTGAACGGCCGGCTGCGCTCCGACCCTTTCCTCGGCAAGGGGTCGATCGCCGTTACGCAGATTCGCTCGCTTTCGCCGTCGCTTTGCGCGGTGCCGGGGGCCTGTTCGATCCACCTCGACCGCCGGCTGACCGCGGGCGAGACGAAAGAGAGCGCGCTCGCCGAAGTGAAGGCGCTGGCGGGCGCCGAGGCGGCCGAAATCGAGATCCTGAGCTACGACACGCCCAGTTACACCGGCCTGCGCTATCCCATGGAGAAGTACTATCCGACCTGGGTTCTGGAGGAATCGCATCCGCTGGCCCAGGCGGCCATCCGAACTTATCGCGCCCTGTGGGACCGCGCACCGGTGGTCGACACGTGGACCTTCAGCACCAACGGCGTCGCCTCGATGGGGTTGATGGGAGTACCCACGATCGGGTTCGGCCCGGGTGAAGAGGAAGTGGCGCACAGCGTCGGGGAGCGCGTGCCCATCCGGCACCTGGTGGAAGCGGCCCAGTTCTACGCCGCGTTTCCGCTGACGTATGTCGAAACCGTTCAGAGCCGCGACCGTGAGGGAGCGGTGCGGCCCGGAACGGTTCAGAGCCGCGAACGTAAGAGAGCGGTTCCGTCCGGAACCTCCAATGGCTGAGCTGGTTCCGATCCCGCTGCCGTTGCTGCTGCGGCGCGCCTTTCTCGAATACGAGCGCGAAGGGAAGATCTTCGACCTCCCGCAGAGCAAGTTCTTTCGCGGCCTGCCGGGTCTCGATCTCTCGGTTTCGTTTCACGGTCACCGCGCTTCCACGCCGCTGGGTCCGGCCGCCGGTCCTCACGGGCAGTTGGCGCAAAACATCGTGCTCTCCTGGCTGGGCGGCTCGCGGATCATCGAGCTGAAAACCATCCAGATTCTGGATGAGTTGCAGATCCCGCGGCCCTGCATCGATGCGGCCAACGTCGGCTATAACGTGGAGTGGTCGCAGGAGCTGCGGCTCGAACAATCGCTGCGCGAATACGTGGGCGCGGCCATGTTTCTGGAAATCCTGAGGGCCTCCAGGCTGCTCGGCGAAGGCATTCCGGAGGACACCGTCTTCGACATGAGCGCCGGCTATAACCTGGAGGGCATCCGTTCCTCGCGGGTGCGGCAGTGGATCGCATCCATGAAGGATGCGCGAGCGGTGATAGACGAACTGCGCGCGGGCCTGACCGGCGAGCTGGCGCGCTATCGCGACCTGCCGTTTCCGGCGCGCATCAGCGACACTGTGAGCCTGTCCACGTTCCATGGATGCCCGGCCGGCGAAATTGAGGGCATCGCCGAATTTCTGCTGGGCGAGATGGATTGCCACGTCTGCATCAAGCTGAATCCGACGTTGCTGGGGCGGGCGGAGATCGAGCATCTGCTGCACGAGGTTCTCGGATATCGCGACATTCAGCTTCATCCACCCGCCTTCGAGAACGATTTGCAGTGGGACGAGGCCGTGGATCTGATCCCGCGCCTGCATCGGCGGGCGGCGGCGCTCGGCAAAGGTCTCTCGGTGAAGTTCTGCAACACGCTGGTGGTGAAGAACCACAAACGGATTTTGAGCGGCGACCTGATGTACATGTCCGGCGCGCCGCTGCACGTCATCGCCATTCGCCTGGTGAAGAAATTCCGCCAGCGGGTGCCGGAGCCGATTCCCATCTCGTTCTCCGGGGGCATCGACGCGCACAACATCGCGGATGCGGTGGCCATGAACTTCGTCCCCGTCACCACCTGCACGGACCTGTTGCGTCCGGGAGGCTATGGCCGGCTGGTCCGATACCTGGACAACCTGGGAGAGCGGATGCGCGGGCTGGGCGTGACGCGCATTGCGGATTTCGTCCTGCGTTACCGGGGACAGGCGCAGGCGGCGGGCGGGGATGTGCATGCCGCGGGTCTGCTCAACACTCCCATCCTCGCCGCCGAAGCCACCGCCAATTCGCGGTACGCGTGGGAGCGCAATCGGGGTGTGCCGCGCAAAATCGGCTCCAGGCTGTGGCTGTACGACTGCATCAATTGCGATAAGTGCGTGCCGGTGTGTCCCAACGATGCCAACTTTGTCTACGAGACCCCGGCTGTCGCCATCGAGTACGACAATTTCGAGTTGCCGCCCGGCGGGGCCCAGGGGGCGCTCCGCCGCGTACCCGGCGGCGTGCTGCGCGTCGTCAAGGCGCACCAGTTGGCGAATTACGCGGACGTGTGCAACGAGTGCGGCAACTGCGACATCTTCTGTCCGGAGGACGGCGGACCCCAGCACCAGAAACCGCGGTTCTTCAGCAGCCTCGAAACATATCGGAAACAGGCCGGCGAGAACGGCTTCTTCATCGACTGGGAGACCCGCGTGCCGGGGCGGGAACTCTCGATTTACGGCACGATCGCGGGGAGACAGTATGCCTTGACGCTCAGCCCACCGGTGGATCGCGCCTGGTTCGACACGGAAGCAGCCGAAGCTGTGGTGTGCCTCAGCGACCACCAGGTGCTGAATTGGAGACTCAAGGGCCGCGCCGCCGAAACCGGCAGCGTGCTCGATCTGCTGCCGTATCTCAAACTCAAGTTGCTGGCCGAGTCGATCGGCGATCCGCGCCACGTGCACTTTGCCAATGTGGCCGGCCTGGGCGGCCCCCGGCCGTGCGGCCCCGGCGCCGCGCCCCAGCCGCGCGACGGCGGCACCGTACCCCTGCCGCGTGACGGCGGCACCGTACCCCGGCCGTGCGGCCCCGGCGCCGCGCCCCAGCCGCGCGACGGCAGCACCGTACCCCTGCCGCGTGACGGCGGCACCGTACCCCTGCCGTGCGGCCCCGGCGCCGCGCCCCAGCCGCGCGACGGCGGCACCGTACCCGTGCCGCGCGACGGCGGCGCCGCGCCCCAGCCGCGCGACGGCGGCGCCGTACCCCTGCCGCCCGACGGCGGCACCGTACCCCTGCCGCGCGGCCCAGGCGTGCCGCCTCAGCCGCTCGGTGCCCACACCGATTGCTACCCTCAGGAGGACACGCATGGCAACGCCATCGGCGGTTGAATTAGAGAAGGCGCTGTTCAGAGGCCGGGACTGGATCACCACCCAGGAATGGACGGACGCGGAACTCGATGTGATGCTCGAGGTGGCCGCGGACTTGAAGCGGAAATTCAAGGGGCGCATCCCCCACCGCTACCTGCCCGACCAGACCATCTTCCTGATGTTCTTCGACAAGTCCACGCGCACCCGCAACTCGTTCGAAGCGGGAATGACGCAGCTTGGCGGCCACGCGCACTTCCTCACCGCCGACGTGATGCAGGTCTCGCACGGAGAGAGCGCCAAGGACACCGGAATCATTCTGTCCAGCTACGGGCACGCCATCGCCATCCGCCACGACCTGATTCCCGGGGAAGGCAACGCCTACATGCGCGAAGTGGCCCGCTGGGCGGACGCGCCGGTCATCAACATGCAATGCGATGTGGACCATCCCTGCCAGACGCTGGCGGACCTGATGACCATCCGGGAGAAGCGCGGCCGGGATCTTCGCGGGCTGAAGATCGCCGTGACCTGGGCCTGCGCGCCCAGCTATGCCAAGCCGCTTTCGGTGCCGCAGGGGCTGATCATGTTGATGCCGCGGTTCGGCATGGACGTGGTGCTGGCGCATCCGCCGGAGTACGGGCTGATGCCGGAGACCATGCAAGCGGCCCAGGACAACGCGCGGCACGGAGGCGGCACGTTCCGCGTGGTGGACAGCATGGACGAGGCCTTCCGCGACGCCGACGTGGTGATCCCCAAAAGCTGGGGCTGCCTCGACACCATGGGCAGCCGGCCGGAGGAATCGCTGCGCATCGCCCGGCAGTACACGCATTGGATCTGCGACGCCGGGAGGATGGCGCGGGCCAGGCCCGATTGCCTCTACATGCACCCGCTGCCGGCCGATCGCGGCAACGAGGTCAGCGATGACGTCATCGATGGACCGCAATCGGTGGTGTATGCCGAAGCGGAGAACCGCCTGCACACTGCCAAAGCGATCATGGCGCTCACCATGGCCGATCGCGAGATTGAGTATGAGGTGTGAGGGCGCGGATTTCACCGCAGAGGCGCAGAGAGCACAGAGGAAGCGCGGAGAAGACCATAGAAGGGTTTCTCTGCGAAGCCTCTGCGTCCTCTGCGCCTCTGCGGTGAAACGGCGCCCGCGCGGAGGGTTGGGCGCGTGCCGGACACACTCGTAATCGCCCTCGGTGGCAATGCGATCACACGGCCCGGCGAGCCGGGAACGATCCCGCAGCAGTTCGAGCACACCGCCGAGACGCTGGACCACCTCAAGGCGCTCTTCCGCAGCGGCTGCGGCCTGGTCATCACGCACGGCAACGGACCGCAGATCGGCAATATCCTGATCCGCGTGGAAGAGGGCGAGCGGCGTGTGCCGCGCCTGCCGCTGGACACCTGCGTCTCCGATTCGCAGGGCGGAATGGGCTACATGATCCAGCGGCTGGCTTGCGAGATGTTCCGCCGGGAAGGCATCCGGCGCAGCGTGGCCACGGTGATTACGCAGGTGCTGGTGGATTCAGGCGACCCGGATTTCACTCACCCCAGCAAGCCGATCGGCGAGTTTTACGGCCGCGAGCAGGCCGCTCGGATGCAGGCCGAGCGGCCCCACTGGGCGATCCGCGAGATCGAGCCGGGCCGTTTTCGCCGCGTGGTCCCTTCTCCGCGCCCGATCGCCATTCTGGAACAGGAGGCCATCGCCGGCCTGGTGAATGCCGGAGTGGTGGTGGTCGCCTGCGGCGGCGGCGGCATTCCGGTGACCTGGCAGGGCGAGCGGCTCGCCGGGGTAGAGGGAGTGGTCGATAAAGACTTTGCCTCCAGCCTGCTGGCGGCCAACATCGGCGCGCACAAATTGGTGATCGTGACCTCGGTGGAGCAGGCCGCTATCCACTTCGGCAGACCGGACCGGCAATGGCTCGGGCGCATCACCATCGGCGAAGCCCGTGACTGGTTGGCGGCAGGCGAGTTTCCGCCCGGATCGATGGGGCCCAAGATCGAAGCCGGCATCCAGTTCGTCGAGCGCAGCGGCGGAGAGTGCATCATCACTTCCACCGAGCACGTCGCACGGGCCGTGGAGGGCCGCGGCGGGACACACATTGTACAGGCGTGGCCATGATCCTCACCAATGCGCGCATCCTGACCTTCGACGGCGCCAATCGCGTACTCGACTCCGGCAGCGTCGAGATCCGTGAAGATGGAACCATTGGCGCGGTAAGCCAGGCCGGGCAGCCGGATCCGCCCGATGGCCAGGCCGTGGATGCCCGCGGCCGGCTGTTGATGCCCGCCCTGATCAACTGTCATACCCATCTCTACAGCACGCTGGCCCGTGGGATGCCCCTGCCCGGCCGGCCGCCGAAGAACTTCCTGGAAATCCTGCGCAAGCTCTGGTGGCGCCTGGATTGCGCTTTGAACGAGGATGACGTCTACTACAGCGCGCTGGTGGGACTCATCGATTCGGCGAAATGCGGTGTGGGCACCTTGATCGATCATCACTCCAGCCCCAATGCCTGCGCGGGAAGCTTGGACCGTATCGAGCAGGCCTTCCGCGAAGCCGGTCTGCGCGGCGCGCTGAGCTACGAAACCTCCGACCGCCACGGCGCGCGTAAGGCGGCGGATGCGATTCGTGAAAATGTCCGCTTCATCGAACGGGTCCGCAACCGCGGCCATGACGGCCTGATCGCCGCCGGTTTCGGCCTGCACGCCTCGTTTACGCTCAGTGATCGCACGCTGCGAAGTTGCATTGAGGCCAACCAATCGCTCCGCGCCGGCTTCCACATCCACGTGGCGGAGGACCGGTGCGATTCCGGGGCCGTGCGGCGGCTCGGCGAATTCGGCGTGCTCGACGCCCAGACCTTGGCCGCGCACTGCCTGCACGTCACCGGAAGGGATATCGCCAGCCTGGCGCGGCGCCAGGTCAACGTCGTCCACAATCCGCAATCCAACTGCAACAACGCTGTCGGTATCGCCAAACTGATCGAGATGATGCGGCGCGGCGTGTTGGTCGGGCTGGGATCCGACGGCTACACCGCGCGGATGTGGGACGAATTCAAGACCGCGTTTCACCTGCAGAAACAGCGCCTGGCCAACCCGCGCGTGGGCTCCGCCGAGGCCTATGCCGCCGCCTTTTTGAACAACCGCGCCATCGTGCGCAAGATATGGGGCATGGACATCGGCCGCATCGAGACCGGCGCGAAGGCCGACCTCATCCTGGTAGATTATTTTCCGCCCACCCCCCTCAGCCGCGACAACCTCTTCGGCCACCTGCTGTTCGGCATTTCGAACGCGCCCATCGACTCGCTCATGGTAAACGGACGATTCGTCGTGCGGAATCGGCAATGCGTCACGGTTGACGAGCGCATGGTTGCCGAAAAGGCCGCTTTGCAAGCTCGATCCCTATGGAGGAGATTCGAAGATTTATGCCGACCTTGATTCCCGGACCGACATACGAAGAAATGCTGAATCCCGCGCCCTGGCCACGGCCCACCGGCGAGCTGGACCCCGCCAACCTGTTCGGCATCACCTGGAGGGACCCCGGCGGGGCGATCCGCTGCGAGACGCTGCCCCGCGAATTGACCGGCGTGCGTGCCAACATTCTGGTGCTCGCCGGCCGGCACTTTCCCTCCGGCAGCCATAAGGTCGGGCCCGCGTACGCTACCCTCATGGAGGGCGAGCTGGCGGGCGAAATCCGGCCGGGAGCGAACACCATCATCGGCCCATCCACCGGCAACTTCGGCATCGGCACGGCCTACGTCTCGCGACTCAAGGGGTACTCCGCGGTTGTGATCATGCCCGAGCAGATGAGCGCGGAGCGCTACCAGCGGATCCGCCAGTATGGCGGCCAACTGGACCTCACGCCCGGATCGGAGAGCGATGTCATCCTGGTCCTGGAGCGCACCGAGGTATATAAGAAGGACCCCCGCAACAAGGTCCTGGCGCAGTTCGAATTGCTTCCGAATTACCGCTTCCACCGTTATGTCACGGGCCGGAGCGCGCTGGAGGCGGCGCGGCCGCATGGCAACGGCCGGGTGGCCGCATTTGTGGCCGCTCCGGGATCGGCCGGCACGCTGGCCGCGGGGGATGAAATCAAGGCCCGGTTTCCCGAAGCGGTGGTCTGCGCGCTAGAGCCCAAAGAGTGCTCGACCCTGTTCAACTGCGGGCGCGGCACACATCGCATCGAAGGCATCGGCGACAAAATGGTCACGCTCATTCACAACGTCCTGACCACCGACTACGTGGCCTTGTTCCACGACGACGACTGCGTGATGGGCCTGGAACTCCTGGAGCGCCGCCAGCCCCTGCTGGAACGAATTCTCGGACTGCCCGAGGCGTCCTTGCACCGCCTGCGGGGCCTGTTCGGCATTTCAGGAATCTGCAACATCCTCGGTGCGATCCGCATGGCCGGTTTCCTCGGACTCGGCCCTGCGGACAACGTGGTGACGATCGCCACCGACGGGTTCGACCGGTATCCGTCGGTGTTGGCCAACCTGGCGGAACGCATGGGGCCGATCCCGGATGAGCAAGCCGGCCACTGGTTCGAGATGATTTTCCGGGGCGGAGTTGCCGGCGGGATTCTCGACGTGCGTGCCCCGCAACAGAAGGACCGGCTTTTCGGGTATAAGGAAGAGGTCTGGAAATCCTTCCATTACTCGCAGGCCTACCTGGACAGCATGAAGTCGCCATCGTTCTGGGACTCCGAGTTCGACAAGATTCGCGGCATCGATTCGGCACTTCTCCAGACGCGGGTTGGCTGACCGGCACGAGGCGGGGTGATGTTCTAAAATCGGTGAGTTGAAACATAAAATCCTCGGGGAAGTGATTGCTGTTGCGCTTCACCGCTCTGTTGAGGGCCTTGGTTTCTACCTGGTAGATCTCGGCCAAGTCGCTGTCAATCACGACCCTGTGGCCACGGATTATATATATAGATTCGGCGAGCGACAAGCTCCGCTGATACCGCCGGGTGTTCGGCGGGCGGGATTCTTTTCACCATTGGTTCTAAAGGGTCAAGGCCGGTTAAGGCCAATGATAACGCCCGGCGCCATTGCTCTTCGACCGCGGCTCCTTGGCGCCGTTCGGTGGCATTGGCGGGGCGGGGAACCAGCCCACTGACAAGCGCCAGCCCTCACTTCCGCAGATCATCCAGGAATTCTGACGCCGGACCGGCACTTGTCACCAGCAAATGGTCCCGCGCACGGGTGCAGGCAACGTAAAGGAGGTGCCGTTCCGTGTCGTAGACCTCTTCCAGATCCGCGTCGTCGGCGACCGTCTCGATCCGTTCCTGCAGCGGAATAATCTCATCGTCACACGCCATTACCACCACGGCGCGAAATTCCAGACCCTTGGCGAGGTGCATGGTGCTGATTGAAGCGCGCCCACTGGTTGTCTCGACATTTTCGTCCAGCACCTGGAAGGGGATCCCGGCATCCTGTGCCGCCGCGCGCGCCCTGTCCAGTTCAGCGGCGGAACGAACGAAGATGCCCACTTCGTGAGCCACCACGCCCTCTGCGGCCTTTGCCCGGAGCCACTGGCCGACGCCCTTGATTTCGTCTTCCTGCTTCTCGAACGCCAGGATGTCCGGCTGCGGTCCGTTGAACATGGAGATGGTGCCCTTGCGTCCCTCCGTGACGCCGTCCACGTCCGACAATTCGGGGCCCAGAAGCCGGTCGGCCTGCATTCGGATCTGGTGCGAGGTCCGGTAATTGACCCGTAACGTGGAGGAGCGTCCGCGAACATCGACGCCCAGTGCCTTCCACGAGAACGGCTGCTGGAAGATGCGCTGGCCCAGGTCGCCGGCAAAGAAGAGCCGGTTCGGGTGGCCGGCCCCCAGGGCGGCAAGGAACCTCAGTTGCGCGACGCCGACATCCTGCGCCTCATCGACCACGGTGAAGTCGAAAGGCGTACGCGCGTTTTCTGCAAACATCGATGCAAGCCGGCTGAACAGGCCGGAGTACGTGACCAGCCCCTTGGCGCTCAGGCCGGCCCGGACGCGCTCGAAAATGGACCAGAGCACGACGCGCTGATTCTCTTTCAGCCGCGTCTTGCGCCCCAAGCGCGTTACATCCCGGTAGGCCTCCCAGGTTCCCAGTTGCCATGCGTCAACCACCTGCTCCCACTCGGTAATCAGGAAATGCAAGGAGAATTTGTTACCCTCGATCGCTGCGGCCGCTTCTTCCAGAAGACCTCGCAACTTTTCACGGGATGCGATCTGCGGGCGGCCAAAGTTCAACTCGTACAGCCGCCGGCCAATCGCGGCCATAGAATACACTTCCACACGCTCCCCAAGGCGCGGTTCGTTGCCGATCAAACGTCGCAGTTTCGTTCCCAGAGCATTCGCCAGGGTATCGGAGAAGGTGGTGAGCAAAACCCGGGCGTCCGGATTGGCGCGGGCGAGAAAGACCGCGCGATGCAGCGCCACGATGGTTTTTCCCGTACCCGCCGAACCTGAAACGCGCGCGGGGCCGCTGTAATCCCGTTCCACCAACTGGCGTTGCGCGGGATGCAGGAAGACCGTCCATTTCTCCCAGGGATAGTCGAGGGCGCGCTCCAGTTCTTCGAGGTTGCTCATCACGCGGAACCGGCGCTGCGCATCGGGATGCTTAAATGGATCCGGCCCGGGGGCAACGGGCTGGGCAGCCTGCGGCGTCACGCCGGTAGCCAAGTCCAGCAAGGACTCCGCCGCCTCGGTGGGCAGATGTCCGGCCAGTTCCAGCACCGTGTCCTCATTGGCGTGGCGCACATCGGCGAGCCATTCGGGCGGGACACCGTAGCTCAGCAACCGATCGTCGGGGATATCCGCGAATAGGAGCGGCTTTGGTGGCGCCGCCCGCTCCACCTCGACGTACCGGGGGATGGTGATTTCCTGAACCGTCTCCCGCACTTCAACCAGTTGCGCCGCGCCCGTCTTCGGGTGGGTTTCCAGCTTGCGCCGCTGCGCCCACTGGTAGGCTTCGTCGTGGTGGTTGACATAGCAAAGCAAGAGGCTGGTTCCCGTTTTGTGGACGATCAGCCGGACACTGAGGCTCACGCGAACCGACCAGAAGTGAGGATCCTTCGATTTCTCGATCTTGTGGAGCTGCAGGGCAGGATGAGCCGGGTTCAACTGGAGATCGAAGGCCGCGGTCTTTACCGCCTTCTGCTCGTCGCCGGTGAGCTTGGCGAGGCTGTCCGTAAAGGTGTCGGCAATACGAAATTCCATCTTCTACGCCGGCATTCCTTGAGTTCCGGTCAGCGAGACCAGCTTGGCCATGAACTGATGCACATCTTCGTGAATTTCGTCGGCGGTCATATTGACAGCGATCTGCTCCCGAATGAGTTCCACCGAAGGGGAGCCATTCCGAAGCTGATGGAAAAGCGAGTTATCGTCCTCGAACAGAATTCGCTTGCCGTTCACCACGGTGAACACGTTCGCGCTGACGTTTCGCCAGGTCCTTCCAGGAGGCAAGGTCAAGTTCTGGCCTGCAAAAAACTCGTCGATCACCTGTGTGACCGGCTGCACAAACAGCTCCCCCTCGCTGAATCGAAGCGCGGAGCGCCTCCACGCATCGGGTACCAGAAGGTAGTTCTCGATGTTTTTACGCTTCCACTCGAACAGCGCGGGGTTATCCGGATCCGGATGGTAGGCGGCGCTTTCATCGTAGTCGAAGAGCATCAGCCTGGACACTTCCGGGATGATGTGCTTCAATGCGGCAAAATGCTCGTCCGCGCGGTCCTTCATATTCTGCTTGCCACCGCCACCCATCGGCTTGAAACAGATCTTGTCCATGGAGGCCTGGGCGCCGCACGGATCGGCCCAGGCGCGCAGGATGCGCTCGTCGCTCTCCCCCTCCACGTACAGGATATAAGGCGAGCCCATCAGTCGCGCGATCTCTTCGTTGGAGACTTCCGCCATCGCCCGCAGCACGTCGGGCGCCGACTGAACGCGTTTGGGCACCCGGTGGAGCAGGGAGACGATCTGACTGGCATCCACGCCCCGCACCAACTCCTCCGCATGCGTGGCGATCAGGAACTGAGTGCCTCTCTCAGCCGACTTCCGCTTGAAGTAATCGAGGATCTCGCGTTGCAGGTTCACGTGCAGGTGGGCATCCGGCTCGTCGAGCAGGATCGTGGTAGGCCGGTACCCGTACCCGTACAAGAACGCCAGCAGGGTCAACGTTTGGTGGAATCCGCTCCCTCCTGCGATGATGTCGTAGTCCTTGTCGTTCTGGCGGTACTCGACGGTGATGTAGACGTCCTTGGCCGAATCGTATCCAGGCTCATCAATCTCGACCGAAAACCAGCGCTTGATAATGGCTGCCAGCTCTCGCCAGTCCGCTGGAGTTGTATGCCGCCCGACAGCGCGCCCATCTGCCCCATTGGGAGGAGCAGACCGCACCCGCAACAGCAAGTTGCGCAACACGCTCCCAGGCTGGCCCTTTCCCACCTGCTGGCGGATGGGGGCTTCATCGAGCCATTTCTCCGATGGCTCCAGGCCGGAAAATGGCGGGACATAAGCGATCTTCGGCAGGTCTCCCTGTCGCTCGCACTCCCGGAATTTCTCCCAACCATCGCTGGCAATCGCGTAAATAGTCTGTGAAGAATGATAGCGCAGCTCCACGCCGAACGAGCCGGTCTCGCCCGAGGCCCGCATCCATTCCACACGAATGCCGATCAGGATGTATGCCTGCTTCTTCTTGCCGTCGACCAGGGGCCAGTGCCGCTCCGTTTTATCCTTCCACAGGAGGCTGAATTCCGGCACAGGCAACGCGGTGAAGTTCGGCAGCACCACCTGGATGCCCTTGGAGCCGGTGCGCTTGGACCGGTGGAACTCTTCCACGCAAAACTGCCAGATCGCCAGCGCTTGGAGCACCGTGCTCTTGCCGCTATTGTTGCGCCCAACCAGCAGATCGAACCCGGTAAAGTTGTAGACCTGTTCACCCACGCTCTTGAAGTTGCGGAGGGTCAATCGAGTGATCATGCCTGCTCACCATTCTGCCAGGGTCCTGGCGCTGTAGCCTCATTACTCGTCATTCACACCACCTTGAACACCTTCATCACCTCGTCGCCAAGGTGGTTGATGACCTTCACAGCGATGCGCCCGGAAGCGGGTTTCTTGAACGGCCGCGAGGTGTCGCTGTTCAGCGTGGCCCAGGCTTCTTCGTTGACCTCGGCCTTCAGCGTAGTTTTGAGCGCTTTGTACGGATCGTTGGCGCCCAAGAAATAGGCGTGGCGGACGAAGAAGCTCTCCTCATTGTAGTCGGTATCGATGAACCAGCAGGCGATCCCATCGGCGCCGTCGCTGCGGACCTCGCCGGTGTTGGGATGGAACACGTCCACTCCGTTGACCTTGACCTGTATCTGCCCGCCCTGCACGGGGAGTATCTCAATGTCCGGCTCGCCGAAGATGACGAACAGGTTGCCCTTGCCGGTATTCTTCAGGTCGTCAGCCATGTGCAGATCGGCGTTCATGCGCGCCTTGAGCACCGGAATGCGCCCGAGCTTGTTGAACTCCGAGGAATGGGCGTCATAGTTGAAGGCACAGGAGATCAGCACATCGAATCCGGCGTCGCCGGCCTCGCGGGCGGCGGCGACCAGATCAGGGCGGGACACGGTACCGAACTCCGGGCCGATGAAGATGGCGGCGCGCTTTTCAGCGCCGGATTCTTTGCCGCCCTCGATATACCGGTCCTCGGCGCTGACGAGGGCGCCCGGCCACGGCGCGATCGACAAGAAGGTGATCTTGTCTTCCTTGTGCGCCTGCTGCACGCCGGCGGTTTTCAGGTTCTCCAGGATCATCCGGACGAAATCCTGCTCGTCTCCGCCTACCGATGCGGCAAGGCTATCGATCAATTCGTCGTTGTCATCGACTGCCAGCACGCGGTGCGGCGAGAGGCTTTCGACTGTGAACGGTCCTGCGACACGGACCTTTCTCTTATCTTCGTACGGTTTGTCGTAGAGGTATTCGAAGTCGGCTTTGGCGGCGATCGAGGCATCGATTTCCTTCTGGCGCGCGATGCGCTGTCGCCACCACTCGGCGTGCAGCTTCCTCGCTGGTGCTGACCACTTCTCATCCGCCTCGCGAGGGATTTCCCATTCTTCCCACTTCTGCTTGAGGGCCGAGTTGAGCTGCTCGCGTAGCGGTTCGAGCGTCCCTTGGAACTTCTCCCAGATCACGTCGATCTCGGCGTTGTTGGCAATGGACTTGAGCGTGATGTGGGGCACGCGCTCGTATACGAAGCCTTGGCGGATGTCGCCGTGGGTGGGAGACTCGGACGGAACCGACTGTGTGACCTCGGCTTCCTTTAGTTGGCCGTCCCGGCTGTCGGCGAGGAGGTAGTAGAGATACCGGGCGCCCATGATACGGGCACGAGCTAGCGCCAGCGCGACGCGGGAGGTGTCAATCGTTATCCATCGCCGACCCCATTGTTCAGCAACATGAGCAGTTGTGCCAGAACCACAGGTCGGGTCCAAGACGAGGTCGCCAGGGTCGGTGGCCATCAGAACGTAGCGCTCAACGACACGGCTGACGGTCTGCACAACGTACACCCGTTGGTCCGAGAATCCGCTACTCCCCACGTCAGTCCAGATGTTAGTGAGTGGAAATACGCCGAAATCATCAATGAACCGCTTATAGTAAAGGCGCTTCCCGATCGGGATAATTCGGTCCGCCCGCCTCAGCGCAGCGAGCCCGCTGCTCGTGGTCTTCCAGTGAGTGTTAGGAGGCAACTCGAAAGACCGAGTCCGGAACTCGAATGCGGACGACAGCGCCGCGCTGTACCCGGTAGAAGACAAGGTGTCCGGTCGTAGCACCTTCGCGCCGCGCTTTAAGAGATCCTCGACGTCCGCTTCTCCCGAGGTCATCGCGCGGGCTGTGCCGTCTTCCTCCTGAATCCAGCGGTACTGGCCGCCGCCGTCACCAGCGTACTCTTTCCGAATGTAGGGCTGGCGGTACTTAACTCTCTCAAGGTCGCGGGCATACCAAAGAATATAGTCTGTGACGGAGGCCAACACATTCACCCTGGCCTGCGGACTATTTGCGCTTGAGGTTTTGCGGAACGTAATCACGCCGCAGGCGTTCTGGGCCCCAAACACCTCGTCTAACAAGGCTCGGATCCGATGGAGGTTCTCGTCGCCAATCTGTACAAACAGCGATCCAGCGGGAGCGAGGAGATCGCGAGCAGCCGTAAGCCGGTCCCTCAGATAAGTTAAATAGGAGTGGAGCCCGTCGCGCCACGTATCCCGAAACGCCTTTACCTGTTCCGGCTCACGGGTGATGTGGTCGGTGGCACCGTCCTTGACATCCCGGCTCGTAGTCGACCACTGGAAGTTCGAGTTGAACTTGATCCCATACGGCGGGTCGATGTAGATGCACTGCACCTGCCCACGGAGCCCCTCCCGTTCCGCCAGAGACGCCATCACCTGGAGGCTGTCGCCGAGGATCATGCGATTGCTCCAGTTGGCGTCGTGCTGGTAGAACTCGGTCTTCGCGTCAGTGTCCGGCAGCCCATTGAAATCGGCGAAGAGGTTGAACTGATCTTCGTCGGATTCCCGATCGGCTTTGCTGCGGCGCAGCAAGTCGTCAATCAGAACCTTGGGATGCACCTTTTCCTGGATGTACAGCGGCGGCGCATGGGTCACCAGATCCGACCAGTCCTGCTCATCCTTGCCGCGCCAGACCAGTTGCGGGTCCAGGTCGCGGTTGCGGCGCGCATAAGCCACCCGAATCGGAGTCTGCTCGTCCTTGTGCATCACGGACTGGAACTCGGCGGTGGGAATGTTCTTGCGCGAAGCCTCCTCATGGGTGAGCGTTTCCACGGTCTTGGGTTTCTCCGGTGTCGATTTCGTGGCCATGCTGGTTCCTTACGCCGTCGCCTGCGCGGTCACTGAGTCAATCAATCGATCGCCAAGCATGTCGCCAGGGACCAATTCCCGGCTTTCGTAGTAACTGTCGGGATCGTTGGGCTGAAGGACGCGCAGGCGGTCGCGAATTGTCAGGCCGGGCGAGACTACCAGGAAGCCGCGCGTGAATTTCGTGCTGCCGGGCCGGCGCACGGCGTTGATCGTCTGCCAGGCGATGATCATCGCCATCACGGTGGTCTTGCCTGCACCTGTCGCCAACTTCAAGGCCAGACGCATGATCTCCGGGTTGGCGTCGTGATTGGCGTTGGCAAGGTGCTCCAGGAATCCTTTGCCGGGTCCGGCTTTCTGGGCAACTTCGGTGAGCCAGATGGCGGTCTCAACGGCCTCAATCTGGCAGAAGAACGGCCGGATACCGGTGAAGTTGTGATGCCGCCAGTGCTGGAGGAGACGCGCAGTTTCGGGCGTGACGTGCCAGTCATTGGGATTCTGCCGGTTGCGCCACAGGTTCACGTGATGCCGGAGTTCGTTAATGACGGAAGTCTGATCGTACTGTTGCTCTTCGGTCGAGAGTCCTTTGCCCTCGTCAAAAACCAAGTCCTGCTGATCCGCTTTGCCCTTGCGCTTCCGCGGCTTCGGAATGGGCGTGATGAACTCGGCCCGGCGCCGGTTCTCGATAATCCGTAGCGTCGGCTGGCCCTGCTCGTCAAGCTCCCAGTGCCGTTTTGGGTCGGCATACGGAGAGTTGAGAATCGGCCGTTCGAAGAATTGGTTATCCATGTCTCGCGTTCATCTTTCGCCAAGATAGCACCTCGCCAGCCCGCTTAGGCACAGCCCCGGGCGGACGGAGGAGGCCAAGCCAGGCCGCCCTAGCGCGCGGTTGGCAGGCGAAAGCGCCTGCCCCACATAGCACAGGCGCTGCACTGCACCGGTGGCAGGCGGCAGGAGGCGATCGCCTGCCCCACAAAAAAAATCGCGGCGCGCGAAGACCTGATCTCTTGTAATACCTCTCACCGCCGCAGCACCGCCCGGTGCGGATCGAGGGTCACCTTCAGCGGCACTTGCGTGAGCGGCACGGTGAAGGCGACCGGCGCGGCGGCGGAACGAACCCAGCGGGTAATCGTGCTGCCGCGCGCCAGTTGAATCTCCACCGGGGCCAGGGCCGTGAAATCTTCGTCCACGCCGCTTTGGGTCAGGGTGCCGGCCAGCTTCAGGGCGGGCGCCTTCCCGGTCACCGTGTAGCTCAATTTCAACGTAGGGATGCCGGTGCCGTAAACCCATTGCTCGAAGAAAGCTTCCAGGCGCGGATCGTCCGATTTCGGAGGCAGAAATCCGGCGGCCAACTCGCGGAACTGTTCGGTAGAGATGGTCTGGCGGTCGTAACGTTTGGGAATCGCGGACAACATGGACAAGAAACGCTCGTCGCCCATGTGGCGGCGCAGCATCTGCATAATCCAGGTTCCTTTGCCGTAAGTAATTTCCCGCCACGCCCGCGGCTCGATGGAATTCTCCAGGCGGGTCCCCAATACGATCGGACCGGCCGACTCCACCGTCTTGCCGGACGCGCCGGTGGCCAGTAACTGGGAGCGGTAGGAGTCCAGCATCAGGTCGGCGGTATGCTCTCCCTTAGTCTTTTCGAGGAACAGGAGCGCGGAGTAATTGGCCAGCGCTTCCATCAGCCAGTAATCCCGGTAAGTGGCCGCCGAAACGCGATTCCCCCACCATTGGTGGGCCACTTCGTGAGCCTGCAGCAGATCGGCGAAAAAGATTTCCTGGGTTTCATTGACGTTAGTGGCGCGGGTGAGATTCTTCAGGTAAGAGAGCGTCGAAAGGTAGAGCAGGCCGGGAAAGCCCTGGCCAAAGGTTCCGGGAATCGGCGAAACGGTGATGTGCGGGAGCGCCGGCGGCCCGAATCGGGCGGCCATGAACTCCAGCGCCGCAGCTACGTCCAAGGCCAGACTCTCGAGGCGCGCCAAGGGATCGGGGGGGGCCGTAGAGGTGTCGGGAACGGTAGTGGAGCGGCGGCGCGAAACGGTCAGCGGCGCCGGCGGGGCCAGCAACGTGGGCCGCGGCAGCAAGGCCTGTTCCAGGGTGCGGTTGGCGCATACATCCACCACGTAGCCGCCGCGCTCCACGCGGGCGTGCTTGTAGTTGCCGAGATTGAAGCCGGCCACGCGGATGGGCGCCGAGGTGCGGCGGCGGATCACCCGCAAATCGCCCTCGAGGCGGTCTTCCACCACGTCGCCGGCGCTGACCAGGTCCAGGTCGCGGGGGCCGCGGAAGAGCAGATCGAAGGTGGCATATTGAAAGCCGTGGGTGGGATACCAGTTTCCGCGCGCGGCTACGTAGAAGACGCGGTCTCCGGCGTCCTCGATCACCTTGCCGGAATGGTGGAACTCGAATTCGTACTCGCGCCCGGAGCGCAGCGGTTCCGCGGGCAGCACCAGAAAGAGATGATTGCCGCCGCGGGTCAGGTTGGCGCGCAGAGACTCGCCTTCGAAGACCTCGGCGGGGCGCCCGTCGACGGTGGCCGCGGAGATTTGCATCTGGCCCGCGATCTCGAATGGGGCAACCGTGATCCCGTCCACCATCGGCTTCACCTTCACGCGCGTGATGCAACTCAGGGTGAGGTCGGGCGCCAGCGTGCTTTCGATCCGAAAATCGCTCAACGTCAGACGCCGGGCGGAAGGGGCGCGCTCGCCGCGCAGCGATCTGGCCACGAAGCTGGCCCAGGTATCGAAGTACAGCCGGTTATCGCGCGTGGTCACCTGTCCGGCGGCAATCTGCTCGGAGGACTGGGGATCGTACACCAGGTCGAAATTGCCGGCTTTGGGGCTATTGAACACGCCCACCAACAGGCCCGGGTCGAAACCGGGGCTCCCGAGCAGGTCGAGCGTGAGGCGCGTCTGGTAGCTGGCGCCGACGTTGCGCAGCACGGAATTCCATTGCTCCGCCATGCCGGGGCCCAGTTCGGGGGTGTTGCGGTTGGCCGGGCCGGCGGCGGGCATTTGGGCCTTCAAAACGGCATAGTCGTCGCCGGTGAAAAGCAGCAGGACGGAGCGGAAATGCTCGTCCAGGTTGGGGCTATCGAGGTAGGCCGCCAGCGAGCTACGTTCGGCGCGATCGGGCGGCAGCAGGATTACCTCGCCATCGCCGCCCTCGACGTCGGCGGTGAAGATCGCGGCGTAGCGCCGCCCGGCCACCGGCTTGCTGAAGATGAGGTGGCCATCGGTCAGGTAGATGCGGATGTCTTCCTTCACCAGCCGGAGATCGCGGACGCGATAGCACTCCTGGGGGTCGAACGTGTTCTCGCGGATGTCACGGGCCAGATCCGCCGCTTGGCCGGCGGCCAGCGCCGGGGCGGAGCAAGCCAGCGCCATAAACAGTGGCAACCAACGGGGCGCGCGCGCTGGCAGATGGCGGTCCGGCATGGTGCGATCCTGGGCGGTTCTACCTGTCCATGGTAGAACAACCGGGGAGGGCCGGGGGGGCAGAGCTTCTCACCGCAGAGCATCTTGACTGGGGCGGGCCCCAGTCTGGTGGGGAAGGAAACAGTGCCTTCGACCGTGCCATTTTCGGGACCAAGAACACGTACGTATAACCCCTTTGTTTCCAACAGTCGATATTCTTGTTTC
>JBKQPR010000009.1:0-7031 GCA_052144935.1 Bryobacteraceae bacterium
GGGGCTGGCCCAAGCGCCAGAGGCTGGCCCAAGCGCCAGAGGCTGGCCCAAGCGCCAGAGGCTGGCCCAAGCGCCAGAGGCTGGCCCAAGCGCCAGAGGCTGGCCCAAGCGGCAGAGGCTGGCCCAAGCGCCAGAGGCTGGCCCAAGCGCCAGGGGCTGGCCCAAGCGTCAGAGGCTGGCCCAAGCGCCAGGGGCTGGCCCAAGCGTCAGAGGCTGGCCCAAGCGCCAGAGGCTGGCCCAAGCGCCTAAGGCTGGCCAAAGCGCCAGGGCATGCACCCACCAGAGGGGGGATCGGTAGTGCCTGAAAGTTAACTTTAGGACGCTACCCTACCGGGGGATGCGAACGGCCGCTCAAATTAATTAAGATAATAGGAGCGGAAAGTACCATGTCGTATTTTCTTGGTTGCCTCGCGCTGGCCGCGTTGCCGGCGCTTGGCCAGGCCGCGGTCGCGCCAGTGGTCATCTTCACACATTTCCAACCCCAGCCATCGCCACTGGTGTTCGATTCCATACGGCGGGAGGTGGCCAGTATCATGGCCCCGCTGGGATTCCCCTTCGAATGGCGGCCGTTGGACAGCCCGCCGGACAGTGAAGGAGCCAGGCAACTGGCGGTCATCACCTTCCGCGGGAACTGCAGCCCCGCAAATCTGCTGGTCCCCCTGACGATATCGGGCCCGCTCGGAATCACGCATATCTCCAGCGGAGAGGTAATTCCGTTCGCGGAAGTGGACTGCGACCGCATTCGCACCTTTCTGCGGAGAAACCTGATGCGCATGGATGGGCGCCACCGCGAATCGGTCTTCGGCAGGGCGATCGGTCGCGTTCTGGCGCACGAGCTATTCCACGTCTTTGCGGGAACCACGCGGCACGGCTCGGATGGGGTGGCTGAGCCGGCCTTTACGGTGGACGATCTCATGTCCGACCGGTTTCAGCTTGAGACGAGGGAATTCCGCATTCTGCGCGCGAACCTGAAGGAGGCGCGGAAGCAGAATAGCCGGATCAGGTCTGCCCCTTCGCCGCTCGCCGGGCGATTCATATTCCAGGAGAATGGCTGTGCCCAGTGTCATGGAGCGCTCGGCGAAGGGACCCAGTCTGGGCCGGCGCTTCGCGTCGGCCACAAGCTTTTAGACGAGAAGGCATTTCACGCCAGACTGGTCAAGGGTGCGATGAGATTGTCCACCCAGGCCAATGCGCCCCGGCTTGCGGCGCCGGCTTTGGATGAAGACGAGATCGCGGATGTGCTCAGTTTCCTGAACGGCCTCGAGTGAACGCTCGCCATAAACTCCTGCCACTGCCAAGGCGCCAACCTCCGCCGCCGGCTGGCGAGTGCCACATCCCTGCCAGGGCAAGCCGGCCGGCGCGCCGCGTGAACCTCTCGCGTGGAACCGGACGCCGCCATTCCTAAGGCCGCGATACGGGGCTGGGTGGGGCGTACTCGATCACCCCTTGCGTGGAACATGACGGCGGATTCCTAAGGCCGCGATACGGGGCTGGGTGGGGCGTACTCGATCACCCCTTGCGTGGAACATGACGCCGCCATTCCTAAGGCCGCGATACGGGGCTGGGTGGGGCGTACTCGATCACCTCTCGCGCGGAACATGACGCCGGCATTCCTAAGGCCGCGATACCGGGCTGGGCGGGGCGATCACCTCTCGCGTGGAACTGGACGCCGGCATTCCTGAGGCCGGGCCGGCTTCTCTACTCCGCGCGCATGGACTCCATGCGCGTGGAACCGGACGCCGACATTGCTAAGGCCGCGATACGGGGCTGGGCGGGGCGTACTCGATCACCTCTCGCGTGGAACCGGACGCCGGCATTCCTGAGGCCGGGCCGGCTTCTCTACTCCGCCCGCATGGACTCCATGGGATCGATGGCCGCGGCGCGCCGCGCGGGAACCAGCGCCGCCAACGTAGAGACCGCCGCCAGCAGGGCCGCGGCGAATACCAGGCTCAACCCATCCAGCGGGCTGACGCCGAAGATCAAATTGCGGAATACCGGCTGCAGCACCACCGTGAGGCCCGCGCCAATCGCAATGCCCGCCGCGATCAAGCGTCCCGCGCTCGCCACCACCGAGCCGGCAATCTGGCCCGGCGCCGCGCCCAGCGCGATCCGCACCCCCATCTCGCGCCGCCGCGAGTTGACAATCTGGGTGACCAGCCCGTAGAGTCCCACGGCGGCGAGGGTCATGGCGGCCAGCGCGAAAAGAGCCAGAAGCTGCGCATTCGAGCGCGGCCGGTCGAGCGTGGCATCGAGCGCTTCGTCGAGGGTCTGGACGCCGAAAATCGCCCGCCCCGGCGCGACGTTTTGCACCACCTGGCGGATCGAATTCATGACGCCATGCGGATCGCCCGCAGTGCGCACCAGGTACTCCGGGTCGGGCCAGTTCCCACCCCCCGCGCAAGCGTAGACATAAGGATAAGCCGGAGCGGCCAGCGAATCCTCTTTCATGTCGCCAATGACTCCAACAATCTCCCACGGCGGCACGCCGTACCCCCCGAAGCCTACGTGCCGGCCGATCAGGTTCTGGCCCCGCCCATAGACTTCCACGAAGCGGCGGTTGACCATCATCCTGGGTCCACTGGGCGGCGCGTTGGCTCTCAGCTCCGGGCACCAGCTTCCGCCTAACAGCGGGGCTTGCAGCGCCCGCAAATAGCCCGGACTTACCAACCGGTAGCCCGTGGGCATGTTGCCGGTCTCTTCGGTGGCCGCCGCGCCTTCGAGCGTAATGTTGTTGCGCAGCGTGGCGCCGGAGGCCGGCAGGAAGTTGGTCATGCCCGCGGCTTCCACGCCGGGGATGCGCTCCAGGCCAGCGATGAGCTGTTCCTGCATGCGCCCAAGCATGGCGCGATCTTCGGCCCAGCCGGCGCCCACATGGAACACGAGAGTATCCGAAGAATTGAAGCCCATCTCCACGTGGCTCAAATTGTAGAAGCTGCGCAGCAGCAGGCCCGCGCTGGCCAGCAGCAGCATGGTCACAGCGACTTGCCCGCCGATCAGCGCGCGCTGCAGCCGCTGCCGGTGGCCTGCCACTCCGCGGCCGGCGCGAATCAGCGTGCCCGCGTTTCCCGCGCGGGTGGCGCGCATGGCCGGCAGCAGGCCGAACGCCACCGCGCCCACGAGGCTGGCCGCCATCGCGAAGACCAGCCCGCGCCAGTCGATGGCCAGCTCGGCCATGCGCGGCGTATCGGCGAACAGCTTCGCCAGCAGGCTCATGGAGAACCGCGCCAGACCGTAGCCGCAAACGGCGCCCGCGGCCGCGATCCAGGCGATCTCCCGCATCACCGAAGCCACCACCTGCGCCTGCGTAGCGCCGAGGGAGGCGCGGATGGCCAGCTCTCGCTCGCGTTCCTTGAGTTGCGCCAGCACCAGGCTGGCCACGTTGCTCACCGTGATGAGCAGCAGCAGCGCCACCGCGCCGAATAACAGCACCAGCGGCTTGCGGGCATCGCCCACGCGGGCTTCCTTGAAATCGCCCACCACCGCCGACCAGCCTTGGTCGGTTTTCGGATATTGTTCGCCCAAGGCGTTTTCGACGCTCGCCAGGTCGGCCTGCGCCTGCCGGAAGGTCACTCCGGGCTTCATCCGCCCCACCCCGGAATAGAACCGCGCCCCCCGCTCCCGCATCAGGAAAGGCTGCAATTGCGCGGGCAGCCACACGTCGATGGCCGCGCTGGTGAAGGCCTTGGGCATGACTCCCACGATGCTGTAACCTTGGCCCGCGACGATCAGGCGCCGGCTGGTAATCCGCGGATCGAGGCCATAGCGGCGCACCCAGAGACCATAGCTGATTACGGCCGCCAGTGGTCCGCCGGCGATTTCTTCTTCGGGCATGAAGGTGCGGCCCACCAGGGCCGGCATGCCGAAGACATCGAAGTAGCGCGCGGCCACGCGGCGGCCACCCAGGCGCTGCGGCTGCGACATGCTGGTATCGGTGACGTTTTCGGAATAGCTGCCGCTGATGGCCTGGAACGTCCGGCTCATGCGGCTCCATTCCACAATGCGCACCGGCGCCATGAGGCTTTCCTTCTGACTCTTGGCCGCGCTGGCCTCCATCACCGTGACCAATTCCGAGGGGCGCGGAAAGGGCAGCGGCTGCAAAAGCACAGTGTTGACCACGGAGAACAGCGCCGTGTTGACGCCGATGCCCAAGGTCAACAGAACCAAGACTGTGAGCGCAAACACAGGCCGGCGGCTGAGCGAGCGAAGGGCGAACTTCCAGTGCCTCATGGAGACCTCCCGGAGATGGTTGAAAGCGTTGGACGGATGTCAGCCGGGTCAGTTAGCCAGGGTGGTCCAAAGCCGGTACGTGCGGAACAGCACCTTTGGCCGTGTCCCAAGATACAGGAGTCCCGGCGGCAGTCCGGTACGTCCAAGTTGGTGGAGGCGTAAAATGATGACCCGCGCCGAGTCGAAAATTCGCAAGGCAGGCGCAATGCTCCCGGTTGCGCTGTTCCTTCTGTTACCCGTAGCTTTTGCTCAGGACGCGGCGGGTCCTCCTGCTTTGCCGCCCGGCCCACAACAGGCCGCGCCGTTACTGTCGCCCGACCAGTTGGACAACCTGGTCGCGCCGGTGGCGCTTTATCCCGATCCATTGCTCGGTCAGGTGCTGGCTGCCAGCACGTATCCGCTGGAGATTGTCGAAGTGAAGCAATGGCTTTCGCAGAATAGGAATCTTCAAGGCGCCCAACTGATGGACGCGGCCCGGCAACAGAACTGGGACCCCAGCGTCCAGGCGCTGGTGGCATTTCCGGATGCGCTGAATCTGCTGGGCAACGATATCCGATGGACTACCGACCTTGGGAACGCCTTCCTGGCCCAGCAGGCCGATGTCATGGCCGCGGTGCAGACAATGAGGGCGCGAGCCCGGGCGAACGGCAGGCTGGCGACGACGGCGCAACAAGTGGTCACCACGGACAACCAAAACGGCCAAAGCGCCATCGAGATCCAGCCGGCCAATCCGCAGGTGATCTACGTTCCGGTCTACCAGCCTCAGTACGTTTACGGGCCTCCGGTGTGGGGCGCGTACCCCGACCTGTGGTACCCGCCGGGCTACGGATTCGGCTTTGGTTTCGGCTGGGGTCCCGGCATCTATATCGGCGGGCTTTTCCCGGGCTGGGGAGGCTGGGGAGGTTGGGGCTGGGGACTTGGATGGTTCGGCGGCGGCGGTTTGTATGTCAACACGGGATTCTTCAATCGATATGGGTTCCGCGGCGGATATGGGGGCGGATTTGGGGCTCTAGGCGTCGGCGGACGCGCGGCGTGGGCGTTTAATGCAAGCCATAGAATGGGCGTTCCCTATTCCAGCGCGGCAGTGGCGGCCCGCTACGGCTCGAGCCGGTATGCTGCCGGCGCAAGGAGTGGCGGCCAGTTCAGTGGCGCCAATCGGGCGGGCATGGCCGGATCGGGCCGGGGCGCTGGGGTTGCTGGAACGAATGGCAGCGGATGGCGCCAGTTCGGTAGCGGCGCTAGCGGCAACCGGGCGGCAACCAATAGTTATGCCGGCTCCTCCCGGCAGGCATCGCCGAATTCTGGCGCGCGCTCCGCATCGCCGGGCTACGGGGCTCAGAGTTACCGCGGGTCTAACTCCGCGCAGGGTTACCGCGGTGCGCCTTCGTACTCGGCGCCGCGGGGTCAGAGTTACTCCGCTCCGCGGGGTCAGAGTTATTCCGCTCCGCGATCGTACTCCGCGCCCCGTGGCCAGAGTTATTCCGCGCCGCGCTCTTCGGGCGGAGGCTTCTCGGGAGGTCATTCGGCGGTCTCGGGCGGTGGCGGGCATGCAGGCGGTGGCGGTGGCGGGCATGCAGGCGGCGGCGGTGGCGGGCATGCAGGCGGCGGTGGCGGGCATCGCCGGTAGATGAGCGCGTTCACCGCGGAGCGAGAGACCAGGCCGGGTCGGCCGGGTCAATGACGCAAGTAAACGCGGGCCGCGCAAGTCCGTTCGCTGGCATCGCTGCGAAACGCGGGAAGGGCCTTCCAGATGGCGAGCGTACACGGCACAGAGGCGCCGCATAGCGCCGCATAAGACGAAACCTCTCGGTGGGACTAACGTTTTAGATAGTCTCGCCCGGACGGCAAATACTTACGCGGGTGCGGCGTGCTGTCGGCCCGCGAGTCAGCGAACGGGAGCGGCCAGGGCTTTGGCCTCGTCGAAGCCGCCGGTGGCGGCGGTATAAGTGGCTGGCGGTAACCTCTCAAGTTGGGATCGAATCGCCTTGGCCCGGTCGCTGGGGGTGGGGTGCGCCGAGAAGACGGGGTTCTTGGGATCCGGCTGTCCGCTCAGGTATGCCGCCATGGCTGCCGGGCTGTAGCCCGCCTGATGCACGATCTGGGCCGCCACGTAATCGGCCTCGCGCTCGCTCGCGCGAGAGAAGGCCAGCCAGCCCATGGGGATCGCCAGTCCGCGCTGGCCGGTTGGCATATTCTGTGCCGTTTGCGCGTTTTGCGCTACCTGTGTCGAGATCCCCATCAACTCCGTGCGAGTCGCCATTCGGGTCCGGTGGCGCGAGGCTGTATGCGCCATGGCGTGCGCCAGTTGGAAGGCGAATACGGCTTCGTTGGGGGCACTGGCCAACAGGCTCATCGGAATGAAGATCGGTCCTCCCGCCACGGCTACCGGCTCTCCGGCCTGGCCCCGGAATGCATCCAGCGGCATGACCGGCCCGGCGGACGGCATCGTGGAACCAGCCTGCGGCCGCTGATCGCCCGGCCTCCGGTCTTCGTACAACGTGAAAGTATAGGTGAAGGGAGAGTCCGCGTATTTCGCGAGCGCGGCGCCGAGTTGCGCAATGTAGGCATCGAGTTTCGGCTCGTGGACGAGGGGCAGGGCGATGTCCAGCTTGGCCGCCAATGACTGCCCGAGTTCGCGCTCCTTCGCCAGGGAGTTCACGCCCTTCGAGGACGGTTCCTGCGCGAACGCGGCACCGGCCAGCAGCAGCACTGCCGACATCATCTTCATACAAACGCTCCTTGGTAGGGCAGGCGGGCCCAGAGGGCACCCCGCCTGCCAAGGGCCGAGGGCAGGCGGGGTGCCC
>JBKQPR010000010.1:0-43872 GCA_052144935.1 Bryobacteraceae bacterium
GGGGTCGGTCTGCGAAGTTGCGATCTTGGCAGAACTACTGTTTTACCCCAATGTTCTTGGGGTCCCCAAATGGTTCACTGCGCCTCCGCCCTCACCCCACCGGCCGTACAGGCGCATAGCTCAAGTATCATCCGATACGGCGATCGGCAAGGCTTGCGGACCTTGGACGCGATCCAGCTTGCCGTGGCATTAGAGGTGCAGCTTCGTATCGGGGTAGAGGCCTTGGTGGCCGCGGACAAGGTTCTCTGTAACATTGCGGCCCTGGAAGGCTTCGCCGTCATCAACCCGGAACACGCCTGATGACCGGTGAGCAGTTGACCGGGCATCCGCGCCGGCTCGATGATCTTACCAATGCGATCTCCGCTACGCTTCGTACCTGGGCGGGTCCACCGACCAATCGGGGCCGCGGCGCGCCTTGATAGCCGCGAAATCCAATCGCGTCAGGGCTTCCTGGTTCTGGGGTATCACCAGTTCCCACAGCGGAAAGAAGTCTTCGCCGATGTCGAGGCCCTCCCGCCCGCCATGGGGACCGTAAAGAATTTCGTGGCATGCCTCCACGCCACACCGGCGGAGCTCTTCCGCCGTTTCGGCAAGGTTATCGACCTGGATCATATCCCGCCTCCCTTCCTCTCGGTCGCAGCTACCGGATCCCCGCCAGTTCCTGCAATAGATGCCAGTTTTCGAGCCGCTCTTCCTGGGTCGCCAGGAGGGTCGCGGAGGGATTGCCGTCTTTGTCGAAATGTTTCGCGAACCGGCCCTCGGTGCGCGCGAAATACACAAAATCGATTTGTTCGCGGGTCTTCGGATGAATGTACCAATCATCTTTGACGTTGGGGTTGCCCACCAGGCTGAGGCGTTCCTTGAATCGCTTACCCTTGCGCGGATCGTAGATGAACACCGGGAAGGAGCGCGAATCGGCCGCCAGTTTGGCCTGGTGTTCGGCCATGTTGTCGCCCACGCCGTGCTCCGGCTGGCAGGTGGTGAACACGTTGACAAGGGCGGGTCCGGGGAACTGGTTGGCTTCCATGATCGCCTTATAGAAATGGTTCATGTGGGCGCAGGTGGTTTGGGCCACATAAACATCTTTGTGCATCATGCAGAGGTTGGCCAGTTCCTTGCGGTTCTCCTTCTTTCCGGAAATGGACGAGCCGTGGTAGCTCATCTTGGCGTCCTGGCCCTTGAACGAACTGGTGGACGCCTGGCCGCCGGTGTTGGAATACACCTGAGTGTCCAGCACGATGACCTTGATGTCGGCGCCCGCGGCGAGCATGCGCGAGAGCGACTGGAAGCCGATATCGTTCATGGCTCCATCGCCGCCAATGATCCACAGGCGCTTGTTCTGCCAGCCCATTTGATCCCAGCGCGCGCGCACTCCCATGGCATCGGCCGGCGCGTTCTCGAACAGCGAGTTGGTCCACGAAACGCGGTACGGGTTGTAAGGATACGTGGACGTGTAGACGGTGTTGCAGCCGGTGGCCGCCACGATGCCGACGTTTTCCTGACCGTATTGGAAGCCGGTGGCGGCCAGCATCATGCGCAGCGCGGTAGCTTCTCCGCAACCCATGCACGACCCGGCCCCGCCCACGTAAAGCAGCGAGCGCTCGGCCAGCATCATGTCCGAGAGGGCCTTCTCATTGATGAATTTGGCGGGGGTTTCGGGCATGGACTTGTACATTTCGAAGGCCATGCGGTACCAGTTCATGTTCTGGTCGTCCTTGCGGATCATCTTGAGGGCATCGTGGTCGCCGCAGGCATCCACGCACTCGCAGCAGCCTTTGCACTTGGTCGGATCGATAAAAATACCGAACTTGCCGCCTCCGACGCCCTTTTTCTCAAGCACGTTGAAGTACTTGTTGGTGACGCTCCACTGCGCGGCCATGTTTTGACGCACGCCGTCGTCGGTGAACCCCGCGAGGTGCTGATCGAGGATGGCGGGCTCCACCACTTTGCCCAGAATGGCGGTGTCCGGACACTGCGTGACGCAGTCCATGCAGCCCACGCAGTTTGCGCTGTTGAATTCGGGGATGTCGGGGGAGATATAGCTGAAGTCGCGGAGGGCCCCCGTGCCCGCCGGCACCACGCTGCGCGCCGATTGATCGTCGGCGGGCAGGCCCCTCTCGGCGAGGCCGCTGTTATACGCGCCGACCACGCGCTCGTTGAAATCGGAAATGTCTACAACATGGGCCTGGATGTCTGCGAGCCGTACTTCGAACGGAATGGTTGCCATCTTATTGAACTCCTCCTGCCTGCATGATCCGTAGTGCGGCATTGGCCTGATCGGCTTCCGCCGTGGAAAGCATGGCTTCGCGCGGCACCTCGATGACTTCGTGGAAGCCCCGCCGGACGGCCTCCAGGTTGTCCTGCACCACGCGCTCCCCGCGCTTGCCGAAATACTTGCGGAGCGACTTTTCGGCGCCGCGAAAGACGTCTTCCTCGCTGAGCGCCAGCTCCTTTTGGAAGGGGGTGATGCGCAGGAAGATTCCGAGCAGCACGATGCCCTGCATGCGCTGTTGAAGGTCGGCGCGGGAGGAGACGGCTTGCGCGATCCCCACCGTATCGAGCGCGAACAGACGCACGTGCTTGTCGAACATGGTCTTGCGCGCCCATGCCGGAATCGACGCCCAGATTTCGGCGGGGTCTTTCTTCTGGCTCTGCACGAAGACCATGCCACGCTCGGAGATCCCCATCAGAGGGTTCTCCAGGTTGAAGGCGTTGACGTCGTTGAGGACCACGAACTCCACGTGCTCGAGTTCGGAGTGCACGCGGATGTGCTGGCGGGCAACCGTCAGATAATAAGTGGTGGGCAGGCCCTTCTTCTCCGACCCGTACTTGGGATAGGCCTGCACGTCCATGCCGAAGACCTCGCCGGCAATCGTGGCGATCACCTTGTTGGTGGTAACCGAACCGTAACCGCCGACGGAATGGCCGCGCATGGAGAACGAGCCGGGGTCGCGCACGTCCGGATCGGCCGTGACGGTGAGCGCCGTTTCGTGCTTGATGCCCACCGTGAAGTAGTGGCGCGACTGCGGGCTGCGCATGTTCTCCACCATGGCAATGAAGTCTCCCGCGCGCACGTCGCGGCTGCCGAGACCGGCCGAGCCGCCGGTGAACTTCGGCATCCGGTGGATCGCGGGGTAGCCCGGCGTGCCGGCCATGGCGTCCGCGAAGGCCGCCTTGATCTCAGCGAGCTGCGGGTTCGACTGCATCATGGGGATGTCCAACCGCTCGATGACGGCCACGGCTTTGACGTGCCGCAGGGCGCGCACGATGTCCACCGAGGGGAACGGACGGAAGGAAGTGATGTGCAGCAGCCCGACCTTCAGGCCTAACCGCTCGCGCATGTAATCGACGGCGGCCTCGGCGGTTTCCATCATGCAGCCCGATCCGATAATGGCGTAGTCGGCGTCTTCCAGGCGGTAGGGCATCACCACGTCGTAGGGGCGGCCCGTCAGGCGCCCGAACTCCGCCATCACGGACTTCAGCATCGGCAGGACCCGGTCGTAGAAGCGGCGCTGCGCGATCTTCCCCTTCATGTAGCTGTCCTGGTTTTGGACCACGCCCGACATGAGAGGAATTTGCGGGTCCATGAGGTTGCGGACGTGCTCGGAAGGGTGGCCGACAAACAGCTTCATCATTTCCGGCTCGAGCAGGCGGACGTTCTCGATGGTGTGGGTGGTGAGAAAGCCGTCCTGCACGTTCATGAAGGGGGTCTCCGAGTCTTCGGCGATGCGGCGGGAGATGAGGGCGAGATCGCCGGCTTCCTGGGCGTTGCGCGCGAACAGGATGCCCCACCCGCAATCGGCCACGCCGTACACATCGTCATGACCCGCGTGAACGTTCAGGGACTGAGACGTGAGGGCGCGCGCTCCGATATGGAAGACGATGGGGAGGCGCTTGCCGGAAATGGCATAGAGAACCTCCTTCATCAGGATCAAGCCTTGTCCCGATGTGAAGTTCGTCACACGCCCGCCCGCCACGGCGAAACCTTCGCAAGTGCTGGCGGCGCTGTGTTCGGATTCAGGTTCGATGAAGGCGAGCTCCTCGCCCCAAAGGTTGCGAGTCCCATTCGCGACCTCCATCTGGTAGCCACCACCCATAGTGGTGGACGACGTGATCGGGTAAGCGCAGGCGCCTTGTGTGATATGGGTTTCCACCCACACCACCATGCCCGCACCATCGGAAGTGGTAGGAATTCCAGCGAATTGCGGCTTTTCTTCGAACTCGGCGCCGTACGCAGAGATCTCCGGCGGCGCCCCACTCAGCACAGTACTCATCAAGCCCCTCCTTGAATAAAAAAAATAAAGCCGGTAATCTGAGTGCCTGGAACAGTAGTAGGTTGGCAACCCAGCATCCGCAAGGGGCCCTCTCTTTGTTGGCTGTAAGGCTATCAGATTTCGCGGCACAGGGGAAGGGGGGGTGGTTGGGGTGTCGGCGCAAAATGAGAATGTCCTATTCTGCAAAGTAGAAATGTCCTATTCGGTTTACCGCGGAGGCCTGCCATTCCCTCTCGCTGCATTGTGTTGCATCGCGGCCAGCCGTCAAGGCTGCCCTTCGGCGGACTGCCCTGCGGCCTTGACGGCACCAGGCCGCGATGCGGAAGCTTTCCAGTGATCAGGGGAATGGCAGGACTGTTCTGGCGCGGTTTCGATAACTTGACAGAGTAAAGTACTTCGCGAGAAAGCGGACATTTCTACTTTGCTCCGACAGGGAGCCAAATAACGAGCGAAAGTCGGCGGCCCTGGCAGTGACCAAACTTTTCGGCGGATCGGACCGCACCGGAGAAGGTTCGACCGACGCGAATGTCCCGATGAACCTAAGGCATTCCGGCCATCACCATCGGCGGAGGCGGGCGTGGCAGCGGCGCGCACGCGCTCGACGAAACGTTCGACACCAAAGATTCCTATCTCGGCACGCAGCGGGCGCTACTGCTGGCGGTGGCTCTCGCCCGCTAGTACGTGCCGTGATGTGCCCGCGCTTGCAGCCTGTCCCTTTTGTTCGACACAGGGGCGAGCGCGAACCACCGTATATTCGCCCTCATTTATTTACCCACCGGCGAATATCCGGCGGCTTGCGCGGACCGCTGATATCCTTAAATGCAGGCATGCCGTTGCGACTGGCCGCCCTTCTTTCGTTCGTCCTCACCCTGCCTCTCCGGGGGGACACCCTTTGGAGTGTAGCCCGAGCTGGGAACATCGAGGTCTATTCGCATCGGAGCGCCGAGGATGCCAGCGCCGCTCTCATGTGGCTGGGCCAACTTCGGTCTCTTGTAAAGGAGGAACTCGGCCTGGATCTGTCGAATGATCGCCCTGTTTCGGTGTTCGGCTTCCGATCGCAGAGTGAATACGAACCGTACCGCCTCCGAACCACATCGGACGCCTATTACGTAGGGACGGATGGTCGCGACTATATCGTCCTGCCCAGGCTTGGGCCACAAAGCCTCGCGACGGCCGCCCACGAGTTCGCGCACCTCGTATCCCATGCAGCCGGGGATCAAGCTCCTCCCTGGCTTGGCGAGGGGCTTGCCGACGTGTTCTCCACCATTCGCTTCACCAAGTCCGGCCCGCAACTCGGCGGCGAGCCGTTCGCACGAATCGGTGTTCTGCGCAACCGCCGATGGCTGCCATTGGAGACTCTTCTTTCGCTGCCGGCAGATTCCCCGCTTCGGAATACGCGAGACGGCTCCAATATCTTCTATGCCCAGAGCTGGGCGCTGACGGAGATGCTGCTGATGTCGCCGCAGTATGCGGCACGCTTTCCCCGATTGGTCACTGCGCTTTCGAAAAGCCCGGCATCCAGCGCCGAAACGCTCGAAAGCACATACGCCAAGCCTCTCGCCGTCATCACGCGCGATCTGGAAGTCTGGGTGCGCCGCCACAGATCCAAGCCGATGGCGTTGGGTGCAGTGCCCCCATCGGAGGGCTCGCGGATCAAAACGGCGGAACTGCCAGATGCCGTGGTTCAGACCAAGCTCGCGGCGATGCTGCTGGCTACCGGCGACTTGGGCGGCGCCGAATCCATCTACCGCCATGCCGCGCAGGAAGCGCCCGAAGATCCCTCGGTTCTGGGCGGTCTTGCCGCCATCGCACTGGCGGAAGGCAGGCCGAACGAATCGCGTGACCTGTTCGCCCAAGCGCTCATCCGCGGCCTGGCCGACGCCGATCTGTGCTACCGGTATGCCGTTTTGCTGGATCGCGCCGGCAGACCCGCCGACGAACGTCGCGCCGCGCTGACGCGTGCGATCGCCTTGCAGCCCGGTTTCGACGATGCGCGTTACGCCCTGGCGCTCTTGGAGAAGAACCTGGGAAACTACGAGGCGGCGCTCGCGCAACTGCGTGCGATGCGCAGTGTCGCTCCTCCACGCGCCTATCACTACTGGTTTGCAATGGCAGATGCCCTGACTGGCGCCGGCCGCAACGAGGAGGCGGTAACTGCCGCCAAGAAGGCAGCGGAATTTGCTTCCGACCCCGATCAGCGCGCGCATGCCGCGCAACTCGCGCAGATTGCCCAAACCCATCTGGCCGTCCGCTTCGTCCGTGACGGCTCCGGCCGGCTGCAACTGGTCACCACACGGGCGCCGAACGATGGGACCGGCTGGAACCCCTTTATCGAACCGACCGACGACATCCGCCGCGTGCAGGGAAGGCTGCGAGAGATCGATTGCAGTGGTCCGATGACCCTCATGGTCGTCGATACGGGCGCAGGCCGCATCGTAGTCGCCATTCCGGACCCTTCGCACGTGCAGATGCGCAACGGCCCGCCGGAGTTTGTCTGCGGACCGCAGTCGCCGGTGGACATTGCAATTCAGTACGCTGCGCACCCGGCAATTCCCAATGCAGACGGCATTGCCCGCGGCGTCGAGTTTCGTTAAAGGGCGCCGCGGAGGTATTTGTGGTGGAAGTGGAATCTGCAGTAACGAAGCCAAAAGGCAGCTCGACGGGTTCATGCGTGATGGCGACTTCCGGCATGGGGCGCAGGCAGGAGTGGACGACCCAGGGGGCCAGCGCCTGAGCGGTGGAGCATTTCCCGGCGACGGCGGCGAAGGCCCCCCAAGCGGCCGGCGCAGGCTCCCCTGCCGATCCAATCGGGGGAGGGCTGGCGTAGATTCTTCCATAACGAACCCATTCCGTAACTAATGTTCGGAAATCTCGGGATGATTTGTTGAAAAGAAAAGAGTTAACCGAGGGTGAACCGTACATCATGTACGGAGTCCGCTTTCCTCGGGGCAAATTCGCTCTCGCGAAGCCCTCCCGAAGCCACATTGTATCCGGCGGGCAGGCGGAGGGCGGCCGGAGAGAAAGCCGGAAGGGGCGGTAAGTGGTTGGAGCCGCGTGAGTTGGCGGGAATAAGAAAATTGGCGAAGTCTGCGACTGGGGTTCGTCGCACCCAGCCAGCGACGTTTTCAACAGTATCGGCCCTTTTCGCAACGCGCTCTCAATTCCGCGCGGGGAGCGGGAATTAGCGAGGCTGCCGCGAGAGCCGCCAAGTATAAACCAAGGCCAAAGGCGGTGTGCGTGGTCAGGCTTTTGATGCAATTGAAGACCGGCCTTGGAGTCTTAGAAGAAGCGATTCCCGCTCCAAGCGCCGGTTGCAGAATGAATAGTGGCGCAACAACCGTTACGATCCCAATGATGAGTGCAGGGAGCAAAGTCGGCTCTTGTGCCCACTCCAATCCGTACACGGCAAGTAAGAGTGCTGCGAAGGTAACTCCAATTGAATAGTGAGCAAACCATCCGATCCACAATTCAGCTCTTATGGGTGCCGCTTTCGCTATGCTTTCATGAGTCCATTGACGGTGGGGGAGATGACCGATCCAGCGGCCGAGGAAAGCGAAGTTCAGTGATGGAATTCCAAGCTGCTTCAGCAAAAGCGCCCAAAGGTCCATCACGATGGTGGCCCCGACGCCGATAAGAAAAGCGTGCAAAACGAATTCTGATGTGTGACTCATGTTTAGACCCTCCCCTTGCAGGAATCGGCAGCGATTCGGACCCCGTCCGGATAGGAGGTTCCCGTGAAGCCGAATTCGCTGGCGAACTTTGTCGAGTCGAACAGGTAGGGAGAATCGCTCTGATACAGCATCTCGTACGACTCGCGAACCTGGGGGTTGAACCATCCGGCCAGCCGAAGCGTCGGCCTGCTCAACACCCGATATTTGGGGGCCACGCCGAATTCACTTGCAGCCATAGCGATGAACTCCCTACCGGTCGGCGGATTGGGCGCCGTTGGCAGATGCCACACCTGATTCCACGCCGACTCCCGGTCCGCCAGCATTGCCACGCCGCGCGCTGCGTCGGGAGTGAAGGTCAGCGGGTGGGGTACCGCGGCATTGACCAACCACGATGCTTTTGCCCCGTTGGCCAAAGGTTCAAAGACCAGAACGTTCGGTACACCGTTTTGGGTGCCGGGTCCGTAGAAATCCGCTGAGCGCGCGATCATTGCGCTCAGACCGCCAGCCTGCACCTCCTTCATCAGGGCTGTTGCGATCTTTGCGCGGATCTCTCCCTTCTTCGAACAGGGAGCGTAAGGAGTGTTTTCCGTCATGGGGCCCGCGACCTTCCCATACATGTAGACGTTATCGAAGAAGACCAGCTTTGCCTCCGCCCGTTTGCAGGCTTCGATGGTGTTAGCCATGACCCGCGGCCAGAGTTCCCGCCAAACCCCAAGGTTATACTTGAGACCGGCGAGCAGGTACACCACCGTCGAGCCGGCGACTGCCCGGATGGTTTGCTCCCTATCGGCAAGGTCTGCCGGGAACAATGCCCCTCCAGCAACTGGTCTCGGGTTGCGACCTACCAAGCGGAACGGGGTGTTCCTGGCCGCCAGGATCTTGGCGAGTTCATTTCCGATCGAGCCACCGGCACCGAGGATCGTAGTCATTGTCGTCACTTGACCTCCGGACCCCGCCGCTGTTCGGTTACGGTTATTCCGAAGCTTCTTAGGGTCACCATGAAGCCGCCGTGCAAGTCAGAAACGTTCCATTTCGTGTCCGTAGATGAGTTTTACGCTCGGATAAGCTCTCGCGAAGGCGCGCAGTCGTTCCAGGCTTACGCGGCCGCGAGCGGTTCCGGCGTCATTCCAGCCACGTGGTCCGACGCCGGTCTTGAAAGCCCAGGCGAAGTGGCTTGCATCGCCGGTCAGTAGAACTGGCGTGGCGCTGTCGATTAGAAACGCCATGTCGTCGTCGGTATGACCGGGCGCGGAGATGGCCCAAAAGGATCCATCACCAAGCAGATCTACACACGGCCCGAGGGGAGGCATTGAAGGCGCGGCCAGAAAATCGATGCCGAAAAACTTCGCATTGGCTTGAAAGTGATTCGCGACGGCGGCGCGCGCCAAGAAGCTGGCTTCAGCCTTGCCGAAAACAAACTCGGTCTGGGGCCCGAGTGCGGGAACGCCCCCGGTATGATCGGGGTGGAGATGGGTGAAGAACACCGCCTTGGGGTGGACGTTCAGGCGCGCGAGCTGTGCCGCCAGGTCCATGCCCGGCTCCTGCCGGTTGGCAACTCCGTTGGCCCAATTGAACAACTTCATGGCCTCGGTATAACTGCCGTAGGGTGGATGCTTCGCGAAGGAGTCGTCGAAGCCCGTGTCGATCAGGAAGTCTCCGAAGCGGGGATGGTGTATCCAATGAACCAACACGGCGAGATCGCGCGGCACATGGTCGCAGTCGGCTTGCCTGGGGCTTGCAGGGTCGAGGTTCAGGCACGCGTCCATGTGGACAACGCCGGTCTGAAAGGTCGCGAGGGAAATGTCACGCGGATGCGCCAGCACATCGTTCCAGTTTGTGAAAGCAGCGCGAGGAACCGGATAAGGCGTGATCTCGAATCGGCGAAATCCGCCGCGCACCAGGTACACAGCCAAAGCGGCAACGACCAGAATCAGAATGGCCGCCGAGAGTAGGATGTTCTTGAGAGTCCGCATGCCGCTAGCAAACCTATCCTTTGGTCCTTGCGCCAAATCCCAGTGACTGGTTTCGTGTGTACTGGAATCGGGTATACGAACGCGAATCGTTAGCCAGCAAGATCATGAAAGAACTCCGTAAACGACGCTCATCGCCACCAGAAACAAAGGCGGCGCGAAGGGCTTTGGAGTGCGGCCGTTGGACTGGCTGAAATTCAGTGAGCCAGCCAGCAGCACAATCGACCCGGCCGCCAGGCCCAAGACGAATTTCGCGATGTCCAGGTACATGGGAAGCAGCCTTTTGCCAAACTCAGCATGTTTTTCTCACGGGTCGAAGACGACCGGCGTCCCTTTGCTCTTTAAACAGATGATGAGGCATATCAGTGCGAACAGCCCCACCGCCGTTGCGAGACCGGGAGAGCCTGGAAACAACATGCATTGAGCATACAGGAAATTTGATCCCTGGCCTTACTCGCCAATCGCCGAGAAGCGACTCGGGAGACAAGGCCGCCCTGTCTGACGTCGTCCAGAACCGGCCTTTTGAACCGATAGATCCCCCTGGTCGCGAAGTGCTTACCGAGGTCCCGAACCGGTGCAAAAGCGTTATGGGCAGGAAGACGGGCATACCGGAGAGTGGACATCGGCGCTCAAAGGCCACTTGGCAGAGAAGTGGGAAGGCCTGGAACGCCGACGCGGCGGTGAGGCAATGCAGCCCGATCCCGCGGGAGCAATGCGGCTCGCGATTCTGAGTCCTGAGACCCGGCTGAGAGCCGGCGCCACGGTTCTAAATTTTAGGGACGTTGGCGGACGGGCCCAGGGGGCGGCCCGTCTGCCCCACAGCCGCCCGCAGATACCGGCCGGTGTAGGAGGCTTCCACTTCGGCGATCGCTTCGGGCGTGCCCGCGGCCACGATGTAGCCGCCGCGCGCGCCGCCTTCGGGACCCAGGTCGATCACCCAATCCGCGGCGCGGACCACATCCAGGTTGTGCTCGATGACGATCAGGCTGCCACCGCCTTCCACCAGCCGGTCGAAGGCCCTGAGCAGCTTGGCGATGTCGTCGAAATGCAGTCCGGTGGTCGGCTCGTCGAAGATCAACAGCGCGCCTTTCACGCTGGCCGCCGACAGGTAGCCGGCCAGCTTCACGCGCTGCGCCTCGCCACCGGAAAGCGTGGTGGCCGATTGGCCCAGGCGCAAATATCCCAGGCCGACATCGTCCAGGACGCGCAACTTCTCCACCAGAGACGGCGTGCTGTGGAAGAAGCTCATGGCCTCGCGCACGGTGAGCTGCAGCACCTCGTGGATGTTGCGCCCGTTGTAGCGAATCTCCAGAATGGCGCTTTTGTAGCGCGTGCCGTTGCACTCTTCGCAGATCAGCTCGACATCCGCCAGAAACTGCATCTCCACGGTGACGGTGCCGTCGCCCTGGCAGGTCTCGCAGCGGCCGCCGGGAACGTTGAAGGAAAAATGCCCGGCGGTGTAGCCGCGCTTTTCGGATTCGCGGGTGGAGGCGAACAGCTTGCGGATGGCGTCGAAGGCCTTCAAATAGGTCACCGGATTGGAGCGCGGAGTGCGTCCGATGGGCGATTGGTCCACCATCACGGTGGTGGTAATGCGCTCGGCGCCGTCTACTTTTTTGCAGGCGAGCGGCCGCCCGGCGGTGTCCAGAGCTTCGGCGGCCTGGTCGAATTCGGCTTCCCGTTCGGTCTCGCGCGCCTTGTGCTGGGCCTCCATGGCGCGAAAGATCACATCGTGCACGAGGGTGGATTTTCCGGAACCCGAAACGCCGGTGACGACGGTCATCAGGCCAAGCGGAATTTCGACCTCGAGGTTTTTCAGATTGTGCGCGCGGGCGCCGCTGAATCGCAGCATGTTCCGTGGGTCCACCGGCCGCCGCGCGCGCGCCTCGGCCACGCGCAATTCCCCGCGCAAATAGCGGGCGGTGAGCGAACCCCCGCCATCCGCCATGAGGCGTTCCAGCGGCCCTTCGAAGACGATGTTTCCGCCGTGCTCGCCGGCCCCCGGCCCCAGATCCACGATGTGATCGGAGGCGCGCATCACATCGGGGTCGTGCTCCACCACCACGATGGTGTTGCCCAGCCCGCGCAACTCCTCCAGGATGCGGACGAGACGGCCCGTGTCGCGGCTGTGCAGGCCGATGGATGGTTCGTCGAGCACGTAGCAGGCGCCCACCAGGCGCGAACCGAGCGAGGTGGCGAGCTGGATGCGCTGGGCCTCGCCGCCCGAGAGCGTGGACGAGAGCCGGTCCAGCGTGAGATAGTCCAGCCCCACGTCGTTGAGGAATTTCAGCCGCTGGCGGATTTCGATCAGAATCTTGTCGGCGATGGCGCTTTCCTCGGGCCCGAGCGCGAGCGCGTCGAAGAACTGCTGGGCCTCGGCGATGTTCATGCGCACCACCTCGCCGAGCGTCTTGCCGCCCACCTGCACGTAGAGCGCTTCCTTGCGCAGGCGCGCGCCCTTGCACTCCGGGCACAGCGCGTACCCGCGGTAGCGGCTGAGAAACACGCGCACGTGGAGCTTGTATTTCTTGGTTTCCAGGTGCTCGAAGAAGCGGCGGACGAACTCGTGCAGGCTTTCGCGCTCCGGGTCGGTGAGGTCGCCATAAGGCACGTCCAAACGGACCTGGCCGCGCGCGTGCTTCCTATAGTTGCCCAACCACGAGCGGTACTGCGGCTTGGTCCACGGCTCCACGGCGTCCTCGTCGATGGAGAGCGATTTGTCGGGGATGGCGCGGTCCAAATCGTAATCGATGGTGTTGCCGAAGCCCTGGCAGCGCGGGCAGGCGCCGAAGGGCGAGTTGAAGCTGAACAGGATCGGCTCGGGCGTGGCGAATTCCCGGCCGCAGGTCTTGCACTGGAACTTTTCGTTGAAGCGCAGGGGCCCAGAAGGCACCCCAGGGGGCACCCCAGAGGGCACCCCGCCCGCGGCGGCGCTTTCGAAGATCACCTCGCCGGCTTCGCGGTAGCAGACCTCGATGGTATCCACCAGGCGTTGATGCAGATCGGGGCCGGGACCGCCGGCGGGTATGGCGAGGCGGTCCACCAGGACGAAGACGGGGCGCGAGAAATCCACGTCCAAGAGCGATTCCGGCGTGGAGAACTCGAAGATCCGGCCAGCCTGGAACAGCCGGGTGAAGCCCTTCTTGCGCAGCTCGAAGAGATGATCGCGCAGCGCCTCGGTGGTGGCGTGATCGCCCGACGCGAACAGGGCGTACCAGCGCGACCCGGCCGGCAGACCCATCAGCCGCGCGGCCACTTCGTCGACGGTGTCTTTGCGAACCTGGGTGCCGCACTGCGGGCAAATGGTGCGGCCCACCCGCGCGTACAGCAGGCGCAGAAAATCGAAGCACTCGGTGGAGGTGGCCACGGTGGATCGCGGATTGCGGCTGGTGTTCTTCTGGCGAATCGCCACGGCCGGGGCGATGCCGTCGATCTCGTCCACCTCCGGTTTCTCCATGCGCTCCAGGAACTGGCGCGCGTAGGCCGAAAGCGATTCCACGTACCGCCGCTGGCCTTCGGCATAGATGGTGTCGAAGGCCAGAGACGACTTTCCGGAGCCCGAGACACCGGTGATGACGGTGAGCCGATTGTGGGGAATAGAAAGCGAAATGTTTTTTAAATTGTGGACCCGCGCACCGCGAATCCGGATGTAATCTTGCACGGGAGTTGGGGTGAACCTTTATTATTTCAGATTTCCAGCGGCCGTGCGCACCGGCGGCTCTCCGCGGGCGCCGCGAGCGCCGTTGGAACCGGAGAAAAAGCGGAAGCCGGCGCGGGTGGGCAGGCGAAGACCCCGGTCGAGAAGAAAGTCGCGAACCGGCAGGCGGGACCAGGGGGCGCCCCGCCTGCGCCAGGGTTGCTATGTCTCCGGCCAGGCAATCCTGCCCGCCAGGCGGGACCAGGGGGCGCCCCGCCTGCGCCAGGGTTGCTATGTCCCCGAGCAGGCAATGCTGCCGCCAGCCGGGACCAGGGGGCACCCCGCCTGCGCCAGGTTGCTATGTCTCCGAGCAGGCAATCCTGCCCGCCAGCCGGGACCAGGGGCCACGGCTGGCGTGCCTCTGCGGGGCGCCCTTGGGGCCCTGAAGACGGGTCCACAGCCTGAAAGGCTGGCAGGCATGGCTGCCTTGACTTATGGAATGGATTTCCAACTCAGGACGCTAGAACAGGATCGTCTGCTGCGTGAAACCGGGAAGCCAGGCGGAGCTAAACTGCACGACGCCGCCACCGGGTGAAGGCACGAACATGGACAAAGCGGAGTTGAACTTATACAGGGCTTGCACTTGGATATCGGTTCCCGGAGTATTGTAACTGGCGGGAGGCCATGCAGTGGTATTCGTCAGGCAGTTACTCAGCGTGCAACTGACCGTGGAAGCCACGGTCGCGTGGTCCGAGGCCAGGGCATTGAAGGTGACAGATACCTGGGAGTTTGGCAGGCCTATCAGGTAGTTGCTCAGCACTTGAGCCGCATTTTCAATCTCAATCGAACAGGTATTACCAGGTAGGGAGCAGTCCGACCCATGCACCGCGATATAGGCGCCGGTGACTTTGACGGCATATTGAAGAGTGTGATACTGCCACATGCCGATGGCCATTTGCATGATCGAAATCCAGACGAACATCAGGGGAATTCCGGTCATCGTAAATTCTAGAATGGCGCTCCCGCGCCGGTTCGTTCGCCTTCTGATTGGCTTTGGCATATTCAACTCCGCAGACGGAACTGGGCCGTGTAGGAAATCCAGAACTGTTGTCGCAAAAGCCCGGGAATGGGAATCAGGCTCAGGGTTTGGTAAGTCACAGTGACCTGGGACGCGGGCTGCCCGTCGGCGCCGGTGACCGAGGAAGCGGTCACAATCAGCGGAGTCGACGTGCAAGTGGTGGTGGCGGACACGTTGCTCGCAACCTTCAATTCGCTTCGCGCATAAATGCAAGCGGTAGTCTGGTCGGCGGCCGTCGAGGAACTTGTGGATGTGTACAGCGCGGCCGAACGGGCGGCCGACTGGGTGGAGATCAGCGCATGGGAATAGAAGCCCCAGTCAAACGCCCCCACAAACAGGAAGATGTACCAGGGAAGAAGCAGCGCCATTTCCAGGGCGCTGCCGCCCCGGCGGCGATTGCGCGCCTTCGAACCGGTCTGAACGGAGTAAGACATAATTGGATGCTCCCTATTTCGATTGACAATCCTCACTGGATGAACCCGATGCTGCTTGCCGACGTGTACGAAGTCTGGGCGGCGCCGTTGACGGTCAAGGTGCCTCCACTGATCGAGATGGTCTTTATCACAAAGGTCACGTTGGTGTAGGTGCCTCCCGAAAAGCTAAAGCCGGAGTCGATCGCGTAAACCGCGCCGCTGTAGGTTTGGGTCCCTCCGCTGAAGCTCACACCACTGGAATTGGTGCGCGATTGAAAAAGGAGGATTCCCTGCCACGTCCCGCTGGTGGGGGCATTCAGAGTGATGGTGCCGCCGCTCATGTCGAAGGACCCCCCCTCGTTGTAGAAGGTTACGCCGCCGCCGCTGCTCTGTATCGCGCCGCCGGCCACACTGATCCCATCTTCCAGATAATACAAACCGGGATTAAGGGTGAGCGTGCCGCCGCTAACGCTGATTGCCCCACAGTAAGTTCCGGGACTGATTGTTTGGGTGCCGCTCGAGAGGCTTACGCCGCCGATGCAAGACCCCGCGGTGGGCGCAGTCATCGACAAGAATGGGTCGCTCGGGAGGCTCGCCCCTAAGATGGGAGCTGGGGTAATCGTGCCGCCGCTGTGCGTCCACTGTCCCACAATATTGGTCTTAGCGGTTCCACTGGTGGTGATCGCTCCGCCGCTCGAATCGATCGCCGCGGCGCCGTTGGAGGCGACGTAAACGCCGCAGTTGCTGGTGATGCCGCCGCCGCTCATGCTGATGTCGGTCCCGGTGAGGCCCATCACGTAAAGACAACCGTCGCCGCCCCCTCCTCCCCCAAAGACGGCGGCCGTCGAGTTCGCCGAGACATTGGCCCATTGTTGCCCAAGCACGGCGAGAAACGTCAGGGGCAGTTTTTGCGATACCGTGGCGCTGATCCAGTAGGACGGGGAGGTCCCCGAAATTGGCGGAGCCGTCGTGTTCGCCGCGATCATAACGGTCTGATTTCCGCTCTTCGCGCCGTTGGTAAACCCGTTCTGCGCGGCATATAAACAGGCGGCCTGAATCGGGTTGGTCGGAGTGGTCAGAGAAGAGGGACAGGCTGTGGCCGCCTGGCAGGTGACGCCAGAGCCGCAAGTGAAGTTCGACGCGCTTTTTGCCGCCATAATGCCGGCGATGGCCGCCGATTGCGCCGCAGTCTGCGCGGCTTCCTTTACCATTTGGTCATAGCCGGCATCCACCACCAACCCGATCATCCCCAGCACCGGGACCATTGAGATCGTAGCGAAGAGAGCCGTTTGCCCGCGCTGGCTAGCTTTCGATTTAGCTTTCATAGCAATTCCTGCGGCGATACACCCTAATAACGTTTTCAAGATACGACTGCGACAGCGCCGAAAACAGCTATCAATAGATAACAGTTATCGAAGGATAAGGGTGGGGTAGGTACCGGTAAAATGCGGTTGGTTGACCCAATTCCATGACCGCGAAACTCGGCTCCGGTGGGGAACGACCCCTCGCTTGCGGGGTTTCCTTGGGGGCGCGCCCCGGCGTGCCCCCTGGATCCCGCGGTTCGGCGCCACGGGAATGCAGAGGCCGGCCATACGCTGTACAATCGGATTAGATGCGCTTGAGTGTCTGTGTGTTGGGGATTCTGGGGGCGGCGGCTCTGGGGACCGTTCTGGGGGCCGCGGATGGGCAGCCTGCGCCCGCCGGGGGTGTGGTGCGCGGCAAGCTGCTAGTCCATGACGGGCAGCCCGCGGAAGTGGAAACCGCCGGGCACAAAATCGTCAAGCTGGATGGCGACGAATCCACGCGCAAGGTTCTGGGCGACAGCCGGCTCAACGGCTTCCAGGTGGAAGCGCACGGCCATTTCACGGCGCCCGACCGATTCCTGATCGACCCGATCCACACGCACGCCCTGCTGGTACGCCAGGGCGGGAAACTAAAGCTGGTCACGTACTGGTGCGACATCTGCTCGATCCGCGCTTACACGCCCGGCCCGTGCGTGTGTTGCCAGCGCGAGACGACCCTGGATCTTCGCGATCCGGACCAGCCATGAAAGCGGCGACGTTCGCCTTGCTTCTGCCACTTATGATGCCCGTGACCACCCCAGCCGCCAACTATACCGCCCGCAAGACCGTCGTGGACGGTGTCGAGGTAGTCGAGCTTGCCGACGCCGCGCGCCATGCCGAAGTTTCCATCGCCACGTCGATCGGCAACATGGCCTACGAGTTCAAAGTGGCGGGCAAGAATTTCCTGTGGTTTCCGTATCACAGCCCGGCGGAAATGAAGGAAGACCCGCGCTTCTGCTGCGTGCCTTTTCTGGCGCCGTGGGCCAATCGCCTGGACCAGGACGGCTTCTGGGCCAACGGCCGGAAATACCTGCTGAACCCCGACCTGGGCAACCTGCGCCGCGACAACCATCAGAAGCCCATTCACGGACTGCTCAGCTTCTCCCCGGACTGGAAAGTGACGGCGGCGGACGCCGACGCGCAATCCGCCTGGGCTACCAGCCGTCTGGAGTTCTGGAAGCATCCCGAGCTGATGGCCCAGTTCCCGTTCGCCCACACGATCTCGATGACCTACCGCCTGCGGGACGGCGAGCTGAACGTGGAGACCACCATCGAAAACCTCTCGGGCGAGGCCATGCCGGTGGCCATCGGATTCCACCCGTATTTTCAATTGCACGACTCGCCGCGCGATCAGTGGAAGGTACACCTGGCCGCGCGCGACCACATGACACTGAGCAACCTGCTGATTCCCACCGGCGAGAGCAAACCGGTAGAGTTCGCCGATCCGCACCCGCTGCGCGTTTCGCAGCTCGACGATGTTTTCACCAACCTGATCCTCGGCCCGGATGGCCGGGCGCGGTTCTGGGTGGAGGGAGTCAAGGAGCGAGTTACCGTGACTTACGGGCCGAAGTACACGGTGGCGGTGGTGTACGCCCCGGCCACAGGCGCATTCATCTGTTTCGAACCCATGGCGGCGATCACCGATGCCTTCAACCTGGCGCACGCGGGCGTGTACAAAGAGCTGCAGAGCGTTCCCGCGGGCGGGCAGTGGAAGGAGAGTTTTTCGATTGCGGTGACGGGGATGTAAGGCAAGAATAATTGGCCAATATTCTTTGCCGGATCTTACCGGAAATTCTCCACCTGCACTAAGTTGGTTTCGCTCTGATCCACCTTGGGATATAGTACGCGCTTGCCGTCCGGCGAGATGGAATAAGTCCCCGCCGGCCCGGCGCCTTTCATGCGGAATACGATGGCGCTTTTCTTGGATGCGAAGTCGAAGAACGAGACCACCGTCGCGCGCGAGCTGCGCTCCCATTCCAGGTAATAGAGGCCTTTGCGGGTGGGCTGGAGAGTGGTCCAGATCAGATCGTGCTCGGGGACGATGGCCTCTTCCTCTTCCCCGCCCCCCACCGGCACGCGCCAGATGCTGCGGCGCATGCGGAAGTAGATGAATTTGCCATCGGCCGATTCCACCGGCTGCGCGCCGCCCATCTGCTTGCCGAGCGGCTCCGGATTGCCGCCCGATGCGGTGGCCTTCCAAATCTGTGCGCGCGACTGGAAGTAGATCCGCTTCCCATCGTGCGACCACGAGGCGTTGCTGCCGCCCAGCACCACGCGCACGGGTTTGGCGCCCGGCTCCGCGGGCACGGTGTACAGGTCCGAGCCGCGATCTCCGCTGGCGTCGAACAACAGCGCGTCGCCGGCGGGCGACCAGCGCAGCCGCCCCACGTGCGGGCCATTCAGTTTGGTCACTTGCACGCGGTTGCCTCCATCCGCGTCGTAAACGTAGATCTCCTCCGCCCCGGTCTGGTCGGAAACGTCCGCGATGCGTTTTCCGTCGGGTGAATACACGGGCGAGGACTCGTTGCCGGCCGAGCGGATCACAGGCCGTTCCTCCGGCGCTCCCTGGACCTCCAGGTTGGCCTGCCAGATGGCCGAAGAAGAAGGCGTATCGGCGTACACAAGATGGTTGCCCGCGGCGGCCACAGCCGGGTATTGCGCCCGGCTGCCGGCGATGGCGATATCGCGCGGGCTGCCGCCGAAGGCCGCCACACGCCAGATACGCCATTTGCCGACGCGGTTGGAGGCGTATACGATGTCGCGCCCGTCGGGCATCCAGGAGATGCCGCGGATGGAGCGGTCGTCGAAGGTCAAGCGGCGGACCCCCCGGCCGGCCAGGTCGCTGAGCCAGATATCCGCGCCCTCAGGGCCAGTGCCGCGGATGAAAGCCAGGGTGGCGCCGTCCGGGGAAACCGCGGGCGTGGAATCGCCCTCCGAGCCATCCGGCGGATTGGTGATGCGGGTAACCTTGCCGCCATCGAGCGCGACCACGGCCAGGGCCGGCGGTCCGTTGTCGCCCGGCTCGACCACGACCAAAGATTTCCCATCCGGCAGCCAGGCGGCCGCGGGGAGTGGTTGCGCCTCGTCGGCGGGGGCGGCGAATTCGGCCACCTTGCGTTCCTCGCCGCCCTCGGCCGGTGCGACGAGGTACTGCGCGCGGCCCTCGGCGATGCGCAGGAAGGCGATGCGGCTGCCGTCCGGCGACCAGGCGGGGCTGACGTCGTTTCCGGCGGTGGTCAGAGGGCGGGGCCGATCGGCGGCGGCGGCGCGCACGGAAATGCGAAAGCTCTCCACCTTCGATACGCCCCGGGCGCTATAGGCCAGGCGCTGGCCGTCCGGAGAATAGGCCGGATAGGCGTTCGTGCCGCCTTCGGTGGAGAGCGCGGTGCGCTTCTGCTCCAGTTGCGGTCCGCTCACCAGCTTTCCCAGAATGGTCACCACTCCGCCCACCGAGCAGAGGGCAAACGCCAGCAGCACGGCCGGGCGGCGCAGAAACGTGGCAGACGGCATATGCTTCGTATTATCGCAGGATGCTTGCCGAACACTTTCCAGACGCAAGCCGGCGGGCGATTGTTCCCGGAGAACGCGGGGAAGGCGGTGGAACCGGTGAGCTGGGGCGGGGCGGGGGTCCGCACCGCGGAGACACGGAGGAAACGGAGGAAGCGCGGAGAAGAGGAGAAGACGGGGGAAGTGAGGAGAAGGGCGGGCGCTTTAGGGGCGGGGGATCTCATGCCGGGGCGGGGCGGGGGTCCTCACCGCGGAGACACGGAGGAAATGGAGGAAGCGCGGAGAAGAGGAGAAGACGGGGGAAGTGAGGAGAAGGGCGGGCGCTTTAGTTTAGGGGCGGGGGATCAACACCCCGCCGGTCCGCGCCGATGTCTGGCGGCCCGGTTTGCGCCTTCCGCGGTGCATCTGCGAAACTGGCCTTTCATGCAATTGAAACGGTGGCGGTGGCTGCCCCTTGTCTGGGCCTTGTTGGCCGCGCCCGAAAGTAACGGCCTGCCGGCCCGCGAAACGTTCTACTACAGCATCGAGTGGCGCCTGATCACTGCCGGCCAAGCCAAGCTGGACTGGGTGGCGCCGCCGCAACCGGGTGCGGCCTGGCAGGCCAACCTCCACCTGGAATCGGTCGGCCTGGTTTCCAAGCTGTTCAAGGTGGAAGACGATTACCACGTCAACCTCAACCAGACATTCTGCGCGCTGTCTTCGCAGATGTCCTCGCACGAAGGAAGCCGCCTGCGCGAAACCAGGATCGTCTTCGACGGCGCAGCCCACAAAGCCAGTTACCAGGAGCGCGACCGCGTCAAGAATACCGTATTCCTGGAACAGCAGACGGAGATCCCCGCTTGTGTCCACGAACTCCTGGGCGGCCTCTTCTATCTCCGCACGCTGAACCTGGAGCCGGGCCAAAGCGCCGAAGTGCCGATGAGCGACGGCAAGAAGAGCGTGATGGCGAAAGTGGAGGCGCAGGCGCGCGAGGACGTGAAAACCCCGGCGGGCCCATTCAAGACCATCCGCTACGAGGCGTACCTGTTCAACGACGTTCTCTACAAGCGCTCCGCCCATTTAAACGTGTGGCTTTCCGACGATGCGCGGAAGCTGCCGGTCGAGATTCGCGTGCGCCTGCAACTCGCCATCGGCACGATTACCTGGCTGCTCGAAAAACACGAATGAGCAGAGGTGGTTTGCGCACGAACGGCCTTGGTTTGGGAAGAGCGCCGTAGGCCGCGGGGGGGCTCAATCGCCGGGTCCCGCGAAAGCTGGCCCCCGCCAACGCCGGTTCCCGCGAGCGCCGGCTCCCGCGACTGCGGTCCCCGCAAAGCCGGCTCGCAAAGCCGGCCCGCTCGACCTACCAGACGGCGTTCGAATAGTGGCGCCGTATCTCGCTATCGGCCGTGATCAGGAGCGCGTTGTGATTGGCTTTCGCCTGGCCCACGACGATGCGGTCGAAGGGATCGGAAGTCCAATCGGTCTCCGCGGCGGCACGCGCCACGGCCGGAAACGGAAAGCCGCAAAGAGCGATTCCGAGCGTAGAATTCAAGTAACCGAAGGCGGATATCGCGTCAACCGCGATGCGCTTGCGCTCGTAGAGGTATTGCAGCTCGAGCAGCGCCATGGGTGAGAGCAGGAGATCGCGTTCCTCGATCCTCCGCTTGGCTTCCGTGGACAGGCGATCGACCAAACCCGCGTGCAGCCATACCGCCGCGTGGGTGTCCAGATAAGCGATCAGAGGTTCTTCCAATCCTTACGCCACGCGGCTTCCATCCTGGCGTTGAGTTTTGGGTCGCTCGCCACGATGGCGTCCGGGTCGCGGAGCAAGGTCTTCTGCAGCTTGGCGCGCGCCAGCTTGGAGGAAGAGTTGACGGGGGTGAGGCGAAACGGGGAACCCTTGTAGGCGATGTCGACGGGTTCCCCAGCCAGCGCCCGATCCAGCGCGGCGAACAGGTTTTTGCGGAATTCCGTGGCTGTGTACTGCATTCTATCTATGAACATTGTACCCTTCGAGATGTACGCCCATCCAACCCCTGCTTGTCCGAAGTGGGCGCTGCCCCCTCGGCACGGGCGGACGTGGCGGCCGTCGGTGCGCCCTCGCGGCGGATCCAACCGGCCGCTAGTGCTAGTCCCAAACCGGTACGCTCCGGTGTTGTGCCAACGGTTCCGTGTTGTACTATAAGTATTACTTCATGAAGGCTTTACTGGAAGCGCTCCAGCCCGGAGAGAAGGATTGGGAGCTGGCGCAGTCGATCGACCCCACCCGGCTCCCCGCTCACATCGCCATTATCATGGACGGAAACGGAAGGTGGGCGGGACAGCGCCGGCTGCCGCGCGTGGCCGGACACAAAGCCGGCATCGGACCGGTGCGGCAGACCGTGGAGACTTGCGCCAGGCTGGGAGTCAAAGTGCTGACTCTCTACGCCTTCTCGATCGAGAACTGGAAGCGGCCGCGCGCCGAAGTGGAAACCCTGTGGCGCCTGTTGCGCTTCTATTTGCGCCAGGAACTTCCCGATCTGCAAAAGAACGACATCCGCTTGCAGGCCATCGGGCGGCTGGAGGCGCTGCCTCAGCAGGTGCGGCGGGAGCTGGATGCGGCCGTAGATGCCACTTCCGCCAATCGCGGCCTGCTGGTGAACCTGGCCATCAACTACGGCGGGCGCGCGGAAATCGTGGATGCCCTGAACGCCATCCTGGACATGGCGCGCATCGAAGGCAGCCTCGGGTCGCTGAAGATCGACGAGGAGACGATCTCCACCAACCTCTATACCGCGGCTTGCCCCGACCCCGACCTGTTGATCCGCACTTCGGGCGAGATGCGCATCAGTAATTTTCTGCTGTGGCAGATCGCCTACGCCGAACTCTACGTGACCGGAACGTTGTGGCCGGATTTCACGCGCACCGACTTGTTGCAGGCGGTCCTGGAATATCAGAGGCGCGACCGGCGATTCGGCGGTTTGAGTTCCGGAGCCAAGGCGGCCCAGACGGATGGAGCCGTGGTTCCGCGCGGCGAAGCTTTGATCGAAGCCCTGCGTTCCTCATGAAGCGCATCCTGACCGCCGCGGCGTTGATTCCGATCGCCGCTTACGCGGTGTTTTGGGCCGGCCCGAGGATGTTTCTGGCGGTGTTGGCGGCGGCGGCCTGCCTGAGCTACTGGGAATACGACGGGATTGCGGCGGGGTTCGGATTGGGCGCGCCCGGCCCGCTGGGCTACGCCCTCGGTTTGTGGCTGCTGTTGTGGCGGGGCGACGCAATGCTGCCGCTGACCGTCGCCGCGATGGTGGCCTTGGCATGGGGCATGCGCGCCAAACTGAGCGAATCGCTTCCGCGCGCCGGTCTCCTGCTCACCGGGGTGGTCTACATCTTTGGCTGCTGGCGCTGCGCAATTTTCCTCCGCGAGCACAGCCATCACTGGCTGATGTACGGTCTGATGCTGAATTGGGTGGGCGATGCCGGCGCGTACTACGTGGGCCGCCATTTCGGCCGGCACAAGTTGGCGCCGCGGGTGAGCCCCAACAAATCGTGGGAAGGCGCGGCCGCCTCGGTGGTCACTTCGGTTTTGCTGGCGGGAGGCTACCTGCGGTGGGCGGTGCCGGGCGTGCCGGTGTGGCACGTGGTCCTGCTGACGGCGGCGGCCAACGCAGCCGGCCAGTTAGGCGACCTGGCCGAATCGGCCATGAAGCGCGGCGCGGGAGTCAAGGACAGCGGCGCCATCCTGCCAGGCCACGGCGGATTCCTCGACCGCGTGGACAGCACCCTGTTTGCGCTCCCGGTGGTTTACGCGTATTTGAAGCTGGGATAGGCGCCCGCTATTCACCGCGGAGACACAGAGGGCACGGAGGAAGCGCGGAGAAAGGCTCAATTTTAATTGGGTTTCTCCGCGTAGTCTCCTTGTTCTCCGCGTCTCCTAAGAAACAAGAATATCGACTGTTGGAAACAAAGGGGTTATACGTACGCCTTCTGGTCCCGAAAATGGCTCGGTCGGAGGCACCGTTTCCTTCCCCACCAGACTGGGGCCCGCCCCAGTCGAGATGCTCCGCGGTGAATGGCACGGCCGCGGCCCGCGGTGAGCCTAGTTTAACGGCCGCGCCTGCGGCTACTTACGCTTCCGGTGGCTCACACTTACTGACGGAACGGCGGACTGCGGCAGTTTCCCGGCGCGGTCCGCCAACGCCAGGATGCTGGCCGCCAGGGCCCGCGCGGCCTCCACTTCCAGGTCCATCCGCACGGTGAACCGGCCCTTGAGCTTGCCGGTTTCCTGAAGTCCCAAGTTTAAGTGGACTCGGGCGCCGAACAGCCGCGTGTTCGACGCGTGCCCGTCGGTGCTGCTCAGTTCCAGCGCGCGCCCTACGTAAGTGGGCAGGTCCGGGATGGCGTTGCGTAGCTCGCTCGGAAACGTCATGTAATTCCGGCGGCGCATACGCGTCGCGGGGAGGCCCGTCTGCTTACGAGTAACTTCTGCGCTCATGGGTTAGTTGCCTTTAGCATCTTGATATCCTTCAGCCAGTCGCCCAGGCGCAACTGCCAGGTGGTGGCGACCGGCGACGGATTCCGGGTGTTGGGATTGATTCCGAAGCCGTGTCCGCCGGTGGCGTAGACGTGTACCTCGGTTTGAATGCCGGCGGCTTTCAGCATCGGGTAGAGGCCGGCCAACGCCGTGGAGGGGCCGCGGTCGTTATCGGCGCAGAGCATAAAGGTGACCGGCATATCCTTGGGGATGGTATAGTTGTCGGCGCGGATGCCGGGGTAAATCAGGGCATCGAAATCGGGCCGCGCGCTGAGGCGGTCAATAGGGTCGGCGGCGTCCGGGTTGCCCGCGTCGAAGCGCGTCGCGGCCAGAGCCGCCACCTCACCACCCGCCGAAAAACCCATGATGCCCACGCGCGCCGGGTTCACGCCCCAATCCGCCGCGCGGCTGCGGACCAGGCGGATGGCGCGCTGCGCATCGCCCAGCGCGTCCACCTCGATCTTATAGGTCGATCCCGGCTCCCGCGCCAGGCGGTACTTCAGCACGAACCCCGCCACGCCGATGCTGTTCAGATACTCCGCCACGTAAGTGCCTTCCTGGTCGAAATTGAGGAACTGGTGCCCGCCGCCGGGAGCGATCACCACGGCCGCACCGGTGGCCGTCTCGGGAGCGGGCAGGAACACTGTGACCGACGGGTTGTGCACCTGGGTGACTTTGAGGTATCCGTGGGACTGATTGGGTGGTTCGTCCACTTCCGTCGCCGTCTTGCCCTCCGATCCGGGCGCTCCATGGGCCCACAGCGGTGTCTCCCGATGGTCGGCGGCCAGCGCGGCGCCGCCCAACAGTGCCAAAACGCAGATCGTGGTACGCAGCATGGAATGATGATAACGGATCGCAGGGGTTGAGGGCCCCGCCCGGATATCGAACCAGATCTCTCCAAGGACAGCTTTACGCGCTTAGCCGGCCGCTGTAGCATGGCGCTATGGGAAAACTCCTTCATCACTTGCTGGTCGACGATCATGGGCAAGACCTGATCGAGTACACCTTACTGATGGCTTTTGTAGCGCTGGGATCGGCGGCCCTCTTTATGGGGGCCGGTCGCGACATCTCGGGCATTTGGCGCACATCCAACAGCCAGTTGGTGGCCGCCAACAGTGCCGCATCGTCCTGATCTGGGACTCCAAAGGAGTGGGGCGGGCGTTTGTCTGCTGCCGGTATAACCCTCGGCGGCCGCACCGAGCCGGGACCATAAGGAACCCCGGCATGAGCAGCGCTGGGCTCGCCGGTTGCGGACCCGCACGCGGCCGGGCCGGCCTGACTGTGAGCCTACTCCTGAATCGTCACTCCAGCCACGCTTCGCGCAGGCGCCGGGGCGTGCGGGAAACGTCGCCGAAGCGGCGGTCGCGCCCGCGGAATTCGCGGACCGCGGCGGCCAGATCGGAGGCTCCGAAATCCGGCCACATGGCGCGGCAGAAGACCAACTCGGCGTAGGCCGATTCCCACAACAGAAAGTCGCTCAAGCGGCGCTCGCCTCCCGTGCGGATCATCAGGTCCACGGCCGGCCCCAGGGCCTCTCCGATCGCCTCTCGAGAGAGTTCCGCGGCTGTCCGGGCAGCGGCCAGAATGGCGTCCCGCGCCGAATAGTCCACGGCCATGCGCAGCCGCAGCCGGTTGCCCGGGCGGGTGGCGCGCTCGGCGGCGGCGATGCGCGCGAGCAGTCCGGAGTCCAGCCGGTCGCGCCGGCCGATCACCTCCAGCCGCACGCCCCGCTCCACCGCGCGCGGGGTCTCCCGGTCCAGGTAAAGATCCAGCAGGCGCATTAATTCGTCCACCTCGTGCCTGGGCCGCCGCCAGTTATCCGAGGAAAAGGCGAACAGGGTCAGCACGGCGATCCCCAACTCGGGGGCCGCTTCCGCCACGCGGCTCACCGCCTCCACACCCGTGGAGTGTCCGGCCGCCCGCGGCAGCCCGCGCGCCATGGCCCAGCGGCCGTTGCCGTCCATGATGATCCCGACATGCAAAGTACTTGGCATTTTAAAGTGTACGGACATAACGAACCCTTCCTCTGCGATTTCGCGAGCGCAACCCTTGCCGCCCGCTATTTCCGCATGGCCTGTATGAGCGCCTCCATGTGATCCAGGTACCGGTCGAGGGCCCGCCGGCCGGTGGCCGTGAGCCGGTAATCGCTGCGCGGCATCCGCCCGTGAAACGATTTGGCGCAGGTAATGTAGCCGGCCTCCTCCAGTTTTCGCGCGTGTACGCTGAGGTTGCCGTCGGTGGTTTCCAGCAGTTTCTTGAGATCGTTGAAGGTGAGCGCATCGTTGACCGAAAGGGCGCTCAGAATCCCCAGCCGCAGGCGCTCGTGGACGAGCCGGTCGAGTTGGGGCGCCGGGGTGCCCTTTGGTCCCGGAGCCGCTGCCGGGGCGCGCTCCGGGCCGCCCCCTGGGACCCGCGCCGCGAAATCCTTCTTCTCCCGGAGACGCCGGGCCGCACTCGGTTTAGCCGCCATATTTCACCGCGATGATGGTTCCGAACACCATGTGAATTCCGCCAAAACCGGCCGCCAGCGCCACATCGCCCCAGGCCGCGGGTAAAAAGAGGGCTATCGCTCCGGCCGCCATGAAGCAGAAACCCATCAGCGGAACCACTCGCACGGACGCTCCGCCCGCCGAGACCACCGCTGCGCCGTAAAGCAGCAGCCACATGCCGGGCAGGAAGGCCGCACCGCCTCCCGCAAAGAGCGCCGCCGTGAGCACCGCGCCCGCCAGCATGGCCGGTGCGAACCCCTCCATGAATTTGCGGCCCGGTCCGGAAAGCACCGGCAAACGGGCCCGACGCGACTTCGTGGCCGCTGCCAGGATACCGATGGCCAGCGCCAACACCGCCTCTGCCAGCCAAACCGCCAGCCAGCGCACGCCGCCGCGGCCCGCGGATTCCGCATGCGCCAGCCAGGCCGCCGCCAGAGCGGTGGACGCCATCAAGATCCCGCCAACGCCCGGAACGGCCGTGAACGAGCCCGCCCGCTCGATGGTGTCGCGGATATACCGCAGATTGTCCATCGCATAATCGTGCAACTCCAGAGGTTCCCTTCGCGGAATCGCCATAAGGCCATCCTACACCTAGTGCCTCGGATTTTCAAGTACTTTTTGATGCAAAGCTGATGCAAAGCGTAAACGTTAACCAGGGTATTTGAGAATCCCGTTGAGCGTAGCTCGGGTGAGATTGAGCCCGTCGATGGTCTTTGGTCCGATGGAGGGCTGAGCGTCGCTGACCGCGAGTTTGGCGACGATACGGAAACTCTGCGCATTGCCTTCAAAACCGTCCTTTAGGCGTCCTTGGGTCTGGACGAGATGATGGAGTGTCTCTTCGGCGATGTGTCCAAATGGCGGGTGGCCGAGGTCGTGCGCCAGTCCGGCTGCCTCCGCGACATCCGGGTCGAGTCCCCCGAGGGCCGCGGCTTCGTCCGGCTGCTCCCGGAGGAGTTTCTCCGCCAGACGCCGCGCGAGTTGGCCGACCTTGATCGAGTGGGTGAGCCGATTGTGGAACACGTGCCCGCGTTCCGCGGCGACGACTTGGGTGACCTCTGCCAGGCGCGCGAAAGCCGTTGAATACAGGATGCGGTCCCGGTCCACTTGGGAAGGCGAGCGGCCATCCCGACGGTCCTCCGCTATGAACCGTTCCTGGCGTGGTTCTTTTTCCGCACGTGACCTACGAGGCAATGCGGAATTTGCCACTGGGCGTAAGATTCACGTGACGCAGGTAGAGGAGCGGAACGACAGCCAACTTTACCTCGTTACGCCCGTTGGGTGCATTGGGGCGCACGCGTGCCACGAGTTCGGTGAGGGAAAGCTCGGTATCCGCAGCACGGAGTTCCTTGAGAATCTTTTTTGGACCTGTGCTGTCGCCATGGTTAGCGGCTTCTCCTGCCTTACGATACCCTTACCGTCGTGATCGCGTCAATGCGCGTTGGATTGAGGGCGGTGCTGCCGCAGCCACTGCTCGATGGCGCCGGACTCGGCCGAGGGGATTTCTGGGGCCGCCTTTCCGAGCATCATCATGAACCAGTCGATTTCATGGGGTTCGCCGGGATAACCGATGTTGGCGGCGCTGTGCTTGCCGGCATCCGGACGCATCGAATTGACAATCGTCCCGCCCCCGCCGTCCAGAAAGGCGAAGAACGGCAGGCCCGAGTCCTTGCCGCCCACTTGGGCCAGCAGCTCCTCACCGCCGGGATTGTTGAGGGAAGCCTTTTCGCCGTGCTCCTGGACCACCATATGGACCAGCACGAAATACTTATCGATGATGGGCTGTATTTCCGGCGTCTCGATAAACTTATCGAGTCGGGTACACCAGCCTCACCACGAGGCGTGGAAAATCAGGAAGACGCTCTTGTACTCCGCGGCTGCCTGGGACTCCGCCAAGGCCAAGAGGCCGGCAGCCGTGGGCGGCGCCTCCGCCGCAATTGCCAGCGTAGCCGCGGCAAACAACGCAGCGGCCGAGCCAAGTGAACGGACCCGCATACGCCTCAATTATAGTGGCGGGCGGCTCACCCCGGCGAACCGGGAAATGGGCGTTGGCAGGCGAATTAGCAGCCGGGATGGGGTGCCCTTTGGGCCCCGGGGTGGTGCCCTCTGGGCCCCGGGGTTCGCCTGCCCTACTTCACCGGCTCTGGCCCTTCGCCGTCGTGGTCTCCGACCGCGGTTCCCCGCGTTTGATTTGCGCCCGGCGGCGTCCTGTTTCCAAGTTGCCGGCGGCCTTCTCCTTGGCGGCGTCGCTGACCTGGATGTGGTTGTTCACCGCTACCGCGCCGGCCGTCTTGGCCATGCGGGTGGCCGTACCCTTGTGCTGGACCACTTCCGTCTTGCCTTCGAGCGTGGCCACTCCGCCCTGCACATGCACCTGAATATGCTCCACCGACAGCTTGGGCGACTTGGCCAGCTTGGCTTTGATGGCGGCTTCGATCTGCGCATCGGATTTGGTTGGCTGCGCCCTGTTGGCCGGCGCCTTGGACGCGGTTCCCGGCTGGCGAGTGGCGGCCGGCGCCGTGGATTTAGGCGTAGTTTGCGCATCGGCGGCCCTGTGGGCGCCTGCCAATCCGCACACTGCCCACACGAAAAGCGGGATCGCTCGGATTCCTGGCATATATGAGGATACTGTTGGCGCGAGCCGCTCATGTTCTCAGAAATCTGTGCTAAAGTTAGGGTTTCTCAAGGCTTTATCCGGTTCGATGCCCGAACAGATCCTGCTTCAAGGCAAAATTCTGGGCACGGAAGAGTTCCTCCTGGCTGGCTCCGCCGAAGGACGTTCCGCGCGCTCCGTAGGGGAAGACCTGCTCGCCGGGCGGTCCCAGTGGATCACTCTGCTGTGTGAAGTCTTGCCCCGCGCCCTGCTGGCCGATTTGGGACTCGCGCGGATTCTGCTCGGCTCGAGCGGCGGCGGCCAGTTCCTGCTCGTGCTGCCCGGCGCAGCGCGCGAGGCGGCCGAGAATTTTCTCACCGTGGCGGCCCGCCAGATAGCCGGTTTGAGCTCCGGAACCGTGCGCCTGATTTGGGGCGTCACCGACAATCTGGGGGACTGGTCCATCATTCGCAAGCGGCTTACCGAACAGTTGGAAGGCAAGCGCAATGCACCGCTGGATGGCATTGCCGAGGCCGCGTTCCTGCCGTTCGGCCGCAACGGCCAGTCTGAAGATACGTATTTCGCCAAGGAGCTGGGAGCCAAGGTGCGGGAAGCCTCCTCGGTGGGCTGGTCCCCCGAGAACCCCGGCAAGGTAGCGCCGGGCGCGGGGAAGTACACCTGGCAGATCACTTCCAATCTTTCGCCCGACGGCATCATGCTGGCCCGCCATGCGGCGCCCTCCGACGACGGCAAAACCAGCGCGCCCGTCCAGACGCTGGCGCGCCGCGCCCAGGGCCGCTCCATCTGGGGCGTGCTGCGCGGCGATGTGGACAACTTCGCCCTGCGCCTGCGCCGCGTGAACTCCATCGAGGAGCACGTGCCGCTTTCGGTCTTGTTCAAGCAGTTCTTCGCCGGCGAATTGGAAGTCCTCTGCTCGCTCCCCGAGTTCTGGCGCAAAGTCAGCATTATTTATGCGGGCGGCGACGATTTCGCGGTATACGGCGCGTGGGACGCGCTGATCGGCCTGGCGCGCGAGGTGCAGCGCCTGTTCCACCGTTTCACGGAAGAGAATCTGAAGGAATATCCCGGCCCCGAAGGGAAGACCATCTCGATGGCCATCGCGCTGGCGCCGGAGACCTATTACCCGCTGGCCGCGGTCTACGAGGATGCCGGCCGCTATCTGGACCTGGCCAAAGCCGCGGATAAAGACTGCATCTATCTGCTGGGCCGGATTCTGGAATGGCGCCACCTGGCCGACGCGTCCGAACTCAAGGACACCGTCACGCGGCTGATTCACGACGTCCGCATTTCGCGCCAGTTCCTCTCCCAGTTGCGCAGCTTCTACCGCCGCGAGGCGTATGGCGACGGGGAGGCCGAACGGCAGCGCTCCTGGCGTTTTCAGCGGCGCTTCAACCGCATTCTGAGCGGCACGCGCGACCGGGAATTCCAGAAGCTGCGCACGCACCTGATCAGCGAGATGGCGGGAAGGAAGTCGGGAGAAGTGAAACTGCGGCCCGCGGGCCTGGTGGCCCTGGAGTGGGCCAGATTGGTAACCGAGGTTTAGGACATGGCACAAGAGCAGGAGCAACGCAAGGAAAACCGTCCGCCGCGCGAAGGCCGCGGCGGGGGGCCCTCTGGGCCCGGCGGGCCGCGCGGCGACCGGCCACCGGGAGACCGGCCCGCTGGTCCCGGCGGTGGATCTGGAGGATCGGGCGGTGGTACCGGCGGAGATCGCGGGGAACGTGGAGATCGTGGCGACCGTGGAGACCGTGGCGGAGACCGCGAGCGGCGCGGTGGCTTTGATCGCGGGCGCCCGGAAGGCCCTCCTGAAATCGAGCTGGAAAAGCTGATCGGCGACAGCCTGTACCTGGATAACCAGGCGCATTCCATCGTCAGCCGCATCCGCGATATGGACTCCGGCACGAAGACCCAGTTGCGCCGTCTTTACAGCGCCGTGCGCCGCGCCGTGCGGGCTCCCGAAGGCGAGCGCCAGCACGAGTTCGTGATGCTGCGCGCGCGCCTGGCTTACACCATCGCGCGCCATGGGTTGCGCAGCCTGGACCAGTTGGAGAAGTTGCTGCTCCAGGTGACCCGCCGGAACGACATCCGCGGTTACGAACGATTCAAGGATCTTTTCGAGGCCATCGTGGCCTACAACGAGTAAAGCATGAGCGCACATACCTCCCAAACCGAGTTGAAACTCATCGGCAAGCTGATTCTGGAAGGCGTAATGCACTGCGAGACCGGCCTGCACGTGGGCGCGGGTAAGGGCTCGCTGGAGATCGGCGGTTCCGATAACCCCGTGGTCAAGGACGCCTTCGGCCGGCCCTACGTGCCCGGCAGTTCGTTGCGCGGCAAGATCCGCTCGCTGCTCGAACAGTCGTCCGGCCTGGCAGTTCCCACCGAGTTGGTGTACCTGTCGCGCCGCAAGGGCCAGGAAGTGCGCATCCACCAGAGCGACCGCCCCGACGACGACATCTGCCTGCTGTTCGGCCGCAACCCCGGCCGCATGGAGCGTGTGCAGGGCGAGACCCTGGATACCACCCAGGCCACCCCGGCGCGGCTGGCGGTGTTCGACGCGCCGCTCGATCCCGAGAGCATCACCGCGCAGATGCGCGAGAACCTCGACGACGAGCTCACCGAAGTGAAGAGCGAGAACGCCATCGACCGCATCACTTCGCAGGCCAACCCGCGCACGCTGGAGCGGGTCCCGGCCGGCGCGCGCTTCCGCACCCGCCTGGTGATGGATGTGCTGTGCGAAGAGGACGCTCCCCTGTTCCTGCGGGTACTGGAAGGGCTGCGCCTGCTGGAAGACGATTCGCTCGGCGGCGGCGGCTCGCGCGGCAGCGGGCGGGTGAGCTTCTCCGCGCTGCGCCTGGTGTGGCGCGGCAAAGGCTATTACGCGGCCGGGGCCAAGGAGAAGGAGATTGGCGCGGGCGCCACTCTGGCCGCCATCCAAACGGCCGTGACCGGTTCGGCCTTCTCGTTCCTGCGCGAGGAGTAATGAATCCGGGACTGGTCGTCAAACTCCGTCCCACCGGCCCCTGGCGCATCGGACCCGATTCGGGCGCCCGCAACCGCGTGGATACGATCTACCACAGCGATACGCTCTACGCGGCGGTCACTGGCGCGCTGGCGCGTCTGGGGCCGCTCGAAGACTGGCTGGCGGCCACCGCGCGCAATGGCGTTCCGGCGGTGTGCTTCAGCTCCTGCTTTCCCTTTCTGGACGAGATCGGGTTCGTGGTACCTCCGCGCACCGTTTGGCCGCCGACCTCTCCGGCCCTGCTTTCGGCCCGCGTGCGTTGGAAGAGCGCCCGCTTTGTGCCGCTGGGAATTGTGCAGGCGATCCTGGCCGGTCGCGCGCTGGACGAGAGCCATTGGAGTGTGGATGCGGCCAGCGAATGCCTGGTACCGGCCGGCCGCTCGGGTCCCTTTCGTACGGGGATGCGCTCGAACGCGGCGGTGGACCGGTTGAGCGGGTCGGCCGAACGCCACTCCACCGCCTGCATCGAATTTCGCGCCGGCGCCGGCCTGTGGACCGTGGTGTCCTTCGCCGACGAAGCCGCCGCGGCGCGCTGGATGGACCCGGTGAAAACGGCCTTCCGCCTGCTGGCCGACAGCGGATTCGGCGGCGAGCGTTCGCGAGGCTGGGGCCGCTCGGAAGCGCCGGAGTTTATTCCGGGTATGCTGCCGGAGATGATCCTGCCAGCCATTCAGGCGGAACCGCCGGCAGCACCCGCGCCCGTAGATGAGCCGCGCGCGGAAGAGCCGCCCGAGCCTCAGCCGCCCGTGAAGGAGCCGCCGCCGGAACCACAGGAATCGCCGGAGGAACCGCCGCGTGAGGAGGCTGCCGTGCTGGCGCCGGTGGCCATCCTACCGCTTTCGGTCGAGCCGGAACCGGAGCTCGAACCGGGGCCGGCCGCAGCCGAGTTGGCACCCGCGCCCGAATCCAGCGCCGCCGGGTTGCCCGCTCCGGAGCCTCAGGCGGCCGTGTCCGAAACACTCCCGGAGACTAAGCCCGCACTGGTGGAACCGAAGCCCGGGACCGGAGCGGAATCGCCCGAGACTGTGGAAGGGATGCCCGAACCCGCGCCGGCCACGCCCGAGCCGGAACTGTCGCCCGAACCTGTGCCGGCCCTCGAAACCGAGCCTCCGCCGCCAGCACCCGAGCCACCGTTGCCCGAACCCGCGCCGGCCACACCCGAGCCGGAACTGTCGCCCGAACCTGGGCCGGCCCTCGAAACCGAACCTCCGCCGCCGGCACCCGCGCCACTGCTAGCCGATCCCGCGCCGGTGACACCCGAGCCGTCGCCCGTGGCTGCGCCGGCCCTCGAACCCGAGCCGCCGCCAGCACCCGCGCCACCGGCGCCCGAACCCGAGCCGGTGATGGCCGCGCCGCAACCGTCGCCCGAACCTGGGCCGGCCCTCGAAACCGAGCCTCCGCCGCCGGCACCCGCGCCACCGTTGCCCGAACCCGCGCCGGTCACGCCCGAGCCGGAACTGTCGCCCGAACCTGTGCCGGCCCTCGAAACCGAGCCGCCGCCAGCACCCGCGCCACCGGCGCCCGAACCCGAGCCGGTCACGCCCGAGCCGGAACTGTCGCCCGAACCTGTGCCGGCCCTCGAACCCGAGCCGCCGCCGCCAGCACCCGCGCCGCCGTTGCCCGAACCCGAGCCGGTGACGCCCGCGCCGTCGCCCGCGGCTGCGCCGGCCCTCGAACCCGAGCCTCCACCGCCAGTACCCGCGCCGCTGCCTGAACCAACGCCGGTGACGCCCGAGCCGGAACCGTCGTCCGAACCCGAGCCGGCCCCTGAACCAGAACCTCCGCCGCCGGCACCCGCGCCGCTGCCTGAACCAAAGCCGGTGACACCCGAGCCGCAACCGTTGTCCGAACCCGTGCCCGCCCTTGAACCCGAACCTGCGGCGCCGGCACCCGCGCCACCGGCGCCCAAACCAGCGCCGGCAACGCCGCCATCCGTGGCCGGCGTGACGCACGCCCATTGGTTGCTCTCCCTGTTCACCCCCGCGTCCTCCGATTCGGTCGATTGGGGCCGCGGCAGCTACGCCGTAATCGCCCGCGCCGGCCGCATCGAAAGTTCGGCCAGGTCCGGCGAGCTGAAAAAGCAACTGCCCATGGTCACCGAAGGCTCGGTGCTGTACGCCTCTTCGCCGCCTTGCGGCTCGGCCCCCGATGTGGCCCCCGACGGGTTCGCCCATCCCGTCTACCGCGCGGGCTTCGCGCTCTCCATCCCGCTTCCCGAGGTGAGCTGATGCGTTATCGCCTCACATGTCTGACACCCGTTCTGGTCGGCGACGGCCGCAGTCTCAGCCCCATCGACTACATGGTCTGGAAGGACCACGTCAATGTGCTCGACCAATGGCGCATCTTCCGGCTGTTGGCCAAGGGGCCGCGCCTGGAAGGCTACCTGACGCAGCTCAAGACGGCGGAAAAGCTGGATTTCGCCTCCTGGGGCGGTTTTGCGCAGAATTTCGCCGGCCGCCGCATCCCGTTCGAAAACGCCGCCAGCTCGGTGTATTGGAACCGCGCCTCGGGCGAGAGCCTGCACATCCCGACCTTTTCCGCGGGCGCATCGGGCCAATATCTGCCCGGCGCCGCCATCAAGGGCGCGCTGCGCACGGGCATGGTGTTCTCGCACTGGCGCGACGGCATGTTGCAAGACGTGCTGGCGCGCGTGAAGGGCGAGCGCCTGCCGCGGAAGCCGGCCGACCTCGTGGAAGAACAGGCGCTGGGTCCGGCCGGTTCCAACCGCATGCGGTTCGTGGGCGCGGGCGATTCGGCTGTGGTGCCCAACACGCAGTTCAAGGTCTATCTGCTGCGCACCTCCACGCTGGTGCCGCGCGGCGGCAACTTCGTGCTGGGCTGGAAGCAAACCCCGCGCGGCGCGGTGGATGGCATGCGCCCCGAAGACAGCACGCCGGCTTTCGCCGAAATGGGAGTTCCCGGAGCCACCTTCGCGGGCGATTGGAACGAGAAGAACTTTTTTCTGCAGCCCGAGATACGGCACGCCATCCGCTGGCCGGAATCGATGAACCGCGCGCGCATTTTCGAAGCCGCCAACGTCTATGCCGCTGGGTTGCTGGCCCTGCAGCGCCAGTACGCGTCGTGGGCCGGCCTTGGCCTGCTCGACCAGAGCCTGGCGGCCCTGGAAGAGCGGCTCGCGGCGGCGCGCGACCAGGGCGCCTGCCTGCTCTCCATGGGATGGGGCGGCGGACTCCCCGCCAAGAGCGCCTGGCTGGACACCACCAACCAGGATTACCGCGGCATCCTGCAGGCGTACGGCTTTTACAACCGCGCGCTGGCCAGCAATCTGCCGTTTCCCAAGACGCGCCGGATCGTGTTCCTCAATAACCGCCCGGCCACGCTGCCGGGGTGGGTGGAGTTGGCGGTGGAAGAGTAGCAGCGGAGCCGAATCGAGGCTCGACGAAGCGCATTGCTCTCGATCTCCCGGTCCCGCTGTTCGTGGCTCAAGGGGTGCATGTTCCCTCGGGCCAAGTAGGCCCCCACATGGTGCAGCGCCGCGTAGAACAGCATCGCAATCGCCCGATCGACGACCGCACCGAGATTTGCGTTGAGGCTCGACGCGAGCGCTTCAGTTTGCCGGGCGCGGTTTAAGTGTTTGTTCCGGTCAGGCACAGGCCGCCCGATGCGCTGAAGAAGGGTAGGGAGTGATCGGCTCCTCCCAATGGGAGGGCCTGAGATCTCCGTTTCGAGCGGGGCGTTCGGGTCTACTTCTTGCTGAGGTCTTTGGAAGCAGTCGATTTATCTTGAGTTGCGATCTGTTCCCGCGTGCTGTAAAGCCGCGAGGGAGCGAAGAAATCGTACTCGCCCTCGTAGGCGTCTTCGACGACGTACATGCCCGCTCCGACTTCGCTAACTCGAACGTCCTGATCCGCCGTGCACATCAAACCACTGGGGAGCATATTGCCTCCTCCTCAAGTCTACCGCAAAAGCTTGCTGATGACGTCTGACCAAGCCTTCATTATTTCCAGGACTTCGCGGCGGAGATGCCCTTCGTGCGCAGGAGCACCTTGGCGAAACCAGCCCGTCTCTGCCAACGCGGTCGAGGAATCGACCGACAAAACACCAATCACCGGCAATGCCTCTGGTCGGTTGCTCTTGTCGCGAGACCACGCAAGGATCGGAAAGCTCATCATGGATTTCCTGTCCCTAGCAACTTTGCCCTGCTGGGCTGGCGTCATCCTCCAATACTCCGCAAAACTGTTTCTGGCATCAACCAAATCCGCCACCATCGGCTTTTTAGCTTCGATGGCCCGACCAGTGCAGCCGCCGAACTCCTCAAGCTCCAAATCTGCATCGCCATCGTCGGCTCGGAATCCGTAGGCGTAGGTAACGATGCGTGAGTTCGTCGATCGCCCGGTGTTCAGCATCACTTGAGAGCGAACCTCCCTCGCCGCCGTCCTGGCCTCTATCATCTGAGCCAACGCATAGAGGGGTGATTCAAACAGTTTACGATCGCCGTAGATCGTCCACAACTGGCGCTGGATGTCTTCACCCGCCTTTCGCGCGAGTCCCATCCGGGGCCACGCACCCAAGAATTGACTTGTTGCATTCAGGCCAGCAAAGAAAAGTCCGTCAATCTCTTGCGGAGTCAAGTCGAACTTCAGCGTTGAGATTGTGGCGGGCACAGGGACCGAGATCGGGACTACCCCAGAGCCGAGGCGGTGGATAATCTCGTCTGCAGCTTCCAGCGCGGTGCCGAGCACGTCGCCAAGGAACTGAACGAGAGAATCATCATGCTCCTCCGGATTGGCCACCAAGTCGAATGCGAGGATCGGATACTGGGTCAATTCATACTCCGAGGCGAACAGAAATGTTGGCAAGTTGCTCGACAGCCCACCATCGGCAAGAGAGCTCCCATCCGGCACGGATACCGGTTGGAAAAGGAACGGATACCCTGCGGATACGCGAACCGCATCGATAACCGATCGACCATACTGGGTGTCCTGAGCAGAGAATTTCGCAACGCGACGTTTTGAAAGATCCGAAGCGACAATCTTCAAGGGTGGCCGTCGGCAGCGCGCAAGATCATCAAATGTGACGTCTGTCTGATTCTCGGGTAAACCCAGTCCGCTCTTGAGCGATTTCAGCAGGGCTTCTCTGAGGCGCTTACCAGAGTACAAACCCTTTGCACACAACAGTGCCTCAACCTCCCCATAGAGAGACAAGGCTTCACCCAGCTTCCGCAATTTCCACTTTTTGGACCTGATCAAAGCCGTTGCCCGCCTCTGGCACGACTGTGCTTTTCTTAGTCGAGTACCATCGTCATCGAGCAGCTCTAACGGGGCAAACTCGCTTTTCATCAAATCCCATACTTGTCGCCCGTTGTAGCCTGCGGCTGCCAGCGCGGCGACGATGGACCCGGCTGAGGTGCCGCCGTAGCCGACAAACTGCACTCCTTGATCTTCGGCGGCAGCGAGACATCCAGCCAAAGCTGCCCCCTTTACTCCACCGCCATCGAAAACCCCGAATGCTTTCATCTTCGGAGAACCTCGCTAATACCAGTCGGTTCGAAACTGGTGCTCGACGTACCGGAAATCCTCATCAGCGCTTGGGCAGATCGATGCAAACGGGCAACGTTCGGCGACACTCTCGATCTTGAGCAAGGGGCTGTACCGCACAGGAAAAGCGGAGTGTTGCGCGCGGTGGCACAATGGCTGACCTCGCAAACAAATCGAACGAAGAATATTCCAGAACAGATAATGAAGCTCCATGGGGTTCACATTTTCGTGCAATTCAGAAATCCGCGCGATCGCCTCATGGACTGCTGATCGGATTGCGATATCTTCTTGCTCTGAAACCTGTTCGCCCTTGAACAACTTATCTCGCAATTGGGGATCGTGGATGGCGACCGTGCCGAGTCGCAAGTGTCCACGAACCTCATGGTAGTCGACGGGTGCGCCAACGTTTTCAGGATCGACGTATTGCCACAGCCCGGAGTTGGACATCAGGCCGAGGAAGAAGTACGTCTTCTTGAAAACAGGATCTCGGTAAGCGTGAAATCGCCCAATCAGGCCCAGTAGATTGGGCGATCCCGTGCCCACGCGCGATCCCGCAGATCTGTAGAGTTCTGCAACGGAGTCCCATCGTTCAGCAAGCATCTTTGTACCGAGATCCTGAACTAACTCAGTCCTTCCGGCGACATCACAAAGTGTCTCACCAATCTGTGAATCCGCAAACAAGGTGCCGAGCAGCTTCGCCGTCATGGAGGCCCATCGCCGCGGATCGAGCACTGTCTTATCCAACATCACGGCCGCCTGAAGCTTTTTCGACAGGTAATCCCAACCACGGACCGCCTCACCGTCAACCGTGCCCCTGAGCACTTGCGTCTGATGGCAAATGGCAACGGCCAGGAAATAGAAATTGGCTACCTCCTCAGCTGTCAAGCCCAAGATCTGGCTCTCTTCTCGGTCCCGTGGAATCTCAACTCGCGCGAGAACTTCCGCTACTTTCCTGCATTGGGTCTGGTCAATTTCGATTAACATTTTCCGAACGACTCCCCTCTTCCGCCAGTTCAATCCAGGCAAGCAGGCGGGATGAAATCAGCCGGAACGCCGGTTTCACGAGGGCGCCCTCGTAGGTGAGTCCGCACTGCCCCGAATGGGGTTGGGTCATAGCGATCTATCGGCTTACTTCAGAGTACTCGTTTCGCCCACACATTGCAGCCGCTGAAAGGCCTGAGCGGGTCCTGCCGTCAGGCTCTGCAAGCTGTTGATTCTGCCCTTTCCCCGGAAAGGAGTGGGAGGCGGAGGCTCTTTCGGGACCGGCCTTTCCGCCGGCCGGCCGCGCGAAACCGCCTGCTCGACCGCCTTGGTCGTTAGCGTGGCCGCGCCCGATCCGTTGGCCGGCACGTCCACTTCCTGAGCCGCGGTGCGCACCCGCCAGAGCCGGCCCGCGCGACAAGGGCGCCTGCCTGCTCTCCATCGGATGGGCTGGCCAGCAATCTGCCGTTTCCCAAGACGCGCCGGATCGTGTTCCTCAACAACCGCCCCGCCACGCTGCCAGGCTGGGTGGAGTTGGCGGTGGAAGAGTAACGCGGGCGGTCTATTCGTGGCGCAGCGCCACCGCCGGGTCGACTCGTAGCGCGCGAACGGTTGGCGCCACGGTCGCCAGACCAGCGACCAGCGAAAGCACGAACGCGACGGCTGCGAAGTTCATAGGATCGGCCGGACGCACCTCCGGGACCAGGAACATCGATAACGGGCGAACCGCGACCGCGGCAAGTGCGAGGCCGATTACCATGCCGGCCGCAACCAGCCGGAAGCTCTGGCCGGTAACCATGGCGAAAACGTTGCTGGGAGTGGCGCCCAGCGCGACACGAATGCCGATCTCGCGAAGCCGCTGTTGGATGGCGTACAGCAAAACTCCATATAGTCCGATGCAGGCGAGCAGTAATCCGAACAGCGCCATGGACCCCAGAACCGCGGCCCCCACGCGGCTCGGCATTAACGCCCCGGCGAAGATGTCACCCATCACCCTGGTTTCGACGGCGGCCGACGGATCCAGGCCGCCGAGAGTCTCGTCCACTTTGCGAACCATGGTCTCCGGCGCGCCCCTGGTGCGCACGAAAAAGTGCGCATACGTCGCATACCCCTGCTGGGAAAAAGGCTTGTACAGCGCCATGGCGTTATCTTCGCCCAGGGTGACGTACTTACTGTTGCGCGCTACGCCCACCACCCGGGCATCGCGGTTGTCGGGAAATCGAAGGATGTGGTCCACCGGGTTCGTGTTTCCGAACAACTGGCGCGCCATGGTCTGGTTCAGAATCACGACTTCAGGCGTCCCGGCACGGTCCGCATCCAGGAAAGCGCGGCCTTGCAGAATGGGAATCCCCATGATCCGGAAGTAATCCGGCCCAACCGAGTTGGAGTTGAACGCGACGCGCACCGCGCGGCTGTCCGCGTCCGGCCGAAGCGGGCCGCTGTCCCGGCTGAAAGCCAGGAACGGGTCCAGAGGCACCGCCAGCGCCGGCGAGGCCGCTTCAACGCCCGGCAGCGCGCGCAGGCGTTCCAGCGCGCTGTCGACCAGTACCGCGAATCTCTGCGGGGTGTACGATCCCCGTGCGGTCTGAAGCATGGCCACCACCGTGTGAGTCGTGTCGAAGCCTGCGTTGAACGACGTGGCGGATATCAGATTGCGAATGAACAGCAGCCCCGTGCTGAGCAGTACGATCGATATCGCCAGTTGACCGATCACCAGGACGTTCCGCAGCCTGCAACCAGCCGGTCCGGCTTGCCGGCCGCCCTCCTTCAGAGCGCCGCTGATTCCCGCGCGCGTGCCCTTGAGCGCCGGCACGAGCCCGGTCGCAAGCGTCACGACAGAAGCGATTCCCACTGCGTACGCCAGCAGCAGCCGGTCGGGCTGGATCAGCAACTCGATAGGCAGCGGCGTCGGGATGCGAAAACCGCTTATCACTCTGGTGAGCGAGAGATTGAGCAGCAGGCCGGCGACCGTTCCGAGCAACGCCAATAACAAGCTCTCCGCCAGCAACTGTCGAACCAGACGGCCGCGGCTGCCGCCGAGGGACATCCGGATGGCGAACTCCCGCGAACGCGCGAAGGCTCGCGCAAGCAGCAGGCTGGACACGTTCGCGCAGGCGATCAGCACCACAATCGCCGTTACGATCACCAGCATGCCAAAGAACGCCGCCACCGGTATCGCGACTTGGCCATCCTCTTGCAGGCGCTCCACTCCGCCGGCCGCGGAAAGCCCGATCCCTTCCGCCCACTTCCGATTGACGTCCGGGTAAACGCGGTCCAGTTCGCGGCAGATCGGCTTCAGGCGCGCATAGGCCGCTGGTCGCGTCATTCCTTGCGGCAGCCGCGCATAGAGCATGACCTCGATGGGGTCCTTGGTCAGGTACAGGTCAGGCGTGAAACCAAACCCGGTCAGCATACGGTGGTCGCGAGGCAATACTCCGATCACCGTATACGGCTTGCCATCCAGAACGAGTTTGCGGCCGAGCACATGCGGATCGCCGCCCAGGCGCCTGGTCCAGAAGCTGTGCGTCACCACCGCCACATCCGATTCGCCGCGCTCTATGGGCCGCCCCATAGCGACCGGAATGCCTACCACCTCGAAGAAACCGTCGGTGACATGAGTTCCGGCCAGGCGATAAGTATGGCCGCCGTCGCGCCAGTTCACCACCATCCCGATGTTCATCCCGGCGAGGCCGTCGAATGCGTGGGTCTCCTCCAGGAAATGGAATTGCGACATGGGCACCCAACTGTTGCCGCTCACGGAGATCTGCACCAGCGAGCTCGGATCGCGGCAGGAGGACTGGCTGAAGAGCGCTTCCCTGGCGACGCTGAATATGGTGGTGTTGGCGCCGATTCCCAAAGCCAGCGAGCCGATCGCTGCCAGCGCCAGGGCAGGATTGCGCCGCAACGCGCGCGCCGCATAGCGGAGATCGGAGCCAAGTTCCTCGAGCCAGCGCATTTGCCACGCGGAGCGCGTCTGTTCCCGGCTCCGTAGCGTGGACCCGAATTCCCGCCGCGCCTGGAGCAGGGCTTCGCCGCTGGACAGGCCGGCCTGTTCCAACTCGTCCGCGCGGGCCTGGAGGTGAAAGCGCATCTCTTCCTCGAGTTCCCGATCGAAACGCGAACGCCGCAACAGATAGGCGAGGCGGTTGCCGATTTCATTCCAAAACGCCATGCGAGTCTCCGTTCAAGCGGTGCGCATCACAAGCTGGATGGCGCGCACCAGGCGATCGAATTCACCCGCTTCCTTGTCGAGTTGTTGGTGGCCCTCCGGTGTCAGCCGATAAAAGCGAGCCTTGCGATGGTTCTCGGAAGTGCCCCACTCGGACGCTAGCCAGCCCTTGACCAGCATGCGGTTGAGCGCCGGATATAATGAGCCGTCTTCGATCTGGAGGCCGTCGCGAGAAGCCTCCTTGATTCGTTTGACGATGGCATATCCGTGAAGCGGGCCGCGACTCAAGGTACGCAGGATCAGCAAATACAGCGTTCCCGGGAGCAGTTCCGGGATGGGGTTCGATTCCATGTGTTTCCTAGTCCAGACTAGGTATAGATCAGCCCGCGATCAAAGTCAAGGGCAAGGGTCTTCGGTTTGGTTCTTAGGTTGGCGGCGCAAACAACAACCCCGCCATGCATACACAGCTTTCGCACGTTCGGGGTTGGGTCACATGGTTAGACGCTGCCGGCCGTCAACTGGGCGAACTTGTGGAGATCGATGTTACCGCCCGAGACGATCGCCACCACCTTCCCCGCCCCGGCCCGCCCCGAAAGCGCTGCGGCGATGGCGCATGCCGCAGCCCCTTCCACGATGATCCGGTTGCGCTCCGCCACCAGTTTCATGGCGCCGGCGGCCTCCTCCAGGGTGACCACCAGCGACCCCTCCAGCAACCGGCGCGCATGCTCGAACATATTGGCGAACACCGTCTTACTGCCAATGCCATCCACGAAAGATGGCCGGTAGTCCACGGTGCGCGGCTCGCCCGCGGCCAGCGATGCCGCGAGCGGCGCGGCGGTCTCCACTTCGGCCGCATACACGCGGACCCGCGGCGCCAGCTTGCGCAGCACCGCCGCGATCCCACAGGAAAGCCCGCCGCCGCCCCACGGGACCACCACCGCATCCAGGGACGGCAGATCCTCCAGCAGCTCCAGCGCGATGGTGCCGTTTCCCGCCATCACGTCCGGATCGTCGAACGCATGGATGAAAGTGGCCTCCACCCCCGGAAAGCTGCGCGTTTCGAACGTGCGCCACCAGTCCGCGAAGGGAACCTGGATCACCCTGCCGCCCAGCCGCAGCACCGCGCTCATCTTGGTTTCGGGCGCCGTGTCGGGCGCCACGATGGTGGCCGGCACTCCCAGCCGCCGTGCGCAGAAAGCCACGCCCTGCGCCATATTGCCGGCCGAAGCCGTCAGCACGCCGCGCGCCAGGCGCTCCGGCGGGGTGCGCGCCATCACATTGGCAGCGCCGCGAATCTTGAACGAGCCGATGGGCTGCAGGTTCTCCAACTTGAGGTAGACTTCGGCGGGCGCTTCGGCGTTGGCGGCGGCACTGGCGGCGGCATTGGCCGCGGCGTTGGCTGCGGCACTGGCATCGGCACTGGCTGCGGCGTTGGCTACTACCAGGGGCGTGCGCAGAGCCAGCGGGGCGATGTTGCGGCGCGCCTCTTCCACCTGGTCGAGGGTGATCGGCATTCCCATATCTTACGCCCTGCAAGGCGGCAAACCGGCGAGGCGCGGCTCACGCCGTGCACGCCGTGCACCGCCATGCACTGCGGTTCAGACAGTAATTTAGCTCTCCAGCCGAGGCGTCGACGCGCCCGACCCGGCAGTGCCCGCAGCGGCTCCTGAACGCCTGTTGGCGGGTGGCGGATGGGTGTTCAAGGTTCTCCAAAGCG
>JBKQPR010000011.1:0-3590 GCA_052144935.1 Bryobacteraceae bacterium
GCCGGAGGCTTTTCGGTTGCTGGCCCCCCAAAGGGGCCTGATCGCAACCGCTCAAAAACCGGTCCCGCGCGCCGCACGCTGCTGATCGGGCCGGTTGCGCCCGACAGCGCACGAACGGCATACTCCCAGATACGTCAAACTTCTACTGCCTCCCCGGCAGAGCCGGGGGATCTCCCAACTGATTAGCCTGTGTCTCCACTTACTCACCTGAAGCTTGGGACACACAATACCACTTAGACTCCGCCGTCCGGAGGAAAGTTTGCAGTTACTGCGCGGGGCGCCGGCTGGCGGTTGAGTCACCGCGTGAAATCGTCCACCAACGGAGGCCGCGGACTCGCCCCCACGAGAGGCCCGGCGGCCAGACGCACGGCCGGGGTACCTGCCGCGGATAACCGGTGCCAAGCATCGCAAGCGCCTACACGAGTGTGGGCGGACCCAGAGGGTACCCGTCTGAGAGCCTGCGCTGCGGCGCGTGCGGGGCAGACCGCACAAAGCGGGGTCGCCCTCTGGGCCCTGTCCCACGGGCGGCCTCGGAATGGCCAATCTCCGGTCCCCGCCGGGGTACCCGCCGCAGAGAGTGGGGAGCCACGGGCGCATCGCCGTCACTTGGTTTGCAACTCGATGGCCGCCGCTCTTGGCAAACCATCGTAGCGCCGCCAACCCGCCGCCAAATCTCGATATCATAAGGGCAGTCGGGATGATCAACCGGAAACGCATCATTGTGGTTTTGCCGGCTTATAACGCCGAGCGCACGCTCGAAGCTACCGTCCGCGAGCTTCCCGAAACTGTGGACGAGTGCATCCTGGTGGACGACGATAGTTCCGACCAGACGGTCGCGCTGGCCCACCGTCTGGGCCTCACCGTGATCGTCCACGAGCGCAACCGCGGCTACGGCGGCAATCAGAAGACCTGCTACGCCGCGGCGCTGGGGCGCGGCGCCGATGTGGTGGTGATGATCCACCCCGATTATCAGTACTCGCCGCTGTTGGTCACCGCTCTGGCCAGCATGGTGGCGTACGGCGTCTACGAGCTGGCGCTGGGGTCGCGCATCCTGGTGGGCGGCGCGCGCAAGGGCGGCATGCCGCTCTATAAGTACATCGCCAACCGGTCGCTCACGACGTTCCAGAACCTGTTGACGGGCGCGCGGCTTTCGGAATACCACACCGGCTTCCGCGCTTTCGACCGACAGATGCTGGAGGCGCTGCCCCTGGCGGAGAACTCCGAGGATTTCGTTTTCGATAACCAGATGCTGGCCCAAGCCATCGTCTACGGCGCGCGCATTGGGGAAGTCTCCTGTCCCACGCGCTATTTCCCGGAGGCTTCCTCGATCAACCTGCGCCGCAGCATCGTCTACGGGATCGGCGTTCTGAAGACCTCGCTGCTGTGCTGTTTCGCGCGCCTGGGCATCTATCGCGCCCGCATTTTCCGATTCCCCGCGCGGCAGCCGCGCCCCAATCCGTCCGCGGCCGTGCTGGAAAACCGCCGATGAGCCGGCGGCCCGCGCTGCCGCTTTTGCTCTCCTGCCTGCTGCTGGTTTCGATTGCCCGCCTCTGGCTGATGCCGCTGGGTTCCAGTTTCTGGGTGGACGAGACGGCCACCGCCTTCGTGGTGCATTACGGCGCGCAAGATCCCTCGTTCGCCGTGGCCCCGCAGGTGCCCGCATCCATCTACTACGCTTTGCCGCGGGCCGCCGAAAAGCTGCTGGGGTTCTCCGAAGCGGTCTACCGCCTCCCTTCCGTGTTGCTCATGGGGCTGGCCCTGTGGGCAGTGGCGCGGCTGGCCGCCCGCCTGATTCACCCGCGGGCCGCCTGGTTCGCGGCATTCGCGTGCCTGGCGCTGCACGGGATCGACGATCAGGCGGCCGATGCGCGTCCTTACGCCCTGGGGACCGCCGCGGCGGCGCTGGGCGTGTGGTTTCTGGTGCGCTGGCTGGACCACGCCCGCTGGCGCGACGCGCTGGCGTTCGTGGCCATGGCCGCGCTGCTTTGGCGCGTGCACCTGCTGTTCGCGCCGTTCTATCTGGTCTTCGCAATTTACGCGCTGGCGCGTCTGGCGCGGGGGAAACCCCACCAGCAGCACGCCGTGCGATGGGGGCAAGCGGCCCTGGTTTCTTGCGCGGTGGTGCTGGCGCTGGTGCCAGTGGCTTTCAGCGCGGCCGATCTGTTCCGCCACGCCGCGTCGCATGTGATTGTGGCGCCGCCCACGCTACGCGACCTCGCCAACTCGTTGAAGTACGGGCTGCTGCTGGTTTGCGCCTTGGGCGCCTGGCTGGCGCGGTGCATGGTGGCCCGGTTCTCTCACGCGCCAGGCATCGAGACGAATCTTGGGCCCAGCGGGCACCCCGCGATCACCGGCCCAGAGGGCGCCCCCTGCGCCACATCGCGGCCGGGAAGCCGCTCGCCGGAAAGCTATGGAAAATCGGCTGGCAGGCGGGCCCAGAGGGCGCTCCGCCTGCCCCGCCTGCCCAGCAGGTCCTTCGGCAGCAAGGTGGGACAGACGCTTTCGTCTGTCAAGCAGCTTGTGACGCTCGCCGCAAAGGCGCAACATCCCGCGTCCGGAGACCCGGTGCGGCGGGCGCCCTTGGCGGACGACGCCATTCTCATCCTGAGCTGGTGGTTGTTCCAGCCCCTGTGCCTGTTCGCGGTTTCGTGGCTCGCCGGCAGCAGCGTTTTCGTATCCCGCTACTATTCGCTGGCGCTGCCCGGCACGGCGCTGGCCGCTACTCTGTGGGCCTCGCGCAGCCTGACCGCGGAGCTATGGAAGCCGGCGGCGGCTTTATTGGGGGTGGGCGCGCTGCTGGCGGCGGGACAGTGGGGGCGCCTTTGGCCCGCACATCGGAGTTCCGATTGGCGCGGCGCGGCGCGGCAAGTGCGCCAACTGGCCGTCGATCCGGCCACCCCGGTGATCTGTCCCAGTCCGTTTGTGGAGGCGCGGCCCCCGGTGTGGAATCCGGATTACCGGCTGCCCGGTTTCCTGTATGCCCAGCTTGCGGTTTATCCGCTGCCCGGCCGGGTCTTGCTCTTCCCGTTCGACGACTCGCCCCAGGCCGAATCCTACGCCGCACAGCTCTCGAGCACCACCCTGGCGCCGGCCCGCAGGTTTATCATTTACGGTGGCGCCGGCCAGGCCGGCTTCTGGTGGAAGTGGCTGGCGGCCCGTCCCGAGCTTTCCGGCTGGAGCAGCCGACGCGCCGGCGATTTCGGCGATGTGACGGTGGTGTGGTTTGCGCGATAATTAGGAAATGGTGATGCAGATGGTCTTTTCGGAAGAGCAATTGCCAGGCAAGGTCGTCTGGAATCCGGAATCCCCGATGACCGATGACCAGTATTTCGACTTCTGCATGGCCAACCCGAACCTGCGACTGGAGCGGACCGCGGAAGGAGAGATCGTCATTGTGCCACCAGCAGGATGGGAGTCGAGCTACCGGAGCTTAGAAGCCTCCGGACAGTTAAGAAATTGGGCTCGGCGCGACGGGCGCGGTAAGGCCTCGGATGCCAGTGCGGAGTTCATCCTGCCAACCGGAGCGGCCCTCTCGCCCGATGCCGCGTGGGTCTCGAACGTCCGGCTCGCTCAGCTCTCCAAGGAGCAGA
>JBKQPR010000012.1:0-42607 GCA_052144935.1 Bryobacteraceae bacterium
CCCGCGCCGCACCATCTAGTAGCGCTCGAATTCCTTATCCAGGTGGTCGCCGTTGTCTCTCATTTTCAGAGCGACTCCCGATTTGCCGGCCTTCGGCGCGGAGCGGACCGGCGCTTGGGCGACCGCCTCGCGAAGCTTTCCCAGCGAGGCGGTGGGCTTGGGGGCGGCGGCGCGCGCAACCGATGCCGGCTCGCTCTCCGAGGTGCGGAAGAACCCGAGCGCGGTCATGAGCTGATCGGCCTGGCCGGTGAGTTCCTCGGTCGTCGAGGCCATCTCCTCGGCCGCCGAGGCATTCTGCTGGATGACCTTCTCGAGTTGTTGCAGCGCCTTGTTGATCTGGTCGGATCCGGTGTCCTGTTCTTTGCTGGCGGCGGTGATCTCCTGCACCAGCTCCGCTGTCTTCTGGATGTCGGGCACCAGCTTTTCGAGCATCTCCCCGGCTTTTTCCGATACCTTTACGGTCGTGCCCGAGAGCTGGTTGATCTCGCCGGCCGCCTTCTGGCTGCGCTCGGCCAATTTGCGGACCTCCGCGGCCACCACGGCGAACCCCTTTCCGTGCTCGCCGGCGCGCGCCGCCTCGATGGCCGCATTAAGGGCCAACAGGTTGGTTTGGCGCGCGATCTCCTCGATGATGGAGATCTTGCTGGCAATTTCCTTCATGGCCGCAACCGCCCCCGAGACGGACTTGCCGCTCTCCTGCGCGTCCTTGGCCGATTTGGTGGCGATCCGTTCGGTCTGCTGCGCATTATCGGCATTCTGCTTGATGTTGGAGACCATTTCCTCCATCGAGGAGGAGGCCTCCTCGGCGGAAGCCGCTTGGGCGCTGGCGCCGTTAGACACCTGAACCGAAGCCGTGCTGATGGCCTGGCTGGCGGACGCCACTTCGCCGGCAATGCCGCGGACCTCGGTTACCGTACGGGTGAGGCCCGCCACCATGCTGATCAAGGCCTGCATCAGCTTGTCCTGGGCGGATCGCTCTCTGACAACCACCGTAAGGTTGCCGTGGGCAATCTCCTCGGCGGCGTGGGTTACTTCGTTCATGGCGGCGATGAGAGCGTTCAAATTGTTCTTGATGGTGTTGAATTCGCCGTGATAGGTATCGGTGATCTGCGGCGGCATGTCCCCTTTGCTGATGCGGTCCACATGATTGGCGGCGACATTGAGGGGCGTGATCACGGCATCGAGAATCGCATTCACGCCGCGCACGATGCCGGCATAGGCGCCCTGGAACTGGTCCTGGTTGCCGCGCTCGGTCAACTTTCCTTCTTTGGACGCCTCGGTCAAGCGAGCCAGTTCCTTCTGTAGGGACTGGATCACCACGCCCACGTTGTTGACGGCCTGCTTCATCTTCTCGTGGTCGCCCTTGTATGTTTGGGCGATCAGCTCGTCGATCTTGCCATTGGAAATCTGGGCCAGGATGCGGTTGCCCTCGCCAATGGGCAGCAGAATCGCGTCCAGCATGGCGTTCACGCCCTGCACGATGCCGGCATAAGCGCCCTGGAACTGTTCCGGCTTGCCGCGCTCGGAGAGTTGCCCGTCTTTCGAAGCGTCCGTCAACCGGTTCAACTCTTTTTGCAAGCTCTGAATCACCACGCCCACATTGTTGACGGCCTGCTTCATCTTCTCGTGGTCGCCCTTGTAGGCGTGGGCGATCAGCTCGTCGATCTTGCCATTGGAAATCTGCGCCAGGATGCGGTTGCCCTCGCCGATGGGCAGCAGGATGGCGTCCAGCATGGTGTTCATGCCCTGCACGATCGCGGCATAGGCGCCCTGGAACTGTTCCGGTTTGCCGCGCTCGGAGAGCTGCCCGTCCTTGGACGCGTCCGTCAATCGGTTCAACTCCTTCTGCAGGCTCTGGATCACCGTGCCCACGTTATTGACGGCCTGCTTCATCTTCTCGTGGTCGCCCTTGTAGGTGTGGGCGATCAGCTCGTCGATCTTGCCGCCCGAGATCTGCGCCAGGATGCGGTTGCCCTCGCCGATGGGCAGCAGAATCGCGTCCAGCATGGTGTTCACGCCCTGCACGATGGCGGCATAGGCGCCCTGGAACTGTTCCGGTTTGCCGCGCTCGGAGAGTTGCCCGTCCTTCGACGCGTCGGTCAATCGGTTCAACTCTTTTTGCAGGCTCTGGATCACCAGGCCCACGTTATTGACGGCCTGCTTCATCTTCTCGTGGTCGCCCTTGTAGGTGTGGGCGATCAGCTCATCGATCTTGCCGCCCGAAATCTGCGCCAGAATGCGGTTGCCCTCGCCGATGGGCAGCAGTATGGCGTCCAGCATGGCGTTCACGCCCTGCACGATGTCGGCATACGCGCCTTTGAAGCCGTCGGGCTTGCCGCGCTCAGTCAGCCGCCCTTCCCGGGATGCCTCCGTCAAGCGCGCCATTTCTCTCTGTAAGCCTTGCAGGACCGTGGCCACGTTATTGACGGCCTGCTTCATCTTTTCGTGGTCGCCCTTGTAGGTCTGGCTGATCAGCTCATCGATCTTGCCATTGGAGACCTGGGCCAGGACGCGATTTCCCTCCCCAATGGGGACGAGAATGGCATCCAACATATCGTTGATGCCCTGCACAATTTCGCGGTGAACGCCGCGGAACTGATCGAGCTTGCCACGCTCCTCCAGACGCCCCTGGCGCGATGCGTCCACCAGGCGCGCGATCTCTTGAGAGACGCGCTCGATTTCCAAGTCTGCGGCTCTTTCCGCGCTGCCTCCGGGGACGCGCTTACCTTGCGCGTCATACTCCAGGACGGCTCGACCGCCGCCGCTGGGTTCCGAACTCCGCGGCTGTTTGTTTTTCCCGTTTGCGTTACGTAACATGGATGCTGTTTTCCTTTCCCTTGAATGCGTTGGTCTGTGTGAATGGTTGGTTCGGCATACCCGGGTTGCACCGAGTTTTCCGGCCGTTGGAGCGCCTGTTCTGGGATGCCATGTGGACTGCGTTCTGCACCAGGCGATGCGGATCGAGAATCAGCGCCACGGTTCCGTTTCCGAGGATGGTGGCGCCGGACACCATCGGAACATCGCGATATAGCCTGCCCAGGTTCTTGATCACGGTCTGATGATTTCCGAGTACTTCGTCCACCACCAGCCCGCAATGCCCTTCCTCGGTATCGACTACCATGATCTGTTCGCGTTCCGGCCGCGGCCTTTCGATCGCGAAGTCCTCGCTGAGCCGGATGTAGGGGATGGTTTCGCCGCGCACGCTCGCCAGATGGTTGCCGTGCGCGTCTTGAATGTCCTGGCGCGTCAGCTCGACGCATTCCAGGCTGTTGGCCAGCGGCAGTACGAAGTGTGCCTCGCCGACGCGGACCAGCAGCCCGTCGATAATGGCCAGCGTCAAGGGAAGGCGGAGGGTTACGGCGAGGCCCGCTCCTGGCTGGCTGGCGATCTCGATGGAGCCACGCAAGGCGTCCACGCTGCGGCGGACTACGTCCATGCCGACACCCCGGCCGGATACATCGGTGACCTTCCGGGCGGTAGAGAAGCCGGGCGCCAGGATCAGGGAGAAAAGTTCGGATTCCGAGAGCTGCGCCGAAGGGTCGAGCAGCCCCTGCTCGATGGCGCGCGCACGCACCGCCTCGACGTCCAGACCGCGCCCGTCATCGCTGACGCGGATCAGCACCTGGGCGCCGGAATGCCGGGCGGAGAGGCGAATTGTGGCGTTGGCGGATTTGCCCGCCGCGCGGCGCGCGTCCGCGGTCTCGATACCGTGATCCATGCTGTTGCGGATCAGGTGAACCAGCGGATCGTTCAGTTGATCGATCACCGTCTTGTCCAGCTCGGTGTCGGCCCCCTCGGTCACCAGGTCTACTTGCTTGTGGAGCTCGATGCCGAGATCGTGCACCAGCCGGCGGAAGCGTTCGAAGGTGTTGCGCAGGGGCAACATCCGGATACTCATGGAGTTCTCGCGCAGCTCCGCCGTAAGCCGATCGATTTCCTCGGAGATCGCCTGAATGTCGGGATCGTCCCGGCGCGCGGAGACCTCGCTCAGGCGGGCTTGTACGGTCACCAGTTCGCCCACCAGATTGACGAGCTGATCCAGCTTTTCGGCGGACACTCGTATGCTGGACGCCGTTGGTGGCCCCGTGACGCCGGCGATGCCCGCCGAGTCCTGCCGGGCCGTTTTTGCCGCCGGGGGCGAAGAGGAGAGAGCGGGAACGGCCGCAGGAATGCCCACGGGATCTCCGGAGGCCGGCTCAACCCGGATCTCGCAATCGTCTTCGATAAAGATAAAAATGTCCCGGATCGCGTCTCGCCCCGCGGCGGTCTCGAGAACCAGGTCCCAGGCGACGTAGCAGCGTTCGGGATCGATCTCGCCGAGCGGCGGGATTCGGGATGCGTCGAGCTGGACCCGGAGCTGTCCGAGTTCCCGCATCTCGCGCAGAAGGAACAACGGGTTGGTCCCATTCAAGAGCAGGTCCGGACCAGGCCGGAAGTGGATGAGCCACTCGGTGGACACCGATTGAGCGGGCGATTGGGGAAGCTCGGCAGGCAAGGCCTCGGTCTGCGGCACCGGCGCAGGCTCCTGGTGAGATGGCGGGGGGCCGGTCAACCTGCCCAAGCCGGCAAGAATTTCAGCCGAGCGATTGCGATCCGGGGGGTCCTGGCCGGCAGCCGCATCCAACATGGATTTGATCTGATCGCCGGCCGCAAGAGCCAGATTGATCAGGTCCGTGGTGGCCGCCAGTTCGCCCTTACGCAACTGGTCGAAGACCGCCTCCAGATTGTGAGTGAACGCGGCGATGTCCTCGAATCCGAACATTGCGCCCGATCCTTTGATGGTATGCAGAGCGCGGAATGCCCGCCCGACCACTTCGAGATCATCGCGGTTTTGGTCCAGCTCCAGCAGAGCCGATTCCAGTTCGCCGAGCAATTCGCGGGCTTCTTCCTGGAAGCCTTCCTTGAATTGGTCGATCACCCCACCATCCTTTTCACCACCGCCAGGATTTGCTGCATCGTGAAGGGCTTCACGATCCATCCCGTGGCTCCGGCCGCCTTACCTTCGAGCTTGCGGGATTCCTGGGATTCCGTGGTGAGCATGATAATCGGTACGCCTTTGTATGCCGGGTTGGCTCGCAGGCTGCGGATGAGACCGATGCCGTCCAGATTCGGCATGTTCAAGTCGGTGATCACCAGGTTGACGGGGCGCGTGAGCTTCCGAAGGGCATCCCGGCCGTCAGCCGCTTCAATTACCGTGTAGCCTGCGTCGGAAAGGGTGAAGTTGACCATCTGCCGAACGCTGGCGGAATCGTCGACTGTGAGAATCACCTTACTCATCCCTCACCCCGGAAACGGGAACCCGGGTAACCCGCCAAAACCCGCGTCGCGCGCAGCGGCGGCAGCGGCCGCGGATGCACTGGCCCCCACTCCCACTCCCATATGCCCGGCCTCACGCGCGGCGGCCCAGAGCAGTTGCATGATGGTGATATCGATCTCCTCTACGCGCTGAAGATCCAATTCGAGATCCCTCTGGGCGGCGAGCCATTCGAGCAGCAATTCTTTCAGTTCCCCCGCCGATGCGAGGGTGACCTGGCCTTCCATTCGGATAAGCCAGCGGGATTCCTCTCGCTGGATCGTTAGGGGCATCGCACTTCCTAAGTACTTATCGGCGGACTCGCAGCGTCGCGATAGAGCGCTGGCGGAATTATTTGGAGTTTTCAACCACAGCCCCCACGTGGGCTGGCAGTTCCCCTCGCACCTGGCGTGGCAGTTCATAGACCGGTGGCGACGCGCGAATTCGCCTCAAAATCTATGACGTGCATCTGAAGGACACCGGGATTCTGTGGCGCCTGGTGCGGCGCGGGGAAATTCAGCCGGTGAACGACCAGCGCCGGTGGCGCTTCCGCGTGCCGGGCTACGGTTCCGTGGATTGGAAGGGCGGCCGCTTTGGCTGCCAGGGCCGCTAACGCCAGGGCCAGCATCCGGCCCGTGGTGCGCGGCGCCGGGAACGGCCCGTAGGCCGCGGCGGCGATGGCCAGAGCCGGCGTCATGGGAAGCAGATAGGCTACGTTGCGATACTGCCACGCCAGCACCGACGCGGCCAGCGCCGCCAGCCAGCACGCCCAGGTTCGGCAGAAACGGAGTTGCGGAGCAAAACGCGGTGAGAAGACCGGCGCCCATTTTTTTCTCCGCACTTCGCTCCTGGCCCAAAGGGGCCCCCGCGCCTACCCAGTAACGCTTCGGGCAGCCGTTGATTCAAAAGGGCTTGCGCCGCTCGCGGTTTACTTCCGTCATCGACCAGGGCGCCCCGGCCTGGTCTCTCACTCCGCGGTGAAGCGCAGCCGCGTCTCGCCAGCCCCGCCACGGTTTCCGAGTCTATGATGGATAAGGATCCGATGAAGCCCCAGCTTGCAAAGCTCCGTGCCTGGTGGTCGCATAAGCAGGCGCTCGATGGGCGGCTCGATGGCGCTGCGCCCGCCGATGTGCTCGCCGAGACCGGATGGGCACGCTCGTTGGGCGGCGTGGGGCCGTATCTGACGCTCGCGGCGCGCGCGGGAACGTCGCGCGAAGCGGTCGACGCGGCCGTCGCCAGCCTCGGCATCCACGAACTGCCCGCCGCGCGAAACTGCACTTACGTGGTCCCCGCCGCCGATTTCGCGCTGGCGCTCAAGGCAGGCGCCGGTTTCTCGACCGAGCTGAAGACCGTGATGAAGCTGGGCGTCACCGAAAAGGAAATCGCTAGGTTGCGCGAGGCGGTTGTGAGCGCGCTCGGCAAAGGGCCGCTCGAGCCGGATGAGATTCGCGAAGCGGCCGGACCGGCGGTGCGCAACCTGGGCGAGGAAGGAAAGAAGAAGGGCGTCGCCACCACCCTCCCGGTGGCGCTGAATCAGCTCCAGACCGAAGGCGAGATCCGCCGCGTGCCGATGGACGGGCGGCTCGATCGGCAGCGTTATCGCTACGCGCTGTGGCGCCCCAATCCGCTCGCGAATTGGAAACTTTCCTCCGCCGAGGTCGCGGTTGAGCTGGCGCGCCGCTATTTCGCGTGGACCGGTCCGGCGACCATCGGCGAATTTCAGTGGTTCTCCGCGCTGAGTCTCAAAGCGGCGAAAGCCGCCATCGAGCCTTTGGGCCTCGTGCCGCTTGCGCCGCCCGACGACGATCGGCTGATGTTCCCCGAAAATCTCGAAAAGTTTGCATCTTTCCAGGTCCCCAAGCAAGCCCAGTACCGGCTGGTCAGCAGCATCGACGGCATCAGCCTGCTGCGCCGCGATCTGAAGAGCATCGTCGAGTCGGCCGATATCGAGCGCATGGTGACGCGCGAGCGCTCCTCGGGCGAGCTGACGGATTTGCCCAGCCACGCGATTGTCGATCGCGGCAAAGTGGTCGGAATCTGGGAGTACGATCCAGCCCGCGAGTCGATCGCCTGGCTCCCCTTTATCGCCAGGAATCGAGACCTGGAGAAGGCCGTCGCCGGCGCAGAAGAGTACATACGATCGCAGCTTGGCGACGCGCGATCGTTCAGCCTGGACAGTCCCAAAAGCCGGATTCCGCGGCTCGAAGCGCTGCGCAAGGCGGCCGGCCGCTGAGGCGGCGCTGTAACACGGCGTTAGCCGTCTACTTTGCCCAATACGCCGGATGGCCCACGTAGGTCTGGTTTTCCAGATTCGCCAGGATCGCGCGCCGCACTTCCAGAATGTCGACCTCGCCCTGCTTCTGGTAGAGCACCTTACCGCCCGGCGCGATCACCATCGTAAAAGGCACGCCGCTCTCCCACTTCGGCTCGAACGCGGCCTGCATGGCGTAGGTATCTTCCGAAGCGAACAGCAGGTTGCGGCTGGAGGCATGCTGCTGCTCCAGGATCTTCATCACGCCGGCTTTCTCATCGGGATAATTGGCCGCCACCGTCACCAGGTCGAAATCGCGCCGCCGGAACATGCGGTAGGTCGCCTCCACGTCCGGGAACTCCGTCAGGCACGGGCCGCACCACGTCGCCCAAAAGTTGACCAGCAGCACTTTGTCCGTCGGATTCGCGCGCAGTTTCTTGAGGTCGCCGGCCGTCGCCATCTCCACCTTCACCGGCTCGGCCTCGATCTTTTGTCTCTCCCGCAACTGGCTGTCGATTTTCGATTTCCACTTGGTGGAGCAGCCGAACGCGGGCGTGTGAGTCACCGCCACCGCCTGCCCGGCCACGAGCGCGTCCAGCGCGGCGCGCGCGTCCTGAATCTTCACCAGCGATTCGCGCTGTGCGTTGTCGATGCGCCCTTCGTAGCGCAGCTTGCGCTCGCGGTCGAAGATGAAAACGTGCGGCGTGGCCTGCACCCCGTATGCCCGCGCCACCGATTGCGTCTCGCCGTCGTAAAGGTACGGAAAGTTGAAGTGCCGGTAGGCCGCGCGGATCTTCATCTCCTCCAGGCTGTCGCTGACGTCGGTGTAGCCCAGCTCGGAAAGCAGGATCGCCTTGGGGTCGTTGGGCTGAATCGCCACGAACCCCACGCCCTTGCCGCTGTAGTCCTCCACCAGCTTCTTGACGCGGCCCTCATAGAGCTGCGAGGTCGGGCAGTGGTTACAGAGAAACATCACCACCAGCAGCGGGCTATCCTGGTAGTCGCTGAGCTGGTGGATCTGGCCGTCGATCTCCGGCAGCGCGAAATCCGGCGCCGCGGAGCCGATCGGTAGAATCGGGTGCTCGGCGGCAACCTGAGGGGTCAGCCGCGGCTCCTGGGCGAAGGCCGCCAGGCTCAGTAACAATCCCGCCATCAACAATCCCGCCATCGCGAACCGGTTTGCCATGGTCAACTCCTCCTGCTGTCTGCGAAATTTCCAGGAAACCCGAACTCCATCTTCTCACAGACGAGGCGGTCAGCCCGCAGCGGTCAGCCACACCGGAGCGGCTGATTGCTGAGGGCTGCTTGCCGATTGCCGAAAGCTGGCCGCCTACGGGCGCTCTCCGCGCGCGAGCCGGGCGTTGATGTCGTCTAAGAGCGGCATCACATCGCCGATGCCGTCCACCACGTAGTGCGCTCCCGACTGTTGCATCCGCTGATAGGCCTTGGCCAGCCTGGCTTTGAGAAGTTCCGGATCCAACGCCGCAATCTGCTCCTCGGTCAGGCCTAACTCGTTTCCGGTCTTGGCCAGCCCGATGGTCCACATGCTGGCATTGAGTCCTTCGTCGATGTCCGGCAGCGTATCGCCGATCTTCACGATGGCTTCCATGGGATAGATCTGCAGGTTGATGGCGTTTTGCAGGCACATGTACGGATGAGGCCTGCCGGCCGGCACCTGGGTGGCGCAAACCGTGGAATCCGGCACGTAACCGCGCCGCGCGGCTTCGGCCAGCAACACGGTCATCATCTCCTCGGTGTAGCCGGTGGTCGAACCAATCTTGAGGCCGCGGCGGCGCATTTCAGCTACCGTGTCGAGCGTCCCCGGAATCAGGCCGGCATAATCCGCCAGGCACGCGAGCTGTAAGGGAATGAAGTCGCGGAACATCTCCTCGACGTCGCACTCGTTTGGCTCGCGCCCATGCGTGGCCTTCCACCGCTGGGCTACGTTCTCGTTCTTCGAGATTTGCCGGATGTGAACCTTCTTGTGAGCGCCCATCGGCCCGCGGGCCTCTTGGATGGAGATCTCCACTCCCTTTCGTTTGTAGACCTCCATGAAGACCACCGCGGGGGCGAAACAGCCATAATCCATGGTTGTTCCGGCCCAATCGAGCAACACGGCTTTCAACGAGCCGCGGTAAGTACGCTGAAAAACGAAGTCCATCGTTGTCTTCTTATCCTTTTTTTGAACTCAATTGCGGCTGCGGCTTACAAGGCGATGCCGCACGCCTCTCTGGACCGGGTCAAATCGACTCCCATCCCGGCCAGCGTGGATTGGATCGCAGCCAGCAGATCCTGGACATCGCTTGGAAAAATCCGGCCGATGTGGCCAATCCGGAAACAGTTCCCCTTGCTGACCTTGCCCGGATAGATTACGTAGCCTTTCTCGTTGAGACGCGCGTAAAACTCCGCAAAGCGAAAGTTAGGATCGTCCGGATAGAGGAAAGATGTGATGATATAACTCTGCAGCTCGGGCGCCAGGTACTCCTGGAAACCCATCGCCCGCATTCCGTCAATCAGCGTCCGGTAATTCTGGCGGTATCGGGCGGCGCGCGCCTCCACGCCTCCTTCCTGTTCGAGTTCCAGGAGGGCCTGATGAAAGGCCAGCAGCGCGTGGGTCGGCGGCGTGAAGCGGAACTGGCCATCCAGTTCCAAACCCCTCCATTGCGCCAGCAGGTCCAGGCTCAGGCTGCGGGCGAAGCCCTCGGTGGCCAGCAGCGCTTCCCGGCGCGCCAGCACAAAGGCGAAGCCTGGAACGCCTTCAATGCACTTATTGGCCGAAGAGACCAGGTAGTCGATCGAGCAATCGGCCAGGTTGAGCGGCACGGCGCCGAAACTGCTCATGGCGTCGACGAAGTAGAGGCGATGGAAGCGTCTGACCACCGCGCCTATTTCCCGGATCGGGTTCAGAATGCCGGTGGTGGTTTCGCAGTGAACGACGGCCACGTGGGTAATCGCGGCATCGCGTTCCAGCGCGATCTCGACTTCGCGCACATTGGCCGCTTGTGTCTCCGGAAAGGTAGGCGCGGCTACGTCGATCCTGAGCACATGGGCGATCTGCTCGATACGCCTTCCATACGCTCCGTTGATGACCACGAGCATCTTGCCGCCCGTGGGTACGGTTGAAGAAATCACCGATTCCAGCGCAAACGTGCCGCTGCCTTGCATGGGTATGGCTTCGTATCCTCCGTCCGATGCACTGTCCAAAGCCCCGCCCAACACGAGGAGTCTCTGGCGGATTTCCCGCACGATATGGATAAACCCGGTATCGCGCGACCCTAAGTCTCGCAGCATCGCCTGCTTGACGGTCCGGCTCGTAGTCAACGGGCCCGGAGTAAATAGCACTTTGTCCTTGTAACGATCGAGAAATTGCTCTTCCATGACGATTGATTCCCTTTCAACGCCTTACGCCGGCGCCTTCCGCGGGACCTCCCGATTCCACTCGGTGGCCAGGAGCGTACCACCTATCGCCGCCAGAATTACAAATCCGTAGAATAGATTATCCCAGCCATACTTGCCGGCGACGTAAGCAACCAGGTACGGAGAGAAGATCTGCCCGACGGACCCGAATCCGCTGATAAACCCGGAAGCCGTTCCTACGCCCCACCTAGCGCCCACGTCCTGTGAAGCGGCGCCTTGCAGCAGCGTATCCGGGCCGAAGTTCATGATGCCGATCAAGGCGATACTGACGGCCACCCCGAGACGCCCGGTGGCGGCCATTCGCGGATGAATCCAGCACGCCAATGCCAAGCCCCAAAACATCATCGCGACAACCGGCAGCCGCCTGGATTGCATCAGCTTATCCGACCAATAGCCGGCTATAATGGCTCCGCCGAACCCGACAAACTCATATAACGAGGATGTATAGCCTGCCTCGCTCACGGAATAATGAACTTTCTGGGTCAAATAGAGCGGCAGCCAGTATAGAAATGAGTAACGGATGATCTTGGAGAAGGCGCACCCTACGGCGATCGCCCATACCAAAGGGTCGGTGAGCATTCGAAAGAAGACCCATCGCCCGGCGCCCGGCCTCGGGGTGGAGGAGTGGGCCGGCCCGCTCGAATCCACACTCGCCCGGTCGTCGATCTCCGGCAGGCCAACGTCGGACGGCCGGTTCCTGGTGAAAGTGCCATAAGCAATCGCCACCACGGAAAGCAGCAGCGCCGGCGTCCAGAATCCGCGCTGCCAGGCCGCGCCATTCCAAAGCCAAGCATGGGAGACCACGAAAGTCGCGAAAACAGTTGCCAGGAACCCGCCGATTACGTAGTTGGTGGACCACCAGCCCATCACTACGCCGCGCTCCTGGTGGCGGAACCAGGGACCCATGTTCTTGACGAGGCCGGGCCATCCGGCGGACTGACCGATACCGTTGGCGAGACACAACACCGTCAGCGCCAACACCCCTGGCATGAAGCCCATCAGGACGTTCACCACGATCGAAAGCAGCAAACCCGCCGTGACCGTGAGCCGGCCGCCAAACCGGTCGGCCAGGGGCCCGAAGAAGAATTGGCCGGCCGAATAGAGCAGGCTGTAAAAGAAGATCACATTGGCGAGTTGAAAGTTCGAGTAGCCAAGGTCCTTCTCGAGCAGCGGCATGACCACGCTGAAGTTGCGCCGGCACAAATAGAACCCGGCATAACCTAACCACGTAATCGCGAAAATGCGGTAACGCCACAGGCGTGACGATCGATCCGTACTGGCATGCCACACACTCAACTTCAAATGATAGGCGATGGTCCATATGGCCGTCAAGCATTCATTATTGTCGCCATTTGCGCAGGCCCCGAGCGGAACCCCAGGGTTTCCGGAGCCTTGTCGAATCCGCAGTGGAATGCCAGTATGGCCAAAAATTCCTTGACTTCAACTCTGATGGCGGATAAAATCTTCCCAAAGAGCTGAGTGCCGTTGTGCCCACCGGAAGGCTGGTCTCTCTGTCAGAGACGATCCCCGTGAAAGGAAGCAAAATGTTGCGAAACGGTTCGATTATTCTGGCTACCAGTCTCTTCTGGCTGGCCTTACCACTTTCTGCCCAAAACGCTCAGGTGAATGGACGGGTCGTCGACTCGCAAAAGTCTTCGGTGCCAAAGGCCGTGGTGACGCTGACCAACACGGCGACCAATTTTGTGGTCAATACCGAGACCAACGATGAGGGCTATTTCCAACTACCCCCGGTGATGCCCGGCGGCTACGAGCTGAAGGCGGAAGCCAGAGGGTTCGCAGTCGCGCGGCTGACCGGGATCACGCTGGAGGTTCAGGAATCCAAGGTCGTGACCATCGAGTTGCAACCGGCCACCACGCATGAGACCGTCACCGTGACGGACACCGCGCCTGAGCTGACCGTCGACCGCGCCGACCGGAGCCTCCTGATGGACCACAGTTTTGTCGACGGCATTCCGCTGAGCGTGAGGAACCCGCTGCAGCTCATCAACTTCAGCGTCGGCGTGACCGTCGGCGACGACGGCCTTTCCGGAACCAATACCAGCAGCGAAAGCCGTACCAATACCTTCCGCATCAATGGCGCACTGGGAGCCACTACCGACATCCTGATCGACGGCGCCACGGACACCACGTCGTACTACAATCAGGCGGCCGGCATACCGGGAGTCGACGCAGTCCGGGAGTACCGCGTATACACGGATGCCTACGCTCCCGAGTTTGGCCGCACCAGTGGCGGCATAGTCACTTATGCTCTGAAATCCGGGACCAATCAGATCCACGGGTCGGCATTCGAGTATCTTCGCAACAGCGACATGGATGCGGAGGGATTCAATGGCGACAAAGCAGGCCTGGCAAAGCCGGCCTTCCGGAGAAACCAGTTCGGCGGCACAGTGGGCGGTCCCGTGTTCCTCCCCAAGCTTTACAACGGCCGCAACAAGACCTTTTTCTTCGTGTCCTATGACGGTCTTCGCGATTCCTCCCAAGGCTCCTTCACGGGCACCTTGCCGACGGCCCTGGAGCGCACCGGGAATTTTTCCAAGACCTTCCAATCCAATGGAACTCAGATCGTCATCTACGACCCGAGCACGACCACCCAGAACTCCGCTGGAGCGTACATCCGCACGGCGTTTCCCGGCAATATCATCCCCGCCTCGGAGTTCAACCCGATCGCGCAGAAACTGCTCACTTACTATCCGCTGCCGGACCAGCCGGGAATCGGCCAGAGCGATTCGAGTAACTTTTTCTCAAACGCCCCCGGCACGGATACCAACGATCGGCTGGACGTGCGCATGGATGAGCAGTTGTCCAGCAAGCAAAGCCTTTTCGGCCATTTCAGCCATTTCGCCAACCACATTTATTACAGCAACTACTACGGCAACGGACTGGCGCCAGAGGATGCCCCCGACCGCATCCCTGGAATCAATCTTGTCTTGGGGCATGTCTGGTCCATCTCGCCGTCTTTGGTTCTGGAACAGCATTTCTCCTACGCGCATAGCGAGTCTCAGCGCAATGAATCTTTGCACGTCGCTCCCGCATCGTTGGGGTTCCCCAGCAGCATTCTGCCGGGCCTGACCGGGGAGATGAGCCCCTCCCTCTCCATAGGATCGTACAGCGGCCTGGGCGACTATTACCCATACGAAAGAAACCGGTCCTCGGTCTATCAGTACCGCGGCGATCTTTCCTGGCTGCGCGGGCGTCACACCTTCAAGTTCGGCGTCGACCTGCGAGATTACCCCACGTCCCTCTACGATCCGGAGCAAATGACGATTAACGCGACCGGCTCCTTCACCGGAGGTCCCAACGCCAATTCGGCCGCCTCGGCTTCCAGTAGCGGTATCGCAGACCTGCTCTTGGGCGCGGCGCAGGTCCAGAGCGGCTACGAGCCGCAGACCATCTCCTATCATTTGTACTACGGCGCTTACGCGCAGGACGTCCTGAGGGTCACCCAGAAACTCACCGTGACCTTCGGTGTGCGCTGGAGCTATGAAACTGGCGAAGTGGAAAACCACAACCAGTTGAACTACATCAACCTGAACTCGCCTTCGCCGATCGCTTCCCAGGTTCCGCAATTTCCCGGACTGAAAGGGGGCATCGGCATTCCCGGATTAAACGGAACCAGCAACAGTTTGCAGATCGCATCGTCGCACTTCGATCCGCGGCTGGGCGCAAGCTACGCCTTGAACTCGAAGACCATCATCCACGCTGGTTACGGAATGTTTCACATGCCCGCGGCCGCTTGGGAGCAATACCCGGATGCGTTGGGCACCACGCGTCTGTCTAACTCCATCGTGGCGCAGCCGAATGGAGTGACGCCGCTGTTCAATTTGAGCAACCCGTTTCCGGCAGGGCTGCCCGCACCCTGGGGCGGCAGCGCCGGCCTCGCGATCGCTCTGGGACAGACCATCCAAGGGCCGCTGCGGACCCAGAGCATCACTTATATGAATAACTGGTCCTTCGATATTCAGCGCCAACTGCCCGGGAAGTTCGTCGTCACCACCGCCTACGCCGGGAATACCGGCGTTCACCTGCCGACTCCGATCGATTTCAACCAGCTCCCCCCGAGCGATCTCGTTATGGGTAACGCTCTCTTAGCCGTAGTCAGCAACCCGTTTTACGGCGTCATCACCGATCCCAGTTCCACGTTAAGCCTGCCCACCGTGCAGGCGTCGCAGCTCCTCCGCCCTTACCCCCAATTTCTCGACGTCGGGGCGATCAATGTCGGGGCGGGACACTCCTCTTATAACGCCGGGCAACTCACCGTGGAGCGGCGTTTCGGGAATGGTCTGACGACTCTGCTCGGATACTCGTTCAGCAAGACACTCGACAACGTCGGCGACATGACCGACGTGGCCGGCGCTCAGCATGGATTCCAGAATTACTATTGTTTCAGTTGCGACAAGTCCCGAGCCGATCAGGACGTGAACCAATCGGCGCGATGGAGTACGGAATATGAGTTGCCTTTCGGTCCCGGGAAGTCCCATTTGAACCACGGCGTCGCGTCAAATGCGCTGGGAGGCTGGGCGCTGGGCACATTCCTTACCATGAATACCGGCCAGCCGGTTTATGTCACTTCTACCAACAATTCCAACGACCCGGGGGCCGGGTGGCATCCCGACGGCACCGGCAACTACCTGCGGCCGAATGCCACTGGAATCTCCGCGGCGCTACCCGGCGGTCCAAAGATCTGCAATAACTGCGAGTACTTCAACACCGCGGCGTTTTCCAAAACTCCGGAATTCGCTCTCGGCAACGTGAGCCGTTACCTTCCCGACGTAAGTAATCCGACCGGCTGGAACTGGGACATGCTGCTCGAGAAACGGTTCGCGATCCGCGAGCGCTATCGGGTGACCTTCCGCGCCGAGTTTTTGAACGCCCTCAATGAGGTGAGATTCTCCGGGCCGACCACCAGCATTACGTCGGCCAGTTTCGGGTACATTTCGCTCAGCCAGGCCAACACTCCGCGCAATGTACAATTGAGCTTGCGCACGACCTTTTAGAGGGAAAGGCAGACCATTGCTCCGCATCGTCGTTTTCCTGCTGGCCGCCGGCGCGGCTTTCGGCGCGGACCTGATCGTGGTCAACGCCAACGTTATCACGGTCGACAAGTCCAAACCACAAGCGGAGGCGTTCGCCGTCGAAAACGGGCGTTTTTCCGCGATCGGAACCAACGCCGAAATCCGGCGCCTGGCCACTCGGTCGACCAAGGTCCTCGATCTCAAGGGCAAGACGGTGACGCCCGGCTTCAACGACGTACACCTTCACCCGCGCGCGGTCTTTCCGGACGACTCCCCATACTCGACGCCCTGGCTCGGTCCCGACAGAGTCAAGAACATGGACGAGCTGATTGCGGCATTGAAGAGGAAAGCCGCCCGGACCCCCACCGGCCTGCTCGTCGCCGGCGATCGCTATGACGATATTTCGCTGGGCCGCCATCCCAACCGGCACGATCTCGACAAGGCCTCCACGGACCATCCCATCAGCATCACGCATGCTTCAGGACACGTCATCGCGGTCAATTCGTACATGCTGGAGGCTTCCGGCATAACCAAAGATACCAAGGACCCTCCCGGCGGATCGTTCGATCGCGATCCGGACGGCACTCCCAACGGTGTGATTCGCGAAGGCGCGAGACGGCTTTTGAAGCACTCGTCCGCGCCCCCGGTTCCTCCGGATGAGGAGATCGCCGGCCTGGTGCGGTGTTTCAAGGAATACGCCAGCCGCGGCCTTACCAGCGTCGGGATGGCCGGCGGCAGCCCCGAATCCCTACGCCACCTGGAGGCCGCGCGAGCCTCCGGAAATCCGGAGCGCGTCGGGTTCATGTTCCTGGAGACGCATTTTCCCGCCGTCGCGGTGCTCGGGTTGAAGAGCGGCTTTGGCGACGACCTGCTGCGCCTGACCTCCATCAAGGTGTTCCACGGCAATTCGCTCAGTGGACGAACCGCGTGGCTGAACGAGCCTTACTCGGACCGGCCGGGTTACTACGGCATTCCTCCGGCGCGTTCCCAGGAGGATCTCGATAAGGCCTTCCAACAGATGCACGACGCCGGCTGGCAGATCGCGACGCACTCCAACGGAGATCGCGAGATCGCCATGGTTCTGACCGCCATCGAGCGCGCCCAGGCGAAAAATCCCCGCCCCGACCCGCGCCATCGTATCGAACACGCCAGCGTCATGAATCAGGCGCTGCTGGATCGGGCCAAGAAGGACGGCGTGATTCTGGTTTTTCATTCCTACATGTGGGAGCACGGCGAGAAGCTCGAATCGTTTGGCGAGAAGCGTCTGGCCATGATTCATCCTTACCGCACCGCGATCGATATGGGAATCCCTGTTGCCGGCCACTCCGATTCGACGGTCTCGGCGGCCGACCCGCTGCTGCGCATCCAGGACATGGTGACGCGCCGCGGATCGAACGGCAAGGAGTACGGCGCCAATCAAAGGGTCACCGTGGATGAAGCCATCAAGGTGTGGACGCTGGACGGCGCCTACGCGACCTTCGAAGAGAATATCAAAGGCTCCATCACGCCCGGCAAACTGGCCGACTTTGTGGTGCTCGCTGCCGATCCGCGGAAAGTTTCACCCTTGGCGATCAAGGACATCGTGGTGGATTCCACTTACGTCGGCGGCAAGCCGGTATCCTCGGCTCCGGCCGGCGCGAACCTTGCGCGCCGTCTCCCGCCGTTTCCGCCGTTCGGCATATTCGGCGATGGAGACGAAGACGAGAACGAATTCCAGAGCCAGACGGGCCAATAGCCGAGTTAGGAACCGCGCAAGAATAAGTTGTACGCTTGGCTGAATGGCAGGCGTGGCGCAGGCTCTCAGATGGCTCTCAGCCTGCTGCGTCGGCACTCGTGCCGACGCCCGTCGTCCTAGGGCCGCAAAAGCGTCGAGTCGAGGCTCGACGCTGCAGGCTGAGAGCCAGCGTCCTTTGGAATCGGTGACAGCGGTGGGTGCGACTACCAGCGGAACGGTGCTTTTGAACTGCGCCCAGCCGGCGCAAGCAAGCACGAGGATAGCGGCGGCAACACGCATTGGGAAAAGCCCTGCACCTCTTGGGCCAACAACTGGGGCAGGCTCTCAGGTTCTACCGGCTAACCGGCTCTTGCACGGCCAAAGCCGTCATCGCGCCGGGAGCCTCGGAGGCGCCGCCGGTGCGCCATCTCGCATTGGTCCGTCCGGTGATCGCGCCGATGATTTCCTCAAGCCCATACTGAACGTGCTTTCGCATGGCTTGGTCGGCAGCTTCCGGCTCGGCGCCGCACAGCACTTCGATCAGCTCGCGGTGGGACCGCGGCGGGCGCCTCTGGTGATGGACGGCAACATCGAACAGCCAGTTGAAGATGAGCACCTGATTCTTCTCGAAAGCCCGCATCAGCGCTTTGGAGCCGCCGCATTCCGCGATACGCATGTGGAACTCCAAATGATAGGAATGCACCTCGTATAGAAATTCGGGATCGGTGTCGCCCCCCACACAACGGTTGAAGAGCACGTCGGTATGCTCCGCCATGCGGCGTAATTCGCGCCGTTGTTCGAGCGTCGCGTTCTCGACGAAGAGCCTCGCCGCCTGGGTCTCGAGCGCCTCCCGCAGTATGTAACTGTCCCGGATGTCCTCCGGGCTGGGCACGCGGACCCGAGTACCCGCGCGCGCCTTGGTTTCCACCAGGCCGTCCGACTCAAGCTGCCGCAAAGCTACCGAAACGGTTAACTGGCTGGTGCCGAGCATTTTGGCGAGCTTCCGCCGCGAGAGACCCGCGCCCAAAGGAAACCCGCCGCGCAAGATCCGTTCCCGAATCGCCTGATAGGCGCTTTCCGAAAGCGTTTCCAGCGGAGGCCCGTTCATGAAGGCTCCGTTTTTAACGGATTTGTCATACTCCAGCATTGCTATTTTAGCAGCCAACGGCAGGAACAGGATGTTTTTTCAGACGGCCGGATATCACCACCAGGAGGGGCGCCCGATCGGGCCTGGCCCGCTGAACCCGGTCCGAGGCGTGTCCCCCAGCGGCAACACTTTGACCTGCGGCCCAAGGCGTCCGTGGCTCCCGCACCCCGCACGGATCCCGTGGCCGGCCGCCTGCCGCTGAGCGTGCTTAACCGTTTTTGGGGAAGAGCGGTCCGGATCTAGACGCTTATTGGAAAAGATGAAAGAAGATTGTCGATCCTTGTGCGACCATCCCCAGCGCGGTAAACAGGTCTCGCATGCCAACCCGCCCGTGTCGGACGTTTGGATCGGGTCGATGCGCGGCTGTCCTCCAGTATAGGAGATTTACCCGCACTCGCTTTAGCGCCCGCTGCCTCCAGCGAACCTTTTGGCGGCGCGTTCGTCTCTTCTTTGTATGACGCGCCTCCTGCAGGATATCCGCTTCTCCCTCCGGCAACTGCGCAAGGCCCCCGGCTTCGCCCTGATCGTCCTGGCCACCCTGGGGCTGTGCGTGGGCGCCAATACGGCAATCTTCAGTGTCCTCGACGCGGTGCTCCTGCGGCCCGCGCCTTACCCCTCGCCGGAACGCCTGGCCCTCCTCACCACCGTCACGCGGCACGAGGGGGCGGAGTACGTCAACGATTCGCAAACCGGCGCGCTGTTTGAAGCGGTGCGGGACGGAGCGCCGCAACTCGACCTGGCGGCCTGGTCAGGCCATGGCGGGGTGAACTTCGCGAGCGCCGGCCACTCGGAATTCGTCGACCAGCAGCGCGTCTCCACGGGATACTTCCGCGTGCTCGGCGTGCTGCCGCAATACGGCCGCGAATTCACGCCTGCCGAAGACGCGAGCGGGGGCGCGCCCGTGGCCATCCTCAGTTACAACTTCTGGCGGCGCGTCTTCCATGGGGACCCCGCCGCTCTGGGCCGGCCGGTCAACCTACGCGGCGAACCCTACACTGTCATCGGGGTCATGCCCCGTGAATTCCGCGCTACCGCGGCCATCGACGTGTGGACACCTCTGCGCCCCTCGCGCACGGGGGAAGGCAGCGGCTCGAACTACTGCGTGGTGGCGCGGCTCAAGCCCGGGGTCACATGGGCCGCGGCCCAGGCGCAGTTGCAAGCGCTCAGCCGCAGCCTGATGGAGGCGCCCGGCTTCCCGCGCGAATACCGGAATTTCGAAGAGCGCATCGTGCCGCTGCAACGCGGCCTCACGGCGGATTCACGGACGCAGCTTCTGATTGCCTGGGCCGCCGTCCTTATGGTGCTCGTGATCGGCTGCGTGAACGTGGCCGGCCTGATGTTGGCGCGGGCGAGCGCGCGGCATCGGGAAATCGCCACGCGGCTCGCGCTGGGGGGTGGGCGCGCCGCGATTGTCCGCCAATTGCTCACCGAAAGCTTGCTGCTGGCGCTCGGAGGATGCGCGCTCGGCGTAGCGCTGGGCTATCGCGGCATCGCCTGGCTGAAAGACCTCGGCGCCGGCCGGCTGGAGATGTGGCATCCCATCCGGATCGACGCCCGCGTGCTGCTCGCGATGCTGGCCCTCTCGGCCGGAACCAGTATCCTCTTCGGACTTGCGCCCGCGCTCGAAACCAGCAGGCTGGACCTCCGCACCGTGCTGGTGGAAGGCGGCCGTGGAGTGGTCGGAGGCCGCCGCCGCTGGGCGCGCCAGGCGCTGGTAGCATGTGAAGTGGCACTCTGCCTGGTGCTGCTGGTGTGCGCGGGCCTGCTGGTCCGCACGCTGGGGTACCTGGACGGTCTCAACCCCGGCTTCGACACCCGCAACGTCATCTCGGCGCAGATCTCCTTACAAGACGCGCGCTACCGGACCAGCCTGGCCGTCAACCGCCTCTACGGCCTGGCGCTGGATCGCATGCGCCGCATCCCCGGCGTGGAATCGGCCGCCGTGGCCCTTACGCTGCCCTACCAGCGGCCCTTAAATGACGGGTTCCGCGCGCTCGACGGCGACGATGCGGCAGTCCACGGGATCGAGGCCATTTACGTCACGCCGGGATATTTCGAAACCCTGCGTATCCCCATCCGGCGCGGCCGCGGCTTCCAGGATTCCGATACGCCGGCGGGTGCGCCTGTGGCGGTGGTCAGCGAGAGTTTCGCGCGCAAGTATTACGCCCGCCATGAGCCGTTGGGAGGCCATTTGAAAATGGGGAAGGAGTCCCTCCGGATCGTCGGCATCGTGGGCGACGTGGAGCAGCACAGCGGTTTGGGCAACTTCGGTCCGCTCTCCGTGCAGCCGACCATCTATGTGCCTGTCGCGCAGTTGAGCGATGCGTACTTGCAACTGATCCACACCTGGTTCTCGCCCAGTTTCGCGATTCGCGCGGCGGGGGCCGTGGGCGTCGTGGAGGCGCAGGTCCAGGCAGCCGTGGCCGCCGCCGATCCGCAACTTCCCATCGCGCGCTTCAAGACGATCGCCGATTTGCGCGGCGACATCACGCTCGACCAACGCTATCACGCGATGCTGTTCTCCACCATCGCCGGCCTGGCGCTGCTGCTGGCCGCTTTGGGACTCTACGGGCTGATTTCCCATTCCGTCAATCAGCGAACCCACGAGCTGGGCGTGCGGATGGCGCTGGGGGCGACCGCCGGCCAGGCCATCGCGACCGCGGTGAAGCCCGGTCTGGTGCTGGCGCTGGCCGGCATCGGCGCCGGCTACGCGCTATCGCGGCTGGCCGTGCGTTTCCTGGAGCACATGCTCTTCGGCGTACGCTCGACCGACCCGGCTACTTTCGCCGTCACCGCCGGGATCTTGCTGGCCGCCACAGCAGCCGCCAGCCTGATCCCCGCCGTGCGCATCCTGTGGATCGACCCCGCGCGCACGCTGCGCGACGAGTGAGTACAATGGTCTACGCATGTCGCGTCAGCGCTACTGGACACTGATAGGCGGAGCGTTGCTGCTGATCTTCCTGGCCTGGTGGCTGGACCACAAGCGCCCGTTTCCCCCACTGCTGCGAAACACCGGAGTGACCGCGCAGGCCTGGACATCCGAGTCAACGTGCCAGCCAGGCTGGAATAGTCCCCCCTGGGTCCACCGGGTAAATGGCAACCTTCGCGCGCACGGCTGCGTCCACAGCCGCTTTCAACTGGGCTTGGTTGCCGGGGCCGGTCCTGGAAACGCCGTTTGAGAAATAGATCAACAACTTCTTTTCAGGTACAGGCTCCAGCATAGCGGCGGCCTGCTGAATCGTCAGCAAGCGCCTATCGACATCGTCGGCCGCAGCGGCGCCGGAATTGGGGGAGGGGACGATCTTGCGCAATGATGCGACCAGCACGGCGCGGTCGCCGGTGAAATCCTGGACCACTTTCATCTCAGAGGTGACTGTCATGACGGCGACCAGATCGGAGGGGGTCATCCGCCCCTCGACGAACTTGATGGCGGTCTCCTGCGCGCGCAACTGGTCCGGCGCGCTCATGGAGTTGAGGTCGAAGAACAGGCACAGCAAGCGGTGGTCCTGCGCTCCAGCAACCAGCGCAAACGCAACGAGACAAAACGGCAGCTTCGGAATCGTCATGTACAACTGGCGCGATCGGGCGGGATGAAGTTACCTCACCTAATCGGCCGGCGCGGGACACTGCCTGTCCAAGCGATGATCACCGCGGCGAGGCGTGTGGCACGGTCCTCCACGGGTCTCGAACGCGCGGACGCGCGAACCGGGCGTGCGGATGGCGCGCTATTCGCTGTACATTAAAAGGCGAGGAGGTCCTTTATGCCCACAACCCGGCGGCACTTCCTGGGAGCCGCGGCCGGCGCGCCACTCGCCGCCCAATTGCTCGCCGAAATGCCGCAGAACCCGTCCCCCAACGATCGCGTGCGCGTGGCCCTGATCGGCAACGGCATCCAGGGCAGCGGCGATGCCCGCACTTCGGTCAATGCCGGCGGCGTGGAGCTGGCGGCCGTCAGCGACGTGTACGAGGGCCGGCTCACGCGCGCCAAGGAGATCTGGGGCGACCAGATCTTCACCACCCGCGACTACCGCGAGGTGTTGGCGCGCAAGGATATCGATGCCGTCATTATCGCGGTCCCGGACCACTGGCACCGGCGCATCGCGGTGGACGCCATGAATGCCGGCAAAGATGTGTACGTCGAAAAGCCCATGGTGCAGTTGATCGACGATGGCCGCGAGGTCATCGACACGGCCCAACGCACCGGCCGCATCCTGCAGGTGGGCAGCCAGCGCGTCAGCTCGGTGGTCTACCAGAAAGCCAAGGACCTCATCGAGAACGGGGCCATCGGCGAGATCAACCTGGTGGAAGCCTGGGTGGACCGCAACACGGCCATCGGCGCCTGGCAGTATTCCATCCCGCCGGACGCTTCGCCCGCCACCATCGATTGGGACCGCTTCCTGGGGCGCGCGCCCAAGGTGCCCTTCGATCCGGTGCGCCTCTTCCGCTGGCGCAATTACCGCGATTACGGAACCGGCGTGGGCGGCGACCTGTTCGTGCACCTGTTCTCGGGCATCCACTTCGTGCTGGGCGCCATCGGGCCTACGCGCGTGTACACCACCGGCGGGCTGCGCTTCTGGAAGGACGGCCGCGACGTGGCCGATGTCATGTTGGGTCTCTACGACTACCCGCCGCGGGGCAAGTATCCGGCCTTCAACCTGGCGCTGCGGGTGAACCTGATAGATGGCGCGGCCGCCGAAAATGTAGGCTTCCGCTTCGTCGGCAGCGAAGGCATCCTGACCATCGGCACCGGCGTCACGGTGGCCCGGCAGCCGCGGGAATCCGAGCCGGGATATACCATCGACACCTTCCCCAAAGCTCAGCAGCAGGAATTTCTGCGGCAATATCGCGAAAAGTACCCGATCGCGCGTCCCAGCGCCGACGCCATGCGGCCGCAAGGCGAAGAGCGCTACCTGCCGCCGCCGGGATACAGCGACTGGCTCGACCATCACCGCAACTTCATTCGCGCGGTGCGTACCCGGCAGCCGGTGGTCGAGGACGCCGTCTTCGGCTTCCGCGCGGCCGGCGCTGCCCTGCTCTCGAACCTCAGTTACTTCGACGAGCGCGTCTGTCGGTGGGATCCGGAAAGCATGACGCTCCGGAGCTGAGCGCGCTTCACACTTGTAAGATCGTGCATCCGGGCCGCGCGGCCGATCATCACCTACGTGACATGCGCAAACTTCTGGTTTCGGGACTTCTCATGACCGCTTCTTTATTCGCAGCTTCCAGCGTGCTCGAGTACACGCTCAATTCCATCGACGGCCAACCGGCCCCACTGGCTCAGTACAAGGGCAAGGTGGTGCTCATCGTCAACGTTGCCAGCCGCTGCGGCTTCACACCCCAATATGAGGGCTTGGAAGCCATCTATCGCAAGTATAAGGATCGGGGCTTTGTGATTCTAGGCTTCCCGGCCAATAATTTCGGCGGGCAGGAGCCGGGGACCAACGAGGAGATCAAGACCTTCTGCAGCAGCAAGTACAACGTCACGTTTCCCATGTACGCCAAGATCTCGGTGAAAGGGGAGGACCAGGCGCCGCTCTACCAGTTCCTCACCGGCAAGCAAACCAACCCGGCCTCCGGCGGCGAGATCAAGTGGAACTTCACCAAGTTTCTGGTGGACCGCGCCGGCCAGGTGGTGGCCCGTTTTGAGTCGGCCGTGACGCCCCAATCGGCGGATGTCACCAGCGCCATCGAGAAGGCTTTGCAGTAAACCGGCTTGCGGGGCAGGCCACTCCGGCCGCCGCACGGTTGCCTGCCCCACCCGCCCATTCCACTTCGTACCAAACCTCCCGGTACCCGCTGGCCGTACCAAATCCGCTTCCAGGTAGTGGCCTTAGGACCCTACCCGCTTCCATGTGCAGCCTGTCCCGATATATAGTAAGAGTACGTTGAATAAATGTACCTATTGTGACGTCCCGCCGGAGGACACCTGGATTTCCACGGATCTGGCTCTGGCGATACCGCATCCGCAACCGCTTACCCCCTGCCACATGGTGGTGGCGCCTCGGCGGCACGTGAGGGCATTTTACGATCTGGATGTCGAAGAGCAGCGCGTCCTATGGGAAATGGTCACCGAGATCCGTAAGCGGATTTCCGCCGTTCTGATCGTCAAGGGCTTCGAAGTGGGTTTCGTAGATGGTACGCCCACCAGCGAAACCCACGCTTACGTGCAAGTGATCCCGCGAACCGACGACGACGAGATCGAATTGCCCTCCGATGTCGAGTGGGTCAAAGAGGCGTTCTAAGGCATCGTTGCCAGTGGCCGTCCTCTGAGCCAGAATGGGAGGAATGCCCAAAGGGACAAGGCCGGCTGGCGAGGATCCGGATCCGCTGCTGGACGTGCGTGATCTGGATGTGGATCTGGTCACGCCCTCGCGAACTGTCCCGATCCTTTCGGGCGTTTCTTTTCGGATCTGCCGCGGCAGCATCACCGGCCTGTTCGGCGAATCGGGATGCGGCAAGACCACGCTGGCCCACGCGTTGCTCGGGCTGCTCCCGCCTCGCTACCGGGCGCGCGGGTCCATTCGCCTGGCGGGCCGCGAATTGCTCTCGCTCGGGGAAGGCCCCCTGGAGGCTCTGCGCGGCGCGGCCCTCTCCTTGGTTTTTCAGGACCCTTTGCTGTCATTGAACCCGGTGCTGCGAGCCGGGGACCAGATCGCCGAAGTGTTGCGCGCGCATGGGCGGCGGGCCGCCCCTGCCGATGTGGACGCGCTCCTGGAGATGGCTGGCCTGGCCGCGCGGGGCGCCCGGGGTGCCCTCAGGGCCCGCCGCGCCTACCCGCATCAGTTGAGCGGCGGTGAGCGGCAGCGCGTGACCATCGCGCAGGCACTGGCCTGCCGTCCCCCGCTGATCGTGGCCGACGAGCCGTTCAGCGCCCTCGACACGACTCTGGTGGCCGAGCTCACGGCGCTCTTCCGCCGCCTGCGCGGCGAGCTGGGTGCGTCCTTCCTGCTGATCAGCCACAGCCCCGGAGTGCTGGCCCGCACTGCGGACCAGGTGCTGGTAATGGAGCGCGGGCGGATTGTCGAGAGCGGCGACGCCCGGCAGGTGTTCCACCGCCCCGCGCATCCTTACACGGCGGGCCTGCTGCGGGACTTGCCGCGCCTTCCGCCTCCGAGCCAAGGACCCCCGCATGCCGCTTGACATGCCGCCCGATCGGTTCCTGCGCGTGGAGGCACTCTCGAAGCGCTATGTGCCCGGCCGTTTCCTAGGCCAGAGAAGCCGGTGGGACAGGCATTCAGCCTGTCAGCCGGGGCCAGCGGGCACCCCAGTGGACACTCCAGAGGGCACTCCAGTGGGCACTCCAGAGGGCGCCCGGCCCGGAGGGCACCCCGCCTTGCGCGAGGTCTCCTTTGGCCTTCGCCGCGGCCGCCTGCTGGGGCTGGTGGGAGCGTCGGGGTCCGGCAAGTCCACGCTGGCCCGCTGTGTGGCGCTGGTCGAAGCTCCCGATTCCGGCCGCATCTTTCTCGAAGAGCGCGACCTGTGGGCCAGCGGCCGCCGGGAGCGCGCGGGCCTGCGGGCTCGCATTCAACTCATTGCGCAGCAGCCCGCCGCCAGCCTCAACCCCCGCTTCACGGCAGCCGAGATCGTGTCCGAGCCGCTCCTGATCCAGCGGCGCGGCACTGCCGCCGAGCGGCGACGCATGGCCGCCCGGTGGATGGAAACGGTCGGCCTGGCGCCGGACGCTCTAGATACCCGCGCGCTGGAGTTCTCGGGTGGCGAGCGCCAGCGCCTGGCGATTGCGCGGGCCCTCATTCCGGAACCCAGCCTGCTCATCCTCGACGAATCCTTCGCCGGGCTGGACCTTTCGGTGCAGGGCCAGATCGCCCGCCTACTGGGCGATTTGCGTCGGGAGCTGGGCCTCACTTGCATCCTGATTACCCACGATCTGGCGCTGGCCGCCAGTCTGGCCGACGAGATCGCCGTGATGGATGCCGGCCGCATCGTGGAAAGCGGGGTGGTGGCTGAAGTGGTTTCCCACCCCCGCCACCCACGCACCCGCGAGTTGCTGGACGCGGCGCTGGCGCTCAGTTTGGAGGGGGAATGACTTTGTGGGGCAGCCAATCCTGGGGTGCCCTCTGGGCCCAGCCGGCTTTCAGCCGGCTCTTTCGGGGCAAGCGCATATCTTCCCACGCTGGCACTGGCCGCCTAAAAGGCAGCTGGGCCCAGAGGGCACCCCACGATTGGCTGCCCCACTTTGAGCAGCCGGTACCAGGGCTCAGCCTGAAGCACTCGGCGTTGGAACCATCGAATTTCCCCCCGGATGCTGCGGCTGGGCGGCGCATGGGTCGGCGGCGCGCTGCGGGAAGCTCCGCACCGATGAAGATCGGATTCGATGTCAGCCAGACGGGCGCCGGCAAGGCCGGATACGGATACTTCGCGGAGGTGCCAGGGATCCGCCTGCAGGAGCCGGCCAGATGACCTACATCGCCCGCCGCCTGCTGCACGGCGCCTTGCTGGTCATGGCCGTCTCGCTTCTCTCGTTTGCCTTCGCCAAGCTCGCCCCCGGCGACTATTACAGCGAGATGCAGTCGGACCCGCGCATTTCGGAATCGACCATTGAGGGTCTGCGCGAACAGGCCGGCCTCCACCGCTCCTGGCCTGCGCAATACGCTGCTTGGGCAGCCTCCCTGCTGAAGGGCGATTTTGGCTACTCGCTGGCCTATCGGGGACCGGTGGCGCCGATCCTCTGGCAACGCATCCGCGCCACTCTGCTGCTGACCGGCACAGCCACCTTCCTCGCCTGGATGCTGGCCCTGCCCCTGGGTGTCTGGAACGCCGTCGAACGCGGCACTTGGAAAGACACTGCCGCGCGCGCCGGGCTGGCGGTTCTGATCCTGATTCCCGATCTCCTGCTGGCCATCCTCTTTTTGTTGCTGGCCGTCCGGACCGGCTGGTTCCCCACCGGCGGGATGACATCCGCCGATTTTGGCTCGCTGAGCACCGCCCGCCGGGTCGCCGATATCGTCTGGCACCTGGCGCTGCCCGCCGCCGTGCTGGTGTTGGGGATGTTGCCGATGCTGGTGCGGCACGTGCGCTCCAGCATGGCCGGGGCCCTGGAGTCGCCGTTCGGCCAGGCCGCCCGGGCGCACGGCATTCCGCTCGGCCGCCGGCTGTTCCGCCACCTGCTGCCCGCTGCACTAAACCCGCTGATCTCGCTTGCGGGGATCTCCCTAGGCACCCTCCTGAGCGCTTCCCTGCTGGTCGAGGTGGTGATGGGCTGGCCCGGCCTGGGACCTCTGTTTCTGGATGCCGTGATGGCCCGCGACGTCGCCGTGGTGCTGGCCGTCGTGATGCTCTCCGCCACTCTCCTGGTTCTGGGGAATCTGATCGCGGATCTGCTGCTCTACTCGCTCGATCCGCGCATCCGGGTAAAATGAGCAATCGCCCGACGCGCATCCGGATCAGCCTGTGGTATCTGGGGCTGCTGCATGCCGCCGTGCTCCTGGCGGGATTTCTGGCCCCCTACCCCTACGCCGAGCAGCACCGCGATTACCCTTACGCGCCGCCCAGCCGCATCCACTGGTTCGATTCCCAGGGCGGCTTCCACGCGGGCCCCTTCGTCTACGGAATCGTGCAGGATCGGCCTTTCGGCCGTTACCGCGAAGATCCGGCCCACCTCTTCCCGATCCGATTCTGGGCCCCCGCTGCCGGCCGGGAAGGCGCCGGGTTCCTCCAGTTTCCGCGGCGTCTGTTCGGGGTGGCCCCGCCGGGAGCCATCTTCCTTCTGGGTTCCGACGGTTACGGCCGCGATGTGTTTTCGCGGCTGATGTACGGAGGCCAGGTTTCGCTGTTCACCGGGATCTTGGCCGCGGCGCTCTCTTTGGCGCTGGGAGTGGGGATTGGCACGGCCGCGGGTTTCTTCGGTGGCTGGCTGGATGCGGTCTTAATGCGGGGAGGGGAGCTGGTGATGGCGCTGCCCTGGCTGTATCTCCTGCTGGCCGTGCGCGCCCTTCTGCCGTTGCATATTTCAACACTTCAGGCGTTCCTTCTCCTGATCGCGATTATCGGCGGGGTGGGCTGGGTGCGCCCCTCGCGGATGGTCCGCGGCGTGGTGCTCACTATCCGGGAAAGCGGCTTCGTTCAAGCCGCCCGCGGCTTCGGCGCGGGACCTGTTTACCTGATCCGCCGACACATCCTGCCAGGCACTCTCCCGGTTGTGTTGACGCAAGCTACCGTGCTGATTCCACAGTATATTCTAGCTGAAGTTGCGCTTTCTTTTCTGGGTTTGGGTGTGGGACAGCCAGTACCGAGCTGGGGCAACATGTTGGCCGAGGCACGCCAGTACCATGCTTTACTGAACCATCCCTGGTTATTGGCTCCCGGGCTCGCCGCCGTGCCTATCTTGTTGGGGTATCTCACTCTGGCGGATGCGCTCTCGGAAGGCGAAGATCCCTGAGGCGTCCGCCACCCAGCGGAATCGTTCGCAATCTGCAGCAACAGCGTTGCACACGTTAGTAAATCAGTACTCCAGGTGCAGTACCCCGGTTAATATCGGTTAATATCCATTGCCGCTGCGATCAGATAAACTGAGCCCACAAGGACAAGCCTTGACAATTTTTCGGCACATTCCGGCGGCCGTTCTCCTGGTGTCGTTGGCGGCATACGGTGCCTCGGAAGAGCTGCTGGTAGTGCCCGGCCTCCACGGCCGTCCGGGTGGAAGGTTGGTCTTCGCCCAACGCACCGAGCCGCGAACCTTGAACCCCGTGACGGCCACCGACGCCGCCTCGCGGGAGGTAATTCATCGCCTGATGGCCGATCTGATCCACATTAACCGGGAGACTCTCAAAACCGAGCCGGCGCTGGCTAAATCCTGGAAAGCTTCCGCGGATGGTTTGCACTATGTGTTGGAGTTGCGCCAAGGAGTGCGTTTTTCCGATGGAGTTTCTTTCGATGCCGATGATGTCGTTTTTACATTCCAGGTGTTCTTAGATGAGAAGGTAAATTCGTCGCAGCGGGACCTGCTCATGCTGGAAGGCAAGCCCATTTCTGTACGAAAACTCGACACTTACCGAGTGGCCGTCGATCTGCTAAGCGCTTACTCGGTTCCCGACCGGCTTTTTGACGGCTTGGCTATCCTGCCCCGGCATCTGTTGCTGAAGGCCTATCGAGAGGGGAAGCTGGCTGGCGCGTGGGGGATCCGCACGCCGCCGTCGGAGATTGCCGGATTGGGTCCGTTCCGGTTAAAGGAGTATGTCCCTGGACAACGCATCATTCTCGAGCGGAATCCGTATTATTGGAAGGCCGATCAGGCGGGCAACCGCCTCCCCTATCTGGCCGAGCTGGATTTTCTGAACGCCGGGACGGAGGACATGCAAGTGATGCGCTTCGAATCCGGCGAATCCGACGTGATCGGCCGGATCAGCGCCAAAAACTACGCGTTGCTCGAACGGGACAGCGGGCGGCGGGGCTACCAAATGCGGGACGGCGGTCCGGGTCTGGAATTCAGCTTCCTGTTTTTCAACCTGAACGGCCTTCCACCGAACGCCTCCGCGGAGCTGAAGGCCCGCCAGTCTAACTTCCTGCGGAAGAATTTCCGCCAGGCCGTCTCGGCGGCTATCGATCGCGAGGCCCTGGTGCGGCTGATCTACCAGGGCCGCGCCACCGCGCTGGCCACGCCAGTGGCTGGCGGCAACACGCTGTGGATCGACAGCCAACTGCCCAAGCCGGTCCGCAACATCGGGCACGCCAGAGAACTGCTCTCCAGCGACGGTTACAGGTGGGCTTCGGGCGGCGCGCTCGTGGATCCACAAAGGCGCCATGTTGAATTCTCCATCATCGTCAGCTCATCCAATCCCGAGCGCACGGAGACCGCTACGCTGGTGCAGGACGACCTGAAGCAACTGGGCATTCAAGTGGACATCGTACCGCTGGAGATGCGAAACATCCTCGACCGGGTAACCCGCACCTACGATTATGAAATGGGCCTGCTGGCCATGGCCACCCTCGATGCCGACCCCAATCCGGACCTGAACACGTGGCTGTCGAGCGGGGCCAGCCATTGGTGGCATCCTTCGCAAAAGACCCCGGCCACCGCCTGGGAGGGCGAGATCGACGCCCTCATGCGTAAGCAGTTAGTGACCCGCCGGTATGAGGACCGCAAGCGCATGTTCGACCGCGTGCAGGAACTGCTGATGGAGAACCTGCCGCTGATTCCGCTGGTGAGTCCGCACATCCTGACCGGCGCCCGTCGGCAGTTGGCCAATTTCCGCCCCGCCATCATGGATCATTACACGCTCTGGAACGTCGAAGAGATGTACTGGGCGGGTTCCACACCCGGAGATCGGCAATGAACCTCCTCCTGGCCAAGGAAGGGAACAACGCACGCCTGGTGGAGGAATGCCTTCGCGGCAGCGAAGAGGCCTGGAACACGCTGGTGGATCGCTATAAGAACCTGATCTACTCGATTCCGCTGCGCTATGGCGCGCCGCCCCAGGATGCCGCCGACATCTTCCAGGCGGTGTGCCTGGATCTGTTCAACGAGCTGCCCCGCCTGCGTGAGGCCGAAGCGCTCACGGGCTGGCTGATCCGGGTCACCACCCACAAGTGCTACCACTGGAAACGGCGGCAGGGTCCCCAATCGGCCGAGTGGGACGAAGAGGCCATCGCCAGCGTGGCGAACGACGACCCCGCCGCGGCGGATCTGCTGGCCGGTCTGGAGCAGGAGCAATTGGTTCGCGAATCCATCACCGAACTCCCGGGGCGCTGCCGGGAGATGATCGAGCTGCTGTTTTTCGAACACCCGCCGTTGCCGTATGCCGAAGTGGCCCTGCGGCTGCGTCTGGCGCGCGGCTCGATCGGCTTCATCCGCGGCCGCTGTTTGAAACGGCTCAAGCAGATTCTCGAGGAAAAAGGCTTTTGATGGCCGATTGTCGGCAGCCTCCGGCCGCTTTGGACAATCTGGTGGCGGAATTGACCGCGGAACCTCAGCCGCTCCGCCGCCGCCAAATTCTGCTGGCCGCCCGCGATTGCTGGAGTCCCGAAACCGTCACCCGCCTTTACGACGAGACGATCCGCCTGGTGCGCATCGACCTGGGGCAGGCCGACCGCCTGGCGCGCGCCGCCGCCTGGATGGGCGAGCAACTGAACGACGACTACTCGCGGGCCACCGGCTCCCGCGCCCTGGGCCACATTGCCCAATTGCGCCGCAAATACGAACCCGCCCGCGAATACTACAAGGCAGCCCTCGGCATTTATGAGCGTCTGGGCAAGGAACTGGAGATCGGGCGCACCCTGAACGGCTCGCTCCAGACCCTGGTTTATCTGGGCCGCTGGGAGGAAGCCTTCACCTGCGCCAGCCGCGCCGAGCGAATCTTCACCAAGCTGGGTGAGCGCCGCCACCTGGCCCGCCTGGATATCGCCATGGGCAACGTGCTGCACCGCCTGGACCGCTTCGATGAAGCCCTGGAGCGCTACCGGCGGGCACTGGGGGTCTGCGAAGAGCTGCGCGATTTTCAGTACGTGGCCATCGCCCTGCGTAACATGGCCACTTGCCAGATCCAGACGTGCGACTTCCGCGAAGCCTTGGAAACCTATAACAGGGCCCGCGTCTATTGCGCCGAACACGACATGCCCTTGCTGGTGGCGGAGGCCGACTACAATATCGCCTATCTTTATTACCTGCGCGGCGAATACACGCGCGCCATCGAGATGTACCGCGCCGCGCGCGAACGCTGCATAGCGCTCGGCGACCGCTTCCACCAGGCCCTTTGCGATCTCGACCAGTCTGAGATGTACCTGGAGCTGAACCTCAGCGAGGAAGGCGCCCATCTGGCGCGTAGGGCCCTCAACATGTTTCGCCAGCTCGGGATGGGCTACGAGTCGGCCAAGGCGCTCACCAACATCGCCATCGCCTCCAGCCATCACGGCGATACCCAGTTCGCCCTGGAACTGTTCGGCAAGGCGCGCGAGCTTTTCCGCTTCGAGCACAACGATGCCTGGGTCGCCACCATCGACCTCTACCAGGCGCTGGTGTTCTACCACCAGCGCAGCCTGCAGCAGGCCCGGACCCTCTGCGAGAGCGCCTTCGAGTTCTTCTCCAAGTCTCCCCTGGTGGGCCGGGCGGTTTTGAGCCAGTTGATCTTATCGCGCATCCACCTGGATTCGGGACGGCCCGAGGTGGCCCGCGCCATCTGCATCGCCGCGCTGCAAAGCTTGGACCAGACCGAATCGCCGGCGCTGAGCTACCAGGCCTTCTTCGTCCTGGGACTGATCGAGGAAGCTTTGGGCTGGCCCGAGCATGCCAACGAGGCCTACCTAAAGGCGCACGGGCATCTGGAAAACCTGCGCAGCCACCTGCGGACCGACGAAGTCCGGATCGCCTTCCTGATGGACAAGCAGGAGGTCTACGAATCGCTCGTGCGGATGAGCCTCGACCGCCGGACCTCCGGCGCCAGCCTCGAGCTGGCCTTTCAGTATATCGAGCAGGCCAAGTCGCGCAGCCTGGCTGACCTGATCGCGTTTCGCGCCCATAGTCTGCCGGCCCCCACGGCCACCCACCGTTTGCTGGTGGAACAGGTCCGCGATCTGCGCGAGCGGCTGAACTGGTATACCCGCGCGCTCCAGTTGCAGGAGGGGCGCACCGATAACCTGCACGATCCGCAAATGGAAAAGCTGCACCGCGCCGCCCGCGATTGCGAACAGAAGCTGATCGCCGGGATGACGACCCTGCGGGTGGAGGACCAGGAATTTGCCAGCCTCCAATCGGCCGCTTCGATCGATCTGGAAGCCATCCGCTCGGCCCTTGCCGACGACGCCATGCTGGTGCAGTATTACCGCGTGGGAGAAACCTTCCAGGTGTGCCTGCTCTCGCGGCGCCTGCTGAAGATCGTTCCCCTGGGGTGGGTGCCGAATCTGCGCCGGGCGATGCAGTTGTTGCGCTTCCAGTTGTCCAAGTTTCGCCTGCATCCCGACTACGTGGCCACCTTTCGTGACCGGTTACGGGAGGCTACCGACGCCCACCTGCAGGATTTTTACCGCCAACTGATCGCTCCCATCGAGAAGGATCTGAAGGCCGCCCACCTGGTGATCGCCCCGCACGATTTTTTGCACTATCTCCCGTTTCATGCGCTGCTGGACGGCGCGCAATACCTGCACAGCCGATACTCCATTTCCTACACTCCAAGTGCCAGCGTTTATTACCTTTGCTGCACCAAACAGGCGAACACGGCGAACCGGTCTCTGGTATTGGGTGTGCCCGACCCCGCCGCCCCGCAGATTCTGAACGAAGTGCGGGCGGTGGCCTCGGTTTTACCCAATGCGGATGTATATGTGGGGTTGGAGGCCACCCATCAGGTGTTGCAGGAGAAAGGATCGCAAAGCCGGTTTGTCCACATCGCCACCCACGGGTGGTTCCGCCAGGACAACCCCATGTTCTCGTCGATCAAGCTGGGGACCTCTGAATTGAGCCTGTTCGACCTCTACCAGTTGAACCTGCCGGCCGAGCTGGTCACCCTGAGCGGCTGTGGCACCGGGCTGAACGTAGTACTAGGGGGCGATGAGCTGATGGGCCTCAAGCGCGGTCTGCTCTACGCCGGCGCCCAGGGAGTACTGTTGACTCTTTGGGACGTCAACGACCGGAGCACCGCCGATTTCATGCAATTGTTTTATCGCCGTTTGATGATCAACCCAAACAAAGCACAGGCTTTACAGTATGCCATGGAGGAAATCCGGAAGGCTTATGCGCATCCCTTTTATTGGGCGCCGTTTGTTTTAGTGGGAAAGTATTTATAAAAGTCTTTGCACATTTAAGGATCTTAAGGTACTAGTAGTATTAGAACTTTGTGCGAGTACTAAGAATTTGGCGCAGTCCTATATCTGTTCGCGCACTCCGCGACCCTTATGTTCAGAAGCTGACAACTATGGCTAAGCTACACGTATGCCAAACCCTAGTTGGCGGGAGAACGATATGAAGCATTACGGGATTGCGCAGTGGGTTGACTTTACCAGAGGGCTGGTTCCCCCTGGGCAGCGGGGCGAAATGCAGGACCACCTTGCGGGCGGTTGTACCGATTGCCAGGCAACCTTGAATTTCTGCGACAAACTGGCTTGCGTCTGCCGCCAGATGGCAACCTCCGTGGTACCGGAGCACGCAGTGCGGAAGGCGAGGGCTATCCCCGCTCGTCCGCTGGAGCGGCCGAAGCGCGCGTTCCGAATTCCCATCGAGTTGATCTACGACAGCTTTCTGGTTCCCGCGCCGGCCGGTCTGCGTTCCACCTGGCAGGTGGGCTGGCAGGGGCTGTTCCACGCCGGCGATTGCTCCGTGGACCTGCGCGTGGAACCCGAGTTGCGATCGTCGAAAGCCTCCGTCATCGGCCAGATTTCCAATCATGTTTTGCCCGGCACCGAAATGAGCGGCATCCCGGTCTATCTCAAGGCCGGCAAACTGGTGGTGGCGGAGACCCGCAGTAACCGTTTCGGTGAGTTTCAGATGGACTACGAGCAGCAAGGGCGGCTGCAGCTTTGCATTTATCTGGATGGAGGGGCGAAGTGCATCCAGGTGCCTTTAAAGAGGTTGGCGTCCGATAAGCCCTTCAGTACTGCCCGCATCAACCTGGGGGAGACCGGCAAGAAGCTTCGGGGGGAAGAACCGCTGTAACTGTTTCAGCAGGAGACGGTTTATGAAAAAGAATTCAGTATTCCGCGCCAGCCTTCTGGTCTTGTCCTTAGGTCTGCCCGGTTTTGCGGACGGCAACTACATTCTGAAGCTGTGGAACGCTTCCAGCGTCGGAAATGTGTGCAACAACCACGGGGTCCACGTGGTTACGGCCATGACCGGCTCGGCCACGGGCATCTTTGTGGTGGGGGTTCCCTCCGGACCTCTTTCCAGTTCGATCGTGCAATCGCTGGCCACCGACCCAAATGTGAGCGTGGTCGAACCCGACACCCAAGTGGCTCTTCCGGAATTGGCCGGCGAACCGGTTCGTCCAGCCGGGCAATCCGCCCTGCCGCCGCTCTACAACCCCAACCAGAACACCCTGTACTACGGCACCATGGTTTGGGATCCCTATGTGAACCAGCCGGCCACCTGGACCCTCGGGGTGAGCTTCGCCCATTGGTTTTCGACCGGGCAGGGCACCGTGGTGGCCCTGATCGATACGGGAGTCGACCCCAATAACCTGGTTCTACAGCCCGTGCTCACAGGTGGCTACGATTTCACCCGGAACGTCGCCGGCGGGTCGGAGATGGCCGACGTCGCCCAGTCGACCACCGAAGTTTTGGATCAATCCACCACCGAAGTGCTCGATTACACCCAGGCCGTCGTTCTGACCCTGAATCAGTCCACCACCGAGGTTTTGGATCAATCCACCACCGAGGTTCTGGATCAATCCACCACCGAAGTCCTGGATCAGAATCCGCCGCCGGCCGCCTTCGGCCACGGCACCATGACTGCCGGTTTGGTGCACCTGGTGGCTCCGCGAGCTCACTTGATGCCCCTCAAGGCCTTCACTGGCGACGGAACGGCCAATGTCTCGGCGGTGGTCCAGGCCATTTACTACGCCGTGGACAATGGCGCAGACGTGATCAACATGAGCTTCAGCGCCACTCAGAATTCGAACACCCTTCAGACGGCGGTCCAATACGCCAGTCAGCAAGGCGTCATCTCGGTGGCGGCGGTGGGCAATTCCGGCCAGCAAACCACCCAGGTCTACCCGGCCATCTACCCCAACGTCGTCGCGGTGGCCTCCGTCAACGGCGAGAATCAACGGAGTTCCTTCTCGAATTACGGGAACAGCCTGGTAACGGTAGCGGCCCCCGGGGAAGGCGTCATCACCACCTACCCCGGCACCAATAACTACGCCGCCGGTTGGGGAACTTCGTTCAGCACGCCGCTGGTGGCGGGAGGTGTAGCCTTGCTGGTTCAATTAAACCAGAACGCCGGTCCGTCGGCTGTGCAGGCAGCCCTGAGCAATGGCGCGGTGAACGTCGGCCAGGGATTGGGCGCGGGGGTGGTGAACCTGCCTCTTACCATTTGGTACTTCGAGAGCCATCAGTAGGGACGGGATTAAGAAGGAAACGAGGGATTTGGTCGATGACAGCCGAAAAACAGCAACATAATCCCCGGAGGATAACCGGCACTCTCCGCGGGGCCCAACGAGACTCCGCGGTTGGGGCAAATGGCGCCAAATGGAAATCCACCGCGTGCGCATTTCGGCCCGGCGCCGGCGGAACCGGCCCCCCAGTTACCGGTTTGCCGATCCCTGGTCCCCACAAACGGCACTCTGGCGGGCTTGCGGGCCCCCGCTACTCCTGAAATCCAATCACCTGCCTCTCCCATCCCCATCTGGTTCGCGGTTCTTATGGCGACGCACTGCCAAGCCAGGGCCAACGGCGAGGATCGTGACGTAAGCTGGGACTGTGTTTCGGGGCGGGCAGTTTATACCAATCGCGGCGCGGAGGTGGAAAGCATCGAGCCTCTCGGCGTGTGCCTGCAGGGTGGGCATACACTGGCGGTGTCGTGGGGTCCAGGCGAAACGGCCTACACCGTGGAGGTTTTCCGGCAGTTTGACTGCGTCGCCTAGCGACCGGAGGAGGAACGCATCCATGGAAAAATCAAGGGAGTCGATTGCTGAAGCGTTGCAACTGATAAGGCAGACAGCGCTGAAGGAACCCGCTGCCGGCACGGAATCGCCCGCTCCCTCCTCCGATCCGGCTGAGTTGTTCCTGGTCGAATTGCAAAGCCGCCGGGAACGTCTACAGGAATTGCTCCGGCTGATCCGCGAGGAGGCCGCCTGCGATTCCAGCTTGTCTTCCCCGGCCCGCAAGTCGGCCCCCAAGTGCCGGAGGCGGGAGTCCGGACCGCGCACAGGCCGAATCGGACGCACGCAAATCGGCGGGGTGCCCTCTGGGCCGCGCCGCTCTCCTCGCGAATGGCATTAGTTAAGCTCCGCCGGCGAAAGCGCGGCGTCACGGAGGCCATCGAAGCCATCCCCGCATGACGGCCGGTCCGATCAACCGCCCCGAAATTGGTGTAGTTGCGTGGAAGAAATTCCGCCAAACCGGAATCCGGCGAAGTTATGTGAGAATTGGTGGCGTGCCCGCCGCCGCCATTCACCGCAAAGAAGAAGCGCATCGGCCCATGCGAACCGTTTTGGGGCGCTGGGCAGCCGTCCTGATACCCGGCGTCACCCTTTATTTCCTGCCTCTTCCCGGCATGAACTCCGCCCAGAGCCATCTTCTGGCCGTGTTCGTGGCGACCATCGTGGCGTTGGTCGCGCAGCCCGTGCGCATGGGAGTCAGCGTGGTGCTGGCCATGACCCTGCTGGCTTTGACGCGCACGCTGCCTCCGGCCAAGGTTCTCTCCGGTTTTTCGAACCTGACGGTATGGCTGATCGTCTCGGCATTCCTCTTTTCCCGCGCCATTACTTCCGCAGGTTTCGGAAAGCGGATCGGCTACCTGTTCATTCGCCGCTTCGCCCGCACGCCGCTGCGGCTGGCCTATTCGCTGGCGGCCGCCGATCTGGTGCTGGCGCCGTTCATTCCCTCCGATACCGGGCGCGGCGGAGGAATTATCTTTCCCATCACCCGCAGCGTCGCCTCGGTGTTCGGCTCGGAACCGGGGCCCACCTCCGGGCGTATCGGTTCCTTCCTGATGCTGGTTTCTTTCCACACCACCTACGCGGCCTCGGCGATTTTCCTGACCGGGATGGCCGCCAACCCGTTGATCGCCGACTTCGCGCGCCAGATCGCCCATGTCGATCTCACCTGGCTGCGCTGGTTCGGCGGTTCGTCGCTGCCCGGCCTGCTCACCCTGATCTTCGTCCCCTGGCTGCTCTACCGCATGGTTAGGCCGGAGATCCAAGATACCGCTCCGGCGCAGGAACTCGCCGCCGCCGAGTTGCACCGTATGGGCCCCCTGAGCGGCGTGGAGAAGCGCCTGGTGGCCATTCTGATCGCGGTGATGGCCGGATGGGTGACGTCTCCCTGGCACGGCATCTCCAATACCTTGGTGGCGCTGGCGGGCCTGTGCGCCATCCTGCTCGCAGGCGTGCTCACCTGGGACGACCTTTTGGACGAGCGGCGCGCCTGGGATGCTCTCATGTGGTTCGCTCCCCTGCTGATGATGGCCGACGCCCTGAATGAAGCCGGCGTCGTCCGCATCCTCTCCGGCAAGCTGTTTCACGCCATGGGCGGCTGGCCCTGGCCACTGGCGCTGGCCGCGCTGGTGACGGCTTACCTCTACGTCCACTACAGCTTCGCCAGCATGACCGCGCAAGTGACCGCTCTCTATCCCAGTTTTCTGGCGGCAGCCCTGGCGTCCGGCATCCCTCCCATGCTGGCCGCGCTGCCGCTGGCGTATTTCTCCAGCCTGAACGCCGCCATGACCCACTACGGCACCGGTTCCGCGCCGGTCTTCTTCGGCGCCGGCTATGTGCGGCAGAGCGACTGGTGGCGCATCGGATTCCGTATCTCGCTGGTGAATCTGGCGATTTGGATGGGCGTCGGCCCGCTCTGGTGGAAGCTCGTCGGCCTGTGGTAAAAGCCGCCCCCGGACAAGAGGCGCCCGACCCCGCCCATCCCCCGAGCGTTACACTTCCCATGAGTGTATAGCTCTTTAGAGCTAAAACCACACATAATAAAGGAAATGGGACTTTCGAGCACATATCCAGGGTAACTGCACCGGGACTTCCAGCGCCTAACGCCCAGGAGAAATTAGTGTATCTGCGCCAGCGCCCCTTGGCAATCCGCGACAGAATACCCAAAGTACCGGGCCTCGCGGCGATGCTTCCGGGAGTATCCCTAATCTTCGCCAGTCTGTTGATTGCGCCAGCCACCTGGCCGCAGGACGCGCAGCCCAGCGATTCCCCGGTGGTAGCTCCGGCTGTATCGGCTGTGCCGGCCCCCTCCACGTCCCACACCGATCCTTTCAATGAGGATCGCATTATGAAAGTGATGCCCGACTACCAGACGGTCAGAGATCCCCATGCCGACACGCCGCCTCTGACCAACCGGCAGAAGTGGCTGCTGGCCTGGAAGGAGACGGTGGACCCGTTCAACATCGCCAGCGCGGCCATGGCCGCGGGTTTCTCGCAGGCCGCCCAGCAGACTCCCAAGTACGGCGTCGGCGCCTGGGCGTATAACGAGCGATTCGCCGCCGCGATAGCCGATTTCGGCTCGCAAAACGTCTTCAGCGCCGGCTTGCTGGCGGTCTGGTTTCACCAGGACCCGCGCTATTTCCGTAAGGGTCCCGGATCCAAAATACCCGCGCGCGTGGCGTATGCGGTGGAAGCCCTTTTCGTGTGCCGCGACGATTCCGGGAAATCGGTATTCAATTCGTCCGGCATTTTCGGCATGATGATGGGAATCGGAGCGTCCAATCTGTACTATCCGGCGGCCAGCAGACGCGGCGAGGTGATGGCCGGCAGATTGCAAACCAGCCTCTTTGGCGGCGTGGTGGGGAACCTGACTTCCGAATTCTGGCCGGATCTGGAAAAGAAGTTCTTCCATCACAAGCAGAATTAAAGCCAGGAGCCAGAAGTCGGAAGCACACCCGCGACCAGTGCGGAGAAGGTGCGCAACGGATTTCCGGGGCGGTTTATAGCTACGCCACGGTCGCCCTCCGCGTTAGAGGCCGCGCGGCCCGCGGGACGCAAAGCGTTCGGTCCGAATCACACCGGATCCCTCCCGAATCACCACCAACCGATCCGCGGCCACGCCGGCGATCTTCTCAAGCCCTCCGTTGGGCCAGCGAACCTCCAGGCTCGCGGTGGTTTCGGGACCGAGACCGAAATGCAGCCTGCGGTCGCTCACCGAGAGGTACGAAGACTGGGAGAGCACGGCCTGCACTTGCCTGTGTTCGCCGTATGCGGCCACCACCTGCGCGCCGATGGCGCTGCGGTTCGAAGCAACGCCGAGCAGGAGCACCTTGAGCCAGTGATTGCCGCCGCTCATGTCATTGCGGAGGAGCGAAGGCGGCTCGTTCATGTTCATGATGAGGATGTCGATGTCGCCGTCGTTGTCGAAGTCGCCGAAAGCCACTCCCCGGCTCGAATGAACTTCAGCCATGGCGGGGCCGGCTTCATCGAGCAATTCTTCGAATTTACCTCCGCCCAAATTGCGAAATACGACGTTCGGCGTTTTGTAGGGAGCATCGGGCAGGTTCCGCTCCACCTCGGGATAGACCATGCCGGTAGCGCAGAAGAGGTCCGGCAATCCATCGTTGTCCAGGTCCACAATTCCGGCGCCCCAACTCACGAAACGGGTTTCCACGCCCAGGCCGGAGCGAATCGTCACGTCCCGAAAATCGCCCTTCCCGTTGTTGCGGTAAAGAACGCTGGTGTCGCCGCGGAAATGCGTTTTGAAAATGTCGAGATACCCGTCCGGGTCGAAATCGCCGATCCCCAGCCCCATTCCCGCCTGCTCCTGGCCGTCCTCGCTCAGCGAAACGCCGCTCTCCAGACCGCACTCCGTAAAAGTGCCGTCGCGATTGTTCCGGAACAGCAGGCTGGGCGAGGTGTCGCAGGCGACGTAGATGTCGGGCCAGCCATCGCCGTCGAAGTCGGCCGCTGCCGCAGTCAGGGGATAGCCCGCCTTGACGGCGGAGATGCCGGACTTCTGGCTCACATCGGTGAAGGTCCCGTCCCCATTGTTATGGTAGAGCCGGCAACTCTCCTGAGGAAGCCCGGCCGGGCCGCAGTAAACCGGAACGCCGTTGTAGTTGCAGCCCGGATCCTTCCCGCGCGGCGCTACCTTGTCCTGGTCGAACACGGCGTAGTGCGAAACGAAGAGATCCAGCCTGCCATCGCGATCATAATCGATCCACGTGCAGCCCGCTCCATAGCGCGTGCCCGGATGAATCAGGCCGGCCTTCGCGGTCACATCCGAGAAAGTGCCGTTGCCGTCGTTGTGAAACAGGATGTTCTGGCCCCAGCACGTAATAAAGACGTCATCGAAGCCATCATTGTCATAGTCGCCCACGGTGATGCCGGTGGCCCAGACGCTGCGGCCCACACCGGACTTCCCGGTGACGTCGGAGAACGTGCCGTCGCGGTTGTTCCGGTACAGGCGGATGATGGCTTCCGGCGGCGTGGATTGGCGGCGGCGTCCGGTCAGAACGACGACATCCTGCCACCCGTCGTTGTCGTAGTCGAGGAATGCCACGCCGCATCCCATGGAGTCGAGAATGTAGTCGTCATGCTCGACGTCACCATAGATGACAGGCGCGCGCAGGCCGGCAGCTTGGGCCACGTTGACGAAATGAGCGTGGAACAGCAGCCCCGAAGGCTTGCCGCGGGGAACGGCTTTGACGCCTCGGGAAGCCATTCCCCGAGGCTGCTGCGCACTGGCCCGGGCGCCGGCGAAAGCAAGCGCTTCCAAGGGGAGCGCCAATGCTTGTCTCCGCGTCATCCCCTCAGGATACCTACTTTCCTTCTGGCCCGGTGCGTGCTTGCGGCTGCCAAGAGTTGCTGAGGCAGACGTGGCGCAGGCTCTCAGCCTGCGGGGCGCCCTCCGGGCCCGGCACTCGTGCCGACGCCCGTTGCCCCGGGGCCGCAAAAGCGTCGAGTGGAAGCTCGACGCTGCAGGCTGAGAGCGGGCTGAGAGCGTGCGCCACAGGGCGGACTGTGAAGTTATTCTTGAGTCGAGCCTAACCGTACCAACCGACGATTGCGCCGGTTATTTCCTGACGGGACCTAATCAGTTGGGAGATCCCCCGGCTCTGCCGGGGAGGCAGTAGAAGTTTGACGTATCCGGGAGTATGCCGTTCGTGCGCTGTCGGGCGCAACCGGCCCGATCAGCAGCGTGCGGCGCGCGGGAC
>JBKQPR010000013.1:0-8564 GCA_052144935.1 Bryobacteraceae bacterium
CCGGAGTGCCCTCTGGGGTGCCCTCTGGGGTGCCCTCTTGGGTGCCCTCTGGGGTGCCCTCTGGGGTGCCCTCTGGGGTGCCCTCTGGGGTGCCCTCTGGGGTGCCCTCTGGGCCCGGCTCTGAAAGCGCGTCGGGGCCGGGTCCAAAGGGCGCGGGGACCAGGGTGCATCGGGCCCAGGGGGCACCCCAGAGGGCACCGCGCCGTCCGCGGGCAGGGATCCCCTTCCGAATCCTGGTTAAGCACCCGAGACCGCCGCTGCGGGCCGCCACTCAAGGGGTGGTGCGATAAAATGGGCGCAAGCATGCGCAACCGGAAAGCACTGGGGTTGGCGCTGGCGGCGGCGTCTTGCGCGCTGGTCCCGGCGGCGGACGACGAGGCTAAACTTCTACCCGAGGGGCCGGGCCGCGAGATCACCGGTAAGGTCTGTATCAATTGCCACGATGCCAGCAATTTCCGCAAGCTGCGGCTGGACCGCGACGAGTGGGAGCGCGAAGTGGGCATCATGGTGGATAACGGCGCCAAGGCAACCGACGACGAACTGGCCGCCATACTCGATTACCTGGTGGAGAATTTCGGCCCCCAATCCAAGATCCATGTGAACACCGCGCCGATCGGGGAGATCAAAGCGGTACTGGGCCTCACGGCGGCGCAAGCCGTGGCGCTGGTGGACTACCGGGAAGCCAACGGCAATTTCAAAACCTGGCAGGACTTGCTCAAAGTGCCGCAGATGGACGCCAAAAAGATCGAGGACAAGAAGGACCTGCTGGCGTTTTGAGCCGTCGTCTAGGTGTTTCACGGTACTTTGCCCGGTTGGGACGCCCGAGGATCGCGTGCTAAGATGCGAGAAGTCCTACCAGCGGCCAACTAGATTATGTACAACGCTTTTTTCGGTTTTAGTCTAAATCCATTCAACATGAGCCCGGACCCGTCATTTCTCTTCCGCAGCTCACAGCACGAGGAAGCGTTGGCCAACCTCATCTATGGCGTGCAGAGCCGCAAGGGCTTCATTGTGCTCACCGGCGAGGTCGGCACGGGCAAAACCACCATGCTGGAATGCCTGCGCGACTTCCTCGGCTCGCAACAGATCTCCTTTGCCTCGCTGTTCAACTCGCGCCTGACCGTCGAGCAGTTCTTCGAGATGCTCTCCTACGACCTGGACTTGCGCTGCAACCGGCTCTCCAAGACCGAGGTGTTGATCACGCTGAACAACATGCTGCTGGAAAGAGCTTCGGCCGGCCGCACGACGGTCCTCATCGTGGACGAAGCGCACAACCTGGAATGGGACGTTCTGGAAGAGATCCGCTTGCTGAGCAACCTGGAGAACCGCCGCGGCAAGATGCTGCAGATCGTACTGGCCGGCCAGCAGGAGTTGGACCGTAAGCTGGAGGCGCCCGAGTTCCGCCAACTCAAGCAGCGTATCGCTCTTCGCTGCCTGTTGAAGGGCCTCGACTCCGAGGAAACCGCCGCCTACATCAATTCCCGCATGGCCCGCGCCGGGTTGCCCTCCCAAACCATCTTTTCGCCCGAGTTAATTGACGAAATCCGGTTCCGCTCGCAGGGCATTCCGCGCCTCATCAACGCCATCTGCGACAACCTGCTGTTGACCGCCTTCGCCATGGAAACCAGGAAGGCGACGTTGGAAATGCTGGACGAGGTGACGGCTGACATGCGCCTGGATTATCCCGCCGAGCGCTCTTTCCACGCCGACCCCACCTACCCGGAGCGGGTCTTGCGCCAGGCTCACGCGCCCTCGCGATTCGAGCGAGCCTGACGGCTTCTGTCACCGCTTCCGACTCCGGCTCCGCGTTTCGGGTTCACGTCTCCGGGCGGCTCTTCGTCCGAAGATCTTCATCAATCTGCCGTTCTGCCGCCGATCTTCTCAGGTAAACACCCGAATTTCATTATGTAAGGCCTTACAATGGTAAGCCAATAGTACTAGTCATCTCCTGTCTTTGATAACATTGCGACTGTCAGAGTACCATAACCAGTACTCTCCACGAGGTATCTAGCATGCGCAGAATTCTCGAAAACAAATTCGCCTTCGGCTTTACTCTTTTCGTATTCGCCCTAGCGCTTGGCTGCAACGCCATGCTTGGTGTCGGCATTGTTTTGCCAGCTCATGATTCCTTCTTGACGATCCCCATGGATTCTATCGACCTCGCGAGCGGGCCGACGCTGCCGCCGGATCCGTGGCTGCCCTCCTCCGGGGCCCTGATGGCGAGTGGCCCGACGCTGCCGCCGGATCCGTGGCTGCCCTCCTCCGGGGCCCTGATGGCGAGCGGCCCGACGCTGCCGCCGGATCCGTGGCTGCCCTCCTCCGGGGCCCTGATGGCGAGCGGCCCGACGCTGCCACCCGATCCGTGGCTGCCCTCCTCCGGCGTCACCGGCCGAACTACCGCCGCGTAAATCCGACTGGAAGCCGACCAGGCATCCGGGCTAGAATTAGTCTTGGATGGTGGAATTCATCTTAACGGCCGCCGGATACGTAGTCGGCCTTCCGCTCGAATTGCTCGTAATCGCTGCCCTCCTGCACGGGGGATATCGGCAGTTTCCCCTGGTTTTTGCCTACATCATCGCGGAGTTCCTCACCACCGTCATCGAGATGCCTCTAGCTTTGGCCTATTATCACACCCGTGATCCCCACATCGCCGTCGCTTATGTCCAATGGTATTGGCGTGACGAAGTCATTCTGCAATTCCTGGTTTTTGTCGTCGTGATCAGCTTGATTTGGCAAGCCACCAGTGCGGCCCGCTCCAGGCGCCCCCTGCGGGCAGCTTTGATTCTCGGCGTCATCCTCCTTGCAGGCATTTCATTCCTCGTCCATTTCAACCCCAAAGTTCCCACGGGCGTCTGGATGACGCCTTGGAAGCGCGATCTCAACTTTGGCTCCGCCATCCTCGACATGGCCCTGTGGGCCATGCTAATCGCTAAACGCCAGAAGGATTCCCGCATTCTGATGCTTAGCGGCGGTCTGGGGATCATGTTCGCCGGCCAGGCCATCGGAGAGTCGTTGCGCACGGGCCACCTTTCGCGGGCGGTCGTTCTGCCCGGCAGCGTCCTGGTGATGATCATTAATCTCCTCTTCTACTACATCTGGTGGCAGACCTTCCGCGCGCCTCGTACCGTCCTGTCTGCGCCGTAGAATCCCATGATGGAATCGCTGGCGGGCAAGTTTGCAATCGTTACCGGAGGCACGCGCGGAATTGGCCGGGCTATCGCCGAACGCCTCTTACGGGAAGGCGCAGCGGTGGCCTTCTGCGGGCGATCCTCCGAGGCGGTGTCCCGCGCGATCGAAGAACTCCAGCCGCTCGGCCGGGTGTTCGGCGCCGCAGCCGACGTTACGGAAGCTGCCGCCGTGGGTAACTTCTTCGAGGCCGTGGACGGCGCGTTCGGCGCTCTCGACATTCTGGTGAACAACGCCGGCGCCGCCCGCTTCCGCAAAGTCGGGGAGATGACAACGGAAGAGTGGCATCGCCATATCGACCTCAACCTCAACGGCCCCTTCTACTGCTCGCGCGAGGCCGTGCCTCGGATGGTCCGCCGCGGCGGAGGCTCCATCGTCAACATTTCCAGCCTGGCCGCCAAAAATGCGTTCTCCGGCGGCGCCGCTTACAATGCCGCCAAAGCCGGACTTAACGCCTTCGCCGAAGCCCTGATGCTCGACCATCGCCACGACAACATTCGCGTCTCGACCATCATGCCAGGCAGTGTCGACACCAGCTTTTCCGGCAATCCGGAGAAACGCACTGGCGATACCAGTTGGATGATCGCCCCCGAAGATGTGGCCGAAATCGTCACCATGGTTCTCCGCATGCCGGTCCGAACCATGGTCAGCAGTGTGGAAGTGCGCCCTTCGCGGCCGCGAAAGTAAACTATCTCACGTCGCCCCGCGCTAACGCTCGCCATCCACTGCCATCTCCCTGTGGCACGCCAATTGCATGTTGATGTGTGTGATGACCTGGGTGGAATTGGGAATCGACGGGGGGAGAAGCAGTATGGCAAACCTGAACAGACAACTGGATCCGGCACAGGCCGGCTTCGAAGCGGGGAAGCTCAGGTCCGATCTGCGGAAACGTGTGGTCGGACAGGATGAGGCCATTCAGCAGATCGTCAACATCTACCAGACCCATTTGGCGGGCATGTCCAGTCCGGGCCGTCCGATCGGCAACTTCCTTTTCCTTGGACCTACCGGGTCGGGCAAAACCCGGATAGTCGAGGCCACCGCCGAAAGCCTGCTGGGCGACGCCCGCGCGGTCGTCAAGATCGATTGCGCCGAGTTCCAGCACAGCCACGAGATCGCCAAACTGATCGGTTCCCCTCCCGGATACCTGGGGCACCGCGAAACCCACCCGCTGCTCAGCCAGGAGATGCTCGACCAGTACCACAGCGAAAAACTCAAGCTCAGCTTCGTGTTGTTCGATGAAATCGAAAAAGCCAGCGATGCGCTGTGGAACCTGCTGCTGGGGATTTTGGATAAGGCCACGCTCACCCTGGGCGACAATCGGCGCGTGGATTTCTCGCGCGCCCTGATCTTCATGACCAGCAACCTGGGCGCCGCCGAGATGAATTCGATTCTGCGGCCCAGTCTCGGTTTCGCCGCCGGTGAGTCCGAGCGCCTGCAGGCGGCCGGCGTGGCGGACGATAAGCTCAACGACAAAATCTCCCGCGCCGGCGTAGAGGCCGCCCGCCGCAAGTTCACCCCCGAGTTCATGAACCGCATCGACAAGACCGTGGTCTTCAAGCCCCTGGGCGAACCGGAGCTGCGCGAGATTCTGGTCCTGGAGTTGAATATGGTGCAGCAGCGTGTCTTCACCGCCGCCAACCACGCTCCCTTCGTCTTCTCGCTCACCGGCCCCGCTAAGGACTTCCTGTTGCGGGAAGGCACAGACCTGAAATACGGCGCGCGCCACCTGAAGCGGGCCATCGAACGCAACTTAGTGCATCCGCTCTCGAATCTGATTGCCACTGAGCAGGTGCGCGGCGGCGATCTGATCCGCGTGGACGTCGATCGAAGCTTCTGCCTGCTGACATTTTTCAAAGAGGCCGAGGACATGCCGGCCTACGCGATGGCCCGGATGGTGGATGCTTCTGTCGGACCTCCGTTCGGCGCCTGCGCCGCCGGCGCGATAGCCGAAACTCCGCGAGTGGCCAACGCCCGGGGTTCCCGGAGGTAAGCCCGCGCCGGGCGAATCTTACTTTGCATCCGGTGACCGTTGTGGGGCAGCCAATCCTGGCTGGATAGCGTCGGGATAAACCGGCGTGAAGTAGTGAATGCAAGAGTCACACAGGAAAGGAGTAGCGACCATCCTGACCCCGAGCCATGCGACGGCGGCCGCGAGGCTGCACTTGAAGACACCTGCGAAGCAGCCGAACCAGAGCGGGAAACCGCCGGCGGAGGACCCAGAGGGTGCCCCGGAGGAAAGGCCGCTGGCCAAGGAGAACACGGAACGTCTAACCAGTGCCGGACGCGGAGCCGGGAAAGCGGGCCCAACGGGCTGGAACGCGTGCGGGAAGTAGCGAAGAAGAACAAGGAAGTGCGGTTCACGGCCTTGCTCCACCATGGGACGGTGGATCTGCTCCGGGACATTGATAGCCGCCTGAAGGGAGAGGCGGCGCCGGGAGTGGACCGGGTGACGTAGCGGGAGTATGGAGAAGGCCTGGAGGTGCGACTCAGCCTGCACGGGGGAATTCATCGTGGGGCCTATCGCGCGCCACCGTCGAGGCGAGTTTGGATCTCGAAAACCGATGGGGGGCAACGACCATTGGGAATCGCGGCGCGGGAGGATAAAATCGTTCAGCACTTGCGCGCTGCAAGGAACTGGATGAAGGCAAACTGCAAGCCATTGTCCACGCTCTCCGACTCCATGCCACTTCCTCCGCCGAGCCGATCAAATGCGCGATGTCTTCCACAATTGCGCTCGCCCATGCGTTACCCGAAGTTTCACGCCCAGGGCTTGTGCACCTCCACCGGCGTCCTCGAGGCTGGCTGCAAAGTCGCCATCGGAACTCGCCTCAAACGGGCTGGGATGCTCTGGACTGTCGATGGTGCAAACGCCATCATCGCCCTGCGCTGCTGCAAACTCAGTGGACGATATGAGGACTTTCGGGAGCACCGCTCCGCCCGGCGTGCTTCGTGAGTCCATCCCTCAAACCTGACGTGCACCCTCCAGACAGCCAGAATGCAGGCCGATTTTGCCGGCGGTCGCCGATCTTTTCCAGATGCGGGGACGTGCCGCTCGGCCCCGGCATACAGCGAGCCGCCGCTACGCGATTACCCCTTTGCGTACCGCGTACAGAATCAGCTCAGGCACGGTGTGCAGATTCAGCTTCTCCATCAGGTTGCCGCGGTGCGTCTCCACAGTGTACAAACTGACGTTGAGCTGGCCGGCGATCTCCTTGTTGCTGCGCCCCTCGGCGATCAGTTGCAGCACCTCGCGCTCGCGCGTGGTCAGCAGCTCGTAGCTGTCCTCGATCTCGCGGTCCTGCAATTGCCGGACGTAGTCCTCTACCAGCATGCGGCTCACCGCCGGGCTGAAATAGGCCTTGCCCGCCACCACCGCGCGGATCGCCGCGATCAAATCGCTCTCCGCCGATTCCTTCAGCAGATACCCCTTGGCGCCGGCCTTCAACGCCCGCAGCACGTAGCCCTCGTCGGAATGCATGCTCAGGATCACCACCGCGCAATCCGGCACCGTGGCGGAAACCTGCCGCGTGGCTTCGATGCCGTTCAGATTCGGCATTCCGATATCCATCACCACTACGTTGGGGCGCTCTTTTTGCGCTTGCGCCAGGGCTTGGCGGCCATCGGAAGCCTCACCGATCACCTGGAAATCCGCCTGCCTCTCCAGGACCAGGCGCAGGCCGGCCCGCATGACGGCGTGATCTTCGGCCAGCAAAATGCGGATCGTGCTCATACCCGTTCCGCCGGGGCCGGCTGTTCCAGCGGAAGTTCGAACGAAAGCCGCGTGCCGTGGCCCGGCGCGGACTCGATGTGCAACGCGCCTCCCAGATTCCGCACGCGCTCCTCCATGCCGAGAATTCCCATGCCTTTCTCCTGCCGCGGCTCGAAACCGGTCCCGTCGTCCTGAATCAGCACGCGGATCTGATTGGCCTCCTGGCGCACCTGGATGCGCACGTGGCTGGCGCCCGCGTGCCGCGTGGCATTGTGCAAGGCCTCCTGCATTACGCGGTAAATGCAGGTGCGGTGCTCGTCGGACAGATCTTCGGAAACCTCCTCCGCCTCCACCCGGACTTTGATGCCGGTGCGCCGCGCCACTTCGCGCGCCTTCCATTTCAAAGCCGGCACCAGGCCCAGATCGTCCAGCATCGGCGGGCGCAGCAGCAACGACAGATTGCGCACCAGGCCTACGTTACTCTCCGCCAGCTTCCGGACGGCCTGCACGCGCTCGTGCAGGGCCGTGTCGCCGGGCGGCAGCGCCGAATCCAGATTGCCCATCTCCATCAACAGCGCCGACATGGCCGCGCCCACTTCATCGTGCAGCTCGCGAGACAGCTTGCGGCGCTCCTCTTCCTGCGCCGCCACCAGCCGCGCCGAGAGGCGATGCAGCTCCTCGCGCGCCGTCACCACCTCGCGATAGCGCGCGTCGGATTCCCGCTCCAGCGCCTCGACCCGCGCGATGCTCAGCCATGCCAGCGCGGCTCCCAACAGAATAATCGCCAGCGCCGTGAGCATCAATTCGCGCCGGAAGCCGGCGAACACGCGGGCCACGTTGGCTTCGCCCACCAGGAGCTGGCGGCTGTCCATGGCGGTGATGCGCTCGGCCATCCTGACGAGCTGCTCGTGCCGCGGCAGCATCTGCTCGCCGATGAATTCATTGCCGCGTGCGCGCCGTGTCTCCGTGTCCCAGTGCAGCACCGGTTCCACGGCTGCGTAGAACAGGCGCAGATCGCGCTGCAGCTCCTCGACCGCGGCCGTCTCCGCGGGGGGCAGATTCTGGCGATACTTGTCCAGCGCGGTATCCATTTCGGTTTCGGTCTTGAGCACCTCCAGGCGCCGCTGCTCGGCCAACCGCGGGTCGGTGTTGAGCAGATAATCGCGAACGTCCAGGCTGGACCGGTACAGGTCGCTGCGCAGACGGTGGAGCAGGTGGTCCCGGTCCAAAAACTCCTGCCGGACCGCGACATTCCCGGCCTCGATGCGCGCCAGAGCGCGATTGGCGCTGGAGGCGATTACGATCATCAGCAGCAGCACGCCTCCGAACCCCACCCACATGACGGCCCGGCTGGACGCCAGCAGGCGTTTGTAGACGCGGGTTGCGGATTCGCGCACAGGCATTTGCCTTAGATTATAGCCGTCACGGGCTTCCTGCGCCGCCGCACCGGTCTCGGCCGGCCGATGTGGACAGCCGCCCAATCGCCAGCGGGCGGCATGCCTGCACGTCTCCGTACGTCCAATTGGTCCGATCGTCCGATCGACTGCGGTTCAGACAGTAATTTAGCTCTCCAGCCGAGGCGTCGACGCGCCCGACCCGGCAGTGCCCGCAGCGGCTCCTGAACGCCTGTTGGCGGGTGGCGGATGGGTGTTCAAGGTTCTCCAAAGCG
>JBKQPR010000014.1:0-3383 GCA_052144935.1 Bryobacteraceae bacterium
CGCTTTGGAGAACCTTGAACACCCATCCGCCACCCGCCAACAGGCGTTCAGGAGCCGCTGCGGGCACTGCCGGGTCGGGCGCGTCGACGCCTCGGCTGGAGAGCTAAATTACTGTCTGAACCGCAGCGTTGCCTGCTCCCATGATAGCGACCGACAGACACCACGCGCGGGGGTAATATGGGGGTGGTGTTTATGAATATAAAGATCCTGTTGACCGCAACTATCATGGTTGCCACTCTGGTGCTATCGGCTTGTTCGGGAACTCCGAAAACAGTGGTGAAGGTTGACACTGAGGCGAGGAAGGAGCCTGCCATGGCCCCGGAGGCCGTAACCGCACAACGGGCGTTCTATGAAATGTACAAGCCGGCACGCGCCTGGGCGACCGATCTGCTGGCGCTCAGTGTGACCAGCGGTGAAGTGCCGAATATCAAGAATGAGGACGGGAAGGCCGGGCTGTGGACTGCCATTTTCGTTTCCCCAAGCCGTAAGGAGGCCCGGAGCTTCTCCTACGCTGTGGTCGACAGCGGAGCCGACATCCGAAAGGGAGTCAACGTGAGCGGCGCATTGGTGTGGGGCGGTGCCACACCCACGAGTAAGCCGTTCTCGAACAGTGAGTTTGCGGTGGATTCCGATGCTGCTTACAAAACGGCGTTTGAAAAGGCGGCGGGCTGGCTGAAGAGGCATCCGAACCAGAAGGCCACGTTCCGGTTGGGCAATGCATCGCGGTTTGCGGCGCCGGTGTGGTACGTGATGTGGGGAACCAGCAAAAACGGCTATGCGGCGCTAGTGAATGCCACAACCGGCGTGATCGTCAAGTAGAGCAGGGCGCGAGCGTTTCTCCGCGCGGTGGCGCCGGCTTTTCCCGCGGCCGCCGATTTGCGATTGCGGTACCGAGCGCTGGTGCGCGGCAGCAAGTTGGCGGATGGCTGTGTGGCTCCCGAGGCTGCTGGCGGGCCGAATCCTTCCGTGCGTCCGGCGGGCGGCTGACGATGCCGACGAGGGGCGCATGGCGGTTCGCTCACCGGCGCCACGTGCCGGCCGCCAGGCCGAGCCAACCTTGCCGTTTCAGCCCGGCGTCCGCCCGCGCGACGGCGCCGGCGGCGCCGCATTGCTGGCGCTGCTGGGCAGCTTGCTGTCCTGTGATCGACGCCCAGGAGTGCGGCGTCAACGCGCCGCGTACGGTCCAGAACATACCCGATCTTTTCAGGCGGGCGCCGATCACGGTCTTGCAGCCAGCTTCCACCACTCCTGTGCCAACGAAGAGGCCTTTGGCGCGAAACTCCGGATAGTTCATCCGGCTGGCGTTGGTGGCGAAGAAGTCCGCCTCTTTCAGAATCTCCTCTGCCAAGCCAGTCTGCTCGGCGGCGATCTCCCGCAGGCGCGTCACGAGCGGTTCAATCTGGCCGCCATCCAGGAGACTTTTCATAGGCGGCATCCAGGCTTGCTTGGCCGTCAAATCGTGGGGGTGGAGCAAGGCGGCGATGCCCCATAAGTGTTGCCGGGCATGAAAGAGATCGACGATTTGAATGGCCCCGGGAAAGTGCAGATCGGCCACATTCCAAATCCAGACGGCTCCGTCTCCGAGGATCACCTTGAGCGCGGCCCACTCCCAACCCCTGCGCCAAGCCTCCGTGTAGATGCGGAAACCGAACTCTTCGGCGGTCTCGATGGCTCCCACGTAGGTGCTGGAATCCGGGTCGCGGATAGGCCACCCTTCGTGATCCACCATGGTCTGTGTGAACACGCAGCCGAGCTTGCACTCGCGCGTGCGGGCACGTTGGCCCTCAATTCTGCCCGTGCGGCCCTCCGTTTCGGCGACCACCACGGGGACCTGGACGCCATCCATCAGCACATACATTTCCGGAATTCTCTTTTTCGAAACTATGGGCAGGACGAGCTGTTTGGCGAGACCGATCTCCCGTTGGTCCCGCTGCGCGATCTCCGCGCCAATCGCCTCGGCGGCGCGTTCGATAGCTTTGGCCGGGACCTCCAGGCCGGCAAGCAGTTTCTTGGGCTCACATCCCGTAGCGAACGGCATCTCGCTGCCCACCACGGCTTCCATCCGCCGGACGCCGGGCGAGGATTCCAGGCCGGCGACGCCTAGTTCGGCATCCGCCGGGCACTGTCCTCTGGTGCAATGGGCGCAGCGGTAATAAGGGCGGGTGAGTTCGACTGGCCCCACTACGGTCAGAACAGTTTTGGAACGTACCTCCTTGTACCGCGCCAAGTGACCGCACTGACAGGGAATCGTCCGATGATCCTCATCCGGCGGATCGCATCGCAGCAGGTGTGTCAGTGCGGAAGCCGCGGCATGGTGCATGGCGGATCGGGTAGCAGTCTCGACGGCTTCCAGGTCGAGCCGGCCATTGTGGTTGCGGCGCTCCTGGAAAACAATCCGCAGCAGGCGATCTACTTCGCGGGAAACCTCTTGTTGGATCGCTTCGGCCGTTTTTTTTCCTGGGCCGTCTGCTCAGTCTGTTCCACGGGCCGCAACCGGCAGATCTTTCGATTGACATCGACCAACTCGCCAGTCAAGGTCTGGAACTTCCGGAACTCAGCGACCTCACGTTCCGCCTTGCGGACGGCTGCTGGAGAGGGCAGGTTTTGTGTAACGGTTTTGCCCTCGATCTTTTGGGTGAGCTGAAAATGAGGGCCATGTCCGGGGTCGTTGGGTTTGGCGCAATGGCAACTGGGGCTTCCACAGGGCCGCGTCGCGCCAGTGATGGAACCGGGCTGGAAGTCGCCGAGTTCCGAGGTCCCGCCCCCCTGCGCGGTCGGCGGCGGCCGTGCGACCGCACGTCGAGAGCGCCAGGCCGACCAGTCTTGCCGTTTTGTCCCGGCGTTCCGGCCCTTGGCGCCGCGCGGCCGGGAGCGGGCCGCCCGCGCAGCAGGCGCCGCCCGGTGCTGGTGCGGCAGCAAGCTGGTGGACGGCTTCGCCAGCGCGGGTAACGGTTCGATGCGGCCGAAATTTTTCCGGTAACCTTTTCCTCCTCCGCCGGTATGAGTAGAGGAACGGCGAACCGAACGGGTTGCCGTCCGGCAAGGAGGAATTCGATGAGAGCGGTACTTACGGGCGCGGCCTCGATCGGTCTGGCCGTTTGGATGGCGAACGTTCCTGCATTCGCCCAGATGCACGACAACAGCGAAAAACAGATGACTTGCAACCACGGTGGCTATGATAGCGAGCGAGCGCGCCACTGCGAGATCCGCGAGCAGAATGTAGCCGCGATTGGCCGTACGACTGTCGATTCGAGCCACCGCCATAGAGCGCCCGCGGTTGGTTTTGGTCATGAGAATCAGGCTCGCGGTTTGCTTGCCCAAGGCGCGAGCATGAAGATTCAGCCCCAAGCACCCCCCTCGTGGGCGCGCGTCCCTTCCTTGCG
>JBKQPR010000015.1:0-49358 GCA_052144935.1 Bryobacteraceae bacterium
CCCGCCTGCCCCACCTGCCAACCCGGTCCTTCGGTAGCATGGTGGGGCAGGCGGGGTGCCCTCTGGGCCCGCCTGCCAACCGAGTGATTTGCAGCCTTCTGGGCTAGCGGTTGTGGCCCAAACAAACAACCTCACGAACATCTGTAAAGGAGCGATCCATGAAGACGTTTCAACACGTGTGCCTATGGGCGGGCGCCCTGGCGCTCTGCCTGGCGATGGCAACCGATGCGCTGGTCAAGGGCACATGGGAAGGCGACCTCCGAGGTGTGAAGGCCGTCACCTTAAAGCTGCAAGAGGCCGATGGCAAAGTGGGCGGCACGGAGGTGTTCTACATCGTCAGAGACGAAGGCTCCGGCAAACACAACGGCTCGGCTAGCCCCCCGATGCCCCTGGTCGATACCCGCTGGGATGGGGAGAAGCTGCGGTTCGGCGTGGTAAACCAGACTGGCGAGACCATCCTGTTTGAGATGAAGGTCACCGGCCAGCGATCGGCCGATCTGACGGTGGTCGATTCGGACGGAAAGCCACAACGCACCATACCAATCCGGAGCCAGAGATGAGCCGCCCGCGATACCATAGGTCTATGCGCTTAATGACATGGACGATGGCAGGGACGTTGCTTGCGGCGATGAGCTGTGCGCCGCTGGTTGCGGCAGACGAAAAATCCAAGACCAGCGAGCGGCTGGACGAGGCAGCCGCTCTTTTCTCCGAGGTGATGGGGACCCCGGATCGATCGATTCCCCAGAGCTTGCTGGACAAGTCCGCCTGCGTGGTGCTGGTGCCCGGGCTCAAGAAGGGCGCCTTCGTGGTGGGCGGCAAATTCGGACGCGGCTATGCCGTGTGCCGCGCGGCCGGCGGAGAGGGCTGGGGGCCGCCGGCGGCCATCCGCATCGAGGGCGGCAGCTTCGGGCTGCAGATCGGAGTTTCGTCCACCGACGTGGTCCTGCTGGTAATGAATGAGCGGGGCATGAAGCGCCTGACGACCAGCAAATTCACCATCGGCGGGGACGCCACGGCCGCGGCGGGTCCGGTGGGCCGCGATGCCACCGCGCAGACCGATGCGTTGATGACCGCCGAGATACTTTCCTGGTCGCGCTCGCGCGGCCTGTTCGCGGGAGTTTCGCTGGACGGGGCCACGCTGCGCAATGACATCGATGAGAACCAGGTCATGTACGGACAGCGCTGGGACAACAAGCAGATCCTGACCAGCGGCGCGACGCCGCCACCGGCCGCGGCGAGGCTGCTGGCGGAGTTGAGTAAGTACTCGCCGAGGAAGACTAAGTAGGGGGCTAGGGCCGACCCCAGAGGGCATGGGCGTTAAGATAGGGCCGCTCTTACCCGCAGTGAGCATCCCTGACCGCGTCCCGTGCCGGGTTGCCGAACGGGAAGGCTGTTCCCGCCAGGAACCCGGTCGGGCGCTGAGGGCGGCTGTTGTGCGAGGCACCAGCTCCCGCGCCAAGGTTGGTCGCCGGAACCTGGCGCGTTTATCGTTCCTGATTCGGCCAAGGTTCCCGGGAGGGATTTATCGGACCCCGCGAAATTAGCGATGTTGTGGTAGGGAGGCTTTTGGCTGGATCAGCGGAGGACCGCTTCTCCGGCGAGGAGCATTCTCATCTTGTCTACGCTCGCCACAATGCGTCCTTTAGCACGAGTTATCTCCGCATCCGCGTGTGTGCTCACAGAAACCAGCTCGCCGGGCGCCGTTTCAGTCTCAGCGCATATGAATGCGAGGAGACGGCCCAGACCAAGGTAATTGCCGTATGCGTGGCTAAGAAATGTGTGGTTACGGTAAAGGGCGGTCAGGTGCACCCGTCCGACCCGGTGGTCATACTTAATAGAGACATGCGATAGACAGGGGAAGCTCATGTAGCCCGAATCGAGGCCCGGCGAGAAAACCGAAATCTCGTAAGAGGAGCTCTTTGGCGCACGATTACCGACTTCGGTCTTAAGGCGTGACAACACGTTTTGGAGCTGCGGAACTCGCTCTGCTTGTTCGAAGCTCCTCCAGCCAACCAGTCGCTCCACATATGAGTCATGCCGATTCTTGCATGCTTTTTTGATCGCTCCGATGACGAATCTGTCAATGTCGGAAAAAACCGCGTCGACGGGGCGCCCGGGCCGCGCAAAGAACGCCGGCCAGATCGCGTTGGCGTTTTCCATGGAGCTCTTCATCTCAAGATTGCTTGCCAGCTCATCGACGATGAGTGTGGCCCCTGAAACCTCGCTATATGGATCTTGAATCGAGATAACTAGGTTGAAATCTTTGCCGCCTTCACAGGTCAGCAAGTGCTCCATTGCCTTGAGCCACGCTTCGGCGCTCGTGTTGGAAGAGATGAATGTTGCCATATGAAACCTCTATGAACTGGTCAAGGACCAAAGCTCGCGGCCGTACGACCTAAAGTATTGGGCGCTGAATGAACCGAACCCCAGATTGCCCCACTTTGGACCCCAGGAATTCTTAAAACCTAAAGAACACGCACCGGCTTCGGCCTCATCGTCGATCTCAACGATGAGCACTGCGTGTCGCCCAAGCAGGCGGTCGGCAGCTCCCGGCAAGCCGATTCGGCCTTGTGTTGCAAGATACGAATTGGAGTACCAATCCAGCACTGCGATAACGGGATTTGCAGACCGTAAGGAATGTTCAATGCTCCCGAGTGATAAGTTGAGTTTATGAATGCCGGAAAGCGTTCGGGTCTTGGCATCCGCGGTGATTTCTGGGATCAGCACCAGAGGACTCCTGCTCGCTGTGCCAGTCCGGTAGGGACAGAGAATCTCTAGAGCTTGACCCGCGTGCCGCAGAGCGGCGGCCGCGGCCTCCAAAGTGGTTCCTGACTTGGTCGTTGGTAGGCGGTCCAGTTGTTTACAATGATGAAATAGAAACTCCTCGGAGAGGTCCAGGTCAGGTATCTGCTTGCCGGATTTGCTGCAATCGCGAACGTACTCGTGAAACGCGGTGACGGCAAATGCAACACAGGTCGGTCGATCGTACTGATGCCTTATAGGCGTTTGGAGATGCCGTACTGTGAGCTTCATGAGCTAATTGGGCCGCAAGGTTGGGAGTACCAGGGGACCTGATTTCCTGACCTCTTGAGGCACTACGTCAACGGTGAATTGAGCGGAAGGCTCGCTTTCCATATCCCAGGGCTGGCGACGCTCCAATTCAATTCGGTCGGGATGGTCCCCGGATGCCACTTCGAGGACCAGTTCGCGGACCCGCTCCCCGCCGATCTCCGACGTCGGCTCGTCGGCGAAACCGTCGGCGACCATACTAAGTACCTGAGGGTTTTGATGCCACGTCCAGATGTAACCCGACGTCGGAATCTCTCGCAACTGGAGCACGATCGCATCTTCAACCGCCGGGAAGACCTTCTGCCCGTTCCAATGCTCGTCAAGCACCCACACGTCATGTCTGGCAGCGACGTGTTCGGATATGGCCCTTTTAATTTGCTTTGGCGGAACCTTACGAAACTCGCTCGCCTTAGGCCCACTCAATTTTTTCAGCGTTTGAAGCTGGTTCACCGTGGCACGATAACTCGTGCCCATCTTTAGGGACAACAAATACGCAGCTTCGGGAGTCAACTCGGAGATGTTCAATTCTCGCAGGCTGGTGTCGACCAGGGCTTGCGGCATCAAAAAGAACGCCGCGAACATCTCGGCGATGTTTTCCTCGTCGCTCCAATTTCGCCGCTCCTCCGGGCTGACGCCGGTCATCTGGTCCACGCTGACGGCGCTGTGGCCGAGAAAGAGATGGCCAAACTCGTGAGCGGCCGTATAACGCTGCCTGCTCAGAGGAAGATTCGAATTGATCAAGACTCCTGGTGGACAGCTTCCTGCTGGCAAATAGGCGCCACAGATCTTCTTTAAGGGACGAAAGAAGACCTCGCCAGCGACATGGCGGAGAACGCTAAACACCTCCACGCGTTTGGTGCGATCGATCCCGTAACGCTTGTGCGCCTGCAATGCAGCGCCGGCAGCGGCGCTGACGAGTTGGGCTTGGTTCACGTCTCTACTTCCGTCCTGCCGCCGGCCTGGCTTCGGCCGCAATTTTTTTGTGTCTTAGGTACTCCGCAAAACGTAGAACCTCCTCAACGTCGTCAACAGGCAGATCCTTCGTTGTATTTCGGAGTTTGGCTTCCACGTCCATCTGACCCCTGGCCTCGGGCGCCGGGGAGTCCGCGCAGCGTAAAAAGTAATTGATGGGACGGCTATATAGTTCCGCGAGCCGCTGGAGCTCGAGGCTTTCCACGCGCCGTCTCCCGGCCTCGATTTCCGAGATGGCTGGGCGAGGGATGTCGGTCTGTTGTGCCACATATTCTTGCGATAGTCCCAGGTATTCGCGCGCTTCCTTAAGCCTTGCGGCAAGGTTTTCGCGCTCAAGCTCGGTCGATGTTTTCGATGGATTGCTCTTGGCAGCCATATACTGATCCTTGTTATACGGAGAGTTGAATCAGACCCGGTTGTTTCTGAAACAGAATAGCCGGGCATTCATGAAATTCACTGGACAATCTTTCAAAGCGCATTCCGCGCGAACGAAAGAAAATTTGACGAACATTCTCCTGGCGCACATCACCAATCCGCAATTCCGGCGAGTCCTTAAATCCGATGCAGGGGAGGACTACGCCATCCGCTTGGACAACAAGCTGCTCACCGCCGGCGCTGCAACAAGCCGATTCATGCCAGAGGCCGCTCGCGAGCTGAAAGGCAAGCGGCTTGGAGTGGGCAAGGTGCACGCCAGGGTATTTGGCAGAGAGATTGGCAATGATCTCCTTCGAAGAAGCCGACATTTCAGGCGTCAGCTCAAGGCTCGATTGATGGTCACGGGCCCGGCCATTCAACATGAGGCGGAGAACGCGGACCCGCCGAATTCCAATTTCGGCAGCAAGCGTCATAACCGATTCAAGCTCCTCGAAATTCGGCTTCCCCATACGAAATTCCAATTCAGATCAAAGCCGACCCGGCGAGCCTCGCGAGAACTGATCAGCAGACGATCGAGAGACCCGGGTTTAAGTGTGATTGCGTTATGGATTGGCGCGGAAGCCGAGTAAATGCTCGCTTCGGCGGATACGGACAGGGGTTTGAGCGATGCGAATTGAGCCACCCAGGCGAGATCCTCTTCCACTGCAGAGGTATATACAAGAGCTTTCTTAACGCCACGCGCATTTGCCTCTGCCAGCAGCTCAAACGTCTCCTGCAGTCGAAACAGCGGGTCGCCGCCCAGAAGGCGGAGTTCGGCCAATCGCAGATCACATGCCTCTTCCAGGACGCGGAGCCGCTCTTGGCGGCTCAACTCGCCCGGAACAGGCAGTCCGCCTCTCGTACTACAGTGGACGCACCAGTGATGGCAGGCATTGGTAACCTCTAGAATCAGCTCGTTCAGGCGCGGCTCAGATGTCATGGACTTGCCCACCTTCTGTTCAATTCCGCAATGACCTTTCTTAGGCCATTAAGTGTCGTGAAATTGCGATGGGTCAACAAATGTGCCGGTATCAGATTCTCAGGCGAGTATGCTCCGTAGAGCATACACGCTACGCTGACGGCGCCCAGCGAATCTACCACTTCGCGATCAGGATGCGCGGCCGCATATTGCATTTTCTCGAAGACGTCCAAGGTAGGCACGCTCTCTCGTGTGAGTCCAACACCTGACGCAACACGTCCTCGGGGTCAACGACGGGCGCCGCCTGGCCTGCGACTGCGCTCGCGTCCGAATTCGGCCTCAATGCGACCGGCGCTTCAATTATGGTCCCCACGCTTCTCAGTGTAGGCTTGGCCTGTCAGAAAGTCAAGCAGAACGATAAAATATTGTCAGGGAATCCGACAGCGGCTCCGTGCGGGGCTGATCCCGGTTTGGCATGCCGGATAGCAGCTGAGCCTATATTCAGGCCATTTGCGGGCGAGTCCGCGCACGTTTTTCCGTTTCCGTCAACTTCAGCCGACGGCGCCAAGCCGTGATTCTGTCGTTTAGGCCCCAGTTCGGTGGAAGCCAATACTCGATTGGCTCGGGATTGTAGCGATATTCCTGCTTTATTCGCGTGCGGCCCGATAGACCGGGCACTTCAGGATGGCGAACACGCGCGTACTTGTCCACCTCGCAGAACAGGTTCTGGCAATCGATTAGCTGCAAAGGTCGGCCCCAAAGCGACTGGAACGCAATGCCGCGCTTTGCGAACTCCTCCTCCTGATGTTCCGCCACCCACCGGATGAGGTCGGCTTCCGCATAGAAGCTGGGGTTGGAAAAGCATTTGTGGATTCCGGATCGCGCGCCTGGTCCCGGTACGACGAACTCCATCTCCGAGAAATTTAGGAGGCCGGAGTAATTCAAGTCGGTCACGTACTGGTAGGCCAGAAAATCGCCGATCATAGGATAAGCACGCAGAAGCGCAAACGCGCTCTGCATCGACTGGCAATCGGCGAGGCGTGATGGAAGATCGTCCTTCATCATCGCAGCGAGTAGTTGTAGGTGCGTGCAATGCTTGTGGGATCCCCCAACGCCGCCTGTCGGCATGATATAGGCGGCCGAATAAATCCTTCGGCCCGTTTTAATGGCTTGGGATAGAGCACGATCATAGGCCCGATAGTCGACGGTTTCCGGTACGATAGCGCCGAACTTGGATTCCAACATCCGCCACGTCTCGATACGATTAAAGAGCTTAAAGAGGATGGTACGAAAGAAGAGAGCACGCCTGTCCTGAGGTCCTTGAGCTTGCACGTTGCTGATCAAGAATTGGCTGACCCGATCAGTCGCCCGGTAAGCGTTCGTGAACCGGAAGCGAAGAAGAATCGGGTCAGAGGTCCAGGGAGGTTTGCGGCCGCCGGCCCTACGGAAGAAAACATCCTGGCGTTCCGCGGCAAACTGCCAGTACGTGTCAAAGACTCCGGTGGTGACCACGCGTGACTTGCCTATTACCAGCTCACGCGCTGCAATACCCCGGCCACGCGGCTCCAGCGTGAACCTCAACCGGCTGTCAACGCTTATCTTTGGCTGCTTCGCAATCATAGGTCTTCGAGGGTCAGGTTCCTGGCTCCGCCATGTGGCCTTCCTTGTGGAGCATCAACGCCGGAGGCGCGCAAGGAAGCAAGGCAATTCTTCAATATACAGTAACCACTGCGAGCATCGATGGCTGATGGAGCGTCCTGAGGTCCCTCCAGATGCACGGATGACTAAACCCAAAGTCGGAGTGCGCTCGGTGCCCACCGAGACCACGACCGCCGGACGGCCTTGGGGAGATTGCCCCCCATAAGTCGGCTTACTGCCGTTGATTTTGCCTGAAACTGCTGGGCGCCAGGCGGTGCCTTTGCCCGCTCGTGGGACCGGGGGCCGAATCTTGCCTGGCAGCCCGTGGCGGAACTTCGAAAACGACCCAAGTTGGGTCGCGCGGCCGGGTGGGTAACTGATTCGAAAGCCAGTCGTGCAAGTCGGTGCGTCCAAATGACCCAGCATGAGTCATCGAGCGCTTCTGCCACAGGCTCCTGGGGCCCATTTTCAACTCCTGCGGTCCCACACACACCCTCACAGGGTCAGCGTCACCTTGTGGAGCGTGCGCGGGTGGTCCGGGTTAAGACCTTTCTGCATCGCCAGACAGGCCGCGAACAGTTGCGCCGGAATCACGTAGGGGATCGGCGTCATCTCCTCTTTCAGACGCACCGGCAAGCGGATCACCCGCGTGGCGTGCGCCGCCGCCGCCGGGTTCCGCGGATCGGTGATCACCACAATCTCGGCGTGCAGGCTATGCAGCCTTTCGAGCGTCTCGCCGATCGAAGGCCAGGTGGCGCCCGGCGGTGCGAAGGCAAAAACGGGGAAGCTCGGTTCCACCAGCGCGATCGGTCCGTGCAGGAAGTCGGCCGAGGAGAAGCGCTCCGCCACCACGTAGCAGGTCTCCATCAGCTTCAGCGCGAATTCGAAGGCGTTGGCGTAGTTGAATCCGCGCCCCACTACCACGGCGTGGCGCATGAAGCGGTAGCGCTCCGAGAGCGCCTCGATCTCAGGCTCCAACCGCAGCGTGGCCTCCACCGCCGCCGGCAGCCTTTCCAGGTCGGCGATCCGAATCGCGCCGCCCAGGGCATGCGCCAGCAGATACAGGATCAGCATCTGGCCCGTGTAGGTCTTGGTAGCCGCCACGCTGCGTTCTTTCCCCGCGCGCACCAGGAATACGTGTTCGGCCAGTTTGGCCAGGCTGCTGCCGCTTTCGTTGGTGATTCCCAGGGTCAGGGCGCCCTGCTCGCGCGCGCGCTCCAGCACCAGGTTGGTGTCGGTGGATTCGCCGGATTGCGAAATCGCCACCACCAGCGCTTCCCGGTAATCGACCGCCGCTTTGTACAGGGTGGTGATGGAAGGCGCCGCCAGCGATACCGGAATCCCGGTGGCGATCTCCAGCAGGTAGCGTCCGAACAGCGCGGCGTTATCCGACGTCCCACGCGCCACCAGCACAATCAATCTCGGCCGCCGCTTCTCCACCAGCTTCTTGAACTTCCGCACGCTCGCGAGTTCGCGCGCCAGCGTGTGCGCCAGCGCCTCCGGCTGCTGGCGAATTTCCTCGAGCATTCGCGACATCGACCTTCACGATAACATCGCTCGAATTCAGGGGTGGCGCTTTTGTTCAACGCGGAGACACGGAGAAAACGGAGGAAGCGCGGAGAAAAGACAAGAAGAGGAATGCTCTTCTCCGCGCTTCCTCTGCGTTCTCAGCGTCTCCGCGGTGAAGCATGGTCTACGCATCACGCGATCGGGCGGATCAGCCGCATTTCGTTCGTCGGCGTGAAACCGAGCGATTCGTAGAGCGCGCGGCCGTCGGGGCTGGCGTGCAGGATGACCGTGGCGACTCGGTGGGCGGCGCACCAATCCAGCGCGATCTGCATCAGGGCGCGAGCCATCCCACGGCGCCGGTGGGCAGGTTCCGTGTACACGTTCAGGATGTTGCCGCGCCATGGGCCGGACACGACCATGTGGGGCGGGCAATCCATCAGCCAGAGGCCCAGGCCGGCGGCGATCGAAGAATCGGGCGCGAGGGCGAACCAGGCGAGGTACTCACCGGCTTCCATCTTGCGGCGCAGCCACGGCCGGAAGCCCGCGCTCATGGCGTCCAGCGCGCGTTCGTCGCGATAGCCCATGCCCAGGTATATGGAGCGCCGGTGGTGGACGATCGCCGCGAAGTCGGACGCTTCGAGCGTGGCGGGCCGCGTGGTCATCTTACGATAATACCGGTCGCGGCCCGCCCCCTTTCAGAACGAGAACTTCAGTGCAAACTGCAAATTGCGCGAGCCCACGGAAGTATTCACCACGCCCGTGGGAATGCCGGCCATATAAGTGGGGTTCACGCCGTACTGCGATTTGTCGATTCCGCCGCCGGGGTAAACGTCGGTCGAGTAACCGTTGACGGCGAAAATCGGCGTGTTGAACGCGTTGATGGCGTCGAAGCGGAACAACAGCGTGCCGCGTTCGGCGATCCGGAAGCTCTTCGAGAGGCTCAGATCGATCTGTTTCAGCCCCGGCCCGCGCTCGGTGGAGATGCCGCAATTGCCCAGCTTGCCGGGAGCGGGAATCGCCATGGTGGTGGGATCGAACCAGACGTATCCGCCGCCCACGAAATTCTTGTAGGGCGTCGCGATAGACGGCGACAGGCAATCCGGACGCGGCTGGAAGTAAGCGCCGGTGGGGTCGCTGCCAAACTGGATCATGGAAATCGGCAACCCGCCGTGCACGCTGGCGATGGTGTCGAAACGCCAGTCGCCCAGAATCGCATTGACCGCTTTGCCGGAGTTGCGGCCGAAACTGCGCCCGTGGCCGAAGGGCAGCTCGTAATTCAGATACCCGCTGAAGACGTTGGTCACGTCGGCATCGCACTCGCCGTAGTCCAGTCCGATGTTATAGACGTAAGACTGGAAAGCGACATCCGCCGTGGTCTGTGCCGGCGCCGAGTTGCCGTACCGCCCGTAGTAGCCCTGGTTGTTAGTGAGGCATTTTTCCCACGTGTAATTGAACTGGAAGGCCAGCCCCTTGGCCACGCGCTCCTGCGCCATGATCTGCAAGCCGTTGTAGTTCTGGATGGCCGTGGTGGTGTTGAGCCGCTGCTGGCCGGTGCCGTCGTTCTTCAGCGTGGGGTTGCCGCTGAGATACGGACCGGGGACGGCGGTCCCATTCGGCAATAACAGGTCCTGGCCCATGTTATAAATGGCCGCCATGTGGTCGGTATGCTGGCCTACATAACCGCCCTGCAGGGTAAGTGAGTTAGTAATCTGGCGTTGCAGCGTCAGGTTCCATTGGTTGGAGACCGCCGGGCGATAGTTCGGATCGGTGGCGTGGATACGCACGCCGGCGAAGCACGCGGCCGGCGCCGAAGTCACCGTGGCGACGGTGCAGCCGCTGGTGGCGCCCAGCGCGCCAAAGCCCTGGTCCAGCGTCACCTGGTTGGCGGGAATTCCGCCGTTGGCGTTGGTGGCTCCCCACTGCCCCACCAGGTCTACGTTCCACGGGGCGTTGGTCGCGAGGCGGTTGTACTCGCCGGTGCCTTCCTGGAAGCTGGAGCGCGAAAACGCCGTGCGCAGGACAGTCTTGCTATCCAGGCTATACGCGGCTCCCAGGCGCGGCAGGAAATTGGCGATGCCGTTGTACTGGTTATAGAGCGCGCGGCTGTTACCATTCTGTCCCGCCAGCATGATCTGGCCGCTGTACTCGCCGAAGTTCGTCATGCGGTCGTGGACTTCATAAATCGGAGTGAACAGTTGATAGCGGAGTCCGACGTTCACCGTCAGCTTACTCGATACGCGCCAGTCGTCCTGCACAAACGCGCCCACGGCGTCGTTGCGCTGGCCCACTGTGCCAGAGAAACCCAGACCATATCCCATGTAAGCGGGAAGGCCAAGGAAGAAGTCGGCCTCCGAGTAACCCGTGTAAGTCCCGCTGAAAGAGATCTGGCCCGCCGCGCCATCGTTGCTGGTCGCCGGTACATAGTTATTGCGGTAGCGGATCAACTGGAAGCCCATCCTTAGCGTGTGGGCACCCTTGGTCCAGATGGCCGTGTCGGTACCCTCGATGGCCGTCTGGTGGAAGATCTCGGGGCTGTCGGTGGTTCCGAACGCGAACGGACCGTTCAACTGGCCGCCCAGCTTGGAGCTGGCGAACGACAGGCCGGGCAGATACTCGGTGGGCTGTCCCGGAATCAGGTTCGCTCCGGCGGTGGTGCCGAGTGCCTGGGTTTGGCCTTCGGCCGGGAAGTAATTCATGCCCAAGCGGACGTCGTTCACGAGGCGCGGGCTGATGGTGCGGGTGTAATCCAGCACGGCCTGCTGCAGCGGGAAGATATTGCTGCCCGACCCGCTGTACTGGAAGACTTCGCTATTCACCGTCGGATTATCGATGTGCTGCTGCGAGTAGCGGGCGAAGATATGGTCCTTTTCGCTGGGTGCCCAATCCATCTTGATATCGCCCTGGTTGCCGTGGGTGTAATTCTGCACCACATCGTTGAGGTTATTGACGGTCCCATTCGCCAGGCCCGGCAGATTCGGTTTCGGCAGGGCCGCGGCGATCTTCAGCGCGGTGGGACTGAGACCCGTGATGCAGGGGTTCACGCCCATCTTCTGTCCCGAGCCGCAGATGGCCGCCTGAGTCAGGTTGGCAGGCATCGGCACGGTGGTGCCGGGATAATGCAGCGAGATGCCCAGGTCCGAGAGGTTCCCGGTGGCGTCCTGCGCGGTAAAAGTCGTCTGGGGAGTGTCGGTGGCCGGCAGATCGAATCGCGACCCCTGGAAGTCGGCGAAGAAGAACAGCTTGTCGCGCTTGATGGGACCGCCGAAGGTGCCGCCGTACTCGTTCCAACGCTCGCGCGGCGTGGGCAGTCCGTTGAAGTTATTGGACCATTCGTTGGCATTGAAGAAATCGTTGCGCAGATACTCGAAGATATTGCCGTGATACCGATTGGTCCCCGATTTCAGGCTGACGTTGATCACCCCTCCCAGGAACTGGCCGAACTCGGCGCTCGGATTATTGGTGATGATGCTGATCTCCTGAATGGCGTCCACGTTGGGCGAATAGGCCACGTTGTTGTCGACAAATTCGGTGTTCTCCACGCCATCCAGCAGATAGTAGTTGGCCTGCTCGCGGTTGCCGTTGAGGTTGGGCCGCGCGGCGTTGAAAGTCTTCAGGCCGGTATTAAAAGATGCCGGGCTGATGGTGACCGAGCCGGGAACCAGCAAGGTCAGTTGGTTATAGTTGCGCGTCTCCAGAGGCAGGCCGGCGATGGCGTTCGCCTCCATCACCGTGCTTACCTGGGTGGTCTCGGTCTGCAACTGGGGCGCGACGGCCGTCACCTCCATCTGCTGCGACACCTGGCCGATCGCGAGCGCGATATCCACCTTGGCCGCCTGGTTCAGTTGCAGAGGAAATGGCGGCCGCACGGCCGTCTGGAATCCGCCGGCCTCCACCCGCAGCTCATACTGACCGATCGGCACGCGAGGCAGATTGTAAACGCCCTCTTCGTTAGTCTGGGTACGGAAGATGGCGCCACGATCCACATCCCGCAACGTCACCGCGGCATCGACCACGGCCGCCCCGGACGGATCGGTAATCTTCCCGGTTATGCTTGCGCCGGCTTCCTGCGCCACGCCAATCCCTGCGCACAATAACACCAGTGCCAGGACCACGATCAGGAATTCGTTTTTCCTCATATTGCCCACTTGACCCCGAAGTTGTGAGATTGGAGCGCCGGTTTTCCAGTGCTCCGACAACTTTCTCCGCCATACTGTGCCCGGACGGCTCGCATGTCCAGTTCAGAACGGTTGCAAGGGTGTTACGGCACGTTCGTTACCTTACCGAACGCGTGTGGTTTGAGGGAGATGTGGTTTAGTGTGCCAACCGCTCCCTATGGTCGCGGCTCGGATGCACTTTGAGCCGCGACCAGAGGGAGCGCTTGCCGGCGACTGGACTGGTCACTCCGAAAGCGGCTTACCCTAGGATCCGCTCGATTCGCTCCAGCTCCTCGCCGGAAAACCGCGAGTTCTCCAGGGCCGCCACATCCTGCTCGATCTGTTCCACGCGGCTGGCGCCGATCAGTGCGCTGGTCACCGCAGCGTGGCGCATCGCCCATACCAGCGCCAGTTGGGCCAGGCTCTGGCCGCGCTCGCGCGCCAGTTTCTGCAATTCGCGCGCCTGCCGCAGGCGCTCGACCTCAAGCTGCTCCGGCTTCAGATAGCCGTGCGGCTTGGCGGCCCGCGAATCGGCGGGGATGCCGTCCAGGTAGCGGTCCGACAGCAGTCCCTGGGCCAGCGGCGAAAAGACAATCCCGCCAATGCCCTCGTTCGCCAGCACGGCCAGCAGTCCTTTTTCCGGCGTGCGCTGGAACATCGAGTACTTGAACTGGTGGATGAGACAGGGCGTTCCCAGCCGGCGGAGGATGGCGATCGCCGCGGTGGTCTCGGCGGCATTGTAGTTCGAAACGCCGGCGTAGAGCGCCTTACCGCTGCGCACGGCGTGGTCCAGCGCGCCCATGGTCTCCTCTACCGGCGTGGCGGGGTCCGGCCGATGGGAATAGAAGATGTCCACATACTCCAGCCCCATGCGGCGCAGGCTCTGGTCCAGGCTGGCCAGCAGGTACTTGCGCGATCCCCAGTTGCCATACGGACCGGGCCACATGTCGTAGCCGGCCTTGGTGGAAACGATCAACTCGTCCCGGTGGGCCGCGAAGTCGTCCTTCAGCAGCTTGCCGAAGGTCTGTTCCGCGGAGCCATACGGCGGCCCGTAGTTATTCGCCAGGTCGAAGTGGGTGATCCCCAGGTCGAAGGCGCGCCGCAGCATGGCGCGGGAGTTTTCGATCGGGTCCACGCCGCCGAAATTGTGCCACAGCCCCAGCGAAATGGCGGGCAGCAGGAGACCGCTTCTGCCGCAGCGCGGATAGGGCATGGCGTCGTACCGCGCGGGATTGGGTGTGTACAAGGTGAGGTTGGCTCCCTGACCATCGTAGCAACGCGGATCGGGGCCCGAGGCTCCTCCTCATGGATCTAGTAGTAGACGACAATCGGGCTGTGGACCAGCTTACGAACCCGCGACCTTTTGCGAATGGTGTTCCCCATGCGAGGGAACCGGCCGAGCAAATCGACGTGATCGAGCAGGGCCTCGCCAAAACGAGAAGCGGCTTCGTCGTCGTCCTGGGCGATATGCCCCAACGATCTCGGACAGATCGGTCAGCGCTCTTTGCGTGAAGAGGAGGCGGTAATCCACTTGGGCAAGAGCCTTCGGACTTCTTCTATGGGCACGGTACGGCCAGCCTCGGCGTCGCGGATGCCCTCGTCAACGGCGGCAAGGGTTTCCTCGTCTTCCTCGTTATCGATGGGGGCCGGGTCGTCGAAGTCGATCCTGGTGCCTTTAGCCATGGCTTCACGGTAGCGTGGGTTAGCAGGTAGAGCAAACGGCCGCCCTGGTTCGCTCCCCTACATCGTCCGCGTCACCTTATGCAGGGCCCGCGGCCGGTCCGGATTCAGCCCCTTGATGGCCGCCAGTTGCGCCGCGAACAATTGCGCCGGCACGATATACGGAATGGCTGTGTAGAGATCGCGGGGCCCGGAGGGTACCCCATTGGTCGCCTCGCAAGACACCGTCTGGATGGGCAACTGAATCAGCCGCGCGGGCTTGCTGGCGGCCTCCGGATTGCCTTCGTCGGTGATCACCAGGGTCTCGGCCTTGAGTTCCTCCAGGCGGTCCAGCAGGGCCGACATGGAGGGCCACGTTACCCCGGCGGGTGCAAACACAAACACCGGAAACGAGCGCTCCACCAGCGCGATGGGCCCGTGCATCAGGTCGGCCGGGGAGAAGCGCTCGGCCACCACGTAGCAGGTCTCCATCAGCTTCAGCCCCAGCTCCAGCGCGTTGGCGTAGTTGAGGCCGCGGCCCACCGTCACCGCCCGCGACATGAAGGTGTAGCGCTCGGCGATTTCGCCGATCCGCTCCTCCAGGTCGAGCACGCGATCCACCCATTCCGGAAGCTGGCGCAACACCTCCAGGCTGATCGGCGCGCCCAGCGCGAAGGCCAGCAGGTAGAGCGCCATAAGCTGGCAGGTATACGTCTTGGTGGCGGCCACGCTCTCTTCACGGCCCGCCCGCGCCAGCAGCACGCGCTCGGCCACGCGCGCCATGCGGCTGCGCGGCTCGTTGGTGATTCCCACGGTAGTGGCTCCACGCTGCCGGGCGTCCTCCAACACCGCGTTGGTGTCCGTGGATTCGCCCGATTGCGAGATCCCCACCACCAGCACGCCCGTAAGATCCACCGCACTTTCGTAGAGCGTGACGATCGAGGGTGCGGCGAGCGAAACCGGAATGCGCGCGGTGATTTCGATCAGGTACCGGCCGAACTGCGCGGCGTTATCGGAAGTGCCGCGCGCCACCAGCACCACCAGGCGGGGGCGGTTGGTCTCGAACTGGCGACGCAGGTCGTTGAGCGTGGCGAGGCCTTCGTCCAGCGTGTGCGCCAGCGCCGCGGGCTGTTGGCGCGTCTCCTCGAGCATTTTGGACATGGATGCGAGCCGTGACCGACACTCATCATCGGCTGCGGCGCGCGGGCCCGTCCAGTTCCGAACGGTTGCGCGCCCGTTACGCCCGGTTCGTTACAGGATCGAACGTGTTCGGTGGGGCATGACAACCCGGCTCAGCCAGGCCTTTGACGCGGAGGCGCGGAGGCGCGGAGAAAAACGCGGAGAACACATTCTTGAGTCTTCTCCGCGTCTCCGCGCCTCCGCGTCAAAGACCGCGAACCCAGGACAACTCAGTAGGTCTGCTAGAATCGAAACCAGAAAAGCGATTGGTTTTGGCATGTCTCAGGGACAGACTCCCGGGCTGAAGGCAGACGGGGCCCCGGCGCCGCTCACCGACGAGCAGATACGCGAAGAACTGAATCGCGTCCTGGCCAGCCACGAATTCCGGACCAGCAAGCGCAGCCGCGATTTCCTCCGCTACGTGGTCGAGAACACCCTCGGCGGCCACGCCGGGCTGCTCAAGGAACGCACCATCGGGATCGAAGTTTTCGGCCGGCCCACCAGCTACGACCCCTCGGACGACGCCACCGTGCGGGTGAAAGCCGGCGAAGTGCGCAAACGTCTGGGCCTCTACTACTCCTCCGAGGGCGTCCGGAATCCGGTGCGCATCGAGCTGCCCTCAGGCACTTACATCCCCGAGTTCCACCCCGGAGCTTTCCCGCCGGCGCCGCCAACCGGACCGGCCGACACGCCCGCGGAAGCCGCCGCTCTCCAGGCACCCGCGCGCTTTCACCCGCAACCCCTGTGGGCCGCAATAGCCGCGCTCTCGCTGGGGGCCGTCGCGCTGCTCGCATGGTGGGTCGCGCAACCCGCCGCCACCGCGCTAGACCAGTTTTGGGCCCCGGTGCTCCGCGGAGGTTCGCCCGTGCTGGTGTGCGCGGCCTATGTTCCGGTGTGGAGCGTGCCCGACGTGAAGCCCGGCGCCAAGCCGCGCCTCGAAGACTACATCCAGCTCACCGACCAGTTCGTGGGCGGCGGCGATCTGATTGCCACCTCCCGCCTGGCCGCCATGCTCACCCGTCTGAAGCGCCCTTACCGCGTCAAGGTCGGAAACGACGTTTCCTTTCCCGATCTGCGCACGGGGCCGGCCATCCTGGTGGGATACTCGTACACGCGCTGGCGCGAGATCAGCGCCCAGATGCGCTACTTCATCGACGGCGCGCGCGAGCCGGTGGGCATCACCGACAACGGCCAACCCACCGCGTGGGCGCTGCCTCATTTGCCCGCCGACCGCCGCACCGACGAGGACTACGCCATCGTCTCCCGCGTCTTCCACCCCGACACGCACGCCATGCTGGTGGAGTTGGCGGGGATCACCCAGTACGGCACCGACGCCGCGGGCGACCTGGTGACCAATCCGGAGCTGATGGCTGAAGCCCTGCGTGGCGCGCCCGCGGACTGGCCGAAGAAGAACCTGCAAATGGTGCTCCACGTAAAGGTGATCGCCGGCGCCCCCAGCTCACCCAAGGTGCTCAAGACGCACTTCTGGTAGACCGCGTCCTCCAAACACTTCAACTCCCATCCGGACATACGGGATCGATGTGCCTGGAACAAGTATTGATGCGGTGATATCGACGGTCAAGTTACTCGTCGTCGAGATCGGCTACCTGGCTCGGAACCTTCGCCTGTTGGTGGACCATCTGCGGCGCCGTGGAACTGCTGAAGCATTTCATCAACCGCGCCCGTGTGGAGTTACTCAAGGAGACCAAGCAGGTCCAACTGCAGGTGCTGGAGCTGCACGACTTACTCCGCAAACAAGGTCACTTACACTGAATAGCGCTGCTTCCAAGCCGCCAGGCTCCCGGCCAGTTCCGTGCGCACGCTCAGAAACTGCTGGTTGTCGTACTGGTTCTGCCGTTCGCCCGGATCCGCCACCAGGTCGTACAACTCGCCCGGCCCGGAGTGCGCCCCCGGGGTGCGCTCCACCAGCTTGTATCGCTCCACGCGCGCCATGGCGGTCGGCCCATCGGCCGCGAACACCGTGGTGCGCCACGGCTGCTTCTTGGGCAGAGACTTGCCGGTGGCCAGCGCCAGGTAGCTGCGGCCGCACAGGTTCGCGCTGGGCAGATTGCTCGACGCGAGCTCGCAAATGGTGGGGACCAGGTCGTAGGCGCTCACCTGGTCGGGACGCGTGACATCCGGCGGCACGTGGCCCAGCCAACTCCAGATCAGCGGCGTCGCCACGGCCTCCTGGAACATGTTGCGCGGCTCGGAGGCGCCTCCCGCGCCCCACAGCCCATGGTGCATGGCAAGATTGCCGCACGTGGCGGTGAAGACGATCAGGGTATTCTGCAGCAGCCCCTTCTGCGTCAGCCGCGCTATGATCGCTCCCACTTCGTCGTCGAACGCGCTCACCGCGGCGCCGTATTTGCGCAGGCTGCCGATGGGGTCGGCCAGCAGTTCCCTGTTGCGCGCGGCATTCGGCGCGGGCCGATCCGGATTGAAGGTGTCGAACTTGATCTGGGCATACTGCTGGTGGTATTTCTGCGCCATGCCGTCATAGGGCGGCTGCAAATACGGGCAGCGCACGTGCAGGAAGAACGGCTTGCCGGCCGCCTGCGCATCCAGGAACTTGGGCGCCGCGCTGGCCTCGGCTTCCAGAGTCGCGTAGCCCAGCCCAGCCAGCAGTTTTTCCAGCCCCGCCTCGCCCGCCGGCACAGTCTCCGCATCGTGAACCTGCATGGGCGTGCGGCCGGTCACCAGGGTGGCGCGCCCCAGGCCCGGCTCCGGCGCGCAAACCGAATGATTCAAGAACCGAGTGCCGGTCTTCGCCAGGGCATCCAGATGGGGAGTGCGAACTTCCTGGTTGCCGTACGACCCCACGATCCAGGCCGGCAGGTTGTCCGGAGCCAGCAGCAGCAAGCTCGGCGGCGCCGGCGCGGGAGGTTTCTTGGCGGCGAACGCAGGCAGCGCCAGGCTGCCGAAAAAAAAGTGGCGGCGCGTAAGCATAATGGAAAATACAAGTATAGCTTCGACCGGCCGGCGCCCGGCGCGCAGCCCGCGCGGCGCGCGCCCATGCCCGGCGCGGCGCATGCCCCACGCCCGCCGCGGCACGGCGCGTGCCCACGCCCGACACGGCGCGTGCCCACGCCCGACACGGCGCATGCCCCACGCCCGACACGGCGCATGCCCCACGCCCGGCGCGGCACGGCGCGTGCCCATGCCCATGCCCGGCGCGGCGCGCGCCCACGCCTGGGGTTCCACGCCCGGCACGGCGCGTGCCCCACGCCCGGCGCGACACGGCGCGTGCCCACGTCCGGCGCGGCGCATGCCCCACGCCCGGCGCGGCGCGTGCCCCACGCCCGCCGCGGCGCGCGCCCACGCCTGGGGTTCCACGCCCGGCGCGGCGCATGCCCCACGCCCGGCGCGACACGGCGCGTGCCCCACGCCCGCCGCGGCGCGTGAACGATCCCTACCTCACCTCGACGCTTCCGAACGCCAGCCCCAGATCCCGCGTATCCACCGCCGTCCGGAACGTGCGGCTCACCGAGATTTCCACGCGCATCTCCGGCTTGCCCACCAGCGCGGCCGGCAGCGCGAAGGCCAGCTCGAACGCGTTCTGCCCCGCGCCGATATTCCGCGCGCCCAGCACCGACCCGTCTGCACTCACCGTCACCACCAGCGGCCCCTGCCGCACTTGCTCGTCCGGACAGTAGCCATTGAGATACAGCTTCTCGCCCGCTGTCTGCGGACCGGCCATCCGCAGCGTGGCCCGGCCGGGCATCCAGCGATGGTTGCCATCCACCGCGTACCATTCCGGTCCCAGCAGATAGGCCGCCAGCGGGCTCGCCACGTCGATCCGCGCGGGCGCTTCGAACGCCGCCGGCCCAGCCGAGTACTGCCCGGTAATGTTCCGCAGCCGCGCGCCGCGCACGTCGTAGACCACCGCCTCGCCGCGTTCCAGCGCCTTGGCGGCGACCTCCGCGGGCAGCACGAATTCCTCCGCCGATCCCAGATCGGGATGCGCTTCGATGGTCCGCTGGCTGCCCGGCGTCAGATAGACCTGATCGTTCCCCAGCAGGCGGAAGGGATGGTCCAGAATACCGTTGTAGAACAGTTCCGTGTCCACTCCATCCAGCAGGATGGCTTCGTGCGGATGCAGCTCGCGCGCCCCGGCCACGCCTTCCACCAGGTCTCGCACCCTCAGGCTGATCCGGTAATTCCACGCATCCGCTGCCAGCGTGCGCGGAACCACCATCACCGCATACAACGCCGCCAGCGCCACCGCGGCGCCCCGCCAGCGCCCTCCGCGCCGCCAGCACTCGGTCACCGCCCATCCGCCCAGCCAGCACAGCCCCACCAGCGGCACATAGGGATAATACTCGGTCATGTGATCGCGCAGCGGCAGCACCGGGGCCAACGCCACCACATACCACCCCAGGCAGAACAGCCCCGCGTGCCGGCTGCCCGCGAACGCGGCGAGGCCCAGCACGATCGCTGCCACGGCCGCATCCAACAGCCACGCCGGCGCACCATACGGCGTCCACAGCAGGGTCGGCCCCACCGACCACGTCACGTACTTCAGAAGGGTGCGCAGCACCGATCCCGTGAAGTGCATGGCATAGTCGCCCGTCCTCGGATTCGGCGCCACCGCCAGGTGCACGGCCGTATACACCAGCGATACCGCGAACATCGGCAGCGTCCGGCGGAAATAGCGGCGCGCGAGGGGCGCTCCCTGGGTCCAGGTGTACAGCGCCGCCAGCGCGGGGTAGACCACGTTCAGCTCCAGCGCCCCGAAGCCCAGCACAAACGCGATCCATTCGTAAATCTCGTAGCGCCGCCGGCCGGTCTCCTCGTAGCGCAGCAGGAAATGAAACGCCAGCAGCACAAGGAATCCCCACAGCACCTGGTCGTAAACGCAGACCCAGCCCAGAGGCTCTACCAGCACGCTGTTCACGGCCCAGAAGATGGCTGCCCACAGGCCGGCCGCGCGGCTGCCCGCGATCCGCGCGCCGATCCACGCCACCAGCGCCAGGTTGGCAAACTGGGTGGCGAAGATGACGATGTGGAAGGGCAGCGCATCCAACCCGAACAGGGTGTAGCAGGCGAGAAAGAATCCACTATCGCCCGCCGGCCGTATGACGCCCTGCGCCGCGGGGGCGAACAGCGCCGCCGCGAGATCGTGAAATCCATGGACCCGCGCGGCCAGGCCCAGCCAGGCGAAATCGTCTGCCCGGAACCATGCGCCCAACCCGTGGTAATGCGCCAGCAGGCAAATCATCGGCGGCGCCAGCCACCAGCCCAAGAAGCGGTGAAAAAATCCCTGCGACTGCCGGGTTGGCAGACGGGGTGCCCTCTGGGCCCGTCTGTCCCCCGTTGCTTCGCAAGCGCCTGCGTTTTGGTGGGGCAGGCGGGGTGCCCTCTGCCTGCCAACCCATTTTTTCACAGCTTCCCAGCGCCGCGCCGCGTTCACCGCGTTTCCAGACCGATCGACAGCACCACCACGCCCAGCTCGCGGATATCGGGGCTACCCGGCGGAATGGCCTTGTCCAGCGAGAAATCCACGCGCATGGGATCGCCGCCCAGCAGGTTCGCGGGCACCTCCCGCCGGTAGACATAATTGCCGGGCTTGGTATAGGTCTCGGGATCGAGCGAGTTGCCGTTCACCGAGGCCGAGAGCTTGAGACTCTTGAGCTTGTCGATCGAAACCGGCGGCACGGTCAGCTTCACCAACAGGGTGGCGCCCTTCTGCTCCGCGTGCAGGGGCCGCGCCAGGCTGATCGAGAACTGCCGTTCGGTCCAGCGCCAGGCCCCCTCCTCCACCGAGTGAAATCCCGAGAGCAACTGGCCGGCTGCCCGCGCATCGTTCATTGCCACCACGGAGGCCAGGCGCCTGGGCGCGCCTTCATCCGTCGGCCGCGTGGCCACCTTGTGGCGTTTGCAGCCGGCCGCCGCCAGCGCCAGCACCAGCGCCGCTCCTAAAACCGCTTGTCGTCTATGCATCCGTCTCCAGCCCGCTCCAGCGCCGGCAGGCCTGAAACCGACGGGTTGACAGACGAAAGCGTCTGTCCCACGTTGGTGCCGAGGGGCTTGCAGGCAAGTGGGGCAGGCGCTTTCGCCTGCCAACCGATTTCTTTACAGCTTCCCCGAATCCGTGTACGCACCCTCAGTCTCCGGCCCGCTCCACTTCCACCAGGCAGCTATAGAAGGTCGGACCGCCGCCCTTGTCCGTCAGCCGGCTGGAGGTCAGCGCGTTGACGTTGCGCCCGCCCGGCGCGCGCTTGCCCCACCGCACCGAGGGCGCGCACACCACACCTGGCCGCACGCGTCCATCCACCTGCGCCAGCAGCAGCACCGAGCCGCGCTCGTTGTACACCAGCACCGGATCGGCGTTGCGAATCCGGCGCGCCGCGGCATCTTCGGCGCTCAAGTGCAGCGTGGCGGTCTGGAGGTCCACCGCGTCGCGATGGCCGAACGTCGAGTTCATGCTGTCGTCGTTCTTGGGCGAAATCAACTCCAGCGGATACCGGCTGCGCAGATCCCCGTCGCCGTGCCGCGATTCCACCGGCGGGGTATAGTCCAACTCCTCGGCGCGGAAGTGGCACTTGCCATCGGCGGTTCCAAACCCGCCCTCGGCGAACGGCTGAAACGGTTCCGGCAGCCGCAGACGCACCCAGCCGCGCTGGTCCAATTCCTCGAGCGTGATTCCCTTCAAAAACGGGTGCGGCGAATCCAGCAGCGTCCGCACCATGTCGTCCTCGGTGTCGGCGAAACACGGGTCGTCGAAACCCATGCGCCCGGCCAGCAGGCGAAACACTTCCACGTTGGACTTGGCCTCGCCGGGCGCCGCCAGCGCCGGACGCGCCAGTTGCAGATAGTAGTGGCCGTATGCCAAATACAGATCGGTATGTTCCAGGAAGGTGGTGGAGGGCAGCAGAATATCGGCGTAATCGGCGGTATCGTTCTGGAACTGTTCCAGCACCACCGTGAACAAGTCTTCCCGCGCCATCCCGCGCAGCACCACGTTCTGATTGGGCGCGATGGCCGCCGGATTCGAGTTGTACACCACCAGCGCCTTCACCGGAGGCGCGTCCAGGGTGGTCAGCGCCGCGCCCAGTTCCGTCATGTTGACCAGGCGCGCCTCCCGGCCCAGCGCCCGCCACTGCAGATCGGCCCGCTCCAGGCCGGCGCGGTTCAAGGCCAGGTTAAAGGCATGCGAAGTGGAAAGCTGGAACCCGCCGCCCACCTCGCGCCAGGAGCCGATGAGAGCCGGCAGCAGCGCGATGGTCCTGGCCGCCATGGCCCCGCGCTCGCTGCGCTGCACCCCGTAATTCAAACGGATCACCGCCGGACGCGTGGTGGCATATTCGCGCGCCAGCGCCGCAATCTCTTCGGCGGCGATGCCGGTCAGCCCGGCCGCGCGCTGGGGAGTCCATTCCCGCACGCGCTCGCGCAGTCCGTCGAAGCCCCCGGTATACCGCTCCACGTACTCGCGGTCGTAAAGCCCTTCGCCCGCGATCACGTGCATCATGGCCAGCGCCAGGGCCGTATCGCTGCCCGGGTTGATGAAGTAGTGGCGGTCGGAGGCCGCGCCCGTGCGGTTGCGATGCGGATCTATGGTGTACAACCGGGCGCCATTGCGGCGCGCTTCCATGATGAACGGCCACAGGTGCACATTGGTGCCCAGGATATTGGCGCCCCAGGCGAGGATCAGCCGCGCGTGGCGGAACTGTTCCGGCTCGGTGTTGTAGCGCCGTCCGAGCGCCTCGGTGTGGCCCACAACCCCAGCTTCCGAGCAGATGGTGCGGTCCAGCCGCGAAGCTCCCAGCCGGTGAAAGAAGCGGCGGTCCATCCCCGCGCCGTTGAGCAGGCCCATGGTGCCGGCGTAGCTATAGGGCAGGATGGCCTCCGGGCCGAATTCCCGCGCGATCCCCTGAAGGCGCACGGCGATGGTGTACAGCGCCGCGTCCCAACTGATGCGCTCGAAGCGGCCTTCGCCCTTGGCGCCCACGCGCCGCTGCGGATAGAGCAGGCGCCCCGGCGAGTATTCGCGCTCCAGATACTGCGCCACCTTGCCGCACAAAAACCCACGCGTTACCGGATGGGCCGCATCGCCGCGCAGCTTCATGCCGCGACCGTCCTCGACGGTCACCAGGAGCGAGCAGCAATCCGGACAATCCAAAGCGCAAACCGACCGGCGGATTTCAGGCATTCGTCCCGATTATATCGCGCGCATCTGCACGCTTTCGCCGCCGCCCTCGGCGTAGTCTCTACCGAACGCGGGGCGTGGCTGGCAGGCCTCCGGCAAATTCAGACGAAACGCGCGCCACGATCCCGCGTTCCGGGCGTCCGAACAGGGAATTTTGGGGGAATCCCCCAAGGTTTTTATTGACACTAAAGGACTTGAGAATCATTTTGGGGGATTCCCCCAAAAAAATCGCTTCCTCCTCGGCCCAAACTGAGACGCTGGGAGCGTTAACGGCCGATCGGCGAGGCGGCGTTCCGGCCGCGCCGCTCCACGCTTTCGCCGCCGCCCTCGTCAGCACTCCAGGAGCGTGGTATGCGCGGTAGAGTTGCCAAACTGGGGATCATCGCCCTGTTCGCCTCCGCGGCGTTCGGGCAAACTGCGTCCGGATCGGGGGTCGATCGGACGTTCCAACTCATCGGCGGGGAATCGCCGCAAGCCATCCAGCAGATCGTGAACTGCGTCCGTCTCGTGACGGAGATGCAACAAGCCGTCTCGGAGACCTCCCCTGCGTCCATTGCCGTCCAGGGAACCGCGGACCAGGTGGCCATGGCCGCCTGGTTGATCGGCGAGTTGGACCAACCCACCAAGACGGCCAATCTCACCTACATCCCCGCCGGCGGCGCCGATAGCGTGGTGCGCATCTTTTATCTCACCCACGCCGAGACACCGGTGAACACGCAGGAGATCGTCAACATCCTTCGCGCGACGGCCGAGATCCAGCGGATGACCGCTTACAACCCATCCAGCGCGGACAACCCATCCAGCGCGGTGGTGCTGCGCGGCACCCAGGCCCAGGGCGCGCTAGCCGAATGGCTGGTGAAGCAGTTGGATGTGGCGGCCAGCCCACAGCCGGCTTCCGCCCAATACCAGGGTCCCGACCCCTTAGGCTTTGTGACCAGCGTCTTTTATTTGAGCCACGGCGAAACGCCGCAGCAGACGCAGGAGATGGTCAACACGCTGCGTTCGCTGGGCGACATCCAGCGCGTGACGGCCTATAATGCAATTCGCGCCATCGCGATTCGCGTCGGCGCCGCCCAGACGTCGCTGGCCGGGTGGCTGGTAAGCGAGCTGGACAAGCCAGCCCCGCAGACTGCGGCTACCGACAGTTACCTCATGCAAGGCGCCGCCGACGGCGTCGTGCGTGTGTTTTACCTGCCCGGCATCTCCTCGCCGCAAGGCCTTCAGGAGATCGCCACTCTGGTTCAGAAAACCGCCTCCGTTCCGCGGACCACGCCCTACAGCGCCGTCAACGCCGTGGCCGCACGCGGAACCGCGGGCCAGATCGCTCTTGCCGAGCAGGTGATTCAGCAACAGAGCAAGCCGTGAGTTGACTGTCGCACCGGCCGGCGCCGACCGGATAGGGCGTTGGTGGGGAATCGGCCCCTACAGCAGTTCCGCCGTGCTGAAGAAGAACCGCAGCTCCACTTCCGCCGTCTCCGGCGCGTCCGAGCCGTGAATGCAGTTGCGCTCGATGTTGGCGGCGAAGCGCTGGCGAATGGTCCCTGCGGCCGCGTTGGCCGGATTGGTGGCGCCCATCACTTCGCGCAGTCCCTTCACGGCGTCCTCGCGCTCGAGCGCCATCACCATGATGGGTCCTTCGGTCATGAACTTCACCAGGCCATTGAAAAACGGCCGCTCACGGTGTACCGCGTAAAAACTCTGCGCCTGCGCTTCCGTAAGTCGCGTCATCTTCAGCCCCACAATCCGGAAGCCGGCCTTCTCTATCTGGGCGAGTATCTCGCCTGTCTGCCCGGCGGCTACCGCGTCGGGCTTTACGATCGAAAACGTGCGTTCCACGCTCATAAAAGGCTTTGTACCTTGTCTCCAATTTCGGCCGGCGAGGAGCACACCGCGATGCCCGCTTCCTCCATCGCCTTGATCTTGTCCGACGCCTTGCCGGAACCACCCGCGATAATCGCGCCGGCGTGGCCCATGCGGCGTCCGGGCGGCGCCGTCTGGCCCGCCACAAAACCCACCACCGGCTTCTTCACGTGGGCCTTCACGTAGGCGGCCGCGGTCTCTTCGGCATTGCCGCCAATCTCCCCGATCATGACGATCGCGTGCGTGCCGGGGTCCTCGTTGAATAACTGCAGCGCATCCACAAAGTTAGTGCCGATAATCGGATCGCCGCCAATCCCGATGCAGGTAGATTGTCCGATTCCCAACTTAGTCAACTGGCCCACGGCTTCGTAAGTCAAGGTGCCGGAGCGTGAAACCACGCCTACATTGCCCTCCTTGTGAATCTGGCCGGGCATGATCCCGATCTTGCACTTGCCGGGCGAAATCACCCCCGGACAATTCGGGCCGATCAGGCGCGTGGACTTGCTTTTGAGGAACTCCCACACCTTCACCATCTCGAGCGTCGGAATGCCTTCGGTGATGCACACCACCAGCGTCACTCCGGCGTCGGCGGCTTCCATGATGGCGTCGGCCGCAAACGGCGGCGGCACGAAAATCACTGACGCGTTGGCGCCGGTCTTTTTCACGGCTTGTTCCACGGTGTCGAACACCGGCAGGTCCAGGTGTTGGCTGCCGCCCTTGCCGGGCACCACGCCGCCCACCACGGTGGTGCCGTAGGCGATCGCCTGCTGGGCGTGGAAAGTGCCTTCCCGGCCGGTGAATCCCTGCACGATCAATCGGGTATTTTGGTCTACCAGTACGCTCATCTTGTCGTCCGCCTCAGTTTGCCGCCTGCGCCGCCAGCTTGACTACTTTTTCCGCCGCGTCGCGCATGTCCTCGCCGACCGTCAGGTTCAGCCCCGAATCGGTGAGGATCTGCCGGCCCAGTTCCACGTTGGTGCCTTCCATGCGCACCACGATGGGCACCTGGATATTCAAATCGCGCGCCGCCCCCACCACTCCCGTGGCCAGCGTGTCGCAGCGCAGGATGCCGCCGAACACGTTGATCAGCACCGCCTTCACATGGCGATCGGAGAGCAGGATGCGGAAGGCGTTCTTCACCTGCTCGGCGCTGGCGCCGCCGCCTACGTCCAGAAAGTTGGCCGGGCTGCCGCCGGCGTATTTGATGATGTCCATGGTGGCCATGGCGAGGCCCGCGCCGTTCACCATGCAGCCCACCGTGCCATCCAGCTTGATGTAGTTCAGCCCGAAACGCGAGGCTTCCACTTCCAGCGGGTCTTCCTCGTTCAGGTCGCGCAGATCCAGCAGCTCCTTGTGCCGGTAGAGCGCGTTGTCGTCGAAATTGATCTTGGCGTCCAGCGCGTACACCTTGCCGTCCCTGGTGAGAATGAATGGATTGATCTCGGCGAGCGAAGCGTCCATCGCCAGGTAGGCCTTGGCCAGCGCCATCATGGCCGCCGCCGCCTGATTCGCGCTGGCCGCCGGAATGCCGATGCCGAATGCCAGTTTGCGGGCCTGGTAGGGCGCCAGGCCGCCCGGCTGGATCGTCTCCTTCAGGATCAGCTCCGGCGTTTTGGCGGCCACCTCTTCGATCTCCATGCCGCCCGCCGCCGAAGCCATGAACACCGGCTTCGCCTGCACGCGGTCCAGCACGATTCCGAGATACAGCTCGCGCTCGATGGGCAGGGTCTCTTCCACCAGCAGCCGCTGCACCACCCGCCCTTCGGGGCCGGTCTGGTGCGTGACGAGCTTCATGCCGATCATGTGGCGCGCGATCTCGGCGGCCTCCTCGGCAGTTTTGGCGATCTTCACGCCGCCGCCCTTGCCGCGGCCGCCGGCGTGAATCTGGGCCTTCACCACCACGCTGCCCCCAATCCTCTTGGCGGCTGTGTCGGCCTCCTCCGCGGTGAACGCCACTTCCCCCCTCGGCACAGGGACGTTGTACTGGGCCAGGATGGCCTTGGCTTGATACTCGTGAATTTTCATGGAAGATCGCTTGCGAACTAACGATGGTAGCGAACCGTCCGCCCGCGCTGCAAGACGAGGGTTCTTGTATTCCCGAATCCTTTGCAAATGGGGCTGGCGCTCTCTCACCGCGGAGACGCGGAGAAAGCAGGGACTACGCTGAGAAAACATCTTATTCTTCTCTCGGTTTTCTCCGCGCTTCCTCGGTTGCCTCCGCGTCTCCGCGGTGAATGCCCATGTGCCCCTCAAACCAAGAGCTACCATATCAGCATGTCCCTGGTGCCCTATTTGGAGCGGCTGTCCGAGCGCCGGCATCTGACCGCCGCCGAAGCCGAGGCCGCCATGCACACGATCCTCTCCGGGCAGGCCAATCACGCCCAGATCGCCGCGTTCCTCATGGGCCTGCGCGTCAACGGGGAGACGGCGGACGAGCTGGTGGGCTTCGCGCGCGCCATGCGCCGGATGGCCGCGCCGGTGGATGCGGGGTTGAATGGCGAGACCCTGCTCGACACCTGCGGCACCGGCGGCGATGGGGCGGGGACGTTCAACATCTCGACCCTGGTGGCCTTCGTGGTGGCGGGCGCGGGTGTCCGCGTGGCCAAGCACGGCAACCGCTCGATCAGCGGCCGGCAGGGAGGCGGCAGCGCCGATCTGCTGGAATCCTTCGGCATCCGCATCGCCATCCCGCCCGCCGAAACGGCCCGTGCCATCCGCGAGATCGGCATCGGCTTCCTGTTCGCCCCGGCGGTGCATACGGCCATGAAGCACGCGCAGCCCGTGCGGCTCGACCTGGGCCTGCGCACGGTGTTCAACCTGCTGGGACCTTTGACGAACCCCGCGGGCGCCACCGCTCAGGTGGTGGGAACGCCCTCGCCCCATTCGGCCGAGCTGATCGCCGGCGCCCTGGCCGGACTGGGCCTCGGCCGCGGCTTCGTGGTACACGGCTCCGACGGTTTGGACGAGATCACCACCACCGGCCCCACGCTGGCCTACGAGATCCGCGACGGAAAGGTGGATGTACGCACCCTCGAACCGCGGGATTTCGGCGTGCCCACCGCCGATCCGCGGGATTTGAAGGGCGGCGGCAAGGAGCGCAACCTCGAAATCGCGCAATCCGTGCTGGCCGGCGATCCCGGCCCCTGCCGCGACATCGTGCTGGTGAACTCCGCTGCAGCTTTGGTAGCGGCGGATCGGGCCGGGACTTTTCTGGCAGCCATGCCCATCGCGGCCCTGTCGCTAGACAGCGGCGCGGCGCGGCGGAAGGTGGAGGCGCTGGCGCGGTTTACGTAAGAGCTTTTTTTTTAAGCCGTCCTTTCGAAAGTTCGGCTGCTGTTTGCGCTGGGATCTTCGGTCCTTTGCTGTTCCCTTTTACCTCGGCCGCCAGAGTCATTGACGGTCGGCGAGAAGCGGAGGTGTGGGCAGCGCTGCCGCATCAGTTTGCGAGGAGCACCACTCGGCCCCTCAACCACTAATGTTTTCGCAACAAGTTGCGGGGTCGCGGGATCGGGAAGTGCAACGCGCATACAATAATAGCCAAAACGAGTGGTGAAGTGTTGAAGATACGGTCCCTGAAGCACGGCGCGTCGTTGTGTGCTCATTGTCAGGCGAGCATAAAGTTCATCGGTAGGGATCGTGAACAACCGTTTGAAGTCGGCGACAAGTTGCGGTATGCCCTGGGCCACCCGTTCGTGCTCCGCTGGTATCGCCGGAAAGGCGTGATAGCGCTCGTCCTGATTCTGCGAGATGCGCCTCCAGAGGTCAGATCCCCCTATTCGCGGGCGGAGTGTCTCGTTGGCCATTAGCTCACAAAAGAGGGTATTCGGGACGATTTTCAGTTCCCGGCGATTTTCGTCCGTTGAACTCTGGCGAGCTTTGAAATCCCAGTCCAAGTCGCAATCCTGCGTGAGTATCAACGCAAACGGGTGAATCCGTTCCTCGAATACAGCTTCATCTACACCTGGTGTTAGGCTGTCGATCCGGAGGTGAACCTGTACAACATTTGAGAGAATCTCGCCTTGCCGCAATGCTCCTGTATCCGAGGGGGCGGCAAATAGGGACACTGCCTCACTCCTCGCCGGTCAAAGAGTAGGTCGGCCGCTCGTACCTGCGAGTCATCTTCCCCTTTACTGGCTTGGACTTCGGTGCGGGCGGCTCAGCCTGCGGTGGCTCGAGCTGGTAGAACGACCAAGCGTTGCCGAGTTGCTCAAGCACCTCTGCAAATGCTTGGTCCGGTAGTTGATCAAGAATGAAATGCGCCATCAGGCGCGGAAATATTGAGGCGCTGGTGACCTCGTACGGCTGAGTGAATCTGAAAGCGAAGAAATGCTGAAGGTCCCCTCCCGACGAGTCGCGCGACCATCCGCCTGTGATCACCGGATAACCAAGCGAGAGATCAAGCTGAGGTTTGGACAGTCTGAGGGTCCATCGCGTCGTGGAGTCTATCTTGAATGCACCAGCGGAAAAGTCTCCCAGATTGCCGATTGAAATAGCGGAGGATTCCTTCGTGTTCACCAATGGCCGTCCTTTCTTCAGTGTGAAAATCACTGTCTATGAGAAAACACTCCTCTTTCGGCTCACTTACAGCTTCCGCAATGCCGTACACAAGCCGTACGCGGGTGCTGCGGAATGGCAGTTTTAACTCCACCTGACTGATTGTGGCCTCAACAGAATCCGTTAGTGGCGTACCTGCCAACAATCCCCCAATCGACGGATTCAAAAGTTCCGACCACTGCGTTGCGGCAGGCAGCCCCAAATTAGACCGTTGGATCAGGTCCTGGTAGCGCAAGCCAACCCTAATGAAAAACGAGGGGGTATATACCTTTACGAGGGCATCCAATGGTCCCCGCAAGTGTTTCCAGAATTCCTCCCATCGCTCATATTTGGTACTAGTGAGCGAGAGGGAATCTCGCGTCAAGGTGACGCGCCACTTCTCATCGGGTGCCACGAAGTCGTACCCGATCAGCTTCCTTTTTTGAATAGAAGATCGAAACATTTCCTGTACTGCCGGGGGCACACCGACTGGGAACTCGATCTGCGGTTCCGGAAACTTCTCCGCCAAGAGCGGATATTCAGTACGAATCTGCTCCTGGAATGCTACTGGGGGTTCCGCGGCGATGCGCAGGATTGGCGGAAAACGAAGCTGACAGATCACTCCTATGATTGGGTTACGGTTGTAAACCACCCGTGGGAAGTCTGGCAACGGTGCGGCGTCAATGTGAGCGGCCATCTGCTTAACCGTCGAGATTACCAGTATTTCGCCCTACACTCAAGAATTCTAGCAGCATATCACGAAGACGTGGGAACGGTCTGGCGCTTAGCCCGCGATATTTTCGGAACGCGATTTCGGCAGAGAGCATTTTCACTCCGTATAGTCGGTCGACTCCCGTTTCGCTGATTCCTCTCCGGCGCAATATCAGGGTCCGTATCACGGCTTGCTGGAAGATTTCAGATTCAGATTTCGCATCAGGCGATGCAGGTAGTTCGGATGTATGCCCAGCAACCGGGCCGCTTCCGTGATATTGCCGGCGGTCTCGCGGACGGCTTTGAGAATCAGGTCCTTCTTGGAATCCTTCACGGTCTCGTGGTAACGGGTCGCGGCGGGGCGCTCCGTGGGACCCGCCGGCTCGGTTTCGACTAACTCTTCGGGCAGATCTTCGGGCAGAACCCATTCGGTAGAGCCGAGGACCACGGCCCGCTCGATGGCGTTTTCCAGTTCGCGGATGTTCCCCGGCCAATCGTATTGCATGAGATGGGCCAGCGCGGCGGCCGAGACGCCCCGCACCTGGCGCCTCACTTTGCGCGCATGCATGCGCACAAAATGCGACGCCAGCAACGGGATATCCTCTCGCCGCTGCCGCAGCGGCGGGGTGGTCAGGGAAACCACGTTCAAGCGGTAATACAGGTCCTGGCGGAAAGCTCCGGTTTGAATGGCGGCTTTCAAATCCCTATTGGTGGCGGCGACGAGGCGGATGTCCACACGGACCGGGCGGGTGCCGCCCACCCGCTCGAATTGCCGTTCCTGCAACACGCGGAGCAGCTTGGCCTGAAGGCTGAGGGCCAGCTCACCGACCTCGTCCAGAAACAGCGTGCCGCCGTCGGCGGCCTCGAGTTTGCCCTTCTGCTGGCCCGCGGCGCCGGTGAAAGCTCCCTTTTCATAGCCGAACAGCTCGCTCTCCAGAAGGGTGTCGGTGATGGCGGCGCAATTGATGGCCACGAAAGCCCGGTCCGAGCGCGGGCTATTGCGATGAATGGCGCGCGCCACCAGCTCCTTTCCCGTGCCGCTTTCGCCGCGGATCAGAACCGTGGAACCGGTGGGAGCCACCCTGGCGATGAACCTCTCCATCTCGCGAATCGCGGGTCCTCCGCCCACCATTTCATGATCCACCGCGATCTCGGCGCGCAGGCGGCAGTTCTCGCTTTCCAGCCACTGGATCCGCCGCACATCTTCCAGAACCAGCGCGGCGATTCCACCCACCGCCGACAGCCACTCCAGTTGCTCGGGTTCAAAACGCGCCAGGGGGTCCGTGCTGTCGAGATAGATGACTCCCCGGATCTGCTGGAATACCACCAGAGGGACGCACAACGCCGCCGTGATCCGGTCGCCGCCCGCCGCCGTGGCCGAGTCCCGATGGGAGATCACGGGCGCCTTTTCGCGGAGCACCCGATCGATGATGGCGCGGCTGTATTCGGCGGGACGCTCCAGCTCCTCGCGGGAATCCCATCCACAGACCGAGGCAAACTGCTCGCCATTCTCTCCCAATAGCAGAATGGCACCGCGATCGGCGTACAAGGTTCGAGAGACGATTTCCAGCAGTTGCTTCTCGAGGGTCTCCAGGTCGCGCGTGGCATGAATGGCGGCGCTGATTTCGAGCAACGCATTCCGATCGCCCGGCATTGCCGATCAGTATACCGCGCCGGAGCTATCCGAATGGTTGCCAGGCAATCCGAACGGATAGGCGCGCCGTCTGCACGCGGGCATGCGGCTTAAGAGGAATCAAGCACTTAGTGTTTGGCAGGCGCGTTGCATTGTACAAGGCACGACCAAAAAAGGAGATCGATATGAAAAACCGGGTTCGAGTTCTCAGTATTGGAATCGCGGTGGCGGCAGTGGCTGCCGTTTACGCGCAAAGCGCAACCGTAACTGCCAATGTGCCGTTCAACTTCTATATGGGATCGAAACTGATGCCGCGCGACGCTTACCGGGTCGATGAGACTGCGAGCCGCGGCGTGGCGTGGATGGTATCGGCGCACAGAGACGCCATCAAAGCCGTGACCACCTTCAGGGTCACCGGGAAGCGAGAGGTCGAGCCGGCAAGGCTGGTATTCCATCGCTATGGCGAAGAGTATTTCCTGGCCGAGATCTGGACGGGCGATGGACCGAACGGGCGCGCCCTCTCCCGTTCGCCGCGTGAAAAGGAACTGGCGGAAGACGGGGCAGCGCCTCTGTCCGTGATCCGGATCGCTCTGCACTAGGTCCTTGACCGCGAGATCCGGTGGCGCAGGGGGGTGGCCGCTGGGCCCGGTCTGTTCCGAGCCGGGCCCAGAGGGCACCCCCTGAGGGAGCGGTGCTCGCAAAAACCTGCTATCGGCCTGCCGGTCCGCCGGGCACGGCCTGCCGATCGCACGCCGAATCGCCGCCACGGTTGGGAAGCGTTCTGAATGCCGCCACTCACGGCGCGGGATCGCGTATGACTCCCAGACGCGATCCCGCTTTTTTATTGGCGCGGCCGGCTCAACCGCCGGCGCTGGAGTAGTGGTACCCCCCTTCGACCGGGCACCAGGGTGTTGGCCACGGCTTGGTCGCCTGGGATCGGCCTGCTGGGGATGCCCTCTGGCCCGGCTGGGCCCAGGGTCACCCCAGGATTGGCCTCAGGATTGGCTGCCCCACAGAAAAGTGGCATTGCATCGCGGATGGGTGAAAAGTCCCACCCGGCGTGAGGGACAGGCCTGAGGGAGTGGTCGGCGAGTAAAGTCGGGCGGGTGTATACTGATCAGCATCCCAGGGCACAAATTGGAAATTCCAGCGGAAGCCTCCGGCATCGGTCCGTGCTTCCGCGGAGGGTGACATGGCTTCCACGCATGACGTGCACAGCGTATCCCATTTCGAGATCGTTCGAAAACTGGGTGAAGGCGGCATGGGCGTGGTCTATCAGGCCAGGGACACCGATCTGGGACGGTATGTCGCACTCAAGTTCCTCCCTCCCGAGCTGGTAAGCTCTGCGGAGAGAATCGCCCGCTTCCGCCAGGAGGCTCGAGCCATCTCCACCCTGAATCACCCGCGGATCGCCACCATCTACGGGATCGAAGAGAGCGGCGACGAGAAGTTCCTGGTGCTGGAGTATCTGCCGGGCGGCACGCTGCGGCAGAAGCTTTCGGCGCACAAGGCTTCCGGAGAGATGCCCTCGTTGCGCCAATGCCTGGAATGGGCCATCCAGATCGCCGAAGGTCTCGCCCATGCGCACAAGCGCGGAATCGTTCACCGCGACATCAAATCGTCCAACGTGCTGTTTACCGAGGACGGCCAAATCAAGATCGCCGACTTCGGGCTGGCCAAGATCGCCGCGGAAGCCGGCGCCGCCGAAGCGCCCTCCACCAGCGGCCGGACCATGGGAACTCCGGTTTACATGTCGCCGGAACAGGCGCGCGGGCAGCAGGTGGACGAACGCTCGGATATCTTCTCCCTTGGCATCCTGCTGTTCGAACTGATCGCCGGCAAGATGCCGTTCCGCAATACCGACACTCCCGCCGTGCTCCACGATATCGCCTATACGCCGGCGCCGCCGCTGGGCGCGTTTCGAGATGGCGTGCCGGACGCGCTTCAGTCGGTGATTTCCAGGATGCTGGAGAAAGATCCGGCTCTGCGTTACCAGACGGCCAACGACCTGCTGACCGATCTCCGCGCCCTCAGCGCCGCGAGCGGCTCGGATGCGCCGGCTTCTTTGGTGGAAACCGTGACCATGGCGAGTGCGCCGCGAGGGAAACGGCGCTGGCGGCCTATCGCCGCGGCGGCCGCTTTGGCCGCGGGGCTGATGGCGGTGGTGGCGGTGCCGGCGGCGCGGCATCGCATAGCGGGCTGGATGCACCCCATTCCAGCCGAGAAACGCGTCGCCGTGCTGCCGTTCCTCAACATCGGCTGCGATCAAGCCCTCTCGGACGGTTTGATCGAGGTTGTGAGCAACGCCCTGACCCGGCTGGAACAGTTTCACGGCGCACTGCTGGTAGTGCCCGCCACCGACGTCCGCCACGAACACGTCACCAGCGCGCGCGACGCCGGGAGGGTATTGGGGGCCAACCTGGCAGTCACGGGCAGCATTCAGCGCATCGGCGCCAACGGCGTTCAGGTGATGATCGGTCTCTCGGACACCCGCACCGTGACGCAACTGCGCTCGGCGACTATCAAGGCCCAATTGCCGGAGCTCGCGGGCGTGCAGGATCAGGTTGTGGAGACAGTCGCGCGGATGTTGGAACTGGCCTTGCAGCCGGAGGCCGCGCAGACGCTCAAAGCCGGCGACACCACCGTTCCGGCGGCCTATCCCTTGTATGTCGAGGGACTCGGCTACCTGTTCCGTTACGATCAGCCGGAAAACATCGGCAAGGCGATTGCGTCTTTTCAGCGGGCGGTGGACACGGACCAGCATTATGCGCTGGCGTATGTGGGCTTGGCCGAAGCCTTCAAGCGCCAGTACGACCTGTTCAAAGACACGGGGTCGATCGATGCCGCCCTCGAAGACGGATCGCGCGCGCTGGCTCTCGACGACCGGCTGGCCTCCGCGCACGTCGCCATGGGCATGATCCAGGCCGGCAAGGGAGACTACAAGCGGGCCGAAAGCGAATTCAAGGCCGCCATCAAGCTGGATCGGCGGAACGCCGACGCTTACCGGGAATTGGCCACCACCTACGGCGGCATGGGCCGTGCCGACCAGGCCGAAGCCACCTACAAACAAGCCATCGAGCTGCGTCACGACGACTGGTCGAGCGTGAAGCAGTTGGGCGTCTTCTATTTCAAGAACAGCCGATTCAGAGCAGCCGAGCAGTGCTTCCGCAAGGTCATCGAGCTGACGCCGGATAGCGCCAAGGCCTACAGCAACCTGGGCGGCCTGTATGCCAAAATCGGCCGCTACGCGGATGCCGAGGCGCAGTTCCAGAGATCGCTTTCGCTTGCGCCGACCAGCGATGTCTACAGCAACCTCGGCTATGTCTATTTTTACGGGGAGGCGAACTACGCGCAGGCGGCGGCTCAATACCGGAAGGCTACCGAGCTGGCTCCCCAGAATTCCGAGTTTTGGGGGAATCTGGCGGACTCGTATCGCTGGGATCCCACGCTCGCCGCCCAAGCGCCCGATACTTACCGGAAGGCCATCGACCTGATCCAGCGGGAGATCACCGTCAATCCCCGCGATAGCCGTCTTCATTCTCAGGCGGCCATGTGGTGGGCCGCCCTGGGCAGCCGGAAAGAAGCGGCCGCGGAGATCGCCAGAGCGATCGAGCTGGCGCCCCATGAGGGCCTCATCCAATTTCGCGCGGCGCTGGTCTACGAGCAGGCCGGACAGCGCGATCGTGCCCTTCGGGCAGTCGAGGCCGCGCTGAAGGCCGGCTATCGGTCCGACGAATTCCGCAAAGCTCCGCCGCTCAAAGCTCTGCGCGAGGATCCGCGCTATCTGCGGCTGGTCAACCCTCGTGATCCACCTCACAAAGAAGGAGACTGAACTATGTTCAATTACACCGTTACGATTGCCGTGGATCCGCCCGGCATTTTCCCCCCCAACCAAGAGGCGACACCCAGCAACGGCAACTTCGTATACACGCCTTCCCTGGTCCGCGTCTCGTCCGGCGACACCATTACCTGGTTCTGCGTTAACCCGTTCTCGCTGGTGTTCAAGGAAGGAACGCCCGTCAACGAGATGGAAGTCTTCGGCAGGCCGGGCACCCTCATCCCCCCCGGCGCCCCGGCCGGCGTCTCCTACTACTCGGCGGGCCCCTACAATGTCTGCAATGTGAAGGGCCATTTCCATTACACCGTCGCGGTGTCTCTTGGCGCCCAAGTCTTTCTGGACAGCGGCTGCCCCGACGTTTCGGTGAACTGAGAGGCCCATACCCTTACTGCGGAGACGGAGAAAAGCGCGTCAACTCGCGAGAAGATCTCGCCCCGCCGGTAGAGGATCGAGGAAGTGCCGCACCACTATGCGGCGCGAGGCCGAACCATTGCCGTCGGACCATGGGCAGGCGCGGGCCGCGACAATCCTGGGAAGGACCTCCTGGTTCACGGATTTTACGTGACGCCACAGAATCCGCTGGACCTGATCGCTTTTCTCAAAAGCTTGACCGGCGAGAGGGTGACGCGGGAGGCGCGATGGGGGGATCCATCGGTGGGCGGTAGGGGCGGATGCCTAGGACGCGGCGGGCTGGGTCTCTGGCCGCGAGGTTCTGTGCTACCGGAAGACCGCTCGCCGACGGGGCCTGCTCCGGTCCCCCGAAGCGCTGAAATTAGCCCGGAATTCCGCGGATGGCGCTTCTACCGGTAGGGCGTTACCCGTCAGGTTGACGTGACCGGGAACTTCACGGGAGTGATGTCCCAGAAGGCCGTTTGGGGCCCACGAGCAACACAAGGACGGGTGGCGACTCCGCAACCGCCGGGAGGGGCGTTTTGTCGTTACCGATCCGGGCTAAACACCAGGGGTCTGCATTATAACTAGGAAATGGTAGATGGATAGCATGCGAGCCCGAGGCTTCGAAAATGATGGTCTGGCGACACGATTCTGTTTTGTTCTAGGCCCGAAACGATCACGAACGAGAGAACGTCAACCAAATCGCAGCCTATGCCTCTATTCCGCGCGAATACAGCCTTCGCCGCATTGAAGACTTCCTCAGGAGGACATATAACCCTGATGCCGTGATTCTCGATCCACTCAGTGATTACGTAAATGGCAAGGTCGGAATGCCGCTCTCCCCTTGGGCCTACGAATCGATTCGGGTGATCAGCTTTGATGATCCGCCGAACGACTTCAGTTAGTACATAAGTCGAAGTGATCAGTTGATCGCCGACAAGGCTGTCGAAGAAATCGATAAACGCCTCGTCCGCCTCAAGCATTTTCAAAATGCCACCAGTGTCGACAAAAAACGCGCGTCGACCGAATACCTTAATTTGCTCTTGCCAAAAATCGTTCACGCTCGTGTCAATTGGAGTCTCAGACTGTTGTCGATTGGGTCTTCGTCGAGGCATCGCACGATCACCCCGGGCGCTTGTCTGTTGCCATATACTTTTGAATGTGCCGAGCCTCCTGAGCCGTCAATCCGTACGCCCGAAAAACCAGTTCGTCCAATCGATCCCGCAACGTCGTGGAACCTAACGTTTCTTTGGGCCCTTCGTAAAAAAGGCCTTCCTCGGAGGACTTCCACCGTGCTATTACTACACTGCTCATCTTACGGACTAACATACGAACTTGATCGGCATCAGCCTCGTTGAAGAGAGGAAAGGGCAACTCTTCCAGAATGGATTGCACTACTTTGCGTTTTCTGCAATGTGCATCGAACCACGCATTGGCCACGGGGCTGTTCAACACCGCGAGAATCACTTCTGTACTTGCCTGCTCCCGTGGCACTACGGCGTGAAAGTTCTCAGAAAAGTAGAGGCCGGCCGGCGCCGGCGCGGCAATTAGACGCCAAGCATTTCCTGGGTTGCGATTCGAGTTCACAAGAATCTTAGGATTTTCAAAGATTTCTGTATCTCTAGCTCGGTCGAGGTGAGGACCGTGCCGAAGCCACTTGGTTCCCCGAACCGCAATCAATAGCGCGAATGGCCTAAGGACGTCAGGTCGATCAATAAACGGGACATCACCCGCGCGTTTGGTTGTACTGACGCTAGAAATATCATCCGGCTTTAGCCGAATGCCACTGCGTACTCTTGCGATCTCCGCAAGACGCGGGCTGTTGCGAGCCAATGTATCCCAAATGCTCGCGAACGGACTAATTAAGAAGGCATGGTCCGGATCGGTTGCCCAATCGTCGGGATTTATCGAATAGGTGGCCGTATACGCCCCAGTGGATTTGAATCTTGGCAGATCCTTTGCGCGGAGTTCTCTCACTGTAACGGGTGTGCTTGGTGCTCTGACCCCCACTGGCCGTTTTCTTGCCATGAGGACTGCGGTTTCCGCAGCCGACTGAAATAGTCCTCCTGGCAGTGCGTCGATTGCAATCAGATCGCAGGTCTCTAAGAAGGTGCGTCTTCCTTCGCGGCCCGCACGCGAATCAAGGATGCTCTGTGGCAGAACGACCCCCAATACCCCGCCGGGAGCGAGCAAATCGATGCATCTAATTAATATTTCGGAAGCCAGCTCACGCCGCGTGCCCTCTGCTTTGAGTTCCTTAAAGGGAGGATTGGTGACTATTACGGTCGGCCGACTTCTCAGGTCGGCTCTTGCGAGCGCCAGTGCATCTTGACGCCGAAGTTGCCAGCCATTGCGGTTCTCTGGGTCCGTTACGACAAGTGAAAGTGCAGCAACTTCAATGGCAAACTCATCTATGTCGCTTCCGATCAATCTTGCGCGCAGGTACTGGTGTCGTCTGGCAGGACTCCACGGGTTTGGCAAAAGCGCGCCCAACCGCTCAAAACCGGCAAGCAAAAAAGAGCCCGAGCCACAACAGGGGTCCAGAATAACACGCTCGTCCTGGGGGATGCTTTCGATTGGCAACATCTGAAGAACTTGGTTCGTAATAAGTCGCGGAGTGTAAAATATTCCTCGCTCGCGTCGCAGCTTCGAAGTGACGAGCGCGTTCTCATAGGCATATCCCAACATTTCCGTTGTCAGACTAGCGAAGGCAAAGCGCTCCTTGAGTTGTTTGTGGACATACTGCACGACAGCCTCGTTGAGGAGTGGCGAGTCCAACACAGTCGGATCAACGTTTTCAGAAAACCGTTGATTGGCCTCCATGAGTGATCGTCTGGGGTCGTCGGCCTGGGGTATCACACCCTTGTCTTCTAGGACGCGGCAAGCGAACAGATGAAATACAAGCCTGATCAGAGACAACCTTGCTTGTACGTTAGTCTTAGCAGGTCGCGACAAATACTCAAGGGAAGATGTCAAGAGCGTTTCTAGAAGGTAGACAAGGGTTTGTTCGGTGATCTTCTCAGCCCATCTCGTAAGTCCTGCGTCGACGAAGTCCAGTGGCAACTGGCCAGACTTTGCGGCTAGAACAACACTCGGGGAGAACCTGACGACCTCCGATTGAAGCGATGCCGGCCAATCCTTAGCGGCCACCTCACGTAATTTGGTTGGAGACCGCTCTCCGCGAATTGACCAGAGTCCAACGCGTTCACCGATGCCGACAATCGCCAAGGGAGCTGCGAAGTATCTTAGCTTCTGGAACAGCACGTCGAGCGTCTGATCCGATTCCGCTTGGTCAAACGCCAAACAGGACGTTCTAATGTTCAACGGCAGTGCCCCGAACGCCGCGATGCTCAATGATTCATTGATTAAACGGCCATCGGACGCACGGCACGTGAATGCGTAATTGGGACGAACATTCGCAGGTTCGTAGCCGGCCGCAATGAAGATCTGACGCGCATCTCTCGGTTCGAGCACAGTTGAGTTCCTTACAAAACAATTCTACATCAGAATGTTTGGGAGGTCTTCGAAAGGCGCTTTCTGCGCAGTACCACCGTTAAATATCTGCTGGCTCCCACTTTGCATCTTTGCGACGTTGGGGTTGGCCGCAGCCTGTTTCAACGTGCTTTCAGGGCATCTCGACACCGACACCGGAACTGGAAGTCCCTTGGATTCTCGCATTTCCGGCCTCAGTATACCGCGGAAGTCTACCCGTCCGGCGGTCTATCGACAACGATAGTCCCCCCAGGTCGGCTTCTGGGAGATTACGGATTCCTCCCGTGAAACGCCGCTCACGGAACACATTGGGCTGGTTGTCGCCTATCCGGAGAAGTGGCAGCGGCGCGGAACGCCGATTCGGCTATGGGGAGCGCACCTTGATCCGGCGGAAGCGATGCAGCACGCTATTTTGACGCATGTGTTGGACCCGGAAGGCACCCGGGGAGCGCTTCCCGGCAGAAGCACACCATTTCCCCGTCGGCCGCCTAAGTGGACCCCAGGGCAAGGTTGCCCCCCACCAAGGCCGAGATCCCGCTCCCCATCACCTCCCCGACGACCCGAAGCCCCCTGGGCCGCGCACCGAATCGGCCAGTTCTCCTTCCAGCCAATCGACCTGCTCGTAGCGGGCCACGATCAGTTGCGCGATGCGGTCGCCGGCCCGCACGGTGTAAGGCTCGCGGCCCAGGTTCAGCAGGATCACGCGCAGCTCGCCGCGATAGCCGGGGTCGATGGTGCCGGGAGCGTTGGGCATGGTGATGGCGTGCTGGAGCGCCAGCCCGCTGCGCGGCCGCACCTGGCCTTCGAAGCCGGGAGGCAGCTCGATGGTGAGGCCGGTGGGGGCCAGGCGGGGCACGCCGGGTTCCAGGGTCACGTCCTCGACGGCGCGCAGGTCCATGCCGGCGTCTTCGGCGGGTCCGTGGGCGTAGGTGGGCAGGCTGGCGGCGGGGTGGAGGCGCTGGATTCGAATCTGCATCCCCGTTATCATAACCTCTTGACCCCCATCAAACGCGTCATTACGGTGGCGCCCATGCCGCCGGAGAAAAGCGCCTACGCGCTGGCCCGCTACAGCCGCTCGCCGGATTCGATTCGCGATTCGATCGCCTGGGTGCGCACCCACGATTCGCAGAAGTTCCTGGAGAGCTTCTACTTCCAGTATGGGCACGCCTCGATTGCCGACCTGGGGCACACGGTGCTGTGCTTCGAGGGGATTTCCGAGTTGGCAGCCACCGAGATCGAGGAAGAGCCACTCTGGGACGGGCAGGCCAAAAGCTCGCGGTATCAGGATTTCTCGCGCGCCGGCTTCGTGACGCCGCCGGAGTTGGCGTCGACCGGGCTGGCGTCGACCGGGCTGACACCGACCGGGCTGACGCCGCCGGAGTTGGCGTCGCCGGAGCTGACGCCGACCGGGCTGACACCGACCGGGCCGACACCGACCGGGCTGAGATCGACCGGGCTGACACCGACCGGGCTGACGCCGACCGGGCTGACGCCGACCGGGCTGACACAGCCGGAGTCGGCACCGCCGGAGCGAACGCCGACGGAGCGAACCCCGCCTGGGCTGGCGCCGGCCGATGGGGCGGCCTACCAGGCGGTGTACCAGGCGGCCTACCAGGCGGCCGGCGGCGCGCTGCTGGCGGCCTACGGCAAGGTGCAGGAGCTGGCGCTGGCGTGCCTGGCGGAGCGGCTGCCGCGTCCGGCGGACATGCCACCCGGGGCCTACCAGCGCAACCTGGCGGCGCGGGCCTTCGATGTGGCGCGCTACCTGTTGTTCTGGGGCGTGCCCACGAACGTGGGGCAGGTGACCAGCATCCGCACGCTGGAAAAGCAGATCCGGCGTCTGCGGGCGTCGGAGTACGGCGAGCTGCGGGAGTTGGGAGAGGAAATGGCGGCGGCCTGCGCGGCGCAGCCGGATTGCGTCTGGGACGCCGCTTCGGCCGCCGAACCGCTGGCCCCCACGCTGGCGCGCCACGCCGAAGCCGACTGGCACGCCGCGCGGTCGCGGGAGGACTTGAAGCGATGGGCGGAGCAGAATCTGCCGCCGCGGACGGGCGTGGAGCCGGGCCGCGTGGACTTGCTGAAGCCGGAACACGTGCCCGCGGATATCGCCGCGACGCTGCTGTACCCGGTGACCGACCGGCCGTTTCGCGAGCTCTACGAGCTGGCGCGCGGCTGGAGCGAACGGATGCGCGGCGAAGTGCTGGATGTGGCGCTGGGGTCGCGCACGCCGCGGGACGAGATCCTGGGAGGGTTTCGCGGCGGGTTGTATGCCTACGACCTGACCATCGACATCGGGGCGTACCGCGACTTGCACCGGCACCGGCGCTGCCAGAAATTCCGGCAGAGTTATGCAGGCAAGCTGGGGTACGACACGCCGGCCCTGGTGAGCGAGGCGGGGGCCTCGGAGGTGTACGACGCCGCCATGCGGGCGGCCTTCGACACGCTCGGCCGGCTGCCTGCGCCGGGGGCGCATTATCTGCTGCCGTTTGGGGCGCGCTCGCGGTTCCTGTTTAAGATGGACTTCGCCGAGGCCGAGTATATGGCGCGGCTGAGAAGCGGGGTGAAGGGCCACTTCAGCTACCGCCAGATCGCCTGGGAGATGAAGTGCAAGATGGACGAGTTGGAGCCGGAGCTGGGCCGGCTGATCGAGGCCACGCCGCCGTGGGTGGAGGACCCGCTACGGCGGTAAGCCAGGTTAATACCGGAATATTCACCTGGAGCGCGCCGCCGGCGAATGCCAAAGGTACCAAACGGCAGTATAATTTTATTCAAACCGCTTGGGTTTCCGGCGGTTAACCCGCATAATGGGTCGGAGGACTGTGCCGATGCGCTACGTTGCCTTATTGCTGACTGCCGGGCTGATGGCCCAGGCGCCGATGTTGAACATCGTGGTGGTGGAGGGCGAAGGCGCCATCAACAACATCCGCCAGCGCACGGCGCGCGAGCCGATCGTCGAGGTGCAGGACGATAACCACCGTCCGGTGGCGGGCGCGGTGGTGGTATTCACGCTGCCCACCCAGGGCGCGGGCGGCGAGTTTTCGGGCGGCGCCCATACGCTCACGGTGATCACCGACGACCAGGGGCGCGCGGTGGCCCATGGCTTCCGTCCCAACGGCGTAAAGGGGCAGTTCCAGATTCACGTGAACGCCTCGCTGAATGGCCGCACGGGCAGCATCAACATCAATCAAGGCAATGTGGCCGGGGGCGGGTCAGCCGCGCACGCGGGCGTTTCAGGAAAACTGATCGCGATTCTGGTGGTGGTGGCTGCGGCAGCGGCGGCGGGCGGCGCGTGGGCTGCCACCCATTCGGGAGGCGGCAGCACCACACAGCCTCCTGCGACGACGACCATCACGGCGGGTGGCGGCACGGTGGGGCCGGCAATTACTCCTAGGGGGCGATAGCTATGACGAGATTGGCCAGTTCTCACACGTCCTTGCGCGGGGGCACACCGCCCGGTTTGCGCTACATCGGTTTGTGGCTGGGATTCGCCGGGGCCCTGGCCGCCCAGCAGGGGACTGTCACCGGCCCCACCAGCGGCCTGGTATTCGACCAGGTGGCGGGCGTTCTACGGCCCGTGGTGGGGGTGCCGGGGGCGGCCACGCTCGCCGACGGCATTGCCCTGAGCTATCAGGTGAACTGGGCGGTAGTGGCGCCACGGCTGGATAGCGCGGTGGTCCAGGCGCAGGATGGCTCGCTGCATTTCCTGAATCTGGCGGGCGGCGGATTTTCCGAGCTCACCGTCGGCGGGATCACGGGAGTTCCGCGCACTGTGGTGTTCAGCCCGTCGGGGACGGCGGCGGCGCTGGTCTACGCCTCCGAGGCCGAGGTGCTGACCGGGTTCCCGGGGGCGCCGGTGCCGGCCAGGGTGATGCCGCTGGAAGTGCCTGTGGACACCCACGTCCGCACGGCTGTGGCGCCCAGCCCCGGCCAGTTGGCGCTCAGCGACGATGGCACGGTTCTGCTGGAGGCGCAAGGCGGCACGATACGGCTGGCGGGCACCCGCGGCAGGAGCAACCTGATGGCCGGGGTGATGGCGGCCTTCGCTCCGGGCGGCCACGACGCGGCGGTCGCGGATGGCTCCGGAGTGACGCTGGTGCGCGACGTGGATGGCTCGCCGCAACCCACCGTGCTGGCGGCTCAAGGGGTGGCCCAACCGGTAGGGTTGGCGTTTTCGGCGGATGGCACGACGGTCTTCGCGGCCGGCGCGGCCGGGTTGGTGGCGCTCGCGACCGCGGGCGGACCGGCTAACCCGGTGGCCTGCGCCTGCACTCCGGTGAGCCTGGCGGCGATGGGCCAGTTGTTCCTGCTGAACGAGCTGGCGCAGGGACCGCTTTGGCTGCTCGACCCCGGCGGGTCCGCGCCGCGCACGGTGTTTGTGCCGGCGTTGCGGTAGGGCGCTCGTTCCAAAATCGCACACCTCCCACCGCGCCACGCCCGGTTTTTGAACCACTTGCAGGTGGCGCGCCGATTGCACGGCGGAACTTCATGCTATTCCGTGAAATCCGCTACGCCGCGCGGTCGCTCGCGCGCGTTCCCAGCCTGACCGCCATTTCGATTCTCACCGTGGCGCTGGGGGTGGGCGCCGGGACCGCGCTCTTCAGCGTGGTTAAGGCCGTGCTGCTCAATCCTCTGCCGTATGCCGAGCCCGATCGGCTGGCCTGGCTGGCCGAAGTCAACGACCACGGAAGGCAGACCCAGGTGGCCTACCAGAATTTCCTGGATTGGCGCGAACAGAATCGCAGCTTTGCTGCCCTGGCGGGCTATGAAGAAGGTCCAGCCATCGTGGCGGGCAGCGACGTTCCGCAGAGCTCTTACGGCGCGGCGGTGACGGAAGATTTCTTCAAGGTGATGGGCGCTGGCGCGACGATTGGCCGGACGTTCACGCATGAAGAGCAGGCGATGGGCGGCGCTCCGGTGGTGGTGATTGGCTATGGGCTGTGGCAGCGGGCGTTCGGCGGCAGGCCGATTCTGGGGCGCGGCATTCACCTCTTCGGCATGGCGCCCGTGGTGGTGGGGATCATGCCGCCCGGATTCAGCTATCCCGAAAAGGCGGAGCTGTGGATGCCGGGGACCGCATTCGGCGAGCCGGGCGCCGGCATTCGCACCGGGCATAACTGGCGGGTGGTGGGACGGCTCAAGCCTGGAGTCAGGTTGGAGCGGGCGCAAGCCGATATCAGCGCCATCGAGCGGCGAATTAAGCAGCAGTATCCTTCGCCCTTCCAATCGAAGGATGCGGCGGTGGCTTCGCTGGCATCGCACGTGGCCGGAGAGGTCCGGCGGCCGCTGCTGATGCTTTTCGGCGCGGTGGGATTTGTCCTGCTGATCGTCTGCGTGAATGTGGCCAACCTGCTGCTGGTGCGAGTCACGGCGCGCGCCCGCGAGATGGCCGTCCGCACCGCGCTGGGGGCGGGCCGCCGGCACCTGATCCGTCAGATGCTGGCGGAAAGCCTGCTGCTGGCGATTGCGGGCGGGACGTGCGGGATGCTTCTGGCTGCCGCCTCGATGGAGTTGCTGCGCATCCTGCTTCCGGCCGACATGCCGCGTGCGGGCGAAATCTCGATCGATGGCGGGGTGATCGCTTTTGCGCTGGCGGTCTCTGCCGCAGCGGGCGTTCTGTTCGGGCTGTTGCCCGCGTGGCGCGCTTCGGCGATGAATGTGAATGACGGGCTGAAGGCCGGGTCGCGGTCGGCTACGGCCGGGAGGCGTTCGCGCCGGATCCAGGCCGCCCTGGCGGTTTCGGAAGCGTGCCTGTCGCTGGTGTTGGTGGCGGGCGCGGGCCTGGTGGCGCGCAGCTTCTGGAATCTGCGATCGATCGATCCGGGCTTCCGCCCCGATCACGTGCTGACCTCGGATACCAATTTTGAACGGCAGGGGAAGGAGAGCCTGGTACCCAAGTACCGCGACCTGCTCGACCGGGTGCGCGCGATTCCGGGTGTGGTGGCGGCGGGCACCACGCCCCGGCTGCCGGTGGTAGACGGTGCGCCCGACGGCCACTTCTTCATCGAAGGGCGGCGCGCTGAAACCGGCAACGCCGACGCCGATTACAGCGTGATCAGCCCCGGCTATCTGAAAGCTTTGCGCGTGCCGCTGCTCGGCGGGCGCGATTTCACGGACCAGGATACGGAAAGCAGCCAGGGGGTGGCCATCGTCACCTCGGAAATGGCGCGGGTGTATTTTCCGGGCCGTGACCCGCTCGGCCAGCGGATCTGGTTCGATTCGTTCAGCCCGGCGGAGCATTGGCTGACGATCGTGGGTGTGGCGGCGGATATTCGAGAGGACAGCCTGACGCGGCCGGTGTTTCCGCAGGCTTATACGTGCTACACCCAGCAGATGAACGGCGGGATCCTGAATGGCGGCACGCTGGTGGTGCGGACGGCGGTGCCCCCGTCATCCCTGGCGGGCGCGGTACGGGCAGCGATCCACGCGGTAAACCCCGAATCGGCGCCCGCGCCGCGCACCATGGAGACGGTGCTGGCGGGGGCGCTTTCCAAACAGCGGTTCCAGATGGAGATTCTGGGCGGGTTTGCGGCGCTGGCGCTGCTGCTCGCGGCCGTCGGACTGTACGGAGTGCTGTCGTACATGGTGACCGCCAACCGGGCCGAGATCGGCATCCGGCTGGCGCTGGGCGCGCCGCGAAGCCTGGTCTTCCGGATGATCGCGGGGCGGGCCCTGGCGCTCGCGGGCCTGGGCGTCGTGGCGGGAGGGTTCGGATGCGTGGCCTTGCGGAGGGTGCTGGCGGCGCTGGTCTACGGACTGGGGCCGAACGATCCCACGACTCTGGCGGCGGCCAGCGCGGTTCTGCTGGCGGTCGCGCTGGCGGCGGCGTGGATCCCGGCACGGCGTGCGACAAGGGTGGATCCGATGGCGGCGCTGCGGGAGGAGTAGCGCGGCGCGAGCGAAGCTCACCGGGATTGAGGGCGCCTTTCGGCGCTGAGCGCGGGCAAGCGGGCCCAGTGGGCACCCCGCCTGCCGCACCAAGGACACTAACGGTTGTGCGGATCCAACTCCTCCAGGCGGCGTGCGATGCGGTCCCATTCCCGGATGGCTTTATAAACGGTGTCCTTGAGGTATGCGGCGGTGCCCAGGGGCAGGTTGGGGCGCAGGTGTTGTTTGACGTCTTGCACGAGCGCGTGGAGACGGAGTTCCAGGTCCGGTATCAAGGGCAGGGCCTTCGCGGCAGCACGCTGGGGACGGCAGGCGCGGATGAAGGCGCGGATGATGGAGGCGTTTTCGGGAATGATGGGCACTTGACGGCCATCGATCTCGAGGCAGTTGTCCATTATGTTGTCGATGATCTCGCGGTAACCTTCGGGAGAGATACGGGCCAGGCTGGACAGATGGAAATAGGCCTCTCCGAATTCGTCGTACCGGCTGATGATGCGATCGGCATGGCGGTGGCTGATGCCGGTGTGCTGCTGGCAGAAGCCGTCCCAGGAGAGGCCGAGTTTCTCGTAGGAGCGCGACTCCTTTATCTGCTTCAGGGACAGCGCCTGAGCGGCGGAGCATTTACTGGCGATGACGGCGAAGGCCTCCTGACGGCCGACCCAGGCGCCCATCTCGAACGGATCGAGGGTGGCTGGCGTGATTTCTTCCATAAGAACCGATTCAGGACGTAAATGTCCCGGTTTTTGGGGGCCTCTGTTGAAAACAGAAGAGTTAACCGAGGGTGCACGGGACATGATGTCCCGAGTGCGCTTTTCTCGGGGCAAATTCGCTTTCGCGAAACCCTCCCGAAGCCACATTGTATCCCGCGTGCCCGTGGAGAGCGGCGGGTGAGAAAGCTGGGAGGGACGGTAAGTGGTTGGAATGGAGGGAGTTGGAGAGATGCGGAAAGTTGGTAAAGTTTGTCACTGGGGCGGACGAGGGTGGGCAGTTCGTTCAGGTGGCCGGTTTTCCGACAGCGGCCGGGGTGGACAGCCGGGCTGCGCGTGCCGGCGCCGGCCGATTTCCGGGGGGCGTGGGATTGCGAAGACGAATCGTCGCATCTTATCGCATCTGGGGGGTGGTCCCGAGGCCCGAATCGGCGGCGGCAGCCTGTTTGTGGTTCCCGATCCGCGGGAGGTGGCGTTGGGGGTTCAGCGGTTTGCGGGTTTTCGGTCGACTGGCAAGATGCGGCCTTTTGGCGTAGCCAAGCCGACTTATCGGGGGGCTAATCCGAATACGGCTTAACGAGGGCTAACCCTTCTATCGCTTGGAAGTCCTTGTCACGGCTAACGAGCGTTGCACCGATGGCGAGGGCCGTAGCGGCGATCCAAAGGTCATTCTCATCCAGCGGGAGGCCGCGGCGCTGCCGGGAGATCTTGACGCTGGCGTAATGATCACCGGCTACCGACGGGATGGGCTCACACGGCAAGGCGGCGAACAGCTTCCCGGCTTTCCCTTCCAGTTCGGTGCGGCGTCGACCCTTAGCCAGGCGTTCCAAGCCGAACAGAACCTCACCGCGGGTGAGGCACAAAGGACCACGTGCTCATCTGCCCCTAACGACGAAAGCCACGACGCCATCCGCGGCTCTGCCCTCATCAAATCGCCGATCGCGTTCGTGTCGAGAAGATAGGTCACGCCGGATCGGTCCCAAAGAGATCGCGCGTGCGGACAGGCAACCGGCCCGCGGCGATCGCGGCGTCCAACTCGTCCACATCTGCATCGCTCGGGTAGGGCGGCTCCCGCATCGCCCGCAGGACAGCCGCCGGCGATCCGGCGCGCGGTTCGGGGATGAGGTCAACGAGAGAGCTCAGCCGTTCCAAAGCCACTTGTTGAATGCTCTTGCGCTGTGCCGCAGCGATCCCCTCAAGGCGCCGCGCCAGGTCGTCCGGCAGTTCGATGTTCAAATAGGCCATCTCGCACCTCCCAGTTCCATTGTGGCGCATGGCGAAAAGGGATGCCAGGGCGAGTTAGGGGGAGTGATCCCGTTTGGGCCGTCGAAGGCCTATCGCCTGATGCGGATTTTGTCTTCGTCCACCACAGCCAGCCGCCCGGCTATGTCGATGTCCTGGAGAAGAGTAAGGCTCGACGAATCGCCTGACGAATCGCCTGACGGATGCTCTCCTCGGTGGCTGGATGCACCTTCAGCCGGACAACACCGAGCGTTTGCTCGGGCGGAAATCGCATCACAGTAACAATCCTCCGGCAGAGCCGGAGGCTTTTGCGGTTGCTGGCCCCTCAAAGGGGCCTGATCGCAACCGCTCAAAAACCGGTCCCGCGCGCCGCACGCTGCTGATCGGGCCGGTTGCGCCCGA
>JBKQPR010000016.1:0-22649 GCA_052144935.1 Bryobacteraceae bacterium
GTGATTCTGGAGACGCCCAACCCCGGCGCGGCGCTGTTTCCGGGGATGTACGCACAGGTGCGTTTTCGCTCGCCGCGCACCCGGCGGGCGCTGCGCGTGCCTGGCGACACCGTGGTGATGGGCAAGAGAGGTGGGTCCGCCGGGTAAAGCAGGAGTGCTTGTCGAAACTGATCCTGTTCGGGGTTGCTCAAATACTACTGCCGCGCCGCATGAATATTTTGGCTGTACGGGGTCGCGGGATGCCAGGAACAGCATCGGCGCGCAGCTCGATATTATTATGGCCAACGCCTGAAGGCGCGGCGCCGGACGATCTGCGCGGCGGCGAGCACCACGGCTGCAACCGGGAAGACCACGATCAGCCCGCGCACGCACGCCGCGGCGGCTGCCGAAATGCCGATGCCTGTAACGACCGTGAGCCAGGCAGCAAGGCATAACGGGCATTTCGGCAGGAACAGCAGTACGGCCCCGGGGAGTATGGAAGCGGCGGCCCCGGAGAGCCGCCGGGCGAGGCGGCGCGATGGCCCCCCGCCCGTGCAGCACTGCGCGGTCATTACGCACGCTCCTCGTTTTTGCAGCACGCGCCCATTTCGCGCGGCTTTTCATAAGTGGCCGCGGGATCGAGCACGTAATCGTCGCCGTATTTATCGTGGTGCCGGACCCACGCCATGGTGAATGCGAGGCCTTCTCCGTCGCGGCCCTTGGGAACCAAATCGAGGAAGTGATAGGTTCCGATCAGTGAATCGAGGCCGCGCGCGTAGGTGGAGTAGGTGTGGAAGATTTCGCCCGCTTCGTCCTTGTAAAACACGCTCAGGCCGGGCGCTTCCTCCAAGCCGAAACGCCTCTTGCCGTAGTTGTAGTTGACTTCGCCGGCGAGCTCCTCTTTGGTGAAGTGCACACCGTAGTCGCGTTGGAAATCGGTGCCGAACGCCGAAACCCAGTGGAAGCGCCACCCCATGCGGTTTTGAAATGCCTGGGCGCGCGGGAAACCGCGGCAAAAGTGACGTCGCGATGCGCCAGGTGAATGCGGGTGGCATCGAAGTGGTCGCCCAGGAACGAGCAGGACTTGCATCCTTCTTCCCAGTTGGGTCCGAGCATGAAATGGTAGATGATGAGCTGGCTGCGGCGGGCGAAGAGATCGGCTAGCGTCTCCGGGCCGTTGGGGCCTTCGAAGACGTAATTCTTTTCGACTCGTACCCACGGCAGTTCGCGGCGCTGCCGGCTCAGTTCGTCGCGGCGGCGCGTGAATTCCTTTTCGGCGGCCAAGTGCGCCAGGCGCGCCTTGAGCCATTCGTCTCTCGACACCACTTTGTGGCGGGCTTCGGTTGCAGTCATCGGATTCTCCTCTCTGGTTGGGCACGGGCACACGTCTCCCCGGCGGTCCGTGCGGGGTTATGGGTTAGCCCTGGCGGGGGCGCTTCTTTGCTCGTCTTTCGGGGGATCGTCCCCCGGGGGCTTGTGCCTGGGCGGCTTGGGCTTCGGCGTCCTCTTTGATGCGCAACAGATGGCTCGACCAGAGCTCTTCGAAGCGGCCCACCCAGCGCTCGTAAATTTGCCGGATCGGGGCCACGTTCAAAGAGTTGATGCGTTGCCGGCGCTCCTCACGCGTGTGGATCAGGCCGGCTTCGCGGAGCACGTCAATGTGCTTCATGACGCCGAAGCGGCTCAGGTGCGGAAAGGCCTCCACGATCTCGGTCGTCGTGCGGGGCCCTTGGCGCAAGAGGTCGAGAATCGAGCGGCGGGTGTTATCGGACAAGGCTTTCCACACACCGTCGAGGTCGTCGTCTTGCATTTAGGTGCGTTGCGCGCTGGCGCGCGCGGAACAGTCCTGGGCGACGCCCTCCAGGATCTGCTTCCAGCCGCTGGTCACACCCTGCCGGTGAGCGGGGTCAATGAAGCCGATGGCCCGGTGGCGGAGGTCGACATGCGTTCCGCCGGGGCGCTGCTCGAGCTTCACTTCGATGTGGTTCAGGGCCGGGTAGGACATGAACATGGGCCCGCTCAGTTCCAGCAGCACCGGCGGCTTGATCACCTGCACGTGTCCCCAGAGATGGCCGATGCCGTTGCCGCGGTCGCGGAACCAGCGACCGCCCGGCCACTGCTCCAGCGTCATCTGCATGGATTCGCCTTGCGAGTTGGTGCTGCCTTCGCCGAGCCGGTGCAGCACGCTGCGGAAGACGTCGCCGATGTCGGCCTTGATGTCAATGCTTTGGGTGGTGTCGAGCGTCAGATCGTCTAGTGTCATTGTTTCGGGTCCCTCCTTATACGTGACTTTATAGTAACGTGACTATTTGGTCACGTCAAGAGATTTTTGAGCTTTTTTTTCCCGAGGCGAGGGCTGCATTGGGGCAGCGGCTCCACCGCCCATCGGGTGTGTTTCTGCCAAGTACCGCTCGCTTCCCGTAACGCCGTCTTTCGTCCCCAACGCCTGTTCTTCCCGACTACCGTCCGTGAATTTCCCGACGGAAAAGAGATCGCCGTCTTGGGGTTCTACGGCTCCCATGCTCGCGTTCGACGCCTCTTCGCGTTGGACCTTGCTTCACGCAAGGCGCGGGATTTATCGGCACCGGAGGAACTTGCAGACGCGAGCCTCCCTGCGGGACCAAATATCCGTCGCCGTCTCGGCGCATGGGCGAACCGCTTTCACCATGTGGAAACGGGAGGATGATGCTGCTGGTGGCGCTGCCCGAGATGGTTCGCGGCGGCATCGAGCCGTGTTGCCGCTTCCGTTTGGCGCGACTCCCCTCGCTTGCGATGCGGCTTCAGGGGTCCATTTACATGGACCAAAGCGCGTTCGAATCCTCGGTGCTGAATATTGGGCGGCGGGGAACATCATCTCCGAGACACCCGTGCCGAAGCACGCCAACGGCGCCTTGCCTTTGCCCGGCGGCGGCTTTGCGTTCACTCTCACGCGCGGCGGAAGATCCCAGTTGCTGGCGGTGACGGCGGGAACGGAGCCGCGCCCGTTACTCAACACCCTCGAAAATGCGAGACTCCCGGGCGCGTTGCTAGACGGCGTGGCCGCGTGATGATCGCGCGCGGGCGGCATGACCCGGCGGCAGCGGTACCGATCAGCACCGCGGTTGGCTCCCGGCCGCCAGGCGGGCGGAGGGGAGCGCGAAGGCGCAGGAGCGCATTCGCCAAGACGCGGAGAAGACATTTCGGGATCTTAGAGTAGTCCTAACGCCTTTCGCAGCGCCTGCTTCATCACTCGCTCTGGCGCCTGCTCGTGCGTCCACAATTCGAAACCGATGGCTCCCTGGTAGACGAGCATGGCCAATCCGTCGAGCACCGCCAGCCCCCGCTCGCGCGCAGCTCGGATCAGCCGGGTCTCCGGCGGGTTGAACACGGCATCGCAAACCAGCATCCCCGAGTGTGCGGCTCCAAGATCCACGGGCGGCATGGAATCCGAATCCGGGTAGAGTCCGATGGACGTCGCGTTGACGAGAATATCGACGCCGGCCGGAACCTGATACGTGCCTTGCCACGCCTCAAACCCGATTGGCGCCCCGGTCCTGGAGGCGAGGTCCGCGGCCATCCGTTCACCCCGATCGACAGAGCGGTTCACTACCAGCACGTCCGCGGCGCCTGCCAGCGCCAGTTCGGTCACAATCGCGCGCGCCGCGCCGCCGGCTCCGAGCACCACTACGCGCTTGCCTTTCGGGTCCGTTCCGGCATCGGTGCGCAGGCCGCGCAGAAAGCCCTTGCCGTCGGTATTCTCACCGATCAACCGATCGCCTTCACGCCGGACGGTATTCACCGCGCCGATGATCGCGGCACGCGGCGCGGTCTGGTCAAGATATTGGATCACCGAGACCTTGTGTGGGATGGTGAGGTTGAGGCCTTGCATCCCAAACGCGCGCACGCCCAGCATGGCGTCGCGCAGGTCGCAGGGCTTCACTTCCACCGTAAGGTATCGCCAGTTTAATCCAAGCGCCTGGAACGCCGCTTCCTGCATGGCTCCGGTGGGATTCTCCGCCACGGGCTGCCCGAAACAGCCCACCAGTTCCGCCTTAAAATTTGCCGGCATCCGATTCAGAGGTCCTGCCCGGCTACCAGGCATCGCGGTTTGCGATCGCGACGCGAAAGAACGGCTTCTCCTTTTCGGCGGTATCGATGTGGAACTCCTGGGCCGTCTTCTTCGGATCGTAGTCGCGCCATAGCCATGTCAGGGATTCCGGCAAGTCGAGTCCGGCCTGTGCGCCTCCGTGGGCGGCGGTGCCGAAGCGAAAGTGGAAATCATACTCTCGCAGCTTCAGGGAGTTCGCCATTGCAATGTTCTGCATCGGCCAGGAGCCGTGCTCGTTCTCCAGGTCGTCGGCGCCGTCGCTCAGCCAGACCCGGATGTTTCGCTTGGGCTCCTTGCGCACTTTAAATGGGTAGACATTGCCGCCCTCCAGCTTCTCTTGGGGCCGCCATTGAATGGAAGTGAAGCTGCCCACCGCCGAGTGCACGCGGCTGAACGTATCCGGCATCAGCCAGGCGACGTTGAACGCGCAGATGCCGCCTGAGGATTCCCCCGCTATGGCGCGGCTGTATCCGTCCGGGCGCAGCTTGTACATTTTCTCGACCTCGGGCAGCACTTCTTCCATAAGAAAGCGCGCGTAGCGGTCGCTGACGGTGTCGTATTCGATGGACCGCAGAGCGCGGCCCTCGGGCGACTGCCCGGGCGCGATCATCACATGCACGATGGGCGGCAGCAGCTTCTGGTCAACCAGATTTTCCGTGACCGTGAAGAGCCGAAGGCCCGAGTAAGTCCCAATCAGGCCTTGCCCGTCCTGCCAGACCATGAGAGCTGCCGGAACGCTGGGATCAACCCCCGGCGAGGCATATACCCAGTAGTCGGCTTTCATGCCGTCGTAGATGCGGCTGACGACGGTCTGCTTTTCGCCGACCTTGCCGCGGGGCACGCCGGGCTTCGCGTAGGAATCGGGATTGTAGCCGATGACGTCGCCTCGTGCGCCCAGTGGCTTTCCTGCGGCGTAATACTGATAGGAGTGCGTGACGCCGGTCCGCATCTTGGTGAGCAGGATCCATAAAGTGGAGCCTTCGATCGCTGCCATGGGAACGGCAGGCTGGTTGTCGATCGAGATCGAAACGGGTGCCGGCGAATTGGAAACGAAGAGAAAATCCTGGCCCCAGACCGCCGTGCCGCCCCGCGGCGATAGCGTTTTCGTGATGCGATCCTGCAAGCCCGGCGCGGTGGGGCCTTGGCGGGCAAGTCCGATCAGTTCTTCCAAGGGAGAAGTCTGAGCAAAAGCTGATGACCAGGCGAGTAGAAGCAAGGTGAGTATCTTCATGGCCGGCACTAAGTATACACCTCGCATCCCCTGGATTGGCTCCCCCAAATGCACCACCAAGCACCACCAGGCCGTCAGGAAAACAAACGGAGGTTTTCTCGCGAGCGCGACCGATCGGCACGCTGATGGCTAACGGCGCCAGGCTGGCGGAGGCGACCGGGAAGGCGCAGGAGCGCCTTCGGCTCAAGGATGAAGGCTACCCCTTCGGACGGCCCGGAAAGCTGCTACGGCTGTCCGCGCGTGAGCGAGGACGAGCGAAGCCGGTAAACTGGGTGTCCCTTTCACTCACCTACCGCTTCGCCGGGTAGCACGGGGTGCGCCCCGTGGGCTGCCCCGCCACAAGATCTGGTGGTCGGGTGAGTCAAGGGGATACCCAGTGACAGTGCCGGTAAAATGGCCGGCAGCCGCCAGATAAGCCGGCGGCGCCGGCTTCCGCGATCGCTGCCCGGCGTCCCGCCCGCTGCGCGTGGGGCGGCGGTTATGCGACTGGAGGCCGGGAGCGTCCAGCCGCGCGGCGGCGCCGGGCCACGAACAGTCTTCGATCCGAACCGGCCCGCGCCGCTGCGGAAAGGATAAGATCGAGGTCATGCCATCCACACCGCACCTCACCCGCCGCAGTTGCCTCGCGCGCCTCGCCGGATGCCTCGCCGGTCTGCCGGCTTTCGCCGCCGCTCCCCCCGGCCGCATCAAAATCACCGGCTTTGAGGTCCACAAGTTTACTCTGCGTTGGCGCGACCTGCTGTTCGTTGAGGTCAAGACGGATGCCGGCCTCACCGGCCTCGGCGAGGGCACGCTGGAAGGCCGCCAGGACGCCGTCGAAAACGAGATCCGCTGGCTGGAGGAAAGCTACCTCGGCAAAGACCCCGGCGGCATCGAGGAGCACTGGAACCGCAGCTATTACCTGCTCTCCCGGTGGCGCAACGGTCCGCCCGCCATGACCGCGCTTTCCGCCATCGACATCGCCCTGTGGGACATCGAGGGCAAGCGGCTCGGTCTGCCCGTTTGGCGCTTGTTGGAAGGTCCGCTCCGCCCCCGCCTCCGCGTCTATTACACCCATTGGAACGCATCCCTCACAGGGGAGAAGCGCACGCCGCAGGCGTTCGCCGAGTGGGGGCGCCAGACCCGCGCCCGCGGCTGGACAGCGGTGAAATGGTCAATTCCAATGGGCATGCCCGAAAAGGAGCGCATCCGGCGCCTCGCCGCCGAGCTCGATGCCGTCCGCGGCGCCGTCGGTAACTCCATGGATCTCGCCCTCGAAGCCAGCGAAACTCTTTCCGTGCGCTCGGCCATCGAAATGGCCCAGGCCATCGCGCCTTACCACCCGCTCTGGATCGAAGAGCCCACCCTCCGCGAATCCGCCCGCGGTCTGGGCGATGTCGCCGCCCGCTCGCCCGTGCCCATCGCCACCGGCGAAGGCCTGTTCACCCGCTATGAATACAGCGAACTGCTGGAGCACAGGGGCGCTGCCATCATTCAGCCGGATGTCATGCACGCCGGCGGCATCACCGAAATTCGCAAAATCGCGTCCCTCGCCGAAACCTATGGCGTCGAGGTCGCGCCCCATCAGTGCAGCGGGCCCATCGGCCACGTCGCCTCCATCAGCGCGATGTCCGTTTGCCGTAATTTCCTGGTCCAGGAATGGGAAGCTGCCGATAACGATCTGTATCTCGAATTGACGGACGGCAAATTCCCCATGCAGAAAGAGGGCACGGTGGCCCTGCCCGAAGGTCCCGGCCTGGGCCTCACCGTCAACTTCGCGGAATTCAAGAAGCGCTGCCCGTACAAGCCGCGCTACATTCCGGCCTCCCTGCCGGTATAGACCCGGCGGGCGATAGGAATGACGATCCGTTTCCCGAACGGGCGCTGGCGGCGGCCGCGCAGTGCCATATGACCGGTTGGCCCAAGAGCCCCTGCTGCGCATTGACGAGCAACCCGATTACGACACCAGCTATATGGAGGATCGGCACGTCTCCAAGGACCGCCTGCTGAGCTATCGTGCGAACCGCTATCCGGTTCCCTTCCGGCATGCCAGGAAAACGGTGCTGGTGCGAGAACCGGTCTCAGGCGGCAAGATCGAAATCTACCCTTCCGGCGACACCCGGATCATCGCCGAGCACCGGCTGGCGGAAGGCCGGGGCGCGACGGTGATCGATCCGGATCCCTATCAAGGTTGGGAGCGGCGTGACCGGACCCCCAGGGTGCCCCGCGGTTCGCCGGGTGGGTCCCCGCAAGGCCAACCGCCAGCCGGGTTGCCGCCGGGGCCTGGGGTGGGCTGCGGTTTGGTACCGCCGGAAGTAGAACAGCGGCCGCTGTCGGTATATGAGGAGGTGGCCGATGTCGCTGCCGCCGCCTGGAGGAATTGGATCCCCACAACCGTTAGCCTGCTAACTCTAGCCTGCTAACTCTAGCCTGCTAACTCTAGCCTGCTAACTCTAGCCTGCTAGCTCTAGCCTGCTAGCTCTAGCCTGCTAGCTCTAGCCTGCTAGCTCTAGCCTGCTAGCTCTAGCCTGGCCTGCCGTGGCTCAATACGCCTTCGCGATCAGCGCCCGCCGATCGACCGTCTCGCCGGTGACGATGCACTTGCCGGGACCGTCGAATTCGTCCACCAGCGGGATGCAGCGCACGGTGGCTTTGAACTCCTTCATACGGGCGTCGCAGGCGGGGTCGTCTTTCAAGTGCGCCATCACGAATTTGCCGCCGCCGGGCCCAGAGGGCACCCCAGAGGGCACCCCAGAGGGCGCCCCGGCGCCGGCGTCCCGCAAAATGGCTTCCACCTCTTCGATGGAGTTGGCCAGCACGGTGTTGTCCTTCAGCCGTTGCTTGGCGTTCTGGTGGAGGCCGGCCTGCATTTCCTCCAGCACCCGCGGCAGCCTGGCCGCCAGATCGCTCTGCGCCACCGCCTCCTTCGCGCCCGTATCGCGCCGCTTCACCACGATTTTGCCGACCGCCAGATCGCGCGGCCCCAACTCCAGCACCACCGGCACGCCGCGGCGCTCCCAATGGAAGAACTTGGCGCCGGGCGACTGGCCTTCGCGGTCGTCCACGCGCGCGCCGATTTCCTTGGCGATGCGATGCGCGGCTTCCAGCACCTGGGCCCGCTCCTGGTCCTTGCGATAAATCGGCACCAGCACGGCCTTCGTGGGCGCCAGGCGCGGCGGCAGCACCAGGCCCTTGTCGTCCGAATGCGTCATGATCAGCCCGCCAATCAGGCGCGTGCTCACGCCCCAGCTCGTCTGCCAGACATACTCGAGCTGCCCTTCTTTGGTCTGAAAGCGGACCTCGAAGGCCTTGCCGAAATTCTGGCCCAGGTCGTGGCTGGTGCCCGCCTGCAGCGCCATGCCGTTCTGCATCATGGCCTCGATACAGTAGCTCTTCAACGCGCCGGCGAACTTCTCGGCGCGCGTCTTCACGCCTTTAATCACCGGCATGGCCATCACGTCTTCGGCCACAGCGGCATAGATGTCGAGAATGCGCAGCACCTCCTCGATGGCCTCTTCGTGGCCGGCATGCGCCGTGTGGCCCTCCTGCCAGAGGAATTCGGTGGTCCGCAGAAACAGGCGCGTGCGCAGCTCCCAGCGGATCACGTTGGCCCACTGGTTGATCAGCACCGGCAGGTCGCGCCAGCTCTGAATCCAACGCGCGAAGAAGTAGCCGATGATGGTCTCGGAGGTGGGCCGGATGACATACGGTTCCTCCAGCTCCTTGCCGCCCGCGATGGTCACCACCGCCAGCTCCGGCGAGAAGCCTTCCACGTGCTCGGCCTCCTTGCGCAGAAAGCTCTGCGGAATCAGCAGGGGGAAGTACGCGTTCTGATGGCCGGTGGCCTTGAAGCGGTCGTCCAGCTCGCGCTGCAGCAGCTCCCACACCGCATAGCCATTGGGTTTGATGACCATGCAGCCTTTGACAATTTCGGCGGGCTCGGCCATGTCGCCTTGGAGTACCACGTCCTGGTACCAGGTGGCGAAGTCCTCACCGCGGGCGGTAATTGGAGATTCGGGCATAACAGGTGAGATTGAGGTGAACTTTCAGGGTAGCATCCAACAGTTGGGCCCTCTCCGCGCTGGGTGGCGGGTTTTGCTTCCGACTTCTGACTCCTGCCTCGTGGCTCCTGTCTAGGTTAGAATTGGTCACCATATGCCCTTGGCTCCAGGCACAACCCTCGGCCCTTACGAAATCCTCGCGCCGCTGGGCGCCGGGGGCATGGGCGAGGTCTATCGCGCCCGCGACACCCGCCTGGCTCGCGACGTGGCCCTGAAAACCCTGCCGGCCGAGTTTGCCCGCGATCCCTCCCGCCGCCAGCGCTTCGCGCAGGAGGCCCGCGCCGTGGCCGCGCTCAATCATCCCAATATCGTGGCGGTGTACGACGTTGGAGCCGAGGGCGATATCGCCTACATGGTCACCGAGCTGGTGGATGGCGAGCGCGGCACCCTATGGAAGTTCACTCCGGAGGGCCGCTGAGCAAAGCACCGCTCCCTGACGGTCGCGGCTCCGATGCGCTTTCCGATGTGCCTTCCGATGCGACTTCCGATGCGCTTTCGGAGCCGCGACCGTCAGGGAGCGTTCTTGTCACTGCATTCTGACGGAAACCGCCCGGCCCCGCGCAACGTCCAGTTCGAGGACCATGCAGGATCTCCGCTATGCCGTCCGCATGTTGCGGCGCAATCCCGGCTTCACCGCCACCGCCGTGCTCACGCTGGCGCTGGGCGTCGGCTCCAACGCCGCGATCTTCAGCCTGGTGCGCGCGGTGCTGCTGCCAGGACTACCCTTTCCCGATCCGGACCGGCTGGTGTCGCTCGAAATGCGCAACGCCCGCACCGGGGAATTGGCCCCCGGCCTGAACTGGCGCGACGCCGCGGATTTCCGCGAGCAAAACCTGACCCTGGAAAGCTTCGGCATGCAGCGTTTCGCGCTGTTGAATTTTGCGCGCGATGGCCGCCCCGAAGCCCTGTATGGGGCCCGCGTCTCGGCCGGCTTGCTCCGGCTTCTCGGCGTTGAGCCGCGCCTGGGCCGTGCGTTTGAGGAGCCGGAGGACTTGCCCGGCAGCCCGCACGTCATCCTGCTGAGCGACAGTCTGTGGCGGCGGCGGTTTGCGGCCGATCCGTCGATTCTAGGCAAGAACATTTCGCTGGTTGGCTTCGGCTCCCAGGATTGGCTGGTCATCGGAGTCATGCCGCCGGGGTTCAATTTCCCGCTCACCATCCCCACCTCGGTAAACCCCGCGACCCGGCAGATGGCCTTCTGGATTCCACTGGGCATCGACGTTCGTCGCGAGGGCCGCGAGAATTTCGGGGGATCGGTGGTGGCGCGGTTGGGCCGCGGCGTCACGCTGGCTCGGGCGCAGGCCGATCTGGATGGCATTGCGGCGCGCCTGGGCCGCCAGTACCCGGCCACCAACGCGGACCGCGGAGTTCGCGTGGTCCCTCTGGCGGATTCCGTGCTGGGCCGGTCGCGCCTGGCGATGCTCATCGTGCTGGCCGCTACCGGCCTGGTTGTATTGATCGCCTGCGCCAACATCGCCGGCCTGCTGCTGGTGCGCGCCGCCGCCCGCTCGCGCGAAACCGCCGTCCGCCTGGCGCTGGGCGCAAGCCGCGGCCGGCTGGTGCGCCAGTGGACCACCGAAGCGCTGCTGATCGCTGCGCTCGGCGGCGCTGCCGGTATTCTGTTGGCAGCCGCCAGCCGCAAGTTCGTTCTGGCGCTGGCCCCGCCCGATCTGCCGGGCCTGGAGCGGGTGCGCATCGATGTCGTGGTGCTGGCCTTCACCGCGGCGGTCTCCACGCTGGCAGGCCTGTTCTTCGGAGTGGCGCCCGCGTGGCAATCGGCGCGCTCCAATCCGCAAACCGCGCTAGCGGGCGGGCGCGGCAGCGTGGGCCCGCGCCGCGGCTGGGGCGCCCTCTTGGTGGCCGGGGAAGTCGCGCTCGCCGTGCTGCTGACGATTGCCGCCGGCCTGCTGCTGCAGAGCTTCGCGCGCCTGCTGGCGGTGGACCCCGGATACCGGCCCGAACGCGTGCTGACCGCCATCATCACCAACCTGCAGCCGCAGCGCTATCCGGATTTTCCCGCCAAGGTGAATTTCTACCGCCGCCTGATGGATGAGCTGCGCGTCATCCCGGGCGTGGAATCCGCCGGCGCCGTGATCGGAGTGCCGCTCTCCGGCAACTTCCCCGGTAGTTTCCTGCGCATCGAGGACGTACCCGTGGCCTCCGGCGCGGCCCGCCCGCAGGCGGAGATCGTGCCGGCCAGCGACGGCTACCTGGAAACCATCGGCATTCCCGTTCTGCGCGGGCGCCAGTGGACCGCGCAGGAGGTGGCCGCCGGACGCCGGCTCGCGCTGGTCGACGAAATCGCGGCCGCGCGATTCTGGCCCGGCCAGGATGCCATCGGCAAGCGCTTGAGCATCGACGCCCAACCCGGCCAGCCTTGGCTGGAAGTCACCGGCATTGTGAAGGCCACCCGCGAAGTCTCGCCCGACAAGCCGCCCTCGCCCGCCATTTACCTGCCCATGGAACAGGGGCAGCCGTTCTTCCCGCAATTCGTGGTGGTGCGCACGGCGGCCAGTGCGGCCGGCTTCGCCGAACCACTGCGCCGAGCGGTGGCCCGCGTGGACAAAGACCAGCCGGTCTACCTGGTGACGTCCATGCAGTCGCTCGTCGACACGGCCACTTCCCAGCGCCGCTTCGGCACGGTCACCCTGGGGATTTTCGCCGCGCTGGCGCTGGTGTTGGCGGCGGCCGGGATTTATGGCGTAGCTTCCTATTCGGTGGCGCGCCGCACGCAGGAGATCGGCGTGCGCATGGCGCTGGGAGCCAGCCGCGCGGATGTGGCGCGCATGATTCTGCGGCAGGGGCTGGCGCCGGCCGCAGCCGGCATCGCGCTGGGCTGGTGCGCGGCATGGCCGCTGACGCGCGTGCTGGCCAGCCTGCTCTACGGCGTGACCGCGACCGATCCGGCCACCTTCGCAACCGTCCCTGCGATCCTGCTGGCGGTGGAACTGGCAGCCTGCTACCTGCCGGCGCGCCGCGCCATGCGAGTGGACCCGGTCGCCGCGCTGCGCATGGAGTAGGCGGCAGGCCCAGCGAACATCAACGTCACAGCACTTTTCGGCGGCCGGCTGGGTCTCCGACCGTGTGATGTGGTGCTCTTGGGGGATCCGCTCCCAGAGTGCCCTCTGGGGCCCAGCGCCCTCTGCACCTGGCTCCGCTCGGAGCCGCTCGCGGGCGCCCTGCCGGCCCGGGCTGGGCCCGGCTCTGTTCCGAGCCACGACCGTGAGGGAGTGTCCACGGGCCTGCGGCCCGCCGAAGCGCCTGAAGACGCGGCTGAGCGCTCTGGCGGAGCCAGTAACTTGGACCGCGTCTTCAGGGGAGTGGTTCTCGGCAGAAGCGCAATATCCCGCGGTCGGGGACCTGGCGTAGCTAGCGCGGTCCTCCCGGCTGCCGGACTTCACGGAGAACTTGGCGAATGTCTTCGACGATCGCGTCGGGCGCCTGGTAAATCAGATCGCCACTGCTCTCGTCGAGAAAGATATTCTCTCCCCGCGCGGACAATCGGGCTAAATCGGTCTGTAGCTCCATCCACACGCTGCGGTATTCGGATGCCATGGCCGTGTTTTCCGCGCTGAGCACGATCAATGGACGGTCGCCGAGACCCCCCGCTCGACGCGCCTCGGCGGTGCTCTGTTCCCAGGAGGCGATATCTTGTATGAGCGCGGACCGCGCCTTGGAGGACTGGGTCAGGCGCCAGATCGTGTTCCATTCCGAGGACGTTATGCCTTTCGGTGGAGGGGCGGGCGCCGGACGATTCGGCAAGCCTAACCGGTAAAGCCCAACCTGGTTGAATACTTGCGCCACGGCGTCTTGGGAGTGGCCGACAAACTCTGGCAACCGCGCCAGTCTCCGGCTGGCAGGTCGTGTCTTGATGAGAAGATCCGGATGGACACCGTTGACAAACACCAAACCGGCCACGTCCGCCGGATAGAAGCCCGCGTACACGTGAGCATCCAGGGCAGCCGACGATTCCGCCACCAGCACATAAGGCGGTGGCACCCCTGCCCTTTGCAGGAGAGCATGCAAATCGCGAGCCTGGGACGCACTGTCGCGCGGATAAGGACCGAGGTCGCTCCAGCCGGAACCCGCCCGATCGTACCAGCACGCCGTGGTAGTTTTTGCCAGCTCACGCTGAATCCTTACCCAACCGTAGCCTGGCAGCGGGGCGCCATTTTCGAACATCGCCTTCGGCTTGTTGTAAAGCGTCCATGGGGCGCCCCTTTCAAAGATGACGGCGGGCTGCCCCGCGCCAGAGCAATAGATATTGAGCATCCGGCCGCCGATATCCACGGAGCGGCCGATTTGCGGAAAGTGCTCCCGGTCCCGCGCACGCTGTACCCGCTCGTAAAGAAGCCCGGAGACCAGGGCGATTGCAAAGACGCCTGCCCCCATGATCGAGGCGGCAAGTGCTGCCGTTTTCAGTTTCGCGTACATAGCGGATTTCGTTATTGGACTCCGATCTACTCTTAAGAGTTCCTCTCCTTCGAGCATCGACGGGACAGTCGCTCCCAGTGGGCTCGATTGGCGCCGAAAGTGCACGCTCACCGTCCACGTGCTTTCGGTATCCAGGCCCCCCTGGCTCCACCGATGAGCGGATCTTCCTATGTGCCAGCCGACACCCTCCTCCGCCTGCCGGCATACTCGCCCCTGCTCCATTTGTGTTACAACTTACTCAGCAGGCGGTCATTGCGGAAAGGAGAGCGGGTATGCAATATCGCTCAAGACGTAGCGTGCTGTTTGGAGTAGGGGTGATGCTGCTGTATGCCTTGCCGGTCTGGGCCGACACCGCCGCGGGCATGCAGGCTTTCAAGAACAAGGACTATGGCACTGCCTTCCGCGAGTGGCGGGCGGCCGCCGAAGCCGGACAGGCGGAAGCGGAGTTCGATCTGGGTGTCCTGTACGCCCAGGGGAAAGGAGTCCAGCGCGATCTCACGCTGGCCGAGCGCTGGTATCGCAAGTCCGCCGAGCAGGGCAACTCGGAAGCCGAGTTCGCCCTGGGCCAGATGTATTCGCGCGGATGGGGCATGCCGCGCGATGAAGCCGACGCACTGCGCTGGTTCCAGATGGCCAATAATCCCGATTCGGACGGCCCCTCGACCGATTGGTACCTGATCGAAGGCTACGGTATGCAGCAGGACCAGAAACAGGCCGCCTACTGGTACGAGCTGGCGGCCCAGAAAGGCCACGCCGAGGCGCAATTCAACCTCGGCCGCCTGTATGCCGAGGGGAAGGGCGGCATCCCGCACGACGAGGAGCAGGCCGTCCGCTGGGTGCGCGCCGCCGCCAGCCAAGGCTACCCTCCGGCGCAGGCCAGACTGGGCACACGCTATGCCACCGGGCTGGGCATCGGGCAGGACACCAGGCGCGCCTACTTCTGGCTGACCCTGGCCTACCTGCACGGCGACAAGAGCGTGGAAAAGCTGCGCGCCGCGCAGGCCGCCAAGATGTCGCCCGCCGACGTGTCGACGACCGACCAGGCTGCGCAAAACTGGAAGCCGCGGGTCGCCACGGCGGCCAAGAAGTAGGCCGCATGCATCTGCCGACCCGGCTGGTGCTGCCTCTGCTGGTTCTTACATCCGTACGAGGCCAGGCCGAGCGGGATCGCGGCGAAGTGCTGGAACGCGCCCGCGCGAATCTGCAGTCGATGACGCGCCGCCTCTCGAAGTATGCCTGCATCGAGACGGTGGACCGCAGCTACTATGAACCGCCGCCCCAGCCGGAGAGGGCGGCCTCGTGCAGCCAGATTCAAGCCGCGCGCGACCGCCGCACCAAGCCGCTGACGCTGGAATCCACCGACCGCCTGCGGCTCGAGGTGACGGTATCGGAAGGGAACGAGATCCACGCCTGGCCGGGAGCCACGCGGTTTGACACGCGCGATGTGGATGAGATTATCCACGAGGGCCCCATCGGCACCGGCTCGTTCGGCACGCATCTGATCGGGGTCTTCGACAATCCCGCGGTGGATTTCCAGTATGTGGGCGAGAAAGCGGACGGCAGCCGTAGGGTGCTCGAGTACCGCTATCGCGTCTCCCCCGCGGCCAGCCGCTACCGCGTGAAAACCGGCGCCACCTGGCAGATGGCGCCCTACGATGGGACCTTCTGGCTGGATCCCGCATCGCTCGAGCTGCGGCGCTTTACCGTGGAGGCCGCGCACCTGCCGGCCGGCAGCTCCATGTGCCAGTTGGAATCCACGCTGGATTACCAGAGCGTGCATATCGGCGATGGCGATGTGCTGCTGCCGCGCGAGGGCCAGCTCGACATCGTGATGGACGACGCGAGAGAGACCAGCAACGTGACCACCTTCGCCAATTGCCGCGAATACCAGGCGGAATCGGAGCTGCACTTCGATTCGAGCTCAAACGCGGATGGCGCCACGGCGAAACCGGTGGTGCGCACGCCCCTTGCATTGCCCATCGGCCTGCCGGTGGAGCTCGCGCTGACTGCGCCCATCGACACCGCCACGGCCGCGGCCGGCGACCCCGTCTCGGCCGAAGTGGTGAAACCGGTGCGCCGCTCCGCGTCGAGCGACATCCTGATCCACCCCGGCGCCATCGTGCGGGGCCGCATCACTCGCCTGGAGCGGCACCTACTGCCGGAACCCTATTTCCTGATCGCCATGTCGTTCAACCGCCTGACGCGGGGCGACATCTCCTCGCCCTTCGCCGCGAAGTACGACAGCAACGCGGCGCTGGCCCAAAAACTGGGCGCCGCGCTTCACTCTAGAAGCCGCGGCCTGGAGTTCTGGGACGTGGGCACGTTCCTGTTTCCCTCCAGCAAACCCAACTACGTACTGCCGGCCGGCTGGGAATCCAAGTGGGCCACGCTGGCCACGCCGTCGCGATGAAAAATCCCGCGACCCTGCCGGTGACATGACAATCGGTTCGTTCCCCCCATCCCTCGTTGGCCCCTTTAGTGTTTCCAGGAGCATACTGGAATCCATGAGCGCTAAGACCACCATCGCAGGGGCCATGGCCGCCGGTTTCCTCGGCGGGATCGTTTCCCAACGTATCGCGCCCGCACCGGTCCGGGCGCAGGAGCAGACGCGTGTGCCGCAGGAGATCCGGGCTCGCAAGTTCGTGCTGGTGGATGAGGCTGGCGTCGATCGCGGGGTTTTCGGCTTTGCGGTGAATAAGAAAGGCCAGGCGTCTCCCACCATCGAGCTGATGGGCCCGCAGGGTCACACGTACGGGTATTCGGCATATTACCCCATGACTGCGGGTAAAGCAGGATTGCTGCCGGATGCCACCTGTCCCACATGTTCCCGCAAGCCGGCGAAGCAGGATTCCGCGGCATCGCCGGGCGACAAGGCTTCCAAGTGACCTCGCCCGATACTCCCGCCAAACAGCTCGCCGGCTTTATCGCGAAGTTCGACCCGGCGGTGGCGAGAGTCGTGCGCGCGGCGCGTTCGGCGCTCCGGAGACAGTTCCCCACCGCCAACGAACTGGTCTACGATAACTACAACTTTTTCGTCATCGGTTTCTGCACCACCGAGCGTCCACCGGACTGCTTCGTTTCCTTAGCCGCCAATGCCAAAGGAGTGGGACTCGCGTTTTATTGGGGCGCTAAGTTGCCCGACCCGCACAGACTCCTCCAAGGCAGTGGCAACCAAAACCGGTTCATTCGCCTGGAGAGTGCGGCGACGCTGGCCAGGCCGGAGGTGCAGGCGCTGCTTCTGGCGGCGGTGCGTCGATCCAGGTCGCCACTGCCAGCCACAGGCCGGGGGCGCCTCATCATCAGGTCCGTCTCGGTGAAGCAACGGCCTCGCCGCCTGCCTCCCAAACCTCCTCGGTAGACCTCGGCCGTGACGCTGGCGGACTTGGTGGCGGGGAGCGCGGTCAGGCGAGGTGCCCTGTTGGCCCCACCCATCGACAACTCCCCTTTTCATGCGGCTGGAGCTGTTTCCGAGTGGCGCGTGATCCTATCGGAGCATCGTGCGCCCGGAACATTCCGTCGTGTCGGGAACGAGATCTACTGCGGCCGTGCGGGTCACAGCATCAGTCGCCATGGGAATACCTACCGCCCGATGCGAAACGATCCGCAAATGGGGACTTCGAGATATCCAACGGCGGGCATAGAGAAGCGAACTGCGGACCCTAACCGTGGGAAACGCCCAGCCAACACGGAATAGCGGAAACGATAGCAGTACAATGATGTTGGCTCTCTGTGATTGTCAACTCGGAATCGCGACTCCCCATTTGCGCTGTTGCGCTGGCCTCACTCGCGGGCTTTCTTTTCGCTCAATCGCCGATCGGCGCCGACGAGATGAGCTTGCACGCTGCCCCATACTCGCCGTCCCCTGCATCCGGAATCATTCGTACTCAGGTGGAGCTGGTGGAAGTCCCAACTGTGGTTCGGGACTCCAAGGGCGTCGCGATCGCCGGTCTCAAGCGCGGGAACTTCGAGCTGTTCGACGCGGGCAAGAAGCAGGAGATCTCGACGTTTTCCGTGGAAACCTTCGCGCGCGCCGGAGCGTCCATCGAAACCAATCCGAGCGCATCGCTTCCCGCGGCTGGCGCGGCTGAGGCCATTCCAGAATTGCCCAAGCGCTATATCGCGTTGGTTTTTGACGACCTGAATACCGACCCCGCGAGCTTGCGGTCCGCCAAGACTGCCGGCGAGAGGTTCGTTGCCGAAGCTCTCATTGCCGGCGATCTGGTGGGCATATTCACCACGGCCCTGTCCCAAGCCGTCGAGTTCACGGCCGATGTTGCCAAGCTTCGCCAGGCGATCGAGGCGGTCACGCTCCATACCAGTTACGCGGACGACCTTCACACATGCCCTGTCATTCGCGCATACGAGTCGTATCTGATCGCCAATCACCTCGATCCACAATTGCTCCAAGCCAAAGCGGCGGAGGCAGCAAGCTGCTATCACATCTCGGAAATGGATTTGGCCGTACGGGCGGCCGAGTCTAGAGCCGACGTTGTCTGGAAGCAGGTGCGGGCCAACACCGATCATACCCTGGGTTCGATTTCCGCAATCCTAACGGCCGTAGGGAAAATGCCTGGCCAGCGTTTAGTGCTGCTGGCCTCATCGGGGTTCGTCAGCGGAGGCGCCGAGCAGGAACTGGAAGTCCTCGGCAACGCAGCCTTACATAACGGGGTGATCATTAGCGGCATGGACCTCAGGGGGATCTACACCGTAATCCCCGGCGGAGACGCCAGCACACCGCGCATGGCTCGCGGTATGCATCCCGCGGAAATCGCCGTCCAGAGCCGCACGGAAGACGCCAAGGACGACGGATTGGCTGTACTGGCCTCGGCAACCGGCGGCCGTTTCTTTCGCAACAACAATGACCTGGGCCTGGGATTTCGCCGCCTCGCCGCTGTGCCTGAAGTCCTGTACTTGCTTGGTTTCACGCCGGGAGAGGCAGCCCTGGACAGCAAGTATCATCCGCTGAAGGTGCGGCTGACCGGCGGCCACCATGGCTCGGTGGAAGCTCGAATGGGATACAACGCGATTTCCCAAGCAGCGCCCGGCGATTCGTCCCAGACGAATCGCGACCATATCCTACTGGGAACAGACTCGCCGTCCGATGTCGCCGCCCGCATTACCGCCGAACCAAGCATGTCCAATACCGGCCCCAGGGTTGTCACGAAGGCCTGGATCGACGTGAGCCGGCTCAACTTCGAGACCAAGAACGCCCGCCGCACGCAGAAGCTGACTGTGATCGCGGCGCTGCTTGACGGCGGAGGCAATTTCGTCGCCGGCAGACAGGCCGTGGCCGATCTTGCACTGAAAGACCACAGCTTCGCAGCTCTTTCGGCCGCCGGCCTCACGGTCTCGCTCTCGCTCCACGCGCCGTCCGGTTCCTACACACTGCGCGTCCTGGTGCAGGAAGCGCTCACCGGCAAAATGACGGCTGTCAGCAACCCCATCCGCCTGCCTTAGCACTCAATCTCAACCCCTTACGACCTCGGCCGTCCACAAGCGAGAGATGGCGCCAACAGCAAGAACACCCCGGACTGGCAATGGCCCTACTCACCTTTGCACTGAGTTCGATCCTCCAAGCTCCCAAGTTGACGACATCTTAGAAACCTACGGCCGCCTGATGCGGCGAGGAGTCCGGTTTACCACGACGCCGGCCCAAACACTTTCGGGTTACGGAGCCGAACTGGCCGATCCGGATGGCCATCGCGTGCGCCTCTGGGACGCCGTATCGATGAAGGCGAACGCCGATTGACCCGGGCAACGGCGGCAGCCGCTACACCTCGGCGAGCGCCCGATGCACCAGGTGAATGCTGATGGCGCCCTCGCCGACGGCCGACGCCACGCGCTTTACATTGCCCGCTCGTACGTCGCCCACCGCGAACACGCCAGGCAGACTGGTCTCCAGCATCTCGGGAGGGCGCGCCAGCCGCCATGGCGGGTTCTGGCCCGGCGCGGCGGTCTCCAGATCGCGCCCGGTCAGGATGAAGCCCTTGTCATCCAGCGCCACGCAGCCACGCAGCCACTCGGTTCTGGGCGACGCTCCCGTCATGATGAACACGTGCTGGACACCACTGGTCGAAATCGCGCCGGTCTTTTTGTCCTGCCACACCACGCGCTCCAGGCGCGCGCCGCCCTCCAGCGCGACGATCTCGCTATTGAGATGCAGTTCAATCCGCGGGTTCTCGGTCAGCCGCTGGATCAGATATCGCGACATGGTGCTCGACAGCTCCCCCGCCCGCACCAGCATGTGCACCTGGCTGGCGGTTTGCGACAGGAACACCGCGGCCTGCCCGGCCGAGTTTCCCCCTCCCACCACGGCGATCTCTTCGCTCCCGCACAACTGCGACTCGATATAAGTGGCGCCGTAGTAGATCCCCTGGCCTTCGAACTTCTCCAGGTTGGCGATCCGCGGCTTGTTGTATTGCGCTCCGGTGGCGATCACGATCGCGCGCGCCGCCAGCGCTTCACCGCTGTCGAGCACCACCTCGTACCGGCGGGCGCCGCAGTTGAGCCGCGCCACGCTGCGGGCGATCATCATGTTGGCGCCGAATTTCTGCGCCTGGGTGGCCGCGCGCAAAGCCAGCTCCTGCCCCGAGATTCCGGTCGGGAAACCAAGGTAGTTCTCGATCTTGGAACTCGATCCCGCCTGCCCGCCCGGAGCGCTGGTCTCAATCACCAGAACATCCAGGCCTTCCGAGGCCGCGTAAACCGCCGCCGCCAGACCCGCCGGCCCCGCGCCGACGACGATCAAATCGCGCACGTGCGTGCCTTCGATGCTGCTGTTGAAGCCCAGGCAGTTGGCCAGCTCCTGAATCGACGGGCTGCGCAGCACGTTACGGCCGTTGCAGATCACCACCGGCACTTCGGACAGCTTCACGTTGAAGCGATCCAGCAGAGCCTGCGAGCCCTTGTCCACGTCGAGATCGATGTAGCAGAACGGATGTCCGTTGCGGGTTAGAAACTCGCGCAACTCCAGCGTCTGCGCGGAGTGGCGCGAGCCCATCAGGATCACGTTCCCAAAACCGGCTTTGATGAGTTCCACGCGGCGCAGGATGAACGCGCGCAGCAGGATTTCGCTCAGTTCCGCGTCCCGCGCCACCAGCGACCGCAGCGCATCTCCGCTGAGTTCCAGAAACTCGCCGGGCTCGGTCACGCGTCCGAGCACCAGGCACCGCTGGCCGGAGATCATGGTAATCTCGCCCGTGAATGCGCCGGGACCGTGGGTGGCGACGGGCCGCTCGCCGCCGTCGAGAATCGGCTGCACGATTTCCATGTTTCCCGAGAGCAGCACGAAGAACGGGATGCCCGTATCGTTGGGTTTGAAGAGGATTTCGCCGCGCTGGACACTCCGCAATCGGCCCCACGGGCGAATGCGATCGATCTGGGCGGGAGTCAGGATGGGAAACAACTGGGTGCGGGGGTCAAGGGCGCTGGGCGCGGATGGAAAGGACATGATCCATTCTCGCACCGCGCCGCAAGCCGACACCGGTTCCGTGGTACAGGACCTAACCGGCCTTCCGCAGCGCATCCTCCACCGCATCGGGATGCCGCGCGATCACAGCCAGCAGGACGCGCGCCGGACCGTCCGGCCTCGTGCGGCCCTGCTCCCAGTTCTTAAAGGGTCGCGGGCTGGAAACCGAACTTGGCCGCGAACTCCGACTGGCTCAGCCCGAGTTTGCGGCGCAATGCCCGCACGTCGGTCGCCGGGACATGGACAGTCGTCACGCGCACGGGAACGTCCTGTCCGCCGGCCCACGCGATGGCCTCTTTGAGACTGGTGACGATCTCGCGGCCGACGCTGCGACTCTCCCCAGTCTTTTTCGGCGCCGTTGGCTTTTTCATGGCTGTTTTCCCCGGTTCTAGCTTCTCACAAGCAGTGGCACGAACATGATCGCATCGGAGATGTCCAGCCTGATCTTTCCGGAGCGGGCGAGAACCAGCAGCCGCAAAGGCGGGCCAGGATAGTTCAGCGCGCTGATGTAGAAATTGGTGTCCGCCGTGATCGAGGTCACGGCCGTTGCGCGCGCCGCCAATCATGCACTACGTCCGGCACCTGCTCCTCGGTGTATCCGGAGGCGCGACCCCGCTCTTGGCCATAGGCCAGCAGTTCTTCCCAGGATGGCGGTTTGACGCTGGCTCTTAGCACTTCCTCCACCAGTTCCTCAACGGTCTTGTCCTCGGCCTCGGCTCTTGCCTGCAATCCGGCGAGCACATCTTCCGGCACGTTGATCGTCGCCATATTGTCCTCAGTTTCAGCGTACCGCACAGTCGGGGCTGGTGGGATCGGACGGCCTCTGTTCCCTTGGTGAAGGGGCGTATCCTTGACCGGGTCGATATCCACGTGACCACAGCCGGGAGTATACGCGCCGGATCGTCCGGTCTTGTGCGGCCTTGCTCCCAATTCTCACGGGCCGCGGGCTTGATGCCGAACTTGCGCCTCTCAACCGCTTTGCGGGCGACGACGGCGGCGTGTGGTTGGCATGGGATCGCCTGGGGAGATCACCTTCGCGGACAGCCTCTTTTGAGGGAAGTCCTTTCGATTAAGTGTGGCAATGAAGGCGGCCCGCCCCTGCTCAGCACAGGCGCAGAACGGATTGTCGCCGGGATCGGGCGATACGTCGGTTGTGAGACGAACGTCAGCCAATTCCGCTTCCTCCCTCAGCCGATTGATGACCTCGCCTATCAGGTTCCTCCGAACACCGAGTCTCGCGAGAACTTCCTTCTTGAGAGTACCGAGTTCCAGCCCGTCAGTCAGGCTTGAGTAGGGTCAGCCGTGAGTGCTCGATACTCAGGTCGATCCACTGGTCAACCAGGCGTTTGAACCGCTTGTGGGTCACAGTCTGGCGGCGAATCTCTTTCACCCATTGCGGGCGGACATACT
>JBKQPR010000017.1:0-24243 GCA_052144935.1 Bryobacteraceae bacterium
CTGTCGGATACGGATGTTGGATCTCCACCGCCGGTAGCAAGTTGCCGAGTCGCGCCATGAATCGCTCCCACGTCCAGCGGGTCCGCTGACTTCGTCGCCGTAGCATCCGCAGCCATGTTCGCCTCACTTCGTGCAGAAACGCCTTCAGTCGCTCCTCGTTGCCCGGCACCCCATGGGAGGCGCCGCGGCGCAGGGAGGCCGTGGAGGCGCCGCAGCCAACCAGACGAGCGCCGCCGCCGCAACGGGCGATCGCGCCCTCTTCATCCGCGAGAACTACACCAAGTTCGAGTACCGCATCGCCATGCGCGACGGCGCCAGGCTGTTTACGTCGGTTTACGTGCCCAAGGACGTATTCACCGACGGCCGGACGTATCCGATAATGATGCAGCGGACGGGCTACAACGTGGCGCCGTATGGCGCCGACCAGTACCGGACGAGCCTGGGTCCCTCGGAGCTGTTTGAGCGCGAGAAGTTCATCTTCGTGTACCAGGACGTGCGCGGCCGGTTCATGAGCGAGGGCGATTTCGTCACCATCCGCCCGCACAAGCCGGTGAAGAACGGGCCGAAAGACACCGACGAGAGTACCGACACCTGGGATACCGTCGATTGGCTGGTGAAGCACCTTCCCGGCAATACCGGCAAGGTGGGAATGTGGGGCGTGTCGCAGCCGGGGTTCTACGCCACGGCGGGGATGATCGACGCGCATCCGGCGCTGGTGGCGGTGGCGCCGCAGGCTCCGGTTACGGATTACTACATGGGCGACGACGTCTACCACAACGGCGCGTTCATGCTGGCGCACCGTTTCAGCTTCTACATGGGGTTCCGCAACCGCCAGGGCGATCCCGCGCCGCCTCCGCGCACGCTGCCCTTCGATTACGGCACGCCGGATGGCTACGACTTCTACCTCGCCCTGGGGTCGCTGGCCAACGCCGACGAGAAGTACTTCAAGCACACGCAGCCCATGTGGAACATGAACATCGACCACACCAGCTACGACCAAGAGTGGCAGTCGCGGGCCATTTGGAAGCACCTGAAGGCCATCAAGCCGGCGGTGATGCTGGTGGGCGGCTGGTACGACAACGAAGATCCGCAGGGGCTGCTGCGGCAGTTCGATTTCATGGAGAAGAATACGCCGCCGGCGGACATGCTGGTGATGGGTCCGTGGAACCACGGCGGTTTCGGGCGCGGCGATGGCGACCGGCTGGGCAACATCAACTTCGGCTCGAAGACCGGGCCGTATTACCGGGAACGCATCGAGTTCCCTTTCTTCCTCTACTACCTGAAGGGCCGCGGCGATGGCAAGTTTCCCAAGGCGTGGGTGTTTCAAACGGGCCTGAACCAGTGGCGCCGTTTCGATCGGTGGCCGCCCGGCGAAGCCAAGCCCACCGACCTGTTCCTGGACGCCCACGGCAAGCTGGCATGGAGCCGGCCGGCGGAGGCGGGATTCGAAGAGTACCTGTCGGACCCCGCGAAGCCGGTGCCATACGTGGGCCGCATCGTGCAAGGGATCCTCAATTCGTATATGACCGAGGACCAGCGGTTCGCCGCCATGCGTCCCGATGTGCTGGTGTTCAAGACCGAGCCGCTGGACCATGACGTGCCGGTGTTTGGGCCGATTCAAGTGGATCTGAAGGTGTCGACCTCCGGGACGGACTCGGATTTCGACGTGAAAGTGATCGACGTGTTCCCGGGCGATTATCCGGACTATAACAATGCGGCGCCGGCGGCCGGGGCAGCGTTCGGGGCAGCGCCGACGGCTCCGGCAGCAGCCACCGCGGTGCCCATGGGAGGATACCAGGAATTGATCCGCGGCGAGCCATTCCGCGGTAAGTTCCGCAAGAGCTTTGAAAAGCCCGTACCGTTCGATCCCAACCAGCCGGACCGGATCGCATTCTATCTGCCGGACATTGCGCATACCTGGCGGCAGGGACATCGGATCATGGTACAGGTGCAGAGTTCCTGGTTTCCGCTGACGGACCGCAATCCGCAGAAGTTCATGGAGATTCCCAAGGCGCTCTCGAGCGATTTCCAGAAGGCCTTCGAGCGCGTGTACGTCGGCGGCGCGGACGGGTCGCGGATCCAGTTGCGGATAATGGAGTAAGTCGCCGGCGATAGTTCGGAACGAGATTAGACAAACACATAAAGACCACCGTGGCGGACAGACTCATCGAAACGCTGGTGAACGCAGGCGTAAAGCGGTTTATGGTGTGGCGGGCGATTCCTTAAATGGCCTGACCGATACGATCCGCAGACGTAAGAAGATCGAGTGCCTGCATGTCAGGCACGAGGAGGTGGCTGCTCTTGCGGCCGGCGCGGAGGCTCACCTTACAGGAGAGATCGCCGTGTGCGCGGGCAGTTGCGGCCCAGGACAATCTTCACCTCATCAATGGCCTCTTCGATTGCCATCGGGACCGTGTGCCGGTAATCGCGATTGCGGCGCAGGTTCCGGATAACGAGATTGGAAGCGGCTACTTTCAGGAGACGCATCCGGAGTATCTGTTCAAGGACTTGCAGCCATTTACTGCGAATTGGTTTCGCAACCGGACCAGATGCCGCGAGTATTGGGAATCGCCATGCGTACATCTCTCGCTAAGCGAGGTGTCGCGGCGGCCGTCATCCCTGGAGATGTGGCGTTGCGGGAGTGGTCTTCACCCGCGCCTGCTCAGTGAACGACTATGCGTCAAATTGAAAACCAGGGAGTTGCCGATACATCGAATACTTCCGTCATTGACCAAGCCGTCTGGCTTGGTCTCTCCCTCCACGGTGAAGCCGCCCGGCCGCCAACCGCTCACACCACCTTCGGCAGAAACGAAGTATCCACGGTGTAGCGGCGCGGGTTGTTCGGATCCACCAGCACCTCCAGTGTCTTCACGGTTATGAATTCCGTCGGATCGTACCAGATGTTGCCGCTATGAAAAACATGTATCTCGTTGCGCGCCGGATCCAGCCATTGACACATGATCCGAAACGGATTTCTTCCGTTGACCTCCAGCGATGTATTCAGCTCCACGCTGGTAATCTCCGCCAGGATGCGCCTCCCATTCTGATGCAGCCATGCATTCTTTTGATCGCTGAAGCGCTTCCACACCAGGTACCCGGCTCCCGGCGCCGTAAACAACACGCCCAGGCAGATCATCACGATCGAACCCGCCCACAACTGTCCGAACGAGTTGAGGGACGCCTTGTACGGCTGCTGCGGATCGTAGAGAACCGTGACCGCCTCGCTCACCGAATACGAAGGTGGACTGGACCCCGTGTTCGAGACGAAATCGATCGCCTGGCCCTCCGTCGTACGAAACTGGACGTGCGGATAGTAGGACCACGAAGAGCCATCGCGGCTCGAACTGCTTTCCCTATAGACATTCTCGACGACCACACCCGGCACCGAGATAGCGGTCTGGAGGAAATGTTGCGTATGCCGGACCATGAAGTAGCTGCCGATCAGCAACCCCAGGCCGACCACGAAGAAAATGCTGAAAACCAAGCGCACGACCTTCATATGGAAACCTCCCGGCTACGTCGCGGCCATGGCCGCCGCCGCGATCCTGCCTCTCGATCCGGCTTCGAACGGCGCCACCCGGCAACGGCCAAGCATTCCCCGTTTCCCCCCCGGCCCCCGGCCAGCCCGTCCGCTTTGCCATCTGCTGATGGTATACCAACTCCCGTGCCAGTGAAAGAGCTCGCCGCACCCTCACACCTTCAGGTTCCGCGGACAGCCTACGATCTGCCTGCAAATGGCGGGTGAGGTAGCCGGGATTTGCCCAAACCTGGTCGCCGATTCGGCCGATGGCCGGATCGAAAGCGTCAAGTATCAGGCGCTGGATTCGATGTTGCTGAACGAGCTGCAAAAGCAGAAACGGCAGATCCTGGAGCTGTTTGAAACCATTCGGATCCAGCAGGAGCGGAACCGCAAACTGGAGGCCCGCCTCGAGGCGGTGGAGGCGTTGAGGTCCGGTAAGGCAACAGCCGACGCACCCCGCGCCGCCCTTCCGCGGTCGGGGGTGCCGGGTGCTCTCCAGGCCCTCTGGGCCTCTCTGGGCCCCTCTGGGCCCGTAGCCGTCGTCAGAGCCGCCACGACTTGGAGTATAATTAACGCACTGAAATGCGGCTCCGCTCGCTGTTGTTGTTGATTGCAGTCGGCCTTGGCGCCTGGGGCGTGCTGCGCGCCCAAAAGCCCTTTCGCGAATACGAAGCGATCGAGTACGAAAACTTTCAACTACCGTCCGATTATCAAGAAAAGCACGAGTGGACCCGCGCGCGGCTCAAGTGTCCAGGCATCAACCGGGGCTACAGGTCCAGTCTGAACTGGACGATGGATTATCCGCGCTCGGATCGGCATCTGCTTCAAGGCGTACGACGGCTGACGCGGATCGACACGCGATCGGTGGAGCAGGTGGTGGAACTCGACGGCACCGGCGACGTTTACAACTGGCCGATGATGTACGCGGTCGAGGTCGGGCATTGGTACTTGCCGGACGATCAGGCGGCACAATTGCGGGAGTTTCTGCTGCGTGGCGGTTTCCTGATGGTCGACGATTTCCACGGCTCGGAAGAATATAGGGGCATGAACGAGTGGCAAGTTTTTACCGCCAGCATGAGCAAGGTGTTTCCCGACCGCCCCATCGTGGACATCCAGAACAGCGACCCGATCTTTCACACCATCTACGATCTGGACGACCGGTTCCAGGTGCCGGGCTGGCAATGGACTCGTACTGGGCTTACATACGAAAAAGGCCAGACCGGCAAGCCAGAGCACTGGCGCGCGATTTACGACGACAAAGGCCGGATCATGGTTGCGATCTGTCATAACATGGACCTGGGCGATGCCTGGGAGTGGTCTGACGACCCCCGGTATCCGGAGAAATGGGCTACGTTAGCCTACAAGATCGCGATGAACTACTTCACTTACGATCTAACACACTAGTTCCTCGACCGCCTGATTCGGTGTGATTCGAAAACCGTTCTCTTAACCCGCGCGGCTCCGAAAGCAATTTAAAGCGATTCGTTGCTTGCCTCTCTCTTCGTTTCTCTCTCTCTTCGTTTGGGGCGTTCGAGGCGCCCCGACATTTGGAACCGGTTCCGTACTCCCCGTAAGGGGAGCGCTCCCCGCAGGGAGCGTGCCATCAGGCCAGGTTTACGCCCCTGGAGGCCGGGCTTAGGAAGCGTTGCAATGTCTGTGCTCCGGATTTAAGGCCCCCCATGGTTGGGCTCCGGCAGACATCCCCGCGAGGACCGCAATCTCGCCCAACAAGCGGTTCCCTCTTCAATCTCAAGCTAGCACGCGGGTTTGGGGCGACCTGCAGGGCATGTCTGTAAGGGATTGATAATATTCGGAATTCTCTCGGCGGACTTTGTGAACGGCTTCGCGCCGGACGGCCGGTCCGGTGTCCGCTCCCTTTACGTTCGCGGCTCCGATCTGAGGCGGGACCAAAGGGCGCGACGGTTGCCTTCGCCAGAAGCACAGTATCTCGCGGTCGAAGACCTGGTAAACGACGAGTATCAGGAAGCCTCCGGCACTCTGACGATTTCGCTGGCAACGAAAATGGGAGGCAAAGTGGCACGTGCCCAAAAGCCATTCACTGTCGGCGCGCTGGGCCAGACCACTCTCCATATCGATCTCGACGTGCCCAATACGCCGGGCGATTTTCTGCTGCAGGCCAAAGCAGATGCCGGAAAGGGACAACCGACGCTCAGCCGCCGCAATGTCGCGATTGAGGCCGCGGCTGGAAAATAGACGCAAAAAGGATACCCCTCGGGGTTTGAAACGCGATAGCATCGCTTCAAATGAATTGCCCCCTGTTCGCCGCGGCCGGCCTCTTGTTCACCGCAGTGGGGACCTCGGCCGCACCCAAAGAAATCACGTTCTCACAATCGGCAACATCGGTGGAGGCCTACGACTTCGTTGAAGTCGTCATCGCCGTCGCCGCCCCCGACGCGCGCAATCCCTTCACGGATGTCGCGGTTCGTGGCTCGTTCGGCAAGGCCGGATCCTCGGAACGGCTCACGGTCGATGGCTTCTGCGACTCAGCGGACGGAAGCACCTTCCGCATTCGATTCATGCCGTCGTCGCCGGGCGACTATACCTACTCCGTCACCTACCATCAGGACGGCGCGCAAAAAGCTTACTCCGGAACTTTTCGCTCCACCGGCGGCCATCGCCGCGGGCCGATTCGCATCGATCCCCAGTACCGCTGGCACTTCATCTGGGAGGGCACCGGCGAGCACTACTTTTTCAACGGCACGACCGCGTTCTGGTTGATGGGATGGAAGGACGAACGCATCATTCGCTTCAGCCTCGAACGCCTGCACCGGCTCAAGATTGACCGGGCGCGCGTGCTGCTCGCCGGGCGGACCAACATGGCTTATGGCGACCCGGTGATGAACACGGACCAGTGGAGCGTCTTTCTCAGCCCCTGGCCCGCTAGCGACGCTGCCGATTTCTCACACCCCGGTTTCGACTACTCCCGGTTCCGCATCGATCATTGGCAAAGATTCGAGCGCATGCTGCGGTTCGCGCGCGAGCGCGACTTCATCATTTCCGTCATTCTCGACATCTCGGATGGCCGGGTCCATCCGGCCGCCGGCAGTGACGACGAGCGGCGGTATATCCGCTATGCGGCCGCACGCCTCTCAGCGTTTTCCAACATTACCTGGGACCTGGGCGACGATCTGGATTCCTTCCGGGACGAGAAATGGGCGCATGAGACCGGCAGCTTGCTGGAAGGCTGGGACCCGTACACGCATCTCGCCACATCCCATCCGGTGCATACCGAACACCAGGATCGCGCCTCGGAGTGGTTCGGCTTCACGTCCCTGCAGGATTGGTCGCGAACGCAACATGCGCTGATGCTGGAGAGCCGCCGGCTGCAGACCCTGACCGGGCGGATCATCCCTCAAACCAACGAAGAATACGGCTACGAAGATCACTACCCCAAGTAGGCGCCGGCGCCTCCCGGTGACTCGGCCGAAGTGCTGCGCCGGACGGCCTGGGAGATTGTCATGGCGGGCGCGTATGGCACGGCCGGCGAGACCGCAAGGCGCGGGACGAATATCTGGCCGGATACCGGAGGCGGCTGGGTGAACGGGCGCGGTGACGACACGATGACCATGCTTGCCGGATACGCGCACATGGTGGATTTCTTCACCGGGTTCGAATGGTGGAAGACCAGCCCGCACGATGAATTGGCGAGCGGCGGCGCGTACTGTCTTGCGGAGTTGGGCAGAACCTATGCCGTCTATCTCCCCAATGGCGGCAAGGTCACGCTGAAGCTGGAACCTGGCCGCTATCAGGCCGAGTGGTTCAGCGGCTTCACTGGTGAGATTGTGCCCATTGGTGCTGCCGGCGGTCCCGTTTGGACTTCGCCGGAGGCTCCGGACCGGAGTGACTGGGCGCTGCTGCTACGGAGATGAGAACAAGAACAACCGCGGAAGTAACGCGCCAGCACCAGGAACACACCTAAAGGCATCGCACCGGGCGGCGCCGCGCGCATCGCCGCTCCCGGTCCACGGTCGCAGGGCCGCAGCCCACCGCGGAGCGGACGGGACGCTGGGCAGCGCGCAAGACGCATTCCGGCGGCTCCCAGCGAGCATTATCCAGGCAGTTGAGGCAGCGGCCACATCGGCATCGCCTGGCTGATGTTGGCGATTGATAAACCGGCTCAGTGCCTGCCGTCTTCCTCGAACGGCGCATCCTTCCATTACCCGTTTATGGGAGGATGCCCGGCATCCGGACTCAATCCGGTTGCTCACCGCGACCGGGCCCCTGCTGGCTTCGGTCGCGCCGCGCTGCTTCACAACGCCGTAAAACCGATGGCAGAAAAAGATCGACGGAGCACTGCTCAGCGGCACGAGCCTTGATCCGGTTCGTTTGCCGCAATCGGCGGTCACCCCTCACCAGAAACAGTCTCGTCTCGGAGGTCGACACCGCCCAGATGGCGGATTGGCAGTCCGGTGCGATGCGCACTGTGCGGACGCCGGAAACTCCAAGCGACCCCGGAGGAGCCGTGATCGATCTCCAGAGCGTTTGCTTTCCTTCCGCAACGTCCACATCGAAGACCTCCAGCAGCGCGGGGCCGGTTTGCTTCTGAAGCATCGGCGTGCGTCCATCGGAACACCAGCGCATGGGCGCCAGGTCGGTTCCCAGGTGAGGTATCGTGCGGCCAGCGGAGCCATCGACCGGCTGTATCGGAATCTCATCGCCGGATGATAGGATCGCCACCGCCTTTCCGTCCGGCGATACTACCACTGGGTTAGGGCGAGCATAGGCCACGCCCTCCGGGCCGAACCGCCGGCGCGCACCGCCTTTCAGATCCTGGGTGAAATATGTTCGCCGATGGCCAGGCTCAATGAGGGCGCGGCTTTTTTGCCGGGTGGACAGGCCTTTGTGTTCACGGGCTATGGTGCAGTGAATCCCGCGTAAGCTGCCGAGTCTCTCCCGCGCCCGAAGATCCGTTTGCCGCGCGGCCAACTGCTTCGGAAGCGGCCGTACTGCCAAAGGTTAACGGTGGCACTACATCGGATGTCGGCGTTGATTGAGAACAGCGTCTGGAGGTTAGACTGTAGTAGTTGCCGTCTTGGCATTCTGCGTTGTCAGAATTGGCGCGTTCGGTTCCGCCTGTTGATCGAGGTGGCTATCGCGCGATTCCTCCTCAGCGCTAGCGCTAACAGCCGTACGCCGGCGGCACAAAGAGTCGATATCCAGAGATGGTTCGCTAACGGCGCCAGACCGGCGAAGATCATGAGGTCGCTGGCTGTATACTAACGGGAGCGGGAACCCAAATTGGGAACCGCAGGGAAAAACGGAATTCCTGGCGTGGCAGAGTCCGGATGAAACTAGCAGCATTAGCCCTCGCCTTGGTCGGGCTGGTGGACGCGCAAGGCCTTCTGGTTAGCCGGCAAGCAACGCCCACTCAACGCTCGTTTAGTTTTCCGCCGAAATCCCAGCATCAGTACGTACCGGCCAGGCTTCGCGCGCGGCATGACGATGGCACGGTGGATTCCGACAATTGGAGCGGCTACGCTGTAAGCGCAGCGGCGGGCTCGGTTACGGATGTCACTGGTTCCTGGATAGTCCCGACCGCCAATTGCACATCCGGACCCCTTACCGGATATGCCGCATTCTGGGTGGGCATCGACGGGTTCACCTCAAGCACTGTGGAGCAGATCGGAACAGATTCCGATTGTTCCAACGGCACGCCGAAGTATTACGTCTGGTACGAGTTTTACCCGAGTCCGTCGCTTGTCGTTAGCAGCTTGACGATCAGCCCCGGCGACGTAATCTCAGCCGAGGTCAAGTACACCGGCAACGGACAATTCACTGCATCTCTAACAGTGGTTTCCACCGGGAACTCGTTCAGCATTTCCAAAACGGTCAGCAGCGCACTGCGGTCGTCGGCTGAATGGATAGCCGAGGCGCCCTCGAGCTCTTCCGGAATTCTGCCCCTCGCCAATTTCGGCTCCGTCCTTTACGGCCATGACCAAAGCGGGGTGCCAAGCACGTGCGACGCAACCGTGAGCGGAACCGCCGGCCCCATCGCATCGTTCGGCACTAGCGTGTCGGCCATCACAATGGTCGGCACCAGCGGCACGGACGAAGGCGTTCCAACAGGGCTCTCACCGGATGGGACAAGTTTCTCCGTCGCCTACACAACACCCGCGCCGGCGCTAAGCATCGCGAAGACCCACAGCGGCGACTTCACCCAAGGTCAGACCAACGCGGAATACACGGTAACGGTATCGAATCAATCCGGGGCGGCTGCTACCAGTGGCACGGTGAAAGTGATCGAGACTCCGCCTTCAGGCTTGGCCCTGGCGTCGATGTCGGGGACCGGATGGAGTTGCGACGGGACTGCCTGCAGCCGCAATGGCTCTCTGGCGGGGGGGATGAGCTATCCCGCGATCACCGTGTTGGTGAACGTGGCTGCCAATGCCAGTTCGCCGCAGGTGAACCAAGTGAGTGTCTCGGGTGGAGGGTCGGCAACCGCGAGCACGTCCGATTCGACGATCGTTATCCCCTCTACATCCCCAGTCACGATCCAAACTGATCCTTCAGGGTTGCAGTTCAGCCTGGATGGCACGGTTTATCCCGCGCCGCAGACCCTCAACTTGTCGCTGGGGCCGCATACCATCGCGGTGGTTACCCCGCAAGCGGGGACGGCCGGCACGCAGTACGTCTTCACCAACTGGAGTGACAACGGTGCAGCCTCGCATAGCATTACCGTGGGGAGCGGCGCGGCCACTTACACCGCCAGTTTCCAGACGCAATACCAGTTGACCGTCTCGGCTTCTCCAGTAGCAGGCGGAACGGTAACGCCGGCCAGCGGGACGTTCTACAATGCGGGGACGGCGGTTCCGATCACCGCCGCGGCCAACGCGGGGTATGCATTCAACGGCTGGACAGGCTCGGTCGCCAATGCGGCTAGCGCTACGGCCACAGTGACGATGAGCGCGCCAGAAAGCGTCACCGGGACCTTTTCTTCGTTGACGGGTATCACCATTCAGACGATTCCGGCCGGCTTGCGGTTCAGCGTGGACGGCGGAACTGCGCAGACCGCCCCACAGACACTCAACCTCTCACCGGGACCGCATACCATCGCGGTGGTCACCCCGCAAGCGGGGACGGCCGGCACGCAGTACGTCTTCACCAACTGGAGTGACAACGGCTCAGCCTCGCATAGCATTACCGTGGGGAGCAGCGCGGCCACTTACGCCGCCAGTTTCCAGACGCAATGCCAGTTGACCATCTCGGCTTCTCCGGTAGCAGGCGGAACCGTAACGCCGGCCAGCGGGACGTTCTACAATGCGGGGACGGCGGTTCCGATCACCGCCGCGGCCAACGTGGGGTATGCATTCAACGGCTGGACAGGCTCGGTCGCCAATGCGGCTAGCGCTACGACCACAGTGACGATGAGCGCGCCAGAAAGCATTACCGGGAACTTCCTGCTGCTCAATGAGGCCAGCGGGTACATCGAGCTGCCTGACATCGGTGTGTTCCGCAGTAAGGGCGGGCTGGGAATGTTTGCGCTTGACCTCGACCAGTCCACCTATGCCTACTCTGCCAACTCCACGCTCATCGACTTCTACGGTCTGGCCGGAGATCAGCCGGTGGCGGGCGACTGGCTCGGCACGGGAGTTGTCAGCATCGGCGTCTTCCGCCAAGGCGCCTGGTACTTCGATCTGAACAACGATGGACAGTTCGAGGCCAACGAAGGGCCGTTCTACTTCGGCCTGCCAGGTGATACGGCCATCGTCGGCGATTGGACGGGAAGCGGCAGCACCAAGTTCGGCGTATTCCGTTGCCCGGTTGCGCCGGCCGCTGGAGTGTGCACTTGGTATTTGAGTAATGCTACACAGACGGCGGCAACGCTGGCGCCCAATGCCAACTTGTATAATCCGGCTACGACGCTTGTGTATAGCTACGGTCTGCCTGGTGACCAACCGGTTGCAAACAACTGGAGCGGCGTCTCCAACGTCGACCAGATTGGCGTATTCCGCTGCCCGACGCCCGGCGTGGGCGTCTGCTCCTGGATCGTCGATAACGTCGGCGATGGAAACTACCGCGCCACAGATCCGGTATATTCCTTTGGCTTGACCGGTGACATTGCGGTGGTGGGCGACTGGAATGGCAACACTCAGCAGAAGAGGATCGGCGTCTTCCGCGGCGGGCTTTGGATTCTGGATATCAATGGGTCCAATACATACGCTACCAATGATATTCAGGCTTCCTTCGGCCTGCCCGGCGATAAGCCGGTAGTCGGCAAGTGGACACAATAGACCCGCATCTGGTAACTTCAACGCCGGGTTCTACCTCGATGGGATGGGGCCCGGTTTTGTGAATTCCCATCCTTCGAGGTGGCGGATCGCACCGCAAGATGCACCAGATCCCTGGCGGCGACGCCTAATGGACCGTGCGCAGGCCGCCGCGGGACATCGCGTCGAGGCGGTAGCGGCCTATTCGCGGACCATCGGGCTGAGCGCCACACCGCGCGCCTTGCCTATGCTGACCCAGGCGATTCGCGAGTTATCCGATCTGACCCCGAAGCAGTAGACCACGCCTCCTGCACGAACCCAGGCGGGAGTCTGTAGCTGCCACACCTTACGTTGAGCCTCGTCCACGTATCGGACAGCACTGAACTATCTTCACAATCCGTTCGCAAAAGGGCCTCATTGAGACACTTACGCATCCCCAAGCGCGCCGCACCGCAGATCCCGGGCGGCCAACGCCTACCGGCCCACGATCTGCGATTGCGGTACCGAGGGCCTTGTGCGCGGCAGCAAGCTGGTGGACGGCCCCTCGGTATCCTGCGGCTGGTGGCGGGCCGAGCCTGACGTGCGCCAGCGGCGCGCAGGACGATGCCGGCGCGGGGCGAAAGGTGTTCGCTGCCCGGCGCCACTGCCGGCCGCCAGGCCGAACCAGTAGTGCCGTCTCAGGCCGGAGCGGCGGCCAGGCGAGCGCGGGCCGAGAGCGCCATCCGCGCGGCGGCGCCGGCCGCGGCGCCTTTGGTGGCGTGCTCCTGGTGCTGGCATTGAGTGGAATCGCCGGGCGGCTTCACCAGCCCCGTGCGGCGCCGAAAAAGCGGCAGGCTCTCGGAGCGTCCGGCGACCTCGCCTGGAACTAGCTTCCCACGCCGGTGCTGGAGTATTGGGTGCTGCGTGCTATCCGGCATGCCAGGTCAGGAACAAACTGTTTCCAATGCGTACCTCAAATCGCTCGGACTTCCATCATTGTTCGAGAACTGTTAGCGTAACCGTCTCGAACCGCCGTGTACGGACCCTTACGCACGGTGGTGTGGCAGGGGGCGGCGGGCGACCGCCGCCCCTATGCCGATCAAACGGCGTTCTGGGAAGTGTCGGCTCCGGTCGGATGGTCGCCCACTCGGACAGAGGTGTCCGCCGTGGCGTAGGGAGTGGTGACTGACTACAGGGCCAATGTCTCGCGCAACGCCTCGTCGGGTTCGCTTATCCCACGAAAGGTCCCGATGACCCGGTCAATCTCCGAGTATTGCACGGTGGCAAGGTTGTCGGTCATGATTACCGAATCCATCAGCAGACCTGCTCCCTGCGCGCTCGCCCCTGGCACAATTACTCTGCTCCGGTGCCCGGCACCGAGCCATGTTGCTCGTGATCATGGCAACGATCGTCTGGGCCAGTTCCGTGCGAAGCTGATCTGATTGCACGACCAGCGCCGGTCTCCGTTTTGACGTTCGCAAGTTCGAGTCCGGAAACAACACTAAAACCACATCACCGCGGTGGTAGCTCATCGTAGGCATCCATTTCGGGGCGGTCCCAGTCCTCTGCGAATGGGCTCAGCCGGCGGCGCAGATCGGCCGCTTGAGACTCGCCGATCCCCCTCTCGCGCAGATCCACCGGTCTCGCCGGCCGAATCCAGGTCACGATCACGTGTGAACCCTCAGCCTCGGATATTGGCTCCATGAGCTCGACCCTGCCGTTGCGATAGATTCCTTCGACCGACTTAACCATACCCTCATTATGCCGCAGCGAACTACTCTTCGAATTCCCCGGCCAATGCCGGACAGCCGGTTGGACACCCGCCGCGGACTGCGAAAAGGGATCCCGCGCGTCGGCCGCTCTCGCGGGGTTCTCACTTCCGCACCGGCGTGTGCGCCTCGCGGGACAGGTAACCGGTCCACCATTCCTCCTGGCCGGGCGCGTCGAATACCTCCCGCCAGTGCTTCCGAAAGGCGGCGGCCTTTTGCGCCGCGCGCGCGCCGGCCAGGCGTTCCACCTGGGTCCGCTGCCGCGAGGGGCGCATCGCCTTGCGAATCTGCGCCAGGGCCGCCACAGGATCGCTCACCTGCCCCAACAGGTCCTGCACCTTTTTTAGCGCTTCGATGCGCTCCTCCAGGCCGGGCCCGTAGCACGGCCGGAACAGCTCCAGCGAATAACGCAGCCGCTTCCCGCTCACGCGCAAGGGGTGCAGGCTGGTGGGCCTGGGATTCCCGCCCAGCACCGCGCGGATCTCCGCGAAATAGGCCTGCGCCAGCTTGGGAAGCTCGCTGCGCGCATTGGCCGCGACGCCGGCCCGGCCGTTCCACTTCACGCCCACTTCACACCTCTGCACATCGTCAAAGCTCCAGCCGCTTCCGCCATTCCCGCAAAAGGCCGCGGCTTTTCCAGCGCTTCAATTCGCCCCGCAGCTCATGCGCGGCATCCTTTCGCTCCGTCCCCAGACGCCGCGCCACGGCGGACGACGGCGGCACGCCCGCATCGGCCAGCAGCGCCATGGCGATGTCCCGGTCGCGCACTTCTCCGGAGGCCCGCATCAGCGTCTTCAGCTCTTGGTGCAATTGTTTCCGTGGGCGGTCCGCGTAAAACTGCGCGAACAGCCGCAGGCAGCCGTTCATCCGCCGGATGGCCACGCGCAGGTCGTGAATCGCATCCGCCTTCCCGGATTTGGCCGCCTTGCCTAGCTCATTCGCCAGCCGCCGCAACAGCATCGAAGTTTGCCAATGGGCATACTCGCGCATATCAATCCTTGGCTTTGATCAGCGTGACCCGCCGGTTGTACACCTGCTGGAAAGTTTCGCCGGCGCGTTGCGCACCCCATTCCACCAGGTCGATATCGCCGTGCGAATGCACCTGCAGCGCGACTTCCCCATCGAGCAATCGGCATTCCACTCCGTCGATGCTCTGCTCATGGCTGCGATCCAGATTATCGGCCAGCCGCAGGATCGGCGTCAGGTGCATCAGCACCCTGCGCTCCTCCGCCGAGAGCGACTGGTAGACTCCATGCACCGGGCTGGGCATGGACTTCCGGTGATACCGGCACAGGCTGGCGATCAGCAGCCGCTCGCGATCCGTAAATCCGGGCATGTCCGAGTTAGCCACCACATAGTAAGAATGCTTGTGGTGACTTACTCCGCTGATATAATGCCCCACGTCCAGCAGATAGGCGGCCGCTTCCAGCAGCTTCCCCGCGGCCGGCGGCAGTTGATGCAGCGGATGGAGCGGGGTGAACAGCAGCCCCGCAATGTGCGCCACCTTGCGCGCGTGTTCGAGCGAAACGCCATAGCGGCGGCACATATCCTCCACTTCGCGGCGCTGGTCGCGGGCCAGATGCGAAAGCTCGGCGCCCACGTTGCGCGCCGCCAGGTCGGCGATGATGCCGTCGCGCACGCCCGCCCGCGAGTAATACATGGCCGGCTGCCGCAGCGCCTTCAAGAAATCCATCAGCACCGCCAGGCCCGGCACGATGATCTCGGCGCGCCGCGGCCCGATGCCGGTGGTCTTGCGGCGGCCCGCCAGGCTCAGCCCCGAAAGCCGGGCATACAGCTTGCGTACCTGGGCGGTGGAAACGCGCAGCCGGTCGATGCCGTCTCTCTGGGACCTCGGCAGGCGCGCCACCGCGCTGGCTACCGCGCTGGCGGTGGCCGAAGTGGCGATGGTCCGCTCCCACGGCAGGTTGCCCAGCCGGCGCACCACGCTGGCCAGCTTCTCCTGGATGAATTCGTGCATCAGGTGCAACTGGTGCGGCGAAGGCGGATCTTCCTGCAGAAAGATTTCCTGCAGCCGCACCGCTCCCAGCGGCTTGGAGAACGATTCCCGCAGGCTGCCGTCCTCGGCCGCGACGATCTCCGCGCTGCCGCCGCCGATGTCGATGATCAGGGTGCGTTTCCCGCGCTGCGGCCAACTGGATTCCACGCCCAGGTGGATCAAGCGCGCCTCTTCGCGGCCCGAAATGATTTCCACCGGCGCGCCCGCCGCTTCCGTGGCGCGCGCCAGAAAGTTGCGCTGGTTGCGGGTATCGCGGATGGCGCTGGTGGCCACCGCCCGCACCCCCACCACATCCAGACGCCGGTACAGCGCCGCCATGCGCGCCAGCACGGCGCAAGCATTCTTCACGGCCTCTTCGCTCACCGCGCCGGATCGAAAGACGCTCTCGCCCAGGCGCGTCACCTCGCGGTCGGAGGCCAGAATCCGCACCGGCTGGCCGGGCGCCACTTCGGCGGCCTCCATGCGGATCGAGTTGCTGCCAATATCGATGGCGGCGTAGCGGGGCACCTTCCCATGCTACCGTGTGGTGGGGCATGCTTGAGCTTGCCCTGCCATGGCCCGTGCGTGGCAGCATCCCCAAAGCGCCTACGCCCCCGCGCGCCCCGCCCCGGTTGACAAACCGCCCCACGGCCGTTGTATGTTGGGCAACATGCCCAAACCCATGCTCTTCCTTCTTCTCGCGCTGGCTCCGGCCTACGCCGCCACTCCCTGCATCATGGCCACTTCGGCATGCACCGAGTGGGTGACCTTGGGCGGCGGGCCGTCGCGTTCCATGATCTACCGCACTTATTCCCTGGACGCGCGCAACGAGCAGATCACCCGCGCGCTGGTGATGGTCCACGGCACCAACCGCGACGCCGACAACTACTACCGCAACGCCCTGGCGTCGGCCTTCCTGGCCAACGCGCTGGAAGACACCGTCGTGATCGCCCCGCGGATTGCCTCCAATGGCGGCGGCTGTCAGGACGTGCTGGCGCCCAACGAGGTGAGCTACAGTTGCGGCGGCGACAGTTGGCGCTCCGGCGGGACCGCCGCCAACAACGATAAGTTGACTTCCTTCGATTTCATCGACGAAGTGCTGCGCAAACTGGCGCGCAAGGAAGCCTTCCCCAACCTGAAGCACATCGTTGTGGCGGGCCATTCGGCCGGCGGCCAGTTCGTCAACCGCTACGAGATGGCCAACCAGGTCCACGAGAAACTGGGCGTGCCGGTGAGTTACGTGGTGGCCAATCCTTCCAGTTATGCCTATCCGGACAGCACCCGTCCGACGGGAGCGGATTGGCCGGTCTGGGCCGGCACTCCGGGTTATATTCCCGCGCCCACGGCCGGTGGCGGACGACGCGGCGGGGCGGGCGGCGAGGGGGCTGGGGCTTCCTCTGGGGTGCCCTCTGGGCCCAGCGCGGTGTTTCGCGCGTTCGGCGATGGCCGCAACTGCACCACCTACGATCAGTGGCCGTACGGTTTCCAGCATCGCAGCGGCTACACCGCCCGCCTCACCGACGACCAATTGAAGCAGCAGCTTGCCGCGCGCCCCACCACTTACCTGCTGGGCGAAGAGGACGTCCTGCCGCTGGGCGGCTTCGACGGTTCCTGCCCCGCGATGGCGCAGGGACCCACGCGTCTGGCGCGCGGCTTCGCCTTCAGCAAATTTGTCATCGAGAAACTCGGCGGCCACCCGGAAGTTATCGTGATCCCCGAATGCGGGCACAATGCGCGCTGCATGTACACCGACGAGAAGGCCTTGCCGATTGTGTTTCCGAAGTAAGGTGGGACAGGCTCCGGCGTTTTTGGCCGGCATTGGCTTGCCCGTCCGGACCAGCGGGCGCCTGAAGGGCGGCGGCCGGTAGTGCCTGAAAAGTGCGTTGAAAAGAAAAATGCCCCTACCGGCATCCAATCCGTCCCCACTGGTCCTTCGCCCTCCCCTCAGCGATGGTTTGCCATTACCACACTGCCTCGAATCGAGGCTTGCGCCCGCGGCCTTGGAATCCACTTGGTGAAACAGCCTATTTCATATCCAGCAATCTGTTTCACGTGAAACAAGTTGTTTCACGTGAAACAACCCGGCGGCCGCGGGCTGCCTTGCCCTGACGCGAGGCCCGGCAGGCCTCCCAGCGAGCAGGCCGAGCACCGCGCAAGATCGGCTGCACCACGCACCCGGCCGGAGCCGCCCCCAGCGAATCGACGTTCGCCCGCGGGCTGCCGAGCGAAAGCGCGAAGGTCGTGTCGCCGTCCGGCCCCGCCTTTCAGCCCAGCTCACAGGGCTAACCTAAGCCCGGCACACTGAAGTGTTCCCATAATTATCGCAATCTGCCATCAACGCACTTTTCAGATACTACCCGGCGTCCGCTGAAGGCCGGCCGCTCTGTTGTACACTCTGATTTGTGAAGCTGGGGGTCGTGCTGTTTCAACTCGGGGGGCCGGATTCTTTGGAGGCCATCGAACCATTTCTCTATAACCTGTTCTCGGATCCGGATATCATCGACTTTCCGTTTGCCCGCATCGCCCGGCAGCCGCTGGCGCGGCTGATCGCCTCGCGCCGCGCACGGCATGTGGCGCATCACTATGCCAAGATCGGCGGGAAGAGTCCGATCCTGGAATTTACGATGCGCCAGGCGGCGGCGCTGGAAGCCGTCCTGGCGCGTGAGTTCGACGCGCGCGTGGCGGTGGCCATGCGCTACTGGCGGCCCTTCACGGCGGACGCCATCCGGCAATTGCAGGAGCACGCGCCGGAGGAGATGGTGCTGCTGCCGCTCTATCCGCAGTACTCCAAAACCACCACGGGCAGCAGCCTGAACGAATGGAAGCGGCGGTTCCCGATGAACGGTCACGGCCCGCGGGTTCATGCGATCGAGCATTTTTACCGCGACCCGGCCTATCTACGAGCGGTGGTGGAATCGATCGGCCGGACGCTGGCCGGGTTCGCGGGGTTTGCAGACGCCGGCGACGTGGACATGGTCTTCAGCGCGCACAGCGTTCCGATGGCGGTGGTGGAGCGCGGCGACCCGTACCAGCGGCACATCGAGGAAACCGTGGAGCTGGTCTGGCGGATGGGCGGATGGCCGGGGCGGCGCCACCTGTGTTATCAGAGCAAGGTGGGAGCTTCGCGATGGCTGCGGCCGTCGATGCATGAGACCATCCGGCGCCTCGGGGCGGAAGGGCGGCGGCACGTGCTGGTGGCGCCCATTTCGTTCGTTTCGGACCACGTCGAGACGCTGCATGAAATCGAAATCGAGCACCGCGAGCAGGCGCGCGCCCTGGGGATCGAGGATTTCCGCATGGTGCCCGGATTGAACGATTCACCTGCGTTTATCGAAGCCCTGGCGGGGCTGGTGCGGGCCTCGGTGAGGCAGACGGCTTTGAGCTGAACCGCACAGACCTCGGCCGGAGCGGGGCGCGAAGATGGAAGCAGGAGGGCACATGAGCCCGCATCGGAGTTTCGCGCGGATTCCGCTGCAGGTGGGCAGCGAGCTGCGCATCCGCAACAACGGCGAATTGAGCCTGAGCAACCCAACGTCGAGGGCGCGCCGGCGCAGGATGCGGCGGACGCCATTGTGGACTACCGCTTCGATCCGGCGACCGGCGAGCACGTCCTGCGGCTGGTGCGGCCGCTGGCGGCGCATCCGCGCCGGCGGGGGTAGTTGGAAGCTTCCCGCGATCGGCCATCGGCGAGCGGCCCCGCCGTTCAGCCGCGCCGGTGTGGCTCACCGCCTGACCGCTCTCACGCGCTCAGGTGCTTGCGCAGCGGCTCCCATTAATGGCTTTGCCGGCCTTCACTCAGGTCCTTCCATTTGTCCTCGGTAAACCCCGGCGCGCGCGCCTCGTGATCGAAGACGATGCGCGTTCCGGAGCCGCGCGCCACCAGCTCAAACCGGACGATCGAGTACACGCCGGCGGGCCAAGAAGCGGGGCGCCACGCCTGCACGATCCTTTGGTTTGGCGCCAGTTCTGGCACCAGTTCCACGTTGCGGCCTTCGACGAGGCCGCCGAAAAGCTTGAATGCCTCGCCGGCCGCGGTTGGATCTCGGCCGGGGAGTGGGTGAAGGCGCTGAATTGTCTGGCGTCGAGCAGGATTTCATAGATGCGCGCCGGCGCAGCGCGGAGGTCGACTTCCTGGTGGATGGTCGTGCCGGGCTTGTCGCTCTGGGCATGCGCCTAGGCGACCCGAGACCGCCGGCCATCAGGCTCATCAGCCGCCGGGTAATTCTGAGACGCGGCCCATGCCCTATCCCGCCGGCCATCGCGCCATCCCGATGCTCAATTGCGCCGCGGCGCCTCCCCTGGACCATGCCCGCCTCGACAATTCCCAATCGAAGGCCACCCGCGAAACGAATACGGACGTGAACAGGTTGGTCACCAGGCCGATCACCAGGGTGGCGGCGAAGCCCTTCACCGCGGGAGTCCCGAAGAAGAACAGGAAAGCGCAGGAGACCACCGTGGTCACATGCGTATCCACCAGGGTGGCGAAGGCCTTCGAGAAGCCGGCCGCCAGCGCCGCGGCGGCGGACTTGCCCGCGCGCAGCTCCTCGCGAATGCGCTCGAAGATCAGCACATTGCTGTCGAGCGCCATCCCGATGGTGAGGACCGCGCCGGCGATTCCCGGCAGCGTCAGCACCGCCCCAAAGCACGCCAGCGCCGCGACCAGCAGCACGCCGTTCAGGAGCAGCGCGAGCGTGGCGTTGGCGCCCGCCCAGCGATAATAAAACAGCATCGCCGCGACCACCGCCGCCAGGCCGGCCGCGCCCGCCGCGATTCCGTGACGGATGGAATCGGCGCCGAGCGAGGCCTCTACGGTCCTTTCCTGTACCACTTCGATGGCCGCGGGAAGCGCGCCGGAGCGCAGGTTGACCGCCAGGTCCTCCGCCTCCTCGCGATTGCGCGCGCCTTGAATCTGGCCCGCGTCGCGAATGACGTCCTCAATCACCGGGACACTCAGGATCTCCCGATCGAGCACGATCGCCGAACGCCGCCCGATATGGGCTCGCGTGTACTGTTCGAAGCGCGCGGCGGCGTCCTGGCTCAGCGTAAACGTGGTGACCGGCTGCTCCATCATGCCGGCCGCCACGCGGGCGTCGCGCAGGTCGGTGCCTCGGATGATGGGCCGGCCACTTACTAGGTACCAGGCCCTCTGCCCGTGCGCCTCCGGGCGCGTGGGAAGCAGCTTGAGGTTGTAAGGCAGAATACCCCCGTGCTGCGCCATAGCCTCCGCCTGGCTGGCATAGGGGCCGTCCTCCACGGAATACCATTCCAGCACCGCGCGGCTCTGCAGCAGGTTCTTCAGACGCCCGGGGTCGCTGACGCCGGGAAGCTGCACCAGCAGTTCGTTCCCGCGGCTTCCATACGGCTGGACGAGCGCCTCGGAAAGCCCGTAGGCGTTGATGCGGCGCTCCAGAATCTGGCGCGTCTGCTCGACTACGCCGCGCCTTTCAGTGGCGGATGCGTCTTCGACCTTCACGCGCAGGATCAGGCCGGCGCCGCCTTGCAGGTCGAGCCCAAGCTGCAAGGGCGCGTGGACGATGGCAAAGGCGCTGGCCAGCACGATGGCGGCAATCAGCACGGTCTTGCGGATGAGCGTCCGGTTCATCGCACACCTCCGGTCGGCCGTCCCATCGGCGCCCCGGCGGATGCCCTGGCGGATAAAGATACGCGCGGGGCGGCGAATGCGGCGCGCCGCTCCTCCCAGGCCAGCAGAATCGGGCTGGCGATGAAAATCGAGGAGAAAGTGCCCACCACAATCCCGATCGCCAGCGCGAGCGAGAATCCGTGCAGCACCGGGCCGCCAAAGAGCAACAGAGAAAGGGCTGTGAGCAAGGTCAGCCCGGAAGTGAGAACCGTGCGGCTGAGGGTCTGATTGATGCTGCGGTTGATGGTTTCGGCCAGAGGCTCGCGCCGGCCCATGCGGCGGTTTTCCCGGATGCGATCGAACACCACGATGGTGTCGTTCATGGAATAACCGATCAGCGTGAGCAGGGCCGCCACCACGGTAAGCGAGATCTCCCGATCGAGCAGCGAGAACAGGCCGATGGTGATGAAGGCGTCGTGTACCATGGCCACCACCGCCGCCACGCCGTACACCAGGCGGAAGCGCCATCCCAGGTACAGGAGCATGCCGGCCGAAGCGCCCGCCGTCGCCAGGAGCGCCTGCCGCCGCAGGTCCGCGCCGATCTGCGGGCCGATCGCTTCGAAGCTGCGAATCGAATATTGGGCACCCACCGTGGACAGGGCTTGTTCGAGCGTCTGCCGCAGTGCCGTCAGGTCCCCTTCGGCCGGGAGCTGCACCGAGATGAGGACTTCGTTGGAACCCGAGCCGGAGCCGGAACCCGAGCCGGAACCGGTCAGATCGTGCGCCGCCACCACCGAGACGCCGCTCAGCCGCGACGCGACGGCCGCCCGAATGCGCGCAATCGGCGGCGGGCCCTCCCAGCCGGCCTCCATCACGGCGCCGCCCAGGAAGTCGATTCCATACCGCGGACCGCCCTTTGCGATGAGACTGGCGAGTCCGGCAAGCGTGAGAATCAACGATGGCAGGATGAACCACCATTTCCTGCCAAGGAAATCGAAACGCGTATCTTTAAATAGTTCCATATGAGAGCTTCTCCAATAGCAAATTTTCAGTTGACTCTTGTGCCATCCTGGAAATAGAAACCGGCACAACTTGTGCCGTCCAAAAACAAGTCACTTGTTTTCAGTGGCTTGTAATCACCGATTCGGCACATATCTGCCGGTTTCCGGACAGCGATGTGATTGTGCGTCAAAATCCGCGCGGGCCCGGAGAGCCAGCGCCGCGGGTTATGCACACACCGATATGGGGAACAACTTAGGAGAAGCTCGGCGGAGGACGGCGATGAAGGGGGCCGTAGGATCGCGCTGCGGAACCGGCGTCCTGTCTCCCGCCACCCCCGGCGCGAACGGCCTGGAGCGCGAGCGATAGACTGGCCGGCCGCACAGCGTGCCCGCACCAGTCGAAGTGCGATTGCAGGAGCTTGGCGACCGGGGCCGATTCGACCGATGCCCTGGGAGCAGCCGGCGCGGACATTCCGGCGGCGGATCCCACGGCGAGGCCCGGATGGCAGGCGAAGGCCAGTACGACGGCGAGCGCAACGCTACCGGCTAGTGCCCACAGGTGACTGGTCCGCCAACGCATCCAAGACGAGCTTAGCAGAAAAGCACACCCACGGATGCTGGCAGCGTTCATTCGTCTTTCATTCGTCGCGCAGGGCAACCATCGGATCGAGGTGCGAGGCGCGCCGGGTCGGCAGCAGGCTTCCAATTCGGGGCTGCCGCCAGCGCGATGGCGGCACTCCGCCGCGCCGGTCATGACCCATTTTGTCAACGCAGTACGCTTACCCTCATGAGAACGCCCGGAGCCGCTCCACCGGACCGGGCTTGGAGAGGAGAAGACAAAGTGAAACAACGCTATACGATAATCTTGTTCCTGGCATTGCTGGGAACGGTAGCTCGTGCGGATGACGGCGTCCTGACGAAAGCTACGCTGTTTACGCATACCAACGACGAGGATAAAGATTGGAACACCTGCATCCTCGTCGAAGTCAAGACGCCCGACGGGGACTTGATTGCCCACGCCTACAACGCTGATTGCAGTAACGCTGACGGATCACAATACAAGGATGGTTCCGATCATCAGTTCGACCTGGCGATCGACTCGCCGGGCCTCGCACGCAACTTCGCTAAAGGTTTTAAGGTCCATATGTGGCAGGAAACGCATGGCGGGGCTGGCCACGATACGTGGCGGTTCAACGTGCACGTCATCCTGTTCTTCTCTGGAGGCGCGCCGAATTTGACCGGTTCCCGTGATGGCATTGAGCTGAAGTCGAACGGGACCGGCGACCGGCCTTCCACAGACTTCAGCAATGCCCAATAGAGCACCAACGGCATAAGCCACAGGAGCGGCGAGAGAGGCTCCACCAAGGTATCCGCCTCCGGACCGCCTCTCGCCGCGCATGCAGACCAATTGGTGGCTTGCCACTCATTGCTGGGGCGGCGAGGTTCGGGGCATGCCTCGAACTTTGGACGCGCTCTTGGGCAAGACTCGCGAAATGGTTCACTGCCAACTCAAACATCTGCGTAAAGTGGAGGGGTGAACACACCGCTTCGCTAAGGGAGCGCCGGCCATGGTTTCAGAGACCCAAGAGGAGCTTCAGAAAAACCTCGCCCGATACTTGAAAGGGGATATCACTCTGCACGAATTTGAGGACTGGTTTGCACCGGTCCTTTGGGATTTGGCGGAATCGGGAGACGACCCCGCCAGAGAGATCGCCGGCTCCGTGCATATTCTCATATCCGAACTTTCCTCCGGCACGTGGCAGTTGGAGAGCTTCCGAGAGCGGCTGGGCACTTTCGTTCCAACTGTCGTGTAGCATGGCCAAAGTCCTTCAGTGCAGCAGGCTGAAAATCGCCCGCGTGCCCAGGTAGCTCCAGTCACTCATGAGGATTCCCAGGCGCGTCACCGAGATCAGCACGATCAGCAGCATGAAGCCGAACCTCGAAAGCTCGATGTACACCACCGCCGACAGGCGCGCGGCCAGCAGGAGCTTGGAGCCATCCAGCGGCGGAAACGGCAGCATATTGATGATCGCCAGGTAGAAGCTGAGTTCCACTCCGTGGGCCAGGAATTGCGCCAGCGCGGGGATGGCGCTCAGCGTGGCTACCGCCAGTACCGCCAGGATCACCGCCATGATGACGTTGCTGAAAGGGCCCGCCAGCGAGACCACC
>JBKQPR010000018.1:0-5600 GCA_052144935.1 Bryobacteraceae bacterium
GGTTCCAGCAACGAATCCGGGAGATCACGCGACGGGCCAAAGGCGTCAGCATGGAGACGACGATGGAGGAACGGGCCCCGTATATGCGGGGCTGGCGCAGCTATTTCGGATTCTGCGAAACGCCCGAGGTGCTGATCGGCTTAACCCGCTGGGTCCGGTTGCGACTCAGGGCGGCTTTGTGGCGGCAGTGGAAAACACCGCGCCGTCGCCGAGCCGCATTACGGGAACTGGGGGTGCGAGAGCCGCTGGCAAGCCACACCGCCGGCAGCGGTCGCGGCCCTTGGTACCTCGCGAAGGCCAAGGCCTTGTCAGTGGGGCTTTCCAATGCGTACCTCAAATCGCTCGGACTTCCCTCATTGTTCGAGAACTGTTAGCGTAACCGACTCGAACCGCCGTGTACGGACCCGTACGCACGGTGGTGTGGCAGGGGTCGGCGGGTGACCGCCGCCCCTATGCCGATCAAACGGGCATTTCGGTAACAACCCCGGGTCGGGCCAGCGCCCCGGCCAAGCATTTTTAGTATCGTGGACAGGCGCTTTCGCCCGTCCGTCAGTTCGCGTACGGCCGCTCCACGTGATCGATCACCAGAAACCGGACGGGTGCCCTGGCGGACTCCAGCATCAGGCCGAGCTGTTTTTGCACCGCGGAGAAAATATCAGGTCCCAGACTCGGTGGAGCGTCCGTTCCGGCCGGCGGGACGGGATTGCGATCGAAGGTGAGCGTGAAATCGTAATTCCCCTCCAAGCCGGTGTTGTCGACCACCTGCCGGTCGCCGGTCCGTGCCATGCGCGAGAGCGCCCAGGCGAAATCGGCCATGGATTCGTAGGTGTAGCTGACGCCCGACAGTGTCTCGGTGCCACCGGCGCTGGCGGGCGTCCGTACGCGAGGGAGATCATCCTCCGGTTGATCGCTGTGCCGCAATTTCGGGCCGCCTTTGGCGACGGTGAGCGAGTATACCGGAACTTCGCGGGTTTCCCAGTGGACCTGCAATTTGAAGCGGTCAGCGAGCAGCGACTGGAGCATCTGCCGCATCTCGCCGGAGCCCACGCGATGCTCGGCTTTGGCAACGATGTCGTAGCGATCGTCGAAGGTGCGATCGAGTCCGGAGATCTGCCGGACGTTGAGATCGTAGGCCATCAGGACGAGAGGGCCGAGGCCGATATCGAAGGCCGTGAAACGGTCGCCGCTGGATTCCACCGACATACGGCCCCCTGCGGTGTTCGGCTTGACCGAGGCGACTTCGAACGCCGGCGCCTGAGCGTACGACGCCATAGCTACCACGAGAATGAGGGCGATTGGTCTCATGCTCGAATGACGGCACTCAGGGGTGTTTTCGTGGAACACATGTTATTAGGCCGCAGCGGTAAGGGAGACACGCGAGTCGCCGAAACAACCTTCGGCTGTTAAACGGGCTTTCCGGAAAGTACGGCGGTGCGGCCCCCGACGTCCGCGAGCGGTACAGCACACTCCAATTAGCCAGGTCGCCTCCACGAATCGGCCCCTCAGGGATTCGTGTTCCGGTCTCCGGCCCTTGACTCGGCGCGGCAGAGTTCCACACAGGCTGCTAAGCGCGCGGCCCCGTGCTCTCGGGTAAACTAAGGATGAGGAGCCGGGTTGCACTCGCACGCACACAGCCATCACGGAGGGACGGGGGGAGTTCTCCGCTGGTCGGTGGTAGCCACCTCGATTTTCGCCGCCGTGGAAGTGGTGGCGGGCCTGCGGTCACATTCGCTCGCCCTGATCTCCGATGCGGGACACAACTTCACCGATGCGCTGGCGTTGCTGCTGGCCTGGCTCGCCTTCATCCTGCAAGCCCGGCCGGCGGATGAGATCAAGACCTATGGCTATCAGCGGGCGGGAGTGCTGGCGGCCTTCGTCAATGCCCTGACGCTGGTGGCTCTGGCGGCCTGGATCTTCTACGAGAGCGCGTTGCGCCTCCAGCGGCCGGAGAACGTCGCCGAGGGCGTGATGATCGGGGTGGCCGGGCTCGGGGTGGCGCTCAACGGCGGCATCATGTGGGCCCTGCGGGCCGCCAGCCGCTCGGATCTCAATGTGCGCAGCGCCTTCGTCCACATGCTGGGGGATGCCCTGGGATCGGGGGCCATTGTGGCCGGCGGCGTGGTCATGTACTACACGGGTTGGCAGCGGGTGGACCCGGTGTTATCCATTCTGATCGGAGCGTTGATTGTCTGGACCGCCTGGGACATCATTCGCGAATCGCTGAACATCCTGCTGGAAGGCCTGCCGCGGGGGATCCGGCTGGGACACGTGGCGGACGAAATGAGGCTGGTGGAGGGAGTGCTGGACGTGCACGACCTGCACATCTGGAGCCTGGGATCGAGCACCCACGCGCTAAGCTGCCACGTGCTCATTGCCGACGTGCCGCCCTCGTCGAGCGACGCCATCTTGCGGGCCCTCAACGGCGTGCTGGCGGACCATTTTCACATTGCGCACACCACCGTGCAGTTCGAGCACATCGGCTGTCCGATTTCCGAGAGCGGTTGCGCCATCCCGGTACACCAGCACGACCACGGGCAGGAAGGCCACCACCACTAGCGGTCCGTGGCAGAACTGCCTGGCGGCACAAGTTGGTCCGTTTACGGTTCGTTAATCCTTTGTATTCAGCATCTTACTGGCTTGGCTCGGCCCACCGGTGCGGCTTCCCGCTTGCGCTCGGCATACGGTACGGCTTCGGGAAGGCTTCTCGAAAGCGAGGCCGGCCCGAATCCTGGCTGAGAGAAGCCCTGGCCGCAGCGGCTTCCGTGCGCCCTCTCGTCCGTGCGCCCTCTCGCTTGCGCCCGCGCCCCCAAACCGTCTAGCCTGTAATCTTCAGCCAACCGTGAAGCTCCTCATTTTTTCCGACATCCACAACGACTGGGCGGCTCTCGAAAGGCTGCTCGCCATCGAGGCCGATTACTATATCGCCGCGGGCGATCAGGTCACCTGGGCCAAGGGCATCGAGCGCTGCGGGCAGATCCTCCAATCGCGCGGCGATAAAGTCTACGTGCTGCCGGGGAACCATGAATCCGCCGAACAGGTAGCCGGCATGTGCGCCCGCCACGGATTGCACAACTTCCACGAGCGCCATTTTCAGGTGGGCGGCTGGCATGTCGCCGGACTGGGATATTCCAGCCCCACGCCGTTCAATACGCCGGGCGAGTACAGCGAACCGCAGATCGCCGCGCGGCTGGAGCGCTTCGCCTCGCTCGATCCCCTGGTGCTGGTGTGCCACGCGCCGCCTCAGGGCACCGCCCTCGACCGTATCCACGAGGGCCTGCACGGGGGATCGCGCGCGGTGCGCGAGTTCCTCGCCGAGCATCAGCCGGCGCGCTTTTTCTGCGGCCACATTCACGAGGCCGAGGGGGTCGAAATCAGCATCGGCCGGACCCTCGCGCGCAATGTCGGCAAGCGGGGCTATTTGTTAGAATTGAGTTGATACTCCATGACTTTAGACGAGCTACAACGCGCATACCAGCCTCTCCGCGACCAATCCCTGGCCGTGCGGAGGTATCTTTGACGCTCCCGCACAGAAGCAGAAGCTAAGCCAGACCCAAGAGCAGATCTCCGCCCCGGATTTCTGGTCGCAACCTGAAAAAAGCCAGAAGGTGATGCAGGACCGCAAGCGCCTGGAAGAGGCCATCGCCAACGACGAGCGCATCCGCGGCCTCACCGACGACCTGGACACGCTCTTCGAGCTGGCGCGCGAGGGCGAAGACGTCTCGGGCGATATCGACCGCGACATGAAGGGCTACGGCGAGTTGCTCGACCGCCTGGAAACCGCCATGCTGCTTTCGGGCGAAAACGACGCGCGCAACGCCATCGTCACCATCCACCCCGGCGCCGGTGGAACGGAAAGCCAGGACTGGGCCGAGATGCTCATGCGCATGTACCTGCGCTGGGCCGAGCGGGCGGGATTCCAGACCGTGGTGACGGACCGGTTGGAGGGCGAGGGCGCGGGCATCAAGTCGGTGACGTTCGAAGTCAACGGCGAGAACGCCTATGGGCTGCTGCAATCCGAGATCGGCGTGCACCGCCTGGTGCGCATTTCGCCCTTCGACGCCAACGCCCGGCGGCATACCTCCTTCGCCTCGGTGTTCGTCTTTCCGCAGGTGGACGACGAAATCAAGATCGACATCAAGCTGGACGACGTCCGCATCGACACCTTCCGCTCCTCGGGCGCGGGCGGGCAGCACGTCAACATGACCGATTCGGCCGTGCGCATCACGTACTTCCCCCCCACGGACGGGCCGCCCAGGCCGCCCATCGTTGTGCAGTGCCAGAACGAGCGCTCCCAGCACAAGAATCGCGATTCGGCGTGGAAGCAGCTTCGCGCGCGGGTGTACGAATACGAGCTGGCCAAGAAGCGCGAGGAGACCCGCAAGACCGAGGATTCCAAACTGGACATCAACTTCGGCAGCCAGATCCGCAACTATGTCTTGGCGCCCTACCGCCTGGTGAAGGATCTGCGCAGCCGGCTGTCCCTGGGCGATGTGGACCGCGTGCTGGAGGGCGACCTCGACCCGCTGATCCACGCCTACCTGGTTTGGCGGCGCACCGGCAAGACCGCCGGCGACAGCCAAGACGAGCCGGAGTGAGCCAGGCGGATGAGGTTGCCCGCGCCGCGTCGCTGATCCGCTCCGGGCGCCTGGTGGCGTTCCCCACCGAGACGGTGTACGGCCTGGGGGCTAATGCCCTGGACGCCGCGGCGGTGGAGCGGATCTTCGCGGCTAAGCGGCGTCCGCGCACGAGCCCTCTCATCGTACACGTGGATTCGGTGGAGATGGCGCGTGGCTTGGCCTTGTCCTGGCCCGCGGCCGCGGAGCTTTTAGCGCGGCGCTACTGGCCCGGGCCGCTCACCCTGGTGGTGCTCAAAGAGGCGCGCATTCCGGACATTGTGACCGCGGGCCTTCCCACGGTCGGGCTGCGGATGCCGGCGCATCCCCTGGCGCTGGAGCTGATCCGCGCAGCGGGTGTCCCCATAGCGGCGCCCAGCGCCAACCGCTTCACCGAGCTTTCCCCAACCACCGCCGCGCATGTGCCGGAATCGCTGGCGGATTTCGTGCTGGATGGCGGCCCGGCGCAGGTAGGGATCGAATCGACCGTGCTGTCGCTGGTGGCCCAGCCCGTGCTGCTGCGGCCGGGCGTCATTCCGCTGCCGGAAATCGAGGCGCTGATCGGGCCTGTGGAGGTAACGGGCGCCACCGGAGAGGGAGCGCACGCGGCTCCCGGGATGCACCCCCGGCATTACCGCCCGCGCACGCCGCTGCTGCTCGTGGAGAGCGGCGCCGGCCGCGGTGCCGGCCGCAGTTCCGATCTCGGCGTGCCGCCGGCGGGCCGCGGCACATGGCTGCGCATCGGCAAGGAGATGCCCGGCAGCCCGTTGGCGTACGCCGCGGCGCTGTATGAAACGCTGCATCGTTTGGACGCGCAGGGCTGGGATTGGATCGCCGTGGAACGGCCTCCCGCCCTGCCCGAATGGGCCGGCGTGTTGGACCGCTTGCGGCGCGCGGCGGAGTAAGGCTGCCGTACCGTTTTTGTGCGCCTACGCGTCTCCCGGTAGGGCAGGCGGGCCCAGAGGGCACCCCGCCTGCCCTCGGCCC
>JBKQPR010000019.1:0-45366 GCA_052144935.1 Bryobacteraceae bacterium
CGTCCGGTGCTCAGACTCCGACCTTCACCGATGATAGAAAGCCTCGCCGAAACGATACTCGCCAGGGCTGCCAGATTGAAGCCCCTTCAGCCGTGAAACCGCGTTTTCACGCCGGATCCAAGTATGACGATCGCGCTGGTGTCGGCGCTCGCCATACGGGAAGTCTTCACGGCGCTGGTGATTGCGTTCTTCGTCCTGATCGCCGAGGTCCTGGAGGGATTGACGGTCGGCCGAGGACGCCGCGCCATTCAGGATCTGCTGAATCTCCTGCCGCAGCAGGTGGAACTTCGGCGCGCGGATGGCGTGCAATCGGCGCACTTGACCCAGATCCAGACCGGCGATGTGGTGCTGGTCCGCCCGGGCGGCCGGGTGCCGGTGGATGGTGTGGTGGTGGGCGGCCACTCGTTCATCGATCAGGCGGCCATCACCGGCGAATCCATGCCGGTGGAAAAGATTCCGGGCGCCCAGGTCTATGCGGGGACGGTGAATCAATCCGGAGTTCTGGAGATTCGGACCGAGACCGTGGGCCGCGACACGGCTTTCGGAAAGATCATCGAGGCGGTGGAGCAGGCCGAGCATTCGCGCGCTCCCATTCAGAAAACGGCCGATCGCCTGGCGGGATACCTGGTCTACTTCGCGCTGACTTGCGCGCTTCTCACATTTATCCTCACGCACAACGCCCGCTCCACAATTTCGGTGGTGATCGTGGCCGGCGCGTGCGGCATCGCGGCCGGAACACCGCTGGCCATCCTGGGGGCTATCGGACGCGCCGCCCGGCACGGCGCCATCGTCAAGGGCGGCTTGTACATGGAAACGCTCGGCAAGGTGGATACGGTGGTTCTGGATAAGACCGGGACTCTGACATTGGGGAATCCCGAGGTGATCGCCATCGATCCCGCGGACGGAATCGGGCGCGAACGATTGTTGCGCGTGGCGGCGAGCGCGGAACGCTATTCCGAACATCCCCTGGCGCGCGCGATTTTGAAGATGGCCAACCGGGAGGGCGTGGAACCGGTCGACCCGGAAGGGTTTTCTTACACGCCCGGCAAGGGCATTTCCTGCCGTGTGGACGGAGCGGAGACGGTGGTGGGAACCAGATCGTTTCTGCTGGAGCATGGCGTGAAGCCGTCCACGGCTCCCGCGGACCAGGATTCCTCCACCGAAATATTGGTCGCGCATGGCGGCCATCTTCTGGGGAGCTTGAGAATCGCCGACGTGTTGAGGCCCGAAGCGGTGGAGGCGGTTCGAGCGCTGCGGGAGATGTCGATCGTAACGATTCTTCTGACGGGGGATACGGCCCCGATCGGCCGCGCCGTCGGACAACAGCTTCAAGTGGATGAGGTGGAGGCGGAGTTGCTGCCCCAGCAGAAGCTCGAGCGCGTGCGAAGTCTCCGCGCCGCCGGGAAGAGGGTGGCGATGGTGGGCGACGGCATCAACGACGCTCCCGCGCTGATGGAAGCCAATGTCGGAATCGCCATGGGATCGGGCACCGAGGTCGCCCGCGAAAGCGCCAATGTGCTGCTTCTCGGCAACGACCTGCTCAAGGTAGTCGAGGTCATCCGGATCGCCCGCCGGTGCCATCGCATCATCATGACGAACTTCGCCGGGACGTTGGGCGTGGATACGGCAGGCGTGGCGCTGGCGGCGTGCGGATATTTGAACCCGGTCCTGGCGGCCTTGATCCACGTGACTTCGGAGCTGGTTTTCATTCTCAATTCCGTGCGATTGCTGTCACGTCCCGCGAGGCAGGTGGGCGACGCCAGATCGCCCGGGGGAGCGGGGATTCAATCCCCGGAGCAGACGGCCGCGTAAGAGGCTGGCGCGCGAGACAAGGGTTGGCAGGCGGAAGCGCCTGCCCCACTTCGCAGGATCAACATGTAGCGATGAGGCGGCGGCGTTGCGGAGGGCCGTATAATCGAGGTGTATGCGGGCTGCTCTCGTCCTACTCGCGGCGGTGTCGGCTTACGCCCAAACGGGCGAGGATGCGCGGCAGATCATCGAATCGCTTGCCACTGCGGTGCGCTCCGCGGGCAGCGTACGAGCCGAAGGCGTCAGCGTGGAGGATACCACAGGGCCTGCACCGTCGCGCCAGGAAACCCACTTCGAGTTAGTCACACAGGGGCCGCTGTTGATGCGATACCGCGCGGTCAGCGGTCCCAACCGCGTCCTCCGGATTTGCGATGGCACGTCCCGATGGGACTATCTTGAGGCGCCCAATTCGTATACCAGGGCTACGGAGGACGAAGCAATTTGCGCGCCGCCCGTGGCGGACTGGCAGGACCTGGCGGAGGATGTGGTCAGCGCCAGGATCACCGGCCGGTCCCATCCAGAAATCGAGGGCCACTCGCAGGAATGCGAGGTGATTGAGGTCTCCTACGGAACGCCCAAGCCGTTCGCGGACGCAACGCTCGCAGCCGGAGGCCTGGCGCGCACCCTTTGTGTCGATCCGGTAAGGCACGTGATCCTGAGCGAGCAGATCCGGTATCCGGCCGCCGCCGGCCCAATCGGACCGTCGCAATACTCGATGACCATCGCTTACTCGCGCGTCGAATATAACCCTCCGCAAGACGCGGAGGTTTTTCAATTCCACCCTCCGGCTGGCAGTTCACAAGGCGGAGTCAGCCTGCCGCTGACAGGCGAAGGAGGCAGCGGCAGCTATGCCGGTCCGGGACCGGGTTCCTCGCCGCTCCTTTTGATTTCCAAGCGCGAACCGGAGTATTCTCCTGAAGCCCTCAAGGCCAAATTGCAAGGCTCGGTGCTGATCCGACTGGTGGTGGATGAGAACGGTGTTCCGCGAGACATGAAGGTGCTGCGCGGTCTCGGTATGGGGCTGGATGAGAAGGCCATCGAAGCAGTCAGCGGCTGGCGCTTCAAACCGGGCACGAGAGCCGGACACCGGATCCCCACATTTGCGCAAGTGGAAGTGAGTTTCCGCATTCCATAACCGCGTTACTCCTTCGGCGCGATCCCCAGCGTCTTCATCTTGCGGTAGAGATTACTGCGCTCCAGGCCCACCAACTCGGCCGTCCTGGTCACATTCCCATTGGTCTCTTCCAGCTTCTTGAGGATGTACTCGCGCTCGGCCGCTTCGCGCACTTCCTGCAGGCTGCCGAAACGGTCGAGCGGCCGGTCCTGCTGCCGCCGCACGGCATGCAGCGGAATGTGGCGGGCATCCACGCGCACCTGCGGGTTCAGAATCACGATGCGCTCGATCAGGTTCTTCAGCTCGCGGACGTTGCCCGGCCAGTGGTATTCGCAGAGAATCCGGTAAGCCTCCGGGGTCAGCTCCTTGGGCTTGCGCCCGTAAGCGGTGGTAAATTCGCGCAGGAAATGATCGGCCAGCAGCGGAATGTCCTCGCGCCGGTCGCGCAGAGGCGGCACGAAAAACGGCACCACGTTGAGGCGGTAGAAGAGGTCCTCGCGGAAGTTGCCGTGGTCGATCTGCTCTTCCAGATTCTTGTTGGTGGCCGCCACCACACGCACATCCACTTGTACGAATTCGGCCGCGCCCACCGGCTCGAAGCGCTGCTCGTCCAGCACGCGCAGCACTTTGGACTGCGTGCGCAGGCTCATGTCGCCCACTTCGTCCAAGAACAAGGTACCGCCATCGGCCTTTTGAAACTTCCCGATCTTGCTTTCGAGCGCGCCGGCCAAACTGCCCTTGGTATGGCCGAACATCTCGCTTTCGATCAGCTCTTCGGGAATGGCCGCGCAGTTCACTTCCACGAACGGCTGGGCCGCGCGCGGGCTCAGCGCGTGAAGCGCGCGCGCCACCAGCTCCTTGCCCGTGCCGCTCTCCCCGTAAATCAGCACGCGCCCGTTGGTGCCGGCCATCAGCGAAAGCTGCTGGCGCAAGGCCTTCATGGGGACGCAGTCGCCGATGATGCGGTAACGCGCACCGCCATCGCCCTTCAAACGGCTGTTTTCGATGGCCAGGCTGCGGTGCGCCAGGGCGTTCTTCACCACCACCGACACTTTTTGAATGGAGAGCGGCTTCTCCACGAAATCGAAGGCCCCCAGCTTGGTGGCCTTGACGGCCGCTTCGATGCTGCCGTGGCCCGAGATCACCACCACCACCGGACGGTCGCCGAAAGGGATCTCCTGAATGCGCGCCAGCACTTCCATGCCGTCCACGCCGGGCAGCCAGATGTCCAGCAGCACCAGCTCGTAATCGGCGCCGGGAAGGGCAGCCAGACAGCTTTCCCCGCTCTCCACAGCGTCCACCGCGTAGCCTTCGTCTTCCAGCACGCCGCCGAGCGACAGCCGGATATCGGGCTCGTCGTCGACGATCAGGATGCGCCGCGGCTTCATACTTTGGGGGTGCCCACTAGTGGGCCCGGCGCCGCGAAAGCTGAGGGTGCCGGGGGCGCCGCGGGCACCGGGGGCGTCGCGAAAGCTGAGGGTGCCGCGGGCAGCGGGGGCACCGCCGCCGCTTCCGGTATCTCCGACTCCATCAGGGCGGGAAGCTCCACCGTGAAGCGCGCGCCCACCGGCTGGTTATCCTCCACGCGGATGTGCGCCCCGTGTTCGGCCACGATATGGCTGACGATCGCCAGGCCTAGCCCCGTGCCGCGCCCCTTGGTGGAGAAGTAAGGCAGAAAGAGCTTCTCCTTATCGTCCGGACTGACGCCGCATCCGGAATCGGCCACCACCAGCTCGACGGTCTCCGCGGTCCCCGTTTGCGTGGTGATGTACAGCTTCTTCACCAGTGAATCCTGCATGGCCTCGGCGGCGTTGTCCACCAGATTGATCACCACCCGCTGGAACTGCTCGCGGTCGAGGTTCACCGGCGGCAGCCCCTCGGCAAAGCTGGTCTGGATGGCGATGCCGTCCAGCCGGCCATGGAACACCGCCAGCGCCTGTTCCACCACTTCGTTCAGATCGGCGCGTACGGGCTGCGCCGAGGGGAATCGCGCGAACTGCGAGAACTCGTCCACCAGGGTCTTCACCGACTCCACCGATTTGGCGATCATGGCGGCGCACTCGCGCAGAATGCGCGCGCTCGCGGGCGGCAGATCCAGGCGCTCGAGCTGGCGGCCGATGCGCTCCGCCGAAAGCGCCATGGGAGTGAGCGGATTCTTGATCTCGTGCGCCACGCGCCGCGCCACCTCGTGCCAGGCGGCCGCCTTCTGGGCGCGCAGCAACTCGCTGGTGTCTTCCAGCACCAGCACGAAGCCCGAGGTCAGCTTCTCTTCCAGCGCGGAAACCGTGACGGCAAGCTGCAGCTTGCGGCTTTCGGTGCGCAGCTCGAGCTGGCGCGAAGCCGTGCCGGTGCGCCGCGCGCGCTTCATCAGGTACTTGATTTCGGCGGCATCCTCGCGCGAAAACAGGTCTTCCAACCGCGTGGCGCGCTCCACCGAAGCGGCCGGCAGAATCTTCGAAAGCGCCTGGTTCACGCGCTTGATGTAGCCATCCGCGCCGATGGAAATGACGCCCGTGGGAATGCTTTCCAGAATCGCCTCGGTGAAGCGGCGGCGCCGATCCAGCTCGCGGCTCGAGGATTCCAGGTCCTGCGTCATCTGGTTGAAGCCGCGCACCAGCAGGGCCAGCTCGTCCACCGCCCGTACCTCCACGCGGTGTTGCAAGTTGCCGCGGCGCACCTCTCCGAAGCCGTGCAGAATGGCGCTGATGGGTACGCTGATCTGCCTGGCCAGAAACACGGCGATCCAGGTGGTGACGAACAGCGCGAACAGGCCAATCAGGATCATCACCAGGGTGTAGAGGAATTTCGCCTGCACCAGGCCGTCCTTCAACTGGGTCCACTGGCGGTTGTAGTTTTCGATCTGCTGGAACTGGCCCTGGATGTCCAGAGGGATGGGCGCGGTCAACTCCGCGCGGCCGATGATTTGTCCGCCCTCCCGCACGGGGCTTTGGGCGCGCACGGCCCGTTCCTGGCTGGCGGGGTAATTATAAGGCCCCCAGGAGTCCGCCGGGGCGTCTCCCTGCACCGTAAAGAGGGCCGCCGATTCGGCCTGCTGCGCCTTGGCGAACTGTTCCAGAAAGTGGGGCGTGCGCGGGCCGCCGGTGAGCACGCGGATGGTCTCCGGCTGGGCGGCCAGCAGGGCCACCTGCGCCTTCACCTGGTCGCCCATCTCGCGCTCCATCTTGTTGGCCACGTCCAGGAAGAGCTGGCGCTCCTGATCCACCGGCTTGGTGAGCCAAACCTGCACGCTATGGCCCAGCACCTCGAAGCTGAACAGCAACAGGCAAACCACCGGCACGGCGCTGAGGGCCAGCGCGCCGAGCACCAGCTTGGTGCGGATGCGCGAGCCTTCCTGGTTGCTCTGCCGCGCGATCCACAGCTTGGCGAATTCCCGGAACAGCAGGAAGCCCAGCGCCATCATGAGCACGAAGATGAGCAGCGAGGCGGCCCAGAAGATCAGCGTCTGGCGCGAATTGGCTGGCCCGAAGCGTCCCATATTAAAGGACCCCTGCCATGCCACCAGCAGGACTGAGACGGCCAGCGCCACCACGGCCGCCCAACGGAGTAGTCGCTTTTTCACGAGTTCAGGTCCTTAGTTCGATTATACGGTGCGCGCGCGGGGATTCCTGTCAGCCCACGCCCGGCGCGGTGTTCTCAGCCGGTTTGGGTGCGATTGCGGGCATGTTCTGAGGCGATCCGGGCCGGTGGAAAAGAATTGCCGCCGCTCTCACTCTGCTCCCAAGAAATCGGCTATCGTTGAATCCATGGCCCACCTGTCAATAGTGATGGTGGAGAGCTACGCCTTGAAGGAGCTTCCCGAGGCTGAGATGTGCCGAGTCGAAAAGCATGTCGCCCGTTGCGCCAAATGCCGGGATCATCTGGAGGGAGAACTCGGATGGGCGGCGGCGATGCGATCTCCGTTCAGGAGGTACGTCGAAAAACTCATCGAGGAGGAAAGGAAGACGCGGCGCAAGGCTGGAACGGGCCAGTAGGTGTCGCAACATTTTGATACTGACGGGCAGCGGTGGTCATGTTGGACACTGCGCCGGAACGGAACATAGGAGTTGAGCGGATCACCATCGAATCCGGCAACATGAATGGCGAACCCTGCCTCCGAGGTCTGCCGATAAAATTCTGGGACGTGTACCAGGATCTGGGATTCCATGGCATGACCGAAGACAAAGTTCTTCAGAAGTACCCTGAACTGGAGCCGGAAGACCTCGCCGCCGTTCGGGAGTATGCAGTTCACCTCATCAAAATGAGAACCCACGACGAGTTCACCGCACGAGCGATTCTACCTAAAGAACGCCTACGACACGGACCTATTTACAAAGGCAGTCAAAGGCAGGTGCAGGAACGCCACGATTGCCCGTTGGAATGCTCAAGAGAATTGCTTCTACCACTGGCGCGAGAAGTTCGGGCGGTAGAATGGCCAGCAGCCCGCCGATAGGCCGGCGGCGCCGGCTTCCTCGATCGCTGCTCGGCGCCACTGCCGGCCGCCAAATGCGTCCGCCGCGGCCCTGATGGCGTTGATCAGTATCGCTCAAGTGGCATCACCGTCAGCATGGTACCATGCGATCATTCAGCAGCATGGTCCCGCCAGCCACCATCGCCCAACGGCTGAATCGCCAGGCCGGAATGGTCGAAGCCGTGATCGAATCGTGTTGATGCGTCTGCTGGACCGCCTGGACGCCTGGAAAACCAACTTCGGCCAGGGCGACACCCGGCAACTCGAAAAGCTCCTGACCGCTGCAGCTAGGTGGCGGCTCCGCACCCCGGCCGAAGCCATCCGCTTCCACGAGACCCTCCTCTGCCTGCGCGCCTATCCGCGAAGCTCGCGGGTCGCCCACCTCGCCGACCGGCTTCTCTTCCACTTCGCGGACCGCATCGCGCGGCTTGAATCCGCCGGTGCGGACGCCGAACCGTTCGAAGCTCCCCAAGTCTCGGGCATCGCCGGCACCTCGCTCGGCGCCAGCGTCAGAGTGGCGCTGCCCGCCACCGGCCCGCTTTCGGCTCGCGCCGTGAAAGTGATGATCGCGGAACTGGCCGACGGGTTGGCGTACGCGACGCCAGTAGACTCATCCCCATAGGTGACGAACTGCGAGGCCGGAGAGCTGGTAGCAATCACGGAGGCCTCTGCGAGCGCCACATTCCCATTGTATTCGCGGAAGAGGGCGCTGGCCTTCACCGGTCCGGTGCAATTCGCAAGGGCCCAACCGGTCACCACGGGCAGGCCCGGTTGAGCGTCGGTTTGCCGTCGAGCAATCCCTCCGGCGGGGATCGTGTCATTGGTGGAAGAGAGCGCCGAGCCGCTGAAAACCAGAGCCAGCGGGCTCCCCGAATCGGAGTAGAGGGATGTGCTACAGGTAACCGCCTGGCTCGAAGCGTTCACGTACGTAAAAGTGGTACGCCAGACGTTGGCCGTGGCAATGTGGGCAAAATAGTAAACCGCCGGACCGGTGGTGGGAAGGCCGTCCGGCTGCCCGGGCGGCAGCGAAGAAATAACAGACGCGGCCTCGGCGTTCAACGACAAGCTGATAATGGGCGTCGAGGAAGAGAGGGTGATCGACCCCTGGAAGCTGGTCAAATCGAGCAGGGGTCCCAGGTTCTGGGAGCCGTGGGCCCCCCGCGGGCAGCGAGATACTCTGGCTGCCGATCACCGCCCCGGTTTGGTTTTTTGCGGTAAAGGTGACCGTCGCGGCATCCGGCGAAGGGTTGGCATACGCCACGCCGGTAGCCTGGTCAGCATACGTGACGAATTGGTTCGCCGGGAAAGTCATCGCCGGGACCGAAGCCTCCGCCTGGGCCACATTCCCGTTGTAGGACCGGAAGAGGGCGCTGGCCTTAACCGGCCCAGTACAGTTGGCGGCCGCCCACCCGGTCACCACCGGCTGACTTGTCTGCGCGTCGGTTTGCCTGCGCGCAACTCCTCCAGCGGGGATGGTGTCAGTGGTTGACGTGAATGAGGCGCCGTTGAACGAGAGAGGCAACGGACTCCCCGTGTCCGAGTAGAAGGAAGTGTTGCAGGTGACCGGCAGCGTCGTCTGGTTTACGTACGTAAAGCTGGTTCTCCAGACGCCGGCCGACGCAATGTGGGCGAAGTAATAACTGAGCGTACCCTGGGCCGACGCGGCGCCTTCGAATGCCACGAGCGATGCTGAAAGCGTCAGAAACAGGGTTCCACGGCGAGACCGTCCGATGCTGCGAGCCATATTCGCACACCTCCCGGCTAGCTCATCTCCAGATGATATAACGATCGTCCAGCCCAAGCGGTCAGGTGGGCGTGATCTCCGTCACACCTGCCTTGTCGCCATATGCCTACCGACCGGTGAGGATGGCGACCCGGCCCGCGAGAGTGACGCTGCCGGCGCTGGTGTTTGACGTGGGCGACATCTCGTGGGCAGCCCGCCAGTAGCCGAATCAGTCTTCCCGGCGTCCCGCCCGCCGCGCGGTGGGCGGCGGCCAGACGACACCTGGCGATTACGGCAAACTGGTTACTGGGTGCCAGACAGCAAGATCAACGCCCGTTTCATCGAACCCAGTGCTGTTGCAGCGCACCGAGAAACTGCCGCAGGGCGATGGTGTGGGCGCCCAGCGAGGAGGGTTTGAAGACACTTATGTTATACTACTTACACTACCATCGGTCCAATAAGGACTCTCTCTTTCGACTTCAAAACGACTTTGTGTTGCCTAAGCTCCGGCACGAGGAGGATAAACTCGAATCACTTCGCAAGGAATTCGGTCCAACTCCCGCAGCCTCTCAGCGTATCGAACTCGCCGGGCAGGTGGCTTTGGTCGGGGAGTTGCGCGACTTCTTTGACGAGGTCAAGCGTGTGGCTCCCTTGTGGAACCCACATTTCGACGACGGAGTCGTCGTGAACTTCTCCATGCTCTGGCGACTCGTCCCACAGCACAACACGTGGCAAAGGGAGCTCAAATTAACTTGGGAGGCAGTCTGCAATGGTGAATTGGAGTGGACCCACTTGGCGATGCGTTTTTGGCCCGAGCGCGTTGTTTCCAAATGTCAGACCGATAGGAGTTTAGCCATTGCTCACGGGCTTGAGGACATGTTTTGGGTTAAGGGTCCCAACGGCAAATGTAAACCGACGCCCACGCCGAGCCGCACCGTGGCTGAACTCATTTTGGAGCGATCCTCACCTGCGGTGAAGTCGGCACTGAAGGTCCTGCTTGAATCCCCGAACGCCTGCTTCTCGACGCCGCGAAAGCGAAACGGACGGAGTTCCGATGTCATGAGCATTTCCGACATGGTTATTCAGGGAGCAGTCGCCCGGTATCACCGAGAGTACGATCGATATCTGAAACTATGTGTTCGAGTTGCCGAAATATGTCGGTTGGAGATCGTGGAAGGCAACGCGATCCGTGCCCAGGTAACGTCACGAGCGAAGAGTCCGAAGAGCCTTGAAGGGAAGCTCCGGCGGTTCTCGGCCAACGGCAAGAAGGAGATTCTAGATATCGATTCGGTATTTGCGGATTCCGAGGGATGCCGATCAGCGTTCCGAACTGATGTCGATCACGATTCCGAAGTGATGCCGATCAGTGTTCCGAACTGATGCCGATCAGTTCTAGGGTTGTAGTTCGGAATGCTGATCGGCGTCAGATTGGAACGGCGGTGGGCGGCCGGATGACCGCGGGCCGAGGGCGTCCCTCCGCGCGGCGGCGCCACACGGCGCGGCGCCTTAAGGTAGTGTGCTGGTATCGGCCCCAACGTTCAGGCAGCTCGTAACATAATGGAACTCTGGACGCCTCGCTGCGCTCCAGGTAAGGAGGCATTACCGTGCAAAGACGTCAATTTCTAGGCCGCTCGGTCGCAGGAGGCATAGCGCTCGGCGGAGCCGCAGCGCTGCCGCAGCAGCCCGCGGCCGAAGGGCAACGTTCGAATCTGCCACCTGGAATCACGCCGTCGGCCTACTCCGTCCCCAGAGCCGCCGGCAGCGCGCTGCTCACGCCGGACTACCAAACGTATGCGGACAACCTGGTCATCGAGCGCAACCAACCCGGCAAACCGCACCAAGGCAAGGTGCTGGCCGCCATCCAGGCCCACTCGGACGACATCATCCTGTTCTGCTCGGGCACGGTCGCCAAGCTCATCGACGAGGGCTACACCGGCTACCTCATCCGGCTGTCCAATGACGAGAAGGCCGGCAAGACCGTCGGATACGGGGTTGTGCAGAACGAGATCGACAACCGGGAGGCGGCCAAGGCGCTCGGCTGCCAGGCTTTCTCCTTCTATTACCGGAACCATCGTATGGACGACTGCGCGATCATCGAGATCCGCCAGCGTTTGATTTTCTTGCTCCGGCTGCTCCAGGTGGACACTGTATTCGTCATGGACCCCTACGACCACTACGACGAGAACCCCGATCATCTGGTGGTCGGCAAGGCGGTGGAAACGGCCTGCTGGATGGCGACCCCCGGCGGCGGCCGGGAGTATCCCGAGCAACTCAAGGCCGGGTTGAAGCCAGGGCGGGTGCACGAAAAGTATTACCACTCGCGAGCGCCGCAAGGCCACAACCTGGTGAATCGCGTGGTAGATATCAGCTCCTATATCGATGTCAAGGTGCGCGCGAACGTGGCCAATAAGGGAAAAGGCCCGGCAGGCGATTCCGGGGCGCTCCTGCGGCAGGAACTGGCGAGGCAAGGCAAGAGACTGCCTCTGCTGGGCAATGACGACGACACCGCTAATTTCCAGTACGTGAAGCATTTCTTGATGGAGGATTTTCGGACTCTCGGCCGTCAGTTCGGCTTGGAATACGCAGAGACCTTCCGATATATCGGTCCAGAACCCGACTACCGTCCGACGATTCGCAAATACGTCGACGACAATGTGGTCCCACTGTAGTAACGTTGACCGGAAACCAGAATCAGGAGACAGACGATGGATCCACACAGCATTTTGAGCAACCCCACCCTCGACGGTGAGGCTTTTGAGAGCACCGCCGGAATGGATGGTCTAGCTGACGCGGCGCCCCAGGCCAATGCCGGGGAAGTGGTCATTATGAAGGACCAGCAGGGGCAGCCCCACCAGGGCAAGGTCTTCGCAGCCATTCATGCCCATCTCGACGATATCCCCTACTATGCCTCGGGACTATGCGCGAAACTGATGCGAGAGGGCTACACAGGCTATATCATTCGCACGAGCAACGACGAACGATGCGGCGGTCACAGCACCGCCGAAAACATTTTGAGCAACGAGCAAGACCACTCCCGGATGGCCGCGGCTCTCGGGTTCAAGGATGTGTTCGACTTCTACTACCAGAACCACGACATGGACGGTATCTCCTGCATCGATCTTCGCGGCCGGCTGATTCTCATCTTCCGGATGCTCAAGGTGGACACCATCATCTCCTTCAACCCGTGGGGGCAAGGGGAGGAGAACCCCGACCACTGGGTGACCGGGCGAGCCGTGGAAGAGGCTGGATGGATGGCCGGGATGCCCAACGATTTCCACGAGCACCTGTTAGCAGGCATTCAGCCACATGCGGTGACCGAGCGGTATTATTTCTATGCCCGGCCCGGTCAGCCGTTTAATCGTGTGGTCGATATCAGCAATCAAATCGAGACCAAGATCGACGCAATCACGGAGTGCAAGTCCCAGGGCGATGGCAATCGAGGCTCGCTGGTGCGGGCGCAACTGGCACGGCAGGGAAAGCGCCTGACGCTCTTCGGCGACGATGACCGCAGCGCCGACCGTGCCTATGTGCGCCAGTTTCTTCTCGACAACGACCGGGAGTACGGCAAGCCGCACAATCTCCAGTATGCGGAACGTTTCTACTACATCGATCAGCGGCGGCCATCGAAGTCGAAGGCGGATGAGTACATCGAAAACAACGCCGTGCCCATATGATACATCCCGGTTCGACTCACTTCTGAAGAGCGAGCCAAGGCGGTGAAACTGCGGATCGCGGTCTCGTAACCATCTTCCGGCAGAGCCGGAGGCTTTTCGGTTGCCGGCCCCTGAAAGGGGCCCGCTCTCAACCGCACGAGAGCATATGCGGCGACCGTACAGTGCCGATTCTCGCGTGCCGTCTCAGGGCGCGCGACGGAAGGCACATTGCCGGTTCCTCGGCGCTCGGCAAGAATGACCCATTTCTGCTCACTTAAATCGACCCACACGAGGAACACGATTTGCCCCGAGGGCAAGGACGGGGCGAGCGCCAACGGCACGCCTCTCTGCCTCGTAAACCGTTCATTTTCCCCGGACCAGTTGCTTCGCCGGCGGCTCAAGTGGCACAGACGGCCTCTTGCCCAGCGGCAAACACGCCACCGCATTGACGTGGTGGTGGGTCACTTTTGCCGAGCAAAGCAGGGTCATTTCTCGCGAGTGCCGAAGCCGGATTCGTCAAACTCCTACTGCCTCCCCTGCAGAGCCCGGAGATCTCCCGCTGGATTAGGTTCAGCTATCGACCAGAAGTTTGAGGCCGCGCTGCGGAGAGCGAACATTGCTCCTCGGAGATACCAACTCTTAGCCGGACCACCTGTTTCCGCGGAGGTCCTTCCAGGGGCCGTCCTCTGCGTAGCGCTCGGGATGCAGGACTCTTGGACGGGGGTCTTCCGCGCAGTCGAGCTGGAGGACCATCCACTTCGGATAGGGAACGCCTGGGTCCGACGCCGCGTCCAGCAGGCGCACGTCCTCGGCTGAGAGCCGAAGTTCCACGGCGCCGATGTTGTCCTCCAGGTGCTCGGGCTTCCGGGCAGCGACGATCACACTGCTCACGCCCGGGCGTCCCAGCACCCACGCCAGCGCCACGCGGGCCGGGGTGGCGTCGTGCCGTGCAGCCACTTCCTTCAGCGCGTCCAGAACGCGGTAACCCTTTTCCTTGTCGAAAGGCACGAACTGACCCGCTTCCGCGAAGCGTGTTCCGGCGGGGGCAGGATTGCTGCGGCTGTACTTGCCCGCCAGGAATCCTCCTGCCAGCGCGCTCCAGACCAGGATGCCGATGTTATGGTACTCGGCAAATGATTGGAATTCGTACTCGATGTCCCGGCCGACCAGACTGTAGTACATCTGCGCCGTCACGTATTTTTCCAGCCCCAGGCGCTCCTGGAGCATCACCGCCGTCGCCGCCTGCCATGACATCAGGTTGGAAAGCCCGATATAGCGAACTTTCCCCTGGCGCACCAAGTCGTTGAGCGTTCGCAGGGTCTCTTCCAGAGGCGTGTTGCTGTCCCATCCGTGCACTTGGTAAAGGTCGATGTAATCGGTTTGCAGTCGCCGCAGACTACTCTCTACTTCGCGCATGATGTTCACACGGGTAGCACCACTCTGGTTGAAATTCTCACCCATGGGCAGCCGAACTTTGGTGGCCAGCACGATTTCCTCCCTGATGCCCTTTAAGGCGTTGCCCAACAGTGTCTCGCTCTCCCCCAGGCTGTACACGTCCGCCGTATCAATGAAATTGATTCCCCTGCCCAGGGCAAGCTTCACCATCCGCGTCGTTTCCTCTTGGCTGAGGTTACCCATGTTCATCTTGCCGCCGAACTGCATCGTGCCCAGCGCCACCTCACTCACAATGAGCCCGGTATTACCCAGTTTCCGGTATTTCATCCTCCATCCTCCTTCTCCCGCAAACGAGCCACGGTAACTTGATGTTTGCACGAATCAGCAGGAATCACCAGCTTCCTCGGCCCTCTTTGCCGGCACAGCGGTGCTGCTGGCATGGGTATGGCTTTACGGGACTCTCAGCTATAGTCCGGTGCCGCCGAATAGGGCGGCTCTCTCCGGCCGGCTCGGTGTTCGAGCACAGGCCACGCCCCAAGCGTCACGGGACGCTAAATCTGTTCGCCGCCCTCGAAGTCGGCGCCGGTGCGCATTCCGATGATGTCGATCAGTCATTCCGATTTGATGCCGATCAGATCGGAGCGAAGCGACGCAGGGCTCTCTCGGTGTGAAATAGTGATCGACATCCGTCAGGGATTTTACCTGTTTTGCCTGGTGCTTTGGGCGCCCACTTTTTGCGGACATCCACCATGCTTGCCTGGGATCTGGGCGCGATCCGCCGTATTCTGCCGATGGAGGCTAGAAGTCCATGAATCGTGAGGCTCTCGACGACCTGAAACAGCAGATTCCTCTGCTGGACTATCTGCAGGCTCATGATTGGCGGCCGGCCCGGCGGCTCAGCCGGGGTCGATGGATGGGATTGTGTCCGCTACACACTCCGATCACAAACCAAGCTTTCTGGTGGATCCCAGCAAGAGCCTGTTCTACTGCTACGGCTGCGGTCACGGAGGTGACCTGATTCGCTTCGTCGAACTCTATCACCAGGTGAGGTTCCCGGAGGCGTTGGCGTTGCTGCGCCAATGGCATGGCGCGGCGCCTTTACTGCAGCAAGCTGCGAGTTGCTATGGCAGGCAGTTACACCGGCATGCCGAGGCGGTTGCCTAACTGCAGCACCGCGGACTGCGCTCGCCGGTACTGATCGAGCACATGCGCATCGGCTACGCGTCCGGCGGTTGCCTGCGCGGTTGCAGTGACCAAACCGGCTTGACGCAGAGCCGGGAGCGGATGGCCCAACCAGAAGCAAATGACGGCCTGCGATTGGGAGTTGCAGCGGTATCTGGCGGGGTTGCCGGATGGCAAGCTGGCCAGCACACCGGCCATCGAGGTAGCGCCGCAAGGGGCTGGGAAGCAGCAGAGGCGTAAGGCCAAGGCGCGATGCCCTTCGCCCTCGCCGAGTTGTAGACTCTTAGAGAGATCCAAACCATGAAACTGCCCCCTCTCATCTTTCTCACGGTCCTTTCTATGGTGGCCCAGACCCCACCGGTTGCGCCGCAAAAGAAAGCCCGACCGAACTCGCCACCTCCGGAAGCTGGCGACGATGTTCGCGGCTACAACGACACCCCGCAATTGCCAGGACAGAAATGGAAAGTGCACGACATGACGCGGCCCCGCCCCGTGGCCGTCGCACCCGCTCCCTATGTAAACGAGGCCCCGCCCGCCGATGCAATGGTGCTATTCGACGGCAAGGACCTCTCACAGTGGACCACACAGGCTCGCGGCGGAGTACCGCAGGAGCCCAAGTGGAAGGTCGAGAACGGGTACATAGAGATCGTGCCGCGGACGGGAAGGCTGGTCACGAAGGAGAAGTTCGGCGATTGCCAACTCCACATTGAGTGGCTCATCCCCAAGACCTCCGCCGGTAACGGCCAGGGCATCGGCAATAGCGGCGTGGAACTGATGACGCGATACGAAATCCAGGTGCTTGAGTCGAACGAGCACCAGACCTACGCCGATGGACAGGCGGGGGCTATCTATGGAGTCTGGCCGCCTTTGGTCAACCCTTCGCGTCCCATGGGCGAATGGAACGTCTACGACATCTTGTTTGAAGCACCGCGGTTCGAAGGCGACAAACTGATAAAGCCCGCCTACGTCACCGTGCTCTTTAACGGCGTGCTGGTGCAAAACCATAAGGATTTCCTCGGGACCACCATCTGGCGGCAGGTGGGCACCTACACCGCGCACCCGGCCGAACAGCCGTTGAGCCTCCAGGACCATTCGCAACCAGTACGGTTTCGCAACATTTGGATCCGCAAGCTCAATCCACCAGCCGGGCAGTAACGGCCGATCTGAGAATCCCGTGGGTTAATCTCGCGCCCAAAGGCATTCGGGTACAGATTCTCCCGCCGTGCGACGCCCGGCGCGCCCCCGCGGCTGCGCGCCTGTTGGCGCCGATTGCCGCCCGCGCCGAAGCGGGAGGCGAAGAAGAAGATGGCCAAATGGAAGGGATAAGAAGGGGATGACCGACCCCGCGTTGGATTCTAACCGGCTTATCTAACCGGCTTATCAGATGTCAAACGACGCCATCGCCCCGGATGCGATAATGGTGCGATGCGCCGCAGGCAGCTCATCCAGTCACTGTGCGCGACCCTTCCGGTGTTCTCTTTCGATCAGCTTGCGCGGGGTTTACCCCTGGGCGTACGGTTCGTGGACGTGGCGCGGGAAGCGGGCCTGCTGGCTAAGACCGTTTTCGGGGGGGAACAGAAGAACAAGTTCCTTATGGAGACGACCGGCTGCGGCTGCGCTTTCTTCGATTTCGACAACGACGGTTGGCTCGATATCTTCCTGGTGAACGGCACGCGCTTCGAGACCGAGTGGCCGGCGGGTCAAGCTCCGGTGAGCCGCCTCTACAAGAACAACCGCGATGGCACCTTTACCGACGTGACGCTGAAAGCGGGCGTGGCGCACACGGGCTGGGGACAAGGCTGCTGCGTGGGCGACTATAACAACGACGGCCATGACGACCTGTTCGTCACTTATTGGGGCGATTGTGTTCTATGGCACAATCACGGCAACGGAAGATTCACCGACGTGGCGAAGAAGGCGGGCGTCACGACCGATCCCGGCAACGGGCAGCGCCGCTGGAACACCGGCTGCGCTTTCGCGGATTACGACCGCGACGGCAACCTGGACCTGTTCATCGCGAACTACATCGATTTCGATCCCAAGACCGCGCCGCTTCCCGAGTCCGGCCCGTGCCTGTTCAAAGGGATCGTGGTAGCGTGCGGTCCGCCAGGCCTGGTGGGCGGCAAGAACATCCTCTTCCACAACAACGGGGACGGTACGTTCGGCGATGTCAGCGAGAAGGCGGGCATCCTGAAGACGAACGGCACCTACGGCCTGGGCGTGGCGGTGGCGGACTTCGATAACGACGGCTGGCCCGATATCTACGTGGCGAACGATTCGACGGCGTCGGCGCTGTACAAGAACAAACACGACGGCACTTTTTCGGAAATCGCCGTTGAGGCGGGAGTGGCGTATAGCCCGGATGGGAAACCGCAGGCGGGCATGGGTGTGTCAGTGGCGGACTACGATGGCGACGGCAACTTCGATATCGTCAAGACCAATTTCGCGGGCGATACCTCCAGCTTGTACCACAACCTGGGAAAGAACGCTTTCGAAGACACTACGTTTCAGGCCGGGCTGGGCAGGAACACGCGTTTCATGGGTTGGGGCGTGGGATTCTTCGATTTCGATAATGACGGCTGGCCGGACATTCTCGCGGTGAACGGCCACGTCTACCCGGAAGTCGGACAGCCCAACGACGAGCAAGGCTACCGGGAGCGCAAGGTGCTGTATCACAACCTGGGCAACGGCCGGTTTACGGATGTATCCGCGGACGCCGGGCCGGGAATTCTGAAGCCGGCATCGGCGCGCGGCTGCGCGTTCGGCGATTTCGATAACGATGGCGACCTGGACGTGGTCATCAACTGCGTCAACGACACGCCGCAACTGTTGCGCTGCGACAGCGAGGTGAGGAATAACTGGCTGAAGGTGAAGACCATCGGGGTGAAATCGAACCGCACGGGTATTGGCGCTCGCATCTACTGCACGCCGGAGGGCGGCCGCCGTCTCATGGACGAAGTGCGCAGCGGCAGCAGTTATATCTCCCAGAGCGATCTGCGGGTGCATTTCGGGCTAAGCTCCGCGCAAAGGGCGGATCTGGAGATTCATTGGCCGAGCGGGCAGGTGGACCGGTTCAAGGGTGTGAAGGCCAACCAGGTGCTCACGGTGACGGAGGGTAAGGGATGAGCCCGCGGACAGTGCGCGTAGCTGACAGTTGCACGCAGCTCACCTGCGCTGAAACCCGATCCTGCTATACTGATGCCCAGACTGCATCGGGAGGGAAGCAATGCGGTTGAAAACCCTGCTCGGGCTGGCGGCGGCGGCTGTTATGGCGGCCTGTGCGATTACCTGGGGACAATCGGACGAAAGCGGCGAACGAAGAGCTTATGCCGCCAGAATCCGCGAGACTTACAATTTCCAATTCGGCAAGGACCGAATCTCCCTACCGGGCAATGCCGCGATCGCCGGTAACGACTTCGTCCAACCCAGCGCTTTTCCGAGCGCGGCGTACTGCGGCCGCTGTCACCAGGAAGCTTACAGCCAGTGGCGGGAGGCGCTGCACTCCAATTCTTTTCGCACGCCCTTCTATCGCACAAGCGTCAACATTCTGCTTCGCACCAAGGGCATCGAGTACACCCGCCACTGCGATAGCTGCCATAACCCGATCGCGGTGCTGTCCGGCGGGCTGACGCAGAATTCGCAGGTGGACCGCAGCTTCGACCCGGATGGCGTGACCTGCACTACGTGTCATTCCATACAGAAGCTGCAATCGACTGTTGGAAACGGCGGGTTCGTGATGGGCGTGCCTTCGGCAATGGTAGATGAGAGCGGCGACCGCATCGCCGGCGAGGTGCCCGACGAAGAGATCCGCAAGCATCCGGACCGCCATTCGCGCGCGGTGATGCAGTCCTTCTACCGTACGCCGGAATTCTGCGCGGCATGTCACAAGGCCAACCTGCCCAATCCGCTGAACGATTACAAATTCATCCGCGCATTCACGGCCTACGATGAGTGGCAGAATTCGAAGTTTTCCACGCGCAATCCGCTGACTTTTTACTCCGCGGCCTTCACCACCTGCCAGGATTGTCACATGGCCCGCGGCGCGCTGGAACTGCCCGACGACGGCGCCAAACACGGCACGCTGGCTTCCCACCGCTGGCCCGCCGGAAATACCGCGGTGCCCTTTTACTACGGTTTCGATGAGCAACTCGCAAAAACGGTCGAGTTCCTCAAATCAGGCATGTACCTGAATGTGGACCTCTTCGGAATTCGGAAATCCGGAAGTGCGGCAATGGCCGCGCCGCTTGGCTCGGTGGATTTCCAACTGGCGCCGGATGACATCGTGCAGGTCATGGTGGTGATTCAAAATAAAAATATCGGCCACTCTCTGGTTCCCGAAGTGCGCGACCTGTATGAGCCGTGGGTCGAGTTCCAAGTCAGTGACGAGGCCGGACGAGAGATCTATCACAGCGGATTTCTGAAACCGGACGGCTCGCTCGACGAGCGGGCCCATAGCTTCACGAACCGGCCCGTGGATAACGCAGGCGAGTTCGTGGACAATCATAAGGTTTGGACGATTCACTCGGTGGCTTATGACAATACGATCCAGGCAGGCCGTTCCGCGCTGGTCCGCTACGAATTCCGAGTGCCGGCCAACACCAAGGGACCGCTCACGGTTACGGCGCGCGTGAACTATCGCCACCTGCGGCAGAGCTATCTGGACAATATATTCGGTAAAGACCATCCTGCATATCCCGTGGTGGAGCTGGCTTCCCGAACGCGTATCTTGAACCTCGGCGATAACCCGCCGGGAGGCCGCGAGGCACAGGATAATCCCGACTGGATGCGCTGGAACAATCTGGGCATCGGCTATCTCGATCAATTGCAATACGCCGACGCCATGCAGGCTTTCGAGCAGGCGATCAAGCTGCGTCCGGATTATCCCGACGGCTATACCAACATCGCGGTGACTTACATCGAATGGGAAAAGTATTCCGACGCGCGTCCCAGCCTGGAAAAGGCGCTGGAATTGAATCCCAATAACGCCCGCGCGCTTTACTACCTGGCGCTCGTGGAAAGGCGGGAGGGACACCGCGATGAAGAGGTAGCCGATCTGCAGAGGGTGGTCGAGCAATATCCGCAGGCGCGCGATCCGCGGCGTGAATTGGGGATTGCGTACTACCAGCGTCACGACTATGAAGAAGCGCGCCAGCAGTTTGAAGCGCTGCAGGGCATCGATCCCGACGACCTGGCCGCGCACTATAACCTGGCCGTCTTGTACCGCCGTATGGGCATAAAGGACAAGGCGGCCGAACAAGCCGCCATGTTCGCCACCAAGCAGATAGATCCGGGAGCGCCTACTTATTCACTCGAGTATCTGCGCAAGCATCCCGAAATTTCCACCGAGAGCGTCCCGTTCCACCTGCATACGGACATATCGCATGACGCGGCAATGACCGCTGGAGGCCAGAAGTGAAACCATCGCGGCGCCAGGTGGTGCGCTCGCTGAGCCGCACGGCCTTGGTGCTACCCTTTTCCGATCTGCTGACCCTGGCGCAGAAGCTGCCGGGACCCGTCGAGCGCAGTTACAACGCCAAGGCGATGCCGGCTCCCAAGGGTCCTAAGTCTCCGATAGAAGGCACGCCGCTGGGCCTGAGCTTCGCGGACGTGGTTCAGGAATCCGGCCTGGCCGTGAAGACCATTTACGGCGGCGAAGGAAAGAACAAGTACCTTCTCGAAACCACCGGCTGCGGCCTGGCTTTCTACGACTACGATCAAGATGGCTGGCTGGATGTGTTCCTGGTAAATGGCTGGCGTTTGGAAGGTTTTCCAACCGGGAAGGAACCGCGCTGCCATCTCTTCAAGAACAATCGCGACGGCACGTTTACCGATGTCACTAAGGGTTCCGGACTGGAGCAACGCACAGGCTGGGGACAAGCCTGCTGCGTGGGTGATTATGACAACGATGGTTGGGACGACCTGTTCGTGACTTACTACGGGCAGAACGCGCTTTACCGCAATCACGGCGGCGGAAGGTTTACCGACGTGACCAGGGAGACTGGCTTGACCCAGCCCGGCCCCAAGACACGCTGGAATACCGGTTGCACGTTTGTGGATTACGACAGGGACGGGCATCTGGATCTGTTCGTCGCCAACTACGTGGATTTCGATCTGAAGACCGCGCCGCCACCGGAGGCCGGCCCATGCACCTACAAGGGGCTGCTGGTGGCTTGCGGGCCGCCCGGATTGCGCGGCGGCAAGAATATTCTGTACCACAACAATGGCAACGGGACCTTCAGCGACGTCAGCGAGAAGGCCGGTATCTGGAACACACCGGGAACCTATGGCCTGAGCGTGGCCGCGTCCGACCTGGATAACGACGGCTGGCCGGATATCTATGTCGCCAACGACTCCTCGACCGCCACGCTCTATCAGAATCAAAAGGACGGCACGTTCAAGGACATCGCCATCGAATCCGGCGCGGCGCTCTCGCCGGAGGGCAAGCCGCAGGCCGGCATGGGCGTATCCATCGGGGACTACAACCGCGACGGGAACCTGGATGTGGTCAAGACAAACTTCGCGGGAGACACCGATTCGCTCTACACGAACCTGGGCGACGCCACGTTCGAAGACCGCACCTATCCGAGCGGCCTGGGGGTAAATACCCGCCTGTTAGGTTGGGGAGTGGGCTTCTTCGATATGGACAATGACGGGTGGCTGGACATATTAATGTCCAACGGCCACGTATATCCGGAAGTCGATAAGTCCAACGCAGACTTGAAATATGCGGAGCATAAGTACTTGTACCGCAATTTACAGAATGGGCGCTTCGAAGAGGTGACTGACAAGGGCGGCCCCGGCATTCTGGAGAGCGCTCCCGCGCGCGGATGCGCTTTTGGCGACTACGATAACGACGGGGATATCGACGTGGCGGTGAATTGCGTGAACGCAATCCCCCAGCTCTTGCGCTGCGACTCGACGCTCAAGCGTAACTGGATCAAGATCAAGCTCGAAGGCGTGAAATCCAACCGCAGCGGCATCGGCAGCCGGGTGACGGTGGTAGCCAAGACTAGGCCGGACGCGGAGAAGCCACTGTCGCAAATGGATGAGTTGCGCAGCGGCGGAAGTTACTTCTCGCAGAACGACCTGCGCATGCACTTCGGCTTAGACCAGGCCACTCGGGTTGATAAGGTTGAAATACGCTGGCTGAGCGGACAGGTGGATGAGTTGAAGGGCCTGGAAGTTAATAAACTGTATGTGATCCAGGAAGGCGGCAAGATATTGAAGGCGGAAGCGTTGCAGCCCGCCGGAAAGCGGGCCCTGTGACCGCGATCGGGGGAATCCTGGCGATCGTCATGTGGCTCCCCGCGATGGCGGCGGCCGAGGAGCGGTGTCCGTGGCTGAATGCTGCGACGGCCGGCGGCGTCTTGGGCGGCACGGTGCAAGTGACGGTGGCCCCCGCGAGTTGCGAATTTGTGAGGCAGGCGGGCGCGCAGGAAACCACGCTGCGGATTGAGGTGAGAGCGGTCAGCGCGCCCAATGCGCACTGCGGACCGGGCGCCGAGCCCCTGAAGGCCATCGGCAACCAAGCCATGGCGTGCAGCTATGAAGGCAAGCCGGGTTGGACGGCCGAGCAGGTGGTGGGGAGGGTGCGCGACCAGGCCTTTCTCGTGCGGATCGGCACCAATGACCGTTCGGCTGTGGGGAAGACGCTGCGCGAGAAGGCGCGCGACGTTGCGGAACAAGTGGCTGGAATTTTGTTCTGAGCCGTTATTTCTTCGTCCCCTGCCGCAGCTTCTTTTCTTTCTCCTGTTCTTCCGCCTTGCGGAGAGCAGCCGCCTTGGCGAAGGCTTCCTGCGCGTTCGCCTGATCGCCCTTGCGCCGCAGCAGCAGGCCCAGATTATTCCAGGCGGCCGCATTCCGATCGTCCAGCGCCACCGAGCGCCGCAGCGCCACGATAGCGCCGTCCCAATCGCCCTGCTCTTTCAGCGTGTTGCCGAGTTGATACCAGGCTTCCATGTACGACGGCCGCGCAGCGACGGCGGCCCGCAGTTGTTCGATGGCCTTATCGGCCACTCCCGCCTCGATGTACGTGAGGGCCAGCGTGTAGTGGGCCTCGGCGAGCGCGGGATCTAGTTGCACGGCCTTTTCCAGCTCGGCCTCCGCGTGCGGCAGATCGTCGCTGGACTTGTAAGCAATGCCGAGATCGTAGTGCGCGCCGGCGTCATGCGGGTAATCACGCGTCACCCCCGAGAGTTCTTTGATGGCGCTCCGCATATCTCCGGCGGCTATGTACGCGTAGCCCACGTTGACCAGCACGTTGAGATTGTTGGGATCGTGTTCCAGGATACGGCGGAATTCTTTCAGCCCGGCGGCGGGATCGCCGGTCCTCACCAGCGCGTTGCCGTAATTATTGCGCACGCTGTCATTTTTCGGGTCGAGATCCACGGCGTGGCGCAACGCATCGCGCGCTTCCTGGTAGCGGTTCTGCTGCAGTAAGGCGGCGGCCAGCGCTTCCCAGACCGCCGGGTTGGAGGGCAATTGCCGGGCCGCCGGCGCCAGCTCGCGGGCCGCCTCAGCGTATTGGCCCGTGTCGTTATACGCCTGACCGAGGCGGAAGCGGAAATCGGCGTTTCCGGGAGCCAGTGCGACCGCATTCCGCAGCGCGCGCAACGCGGGCTCGGTCTGGCGGATCAGCCACAGGGCCGCGCCCAGGTGATGCCACGCTTGGGCCATCTTGGGATCCAGCTCCGTGGCGCGCTGAAAGTAGGGGATGGCGTCCGCGGTGCGATTGGTAGCCGCCAGCAGGAATCCGACCTCGTCCTGATAAGCGGCGGATTGCGGAACCAGCCTGGCGAGTTTTTGGTACGCCTCCAGCGCCCCGCCGGCATCACGCGCCGCCAGCCGTTGGCGGGCAGTGGCATCCAGGTCCAGCACGGTCGCGGGCGCCTGCCCGGCCAGAGGCAAGCCGAGAAACCATACGTTCCAAACCAGGAGAAGACGCAACCCTAGTGGCCGCTCCGCAGCCCGCGCGCGTGAACGTGGCAAAGACATAACCTCCGACTGCACCGGCACACCGCCACTCTTAACCTTGACCAGGAGCAGGAACCCGCTCGGCGAAATGTGAAGGAGCCTGGCCCCCGTCTCGTCCAGTATATATAGCCTCTGGGGTTGCTTGTGTTACTCCTCACACCCTGGTGGATGTGCCACAGCCGTCCAAGACTACGGCGACAACTCCCACGGCTCCGTCCAGCAGCGCCGGTTGCCCGAACCCGGGCACGCTCCGGGAAGGCCAGCGGGTCGCTCAAGCACGGGACCCCCACTTGCGGCCATGTTCAACGCACGTCCGGCCGGGGCGTAATCACGGTGCGGCGGTCCCAGGCCCGTAGGGTCCGTCTGCGCGACGCACGTCCCAGGATGCCTCAACTCAACAAGGGCGCCGTGTACTACAAGGAGCGAGATCTCCACTCTGCCTTGACACATTGAGCTTTTTGAACTTTTCGCTTGTATTGTCGCGAAAAGTCAGATAAACTCTACACAAAATATTCACTCCTGGAGGGGATTGCCATGTTGGGTTATTGCCGTGTCGCAATGGGTTGCCTTGTTTTAGCGCTCCTGCCGGTTTCTTCCTTTGGCCAGGCGGTCTTCGGAAGTATCGTGGGTTCGGTAACAGATTCGTCAAATGCCGTCATTCCACACGCCAAGGTAACGGTTCGCGACGTCGGCAAGGGCGTGTCCTACACGACGACGACGAATGATACCGGGAACTATGCCCAGACGCATCTCATCGTCGGTTTGTACGAGGTCCGTGTGGAGGCTGCCGGGTTTGAGACGTCTGTCCAGCAGAACGTCAACGTGGAAGTGGATGCGAACACGCAGGTGAACCTACAGCTCCATCCTGGCAACGTTGGCGAGGTGGTCAACGTGACCGGAGAGGCGCCGCTGCTCAAGACCGAGAAAAGCGATATTTCCGACACCGTCGGGCAAAAGGCCGTCATGGAATTGCCTGTGTTCTCGCGCGATGTGAGCCGACTGTATTTTCTGGTTCCCGGCGTTCAGGCAACCGGCACGACCGCCGCCAGCGAACAGCCACAGGACATTTACCGGCCCAGCATCGGCGGGCAATACTGGGGCGGCATTTCTTTTCAGTTGGATGGCACGGATAACCGCGAGTCCGTCCTGGGCGAACCCATTATCACGCCGAACCTCGATGCCCTCTCGGAATTGAAAATCACCACCACTGCCTACGACGCGGAATTCGGGCAGGCCAGCCAGGCGGTGATCTCGGCGCAAACCAAATCCGGCACCAACGACTTTCATGGCGGCGGATTCTGGTACCGGCGCGATCAACACGGGCAGGCCCGCGACCCGTTCGCACAGGCCCAGCCCCTCGCCGGCACCACGGATAAGTTCATTCCACCGACGCTGTGGAATCAGTTCGGCGGGTCGATCGGCGGGCCCATTCAAAAGGATAAGACTTTCTTTTTCGGCGATTATCAGGGCACCGCGCAGAAAAATGGCGGCTCCCTGCTGACCCGCGTTCCCACCGCGGCAGAGCGCAACGGCGACCTCAGCGATCTCGGCGCGGCGATCTTTAACCCGTGCAGCGGCTCGAATTGCAACGTAGCTCCCGCATCCCGTTCGCAGTTCCCGAACGCCCTAATCCCGACGTCCCTGCTGTCTCCCCAATCCGAAGCGCTGCTTGCCTACATCCCGTTCCCGAACATCGCCAGCGCAACCGGCGCCAATCCCAATTACGCGGCATCCGGGTTCGGCATTGTGAATTGGAACGGCTTTGACACGCGCGTGGACCGGTACCAGACGGAGAAGTTGCACATGTTCGGACGGTACAGCTTCTTGCAGGTCGCTCAAACCAATCCCGGGGCATTCGGACTCGAGGCGGGCGGTCCCACATATTCCACCACGGCCTTCTCCGGGGCGGCCAGGTTGCGCGACCAGAGTCTGACCTATGGGGTGGACTACGTGATCAGGCCGAACTGGCTGACCGATTTCCGTTTCGGATTCTTCCGCTACAGGGTGTTCGTGAATCCCAACGGTGTGGGCACTACGCCCGCTACCAGCGCCGGTATTCCGGGGCTCAACCTGGGCGATTCTTATACTTCCGGCATGCCCGCCTTCTATCTGCAGGGCACGGGCGGCTTCAATTTCGGATATGCGCTGAACGTGAACTCGTGCAATTGCCCGCTTAACGAACAGGAGAACGAGTTCCAGTGGGTCAGCAACACCACGCACAGTTTCGGCAACCACTCCGTCAAGTTCGGAGCGGACGTCCGTTTTCAGCAGAATCTGCGGGTGCCCAGCGATTCCCACCGCTCCGGCGAGATCACCTTCAGTGCGACGACTACAGAGGGTCCGAATGGCGGCGGACTGGGATTGGCTACGTTCCTGCTGGGCGATGTGAGTTCCTTCGCGCGGTACGTGAGCAACTCGACCGATGCGGCGGAACGCCAGAAGCGGCTCTTCACCTACGTTCAGGACACCTGGCGCATCACACCGAAGCTGACCTTCAATTATGGCTTGCGCTGGGAGATTTATTTCCCGCAATACGTCAACGGTAAGGACGAGGGCGGATTCCAGGACATGAAGACGGGCGAGGTCCTGATCGCCGGTGAAAACGGCATCGGGCTGAATGGAAATATAGACACTTCCCTCACTCATCTTGCGCCCCGCGTGGGACTTTCGTATCAAGTGGACCCCAAGACTGTAATCCGAAGCGGCTACGGGCGTTCCTACGACGTTGGGGTATTTGGGGTGTCGTTCGGGCACAATGTGACCCAGAACGTGCCGGTGCTGGCCAACCAGTCGTTGAATCCCGCCAATCCCTGGCTGCCGGTCTTTACTCTGAATCAGGGCCCGACGCCCCTGGATCCGACCACCATCCTGGCATCGCAGCCCAAAGGACCAAGCGGCAACCCGATTCTGCCTAACGGTATCGCGCCGAACGTCCTGCCTTGGAATAGCAACGACACGATGCGTTTGCCTGCCGTGGATGCCTGGAATCTCACGTTGGAGCATCAGTTCACCCCCAGCGTGGTCTTCTCGGTCGCGTATGTCGCCAACCACGGTTATCACGTCACCGCCGGTGGAACCAACTACAACATCAACGAACCGACCATCACCGGCTTCGGCACGCTGAGCACCAACCAGCGCCGCTTGTTCTACAACGAGTTCGGGTGGACGCAGTCCATCAAATACTTCGCCGACGACGCCAGCGTCACCTTCGAATCGTTGCAATTTCGGGGCGAGAAACGCTTCGCCGGCGGCCTGATGATCCAGTCGAACTTCACCTGGGCCAGCGCCTTCGATTACGCCAACGACTATTATTTCTGGAACCACCAAATCGACTATGGCAGAGAGGCCGGCATCCGGAGGTTTGTCTTCAACTTCAATAGCGTATACGAGTTGCCATTCGGCAGGCAAAGGAAGTACCTCAGCAATGCGCCTCGCGCTCTCGATGCCATCGCCGGCGGCTGGCAGCTCTCCGGCATCTGGTTTTGGGGATCGGGCTATCCTTTCACGCCAGGTTATCTGGATTGCGGAAGCGACGAAGATACCGGCCCATGCCGCGCGAACCTCGTGGGGAACGCAAGCGTACCGAATCCCGGGCCGCACGAATGGTATGCCATCGCCACGCCGGGAACGGGCGGAAACGGTTGCCTCACGACCGCGAATCCGACAGCGGAGTTGAACGCCGCCGGCTGTACGCGCGGTCCCTGGAGCCGCCCGGCGCCAGGCACGTTCGGCGACGTGGCGCGCGACTCGTTCTTTGGGCCGCACTTTTTCAATGTCGACTTCTCTTTGCACAAGAACTTCCGCATCTGGGAGAGGATCAGCGCCCAAGTCCGCGCCGAATCTTTCAATACCTTTAATCACGTGAATCTGGGGCAGCCCAATGCCACCGTCGATTCTCCTACGGCGGGACAGATTACCAGCGTCCAGGGTTTATCGCAGATGCGAAAATGGCAGTTTGGATTGCGTCTGAATTTTTAAAGCGCATGTCCAACCCGGGATGCCCGTTAAGTCCGCCGTAACTTCGCTTCTGCTGGCCGCGACGATCGCCCAGGCCGGTCCGGTACCACGGCCGAACTTTCACAGGGACATTGCGCCAATTCTGTTGGCACAGTGCGCGCCCTGCCATCGTCCGGGAGAGGCGGGCCCGTTTTCGCTCCTTACCTACCAGGACGCCAGAAAGCGCGCCGCCCAGATCGCTCGCGTGACCGAGAGCGGCTATATGCCCCCGTGGCTTCCGGCCCAGGGCTACGGAGACTTTGCCAATGAGCGCCGGCTCACGGACGCGCAGATCGAAACGATCCGAAATTGGGTGCAGGCAGGCGCTCCCGAAGGTTCGGCTTCGGACTCGCCGCCCGCGCCCGTCTTCACGCCGGGCTGGCAACTCGGCCCGCCGGATCTCGTCATCGCGGCCACCAGGCCGTTCACCGTGCCCGCGGACGGTCCGGACGTCTTCTGGAATTTCATTCTCTCCCCGGCTTTGGGTGAAACCCGCCAGGTGAAGGCCATCGAGATCCGGCCGGGTAATGCCCGCACAGTGCATCATGCCAACGTGTTGATCGACCGCTCCCAAACGCAGCGGTTTCGGGAGAAGCTCCGTGGGGAGGGGTTCCCTGGCATGGATCTGACGATCGCATCCGATACCTTCGATCCTGACAGTCACTTCCTGTTTTGGAAACCCGGCGCGGAGCCATGGGCTGAGCCCGCGGGTATGTCCTGGCGTCTCGATCCCGGCAACGATCTGATCCTGAACGTTCATCTGCGGCCCAGCGGCAAGCCGGAAACCGTGCAGCCCTCGGTGGGGTTGTATTTCACGCGCGAGCCGCAGACGAAGCATCCCATGCTGGTTCAACTGGAGCATGATGGCGCGCTGGACATACCGGGCGGCGACCGCGATTTTCTCGTATCGGACGACTTCCAGATTCCGCTCGATGCCGATCTGCTTGCGATCTATCCTCACGCGCATTATCTCGGCAGGTTGTTGGAGGGCTACGCAACGCTGCCTGACGGCACACGCCTTTGGCTCATCCGGATTCCGCAGTGGGATTTGAACTGGCAAGCCGTGTATCGTTATCGAAGGCCGGTTTTCTTACCCAAGGGCACGATCGTGTCCATGCGCTTCCACTACGACAACTCGGCGGCCAACCCGCGCAATCCCACTTCCCCGCCCATACGGGTGCGGGGCGGCAATCAGTCCACTGACGAAATGGCCCACCTGTGGCTGCAATTGCTGCCTCGCGGCGAGGGCGACCGCCGCGCGGTCCTCCAGGAAGCCATCATGAAGCGCCGCCTGGAAAAATATCCGGCCGATTTTTCGGCACATTTTAATTTGGGCGCGCTATCGCTCAGCCGTAAGGATACTTCTTCCGCCATCGCGCACCTTCAGGCCGCGCTGCGGGTCGAACCCGAGCAGCCAGCCGCGTTGAATACCTTTGGCGCGGCGCTCGAGGCTGACGGTAAGCTCGAGCAGGCCATCGAGCAGTTCCGGCATGTTCTTCGCCTCCGGCCCGGCGACAGCAGCGCTCAATTTAATCTGGCCGACACCCTCGCTGCCGCGGGGCGACTCACCGAGGCCGCGGCCAGCTTCCGCGAGTTCCTGGCCGCTCATCCGGAAGACCGCGCGGCACACGGGCATCTAGTCGAGGTGGTGAAGAGCTTGGGTGATTCGGCGGCATCGGCCGGACGGCTGCCGCAGGCGGCCGAATGCTACCGCGAACTAGTGGCGCTGGATCCTGGCTCTCCGGACCTGCGAAACAATCTCGGCATCCTGCTGGCCCGAACCGGCGACATCAGTGCCGCGACCGCGCAGTTTGAGGCGGCGCTCAAGCTCGACCCGACGCATGCAGCCGCACGGCGTAACCTGGAACTGATCCGGAAAAAGAGACAATAGAGGTATGCGCTCCCGTTGGCTGCCTCTTTTCTGGGTATTCCTGGCTGCGTTCCGCCTCCCGGCCGAAGGGCAGGAATCCCTCCTGCAACTGGAGGCTCAGGCGCAAGACTTGAAAGCGCGAGGCGATGCCGCCGGCGCTTTGGCAGCCTGGGAAAAGGCGGCGGATCTCGATCCAAAATCCGCTCGGATCCAGGACGAAATTGGTTTTTTGCTGGCGGTGTTGAACCGGCGTGAGGAGGCCATCCGGCACTTTGAGAGCGCCATCGATCTCGACCCCAAATTGGCGGCGGCCCGATACCATCTCGGCGTGGCATACTGGCTCCAGCAAGACCCCAGCCACAGCATTCCGCAACTCCAGGCCGCGGTCGCGCTCGAACCCAACAATTTCGAGTATCGCTTCCATCTGGGCCATGCTCTAAACTCAACCTCTCATTTCGGCGAGGCAATGGAGCAACTCCGCGAAGCCACAAAGCTCAACGCCGCGCAATCGGAGGCGTGGAATCAGCTTGGGCTGGCTCTGCAGAATACGGGCGAAGCAGCAGGCGCCGTGGAAGCCTACCGGCAGGCCGTGAACCTGGATCCCTCCAGTCTGGACGCCCGCAATAACTTCGGCTTCATGCTCGTCAATACGGGGCATGCGGCAGAGGGCGTCGCCCAATTCCGCGCGATCCTCGAAGCCGATCCCGCCAACAACATGGCACGCGTCAATATCGGCTTCGCTCATCTCCAGAAAGCGGAACTCGACCAGGCGGAAGGGGACTTCCGTGAGGTGATTCGCCGCGATCCCAATTCCGCGGTCGCTCACTACGATCTCGCTGTGGCCCTAAAGCAAAAAGACCAGCTCGATACCGCCAAAGCCGAACTGAAGCGTGCCCTCCAGCTCGATCCCGGCCTGTCGGAAGCGCACTACACCATTGGCATTATCGATTGGCAGAGCGGAGATTTCGCCGAAGCCGCTCAGGAGATGCAGGCGGCCATCGCCATCCGGCCCGATTACGCCGGCGCGTACTTCATGCTTGGCACGGCGCTGAAGCAGAAAGGCGACCTTGACGGGGCCGAGTCGGCGTTGCGCGCCGCCATCCGTTTCGATCCAGACGATCCCGGCCCTTACAACACTCTCGGCCAGGTGTTGCAACGGAAGGGGGAGATGGAAGCCAGCCGCGAAGCATTCCTGCAAGGCTCCCGCGCCAAGGAGAAAAAGGAAGCAGAGCTAGGGAAAATGCTCCAGCGCCGGCAGTAGCCGGAAAACTCCTGGTTGGGCTGTTCCGTGCAGTCACCCGCTCGCAATTAACCGGCCACAGGGGCCTGGAGTAGCCGGCGGAGGCTGCCGCGATCCGCGCTCCCGCGCGGGGACGGGAGCGGGCGGCGATTGACAATCACAGTCGCAGCCCCGAGCGCGCCGAAGCAAACCGGGGCACCATTGCTAATCTGCCAGGGGACCTGCCAGACAACCTGCCAACCATCCCACTTACTCGGGCACCTACGTGAACCAGCAGTGGCCGTCGAACCCCGAGACTCCTCACGGCGCATGGGAGTTCCATGAACACCTCATTCCCAACACTCCGGCCAAGCCCCTACGCATCTGGATGGAAGTCGGCGATAGGGACAATTTCAGTGCGCGCGACAACATGCACGACTGGGTCCTTGCCAATGAGAACATGGCCACAGTGCTGGCCGCTAAGGGCTATCATGATCAGTTTGTATTTGCGCGTAACGCCGGGCACACCGCCGCGCCGTGAAACAACAAACCCTGCCCGAGGCTCTGGAATATGTATGGCAGGGCTACCCTGTCGCGGGGCCGGGGAACGCTCCCCGCTGAAAAACGGTCAAAAACGGTAAGAAAACAGCGCCAGTTTGACTCACGCCCCCGATTTACATAAGATAATTCACGCAGTCCGGAGGGGATTTATGCCGCGAATTTCTTTGCCCATCGAGCAAATTCAAGATCATTACACTGTCGTGGTCATCGGGTCGGGTTATGGCGGCGGTATTGCCGCATCCCGTATGGCGCGCGCCGGCCAGAAAGTGTGCGTTTTAGAACGTGGCAAGGAATTGCAACCTGGAGAGTATCCCAACACTCTCGAACAGGCTGCCCGCGAGTTGCAGACCGACGCCCCCGAGGCCCACGTCGGTTCCTCCACCGGCCTCTTCGATTTCCGCGTCAATCGGGATATCAACGTGGTCCTGGGCTGCGGGTTGGGCGGCACCTCGCTCATCAACGCCAATGTCGGCCTGCGCGCCGAGCCCCGCGTGTTCCAGGATCCCGCCTGGCCCGCGGACTTCCGCAAAGACACCGCGCTACTGGAAGAGAGTTACACGCACGCGGAAGAGGTGCTGAATCCCCAGCCAGTCCCCCAGGACTACGACCCGCTGCCCAAGTTGGAGGCTCTCCAGCGCTCCGCCGAATTCATGGGCGCCAAGTGGTATCGCACCCCGCTGTATGTTACTTTCCAGGACCCCAAGGACGGCGTCAATCCCTTCGGTGTTCCGCAGCAGGCTTGCATCGGCTGTGGCGATTGCGTCTCCGGTTGTAACTTCCACGCTAAGAATACAACCCTGATGAATTACCTGCCGGACGCCGCGAATTTCGGCGCGGAAATCTTTACCGAGGTTTCGGTGCGCTACCTGGAGGGTTCGGGCGATGGCTGGCTGGTGCATTTCCAGCCTCTGGGCGTGGGGCGCGAGAAGTTCGGGGCCCCCGACCTGTACGTGGCCGCCGATATCGTCATCCTGGGCGCCGGCACGCTGGGATCCACCGAGATCCTGCTGCGCTCGGCCGAGCAGGGCCTGCCGCTCTCGCCCGTGCTCGGCCAGCGGTTCACCGGCAATGGCGACGTTCTGGGGTTCGGCTACAACACCGACCACGCCATCAACGGCATCGGCTACGGCGATCACAACCCCCAAGGCCGCAAGAAGGTGGGCCCGTGCATCACCAGCGTCATCGATCTGCGCGAGCAGCCCCAGCTCGACCAGGGAATGGTCATCGAGGAGGGGTCCATCCCGGGCGCCATCGGCGCTTTGCTGCCGGTCGGTCTCGAAGCCGCGGCCGATCTCGGCGGCAATAAGCCCAAGGGCCTCTACGAAACCATCTCCATGAAGAAGCGCGAGCTGGAAAGCCTGGCCGGCGGCGCTTACATCGGCGCCATCCACAACACCCAGACCTACCTGATCATGACCCACGACAACGGCCAGGGCCGCATGTACCTGGAAAACGATCGGCTGCGCATCTCCTGGCCGGGCGTGGGCAGCGAGCCGATCTTTTCCGAGGCCAACAACAATCTAAAAAAAGCCACCGAGCCCTTGGGCGGCGTGTTCGCTCCCAACCCCACGTGGCATTCGCTGCAATCCAAGTCGTTGGTCAGCGTCCATCCGCTGGGCGGCTGCATCATGGGCGAAGACGCTGCGAGCGGCGTGGTGAATCACAAAGGCCAGGTCTTCGCCGGCGCGAATGGCAGCGCGGTCTACCCCAACCTCTACGTGGACGATGGCGCGGTGCTGCCGCGGCCGGTGGGTGTGAATCCCTCGCTCACCATCTCCGCGGTGGCCGAGCGCACCTGCGCCCTCATCGCGCAGGACCGCGGCTGGAAGATCGACTACACTCTGGGGTCCAGGCCGCGGCAAGTGGCGAAGGCGGCCACGGCGGGCGTCGAGTTCACCGAAACCATGAAGGGCTACTGGGCGGAAGGCGCGGCCGATTATGCCTCGGGAGCCAGCCAGGGCGAGGCCGCCCTCAACGCCCTCCAGTTCACCCTCACCATCCGCGGCGACGACGTCAACCGCATGCTTTCCGAACCGGGCCACGAGGCGCGCATGGCCGGCACCGTCCTTTGCCCCCGGCTTTCCGGCAAACCCCTCACGGTGGATGGCGGCATCTTCCAGCTCTTTGTGGTCGATCCCGATGAGGTCGAGACCCGCAACATGGTTTACCGCATGACCCTGGTCTCGGAGGAGGGCCAGCGCTGGTATTTCGACGGCTTCAAAGTGGTTCACCAAGGCCCGGTCATCGATATCTGGCACGACACCAGCACGCTCTACATCACCCTGCGCCGGAACGACCAAAACGGTCCCGTGGCCGGCATGGGCATCCTGCACATTCAGCCTTCGGACTTCGTTAAGCAGATGACCACCATGCAGGTGACCAACGCCGCCAACGCCGAAGAGCGGCTGAAGACCCTGGCCCGCTTCGGCGAGTTCTTCGCGGGCACGCTGTTTGAAACCTACGGTGGCATCTTCGCGCGGCCCACGGCGTTCAATCCCGCTGCGCCGCCGCGTCAGAAGCGCGCCCTGCGGGTGGGCGCTCCGGTGGTGGTTCCGTTCCCGGCCAGGGACGGCGTACCGCTGCGGCTCACGCGCTACCAGGGCGGCTCCAAGGGTCCCGTGATCCTGTCGCACGGCCTGGGTGTCTCCAGCCTGATCTTCTCGCTCGACACCATCGATACCAACATGCTGGAGTACCTCTACGCCCACGGGTACGACGTGTGGCTGCTGGATTACCGCAACTCCATCGCGCTGCCCTCGGACGCCGCCGAGCAGGCCTCTGGCGACGATGTGGCGCTCCAGGATTATCCGGCCGCCGTGGACAAGGTCCGCGAAATCACTGGCGCGCGCGACGTGCAGATGGTGGTCCACTGCTGGGGATCCACCACGTTTTTCATGGCCATGCTGGCCGGACTTCAAGGCGTCCGCTCGGTGGTCTGCTCGCAGATTGCCACCCACGTGGTGGCGCCCATCGCCACCCACCTCAAGACCGGCCTGCACGTGCCTTCGTTCCTCGACGCCCTGGGAATCAAGGATCTCAGCGCGTTCGCCTCCACCCAGGAGAGCCTCATCGAAAAGGTCTACGACGGCGCCTTGCGCCTCTATCCCACGCAGGCCCGCGAGCGCTGCCAGAATCTCACCTGCCACCGCATCACCTTCATGTACGCGCCGCTTTACGACCACGCGCAGTTGAACGAGGCGACTCATGAGACCCTCTACGAGACCTTCGGCGTGGCCAACATGAAAGCCTTCAAGCACCTGGCGCTGCTCACCAACCGGGGCCACCTGCTCGACTACGCGGGCCAGGACGTCTACCTGCCACACCTGGATCGCCTGGCCCTGCCTATCACCTTCATTCACGGCGCCGACAACGAGTGCTTCGTGCCTGAGAGCACGCAGATCACTTACGACCTGTTGCGCAAGACCAACGGCACCAGCTTCTACGACCGGCACGTGATCCCGGGCTACGGACACATCGATTGCATCTTCGGAAAGAACGCCTCGCGCGACATCTTCCCGATCGTGCTGAACGCCCTCGACCAGGCCAAGCCCCGGCCGGTGGCGGTGGGCGCCTGAGCAACGCGATTTTCAGGAGGAACTTATGGCCGTCTTAACGCAGCTACATCATCCCGATTTTTCCCTGTGGCAATCGGCCGTGGAGCAGACGGTTGCCAAAGCCGGGGCCGCGGTAGGGGACCTCCGTGGCGATGCGGCTCATGCCATGGTCCAGGCCACCAGTACGGTGGCTACGATCCTCAACGACAAAAACCTCGTCCCCCCGGCCCAGCAGGCCCGGGCGGGCAACGTCAACGTCGCCGGCGCCAACGCCGGTGGGGACTGGGTCAACTACTGCTCCAACATCTGGTGGGAAATCGCCAAGGCCCAGGTTGATGGCGACAAGGAGGAGGAGGCGGCCTGGCGCGCCCAACTCGGCCCATTCACCACCTGCGACGTCCGCTACGCGCAGGCCGCCCAGCAATACGTGGCATTCCAGCTCACGAAAGGCAAGGTCCCGTACAAAGTCTGGCAGAATCTGAGCGACTTCATCATCGATTGGAAGGTGCCGCCACAGGCGCGGATCGCCATCGTGGGCGACTGGGGGACCGGGCAGGCCGATGCCCAGGCCCTGCTAGAGGCCATAGCCCGCAAGAACCCCGATGTGGTCATTCACCTCGGCGACATCTATTACGCGGGTACCGAATTCGAAATGCAGAACTACTTCCTGAATATCTGGAAGAGTACCTTCGATCTGAGCAAGGTTAAAACCTTCACATTAGCCGGCAACCACGATATGTACTCCGGCGGCGTGCCTTATTACCAACTGCTCCAGGATCTGGGACAGCCCGCCAGCTACTTCTGCCTGCGCAACGACGACTGGCAGTTCGTGGCGCTCGACACCGGCCTGCACGACGACGACGCGCTGGACGCCAAGCCGACCTGCCTCGAAGACACCGAAGTCGCCTGGCTCAACGACAAGATTGCGACCGCCGGCAACCGCCGCACCGTGCTCCTGAGCCACCACCAGCTCTTTACCGCCAACGAAGCCATCGGCGGCCAGAGCGTGAACGTGAAGCTGCAAGGCCAGGTGGGACCCATTTTGCCGAAGGTAGACGTGTGGTTCTGGGGGCACGAGCACAACCAGGTGGTCTACAAGACCTGGCAGGGCGTGCTGGCGCGATGTCTCGGACACGGCGCGTATCCCGTGGGCATCACCGAAATTCCCGTCAAGCCGCGTTTCGAGGTGCCGATGGAGAATGCCTTCCTGGCCAAGGGAGCCTCTTTCTACTCCCATGGCTACTGCATCATGGAACTCGACGGCCCGGTAGCCCACGTTTCCTATTACCAGGACAGCGATCCGGAAGACGTGTCCATGTTTGCGGAAGACTTCGGCGGCGTGGCCGCGGCCCATTAGAACATGCCGTCGTTCCTGTTTGCCCGGCTGCTCAGGGAGAGAATGCGCAATTACTTATGAGGTTCTGTCTAGGAACCAGGAGCATCCAACATGTCACCGCAATTTCAGCCACAAACATCGCCTAACCCTGCCGCCCGTTGGTTCAGCCGCGTGGTCTGGCTGGGCATCCTGTTCAACCTGTTTTTCATCTCGTTGGACTTGTTTGCGCCGGACTTCATCAACGTGGCGGTGGGTCTCACGCCCGGCTTCCCCACGGTGTGGAACCGCGCTCACGCCGTCATGGTGCTGGCGCTGAGCATCCTCTATATACCGGCCGCGGTCGATCCGCTGCGCTATTCCGGATATTCGTGGCTGCTGGTGGTGTCGCGACTGGCCGCGGCAATCTTTTGGGCCTGGTGCGTCTCGAGCGGCCAGGGAGCCTTCGGCTCCTACCTCGCTTCGGACGGCGCCTTTTGCGTGGTGCAGGCCATTCTATTGCAGGTGGCGCTGCCCGCGCAGCAGAAGCTGCCGGCCGCGCTCGGCCACCTGTTCGCCGGAATCGGCGCCGGCCTGAAGGCCGCGTACCGGCACACCGCCGTGCGCATCGTCACAGCCGTAGTGGTGGTCGTGTTGCTCCTGGCGGGATGGGTGTTCTACGACAACCTGCTGCGCCACGAGCCCGAGCTGGTCTATTCCGACATCGCGCAGCATTACAAATACGCCGCCATCGGGCTGGGCCCCTCCAGCCGCGTTCCGTATTGGGTTTTCAAAGTGCTGCCGGATGTCTTCGCCGACATGCTTCCCGGTCCCGGCGGCTATCGTGGAGGATGGCGCAGACTGGCCGGTGGGCTTCGCCAAACGCGTCTTCGGCTACGAGTGTCTGGAGGCCAACTGCTCGCTGTGTCACACGGCGTTGTATCGCACCGCGCCCGGCGCAAAGCCTGTGGTGGTGCCTGGCGGACCGGCCCACACCATGGACCTGCAAGGCTTCCAGCGCTTCCTTTACGCCGCGGCCGCCGACCCGCGATTCAACGCCGATACCCTCATGGCGGCGATCGGCAAGGTGCACCAATTCTCGTGGACCGAGGGACTGGTCTACCGCTATCTGATTATTCCCGCCACCAAGGTTGCGCTGTTGGAACAGAAGGCCGAATACGCCTGGCAGGATAGCCGGCCTCCGCAGGGAAGGGGCCGCACCGATACCTTCAACCCCACCAAGATCGTGGTCTTCCACATGCCCGACGATCACACCATCGGCACCACAGATCTGCCGGCGGTGTGGAACCAGAAGGCCCGCGAGAGCATGTGGCTGCACTGGGACGGCAACAACAATCAGATCACCGAGCGCAACTACGCCGCCGCCATGGCGGTGGGCGCCACGCCCAGCTCCGTCCTGCCGGCGAGCTTCACCCGCGTCACCGACTACCTGCTCGATTTGCAACCGCCGCCGTTCCCGTTTCCCATCGATAAGGCCAAGGCCGCCCGCGGCGCCGCGGTCTACCAATCCACTTGCGCCAACTGCCACGCCTTTGGCAGCTCCGGCGTGGGACAGGTGGAGGATATCTCGCAGACCGGCACCGATCCCAACCGGCTCAGCTCGTTCTCCCAGGCCCTGGTGGATCGCTTCCACACCTTCACCACCCCGCCGTTCGTTTTCACGGCCTACCGCAAGACCAACGGCTATTCGCGCGTGCCCATCGACGGCCTGTGGCTGCGCGGTCCCTATCTACACAACGGCTCGGTGCCCAACCTGCGCGCGCTGCTCATGCCCGAAGATCAGCGCCCGAAATCGTTCTATCGCGGTTACGACGTGCTGGACCCGGTCAATGTGGGATTCATCTCCGACGGCCTCGACGCTGCCAAGGCAGGCTTCTTGCTGGATACCTCCGTGCCCGGAAACTCCAACCGCGGCCACCGCTACGGGACGGAACTTAGCGCGCCGCAGAAAGAGGATTTGCTGGAGTATCTCAAGAAGTTGTAGGGGCCTCCAGCCGGACCGGACCGGCCGCCTCTTCAGGCGCACGCAGACCTACCGAAACCGGCGCTTTGGTTGGCGCCCGCCGCGTTGAGCGCAGGCAGCCGAATCGCCTGCCCTACCAAGCCACGCCTTAGAACGGCACCCGGCACATTCGGCGCCACTTACGGCAATGGTAGTGGCCGTGGATGGGCCATGTGCCTTCGCCATGCATCATGGAACACCAGATCCCCGCGATGTGAGCGTTTGGCGACGGGGACATCGACTATTTCGGCCTATCTGAACGATCAAAAGCTGAAGCCACTACTGGTAATCGAACTTGCCTACCAGCCCGACACCGTTGTGACGCGGCCTCTGGTAGACGACCTGCGGCTGAGCCGCGAGTACGCGGCGCGAATCTTCTTTCTTTGACCTCTGCAAGCGATGATGGAACAAGCCACCAGTGCCGGAGCGGCGGTAGATCTTGACGATGAGCCCGTTTGCGCCAGCCCGCCCGTGCGCCCTGTCACCATGCGCCCCGGTGCCTGGCACCGTCATGCGCCGCGCCTGGCGCACGTCGGGATCGGCCGCCAGCAGCCGCAGGAGAGCGAGAAGCCGTCCACCAACTTGCTGCCGCGCAGCAGGCCCATTCAAACTGCACCACTACCAAATTTGCGATAGGGTAGACGCAGATGATCAATCGTCGGGAATTCCTCATGGCACCGGCGGCCGTGTCAGCCGCGGCGGCACAAGCGCGGAAACAGCCAAATATCCTTCATTTGCAGTCCGACCAGCGGCAGTGGGCCACGATCGCCGGACGCTCCCCCCTGCCGTACGCGGAACCTGAATCGCCTGGCCTCCGCCGGGATGCTGTTCGAGCGTCCTTACACTCCTTCGGCAGTCTGCTGCCCGTCGCGCACGATGACCCTCTCCGGCGCGTACCACTGGCAAGCAAGACTGGCTCGGCCTGGCGGGCCGGCCGTGGCGCCAGGCAGCGATCGGGGAAGCCGGCGCCGCCGCCGCGGGGATGGCGCTCTCGGCCCGCGGTCGCAGGGCCGCCGCCGGCCGCACAGCGGGCGGAAACGCCGGCCTGGCAGCCGGCCGTGGCGCCGTGCAGCGATCGGAGAAGGCGGCGCCGCCTTGCGTACCTAGCGCCATGCGAACGCCGGCATCGTCATGCGCGCCGCCTGGCGCACGTCGGGATCGGCCCGCCCGCAGCCGCAGGAGAGCGAGAAGCCGTCCACCAGCTTGCCGCCCCGCGCATGGCCGCTCTCGGCCCGCGCGGTCGCAGGGCCGCCGCCCCCCCGCGGCGCGGGCGGGAAGGCGGGCGGAAAACGGCAAGACCGGTTCGGGCGGGCGGGCGGCAGTGGCTCGGGGGCCGGGATTCGCAACGCGCCCCGCGCCGGCATCGTCATGCGCGCCGCGCACGTCGGAATCGGGCCTCCAGCAATCGCAGGAGAACGAGGGGCCGTCCATCAGCTTGCTGCCGCGCAGCGCACCGGACGGCTGCCGCCGCGCGGATCGACGCTCTCGGCCCGCGGGTCGCCTGGCCGCCGCCCGCCGCGTAGCGGGCGGCACGGCAAGACGGGTTCGGCTGGCGGCCGGCAGGGGCGTTGAGCAGCGGGCGCAGAAGCCGGCGCCGCCATCCTTCGCCGTCCCTCACGAGGACAACAAGGCTGCCCACCAGCACCGCCACGCCACCCACGCCACCAAAGTGGTTCCACTGTGATGGCAGCACGGAGTTGACCATTCTCTTCATCGAGTCGCTCTATTTCCTGAGCCATAGTCCTCACTAACCCAGCCAGCCGCTGGTGTTCATGGAACGACCGCAGTACGGCTTGGACTCTCGCAAGTGGAACATCAGCTTGTCGCGTTTGTTTTCTCCTTCGTGAAGGATTGCTCGCTCGCCTGCTCTAGCTAGGCGCTCCGGCCACGACACCCACTTCTCACCAAGCAACCAGCTCATTGCGTTCACGGTCTCGAATACGTGATTCCGATTGGTGCCTTTATTTCCCGTTCGTAATAGTCGCTCCCGGATTTACTTACCACTAACGTTAGGTTCGAGGTGTATTCGATAAAACCCAACTTAATTAGTTCGTTAGCTGCGCTCGATTCGATAGGGTTGTTGTACGGCTCCCTGGCTTCCTGGAGTGCTCTTCCGCGCCGTGACACCATGGGCCAAGGTCGCTGCCGGGGTTGGGCAACAAGGTACATCTCCAACTCAACCATATCCTTCAAAGCATGGTGACCGGTTTCGCTCATTGTCATGTTATCTCTTAGGCAGTAGTTTGCTCAGCGCGGAGAGGTTATCGGCCGTCGGTAAGGCCAGCCGGCCTCTCTGTAGGGAGAGACTCAGAAAAGGTGGCTACTTATGATATCACGAAAGTCGGTTACGCAGGCTCAGGAGAATAACGCCATTGTTTTCAACGGGCCGTTCTGCAGCGTTGCGCCTTTCGGCCTGACGCGAACATCCAGAACTCTCCTGGGATCTGCTCAGCAATTCGCAAACGCAGCAATTCACCGCGGCTCTGATGACGCCGTCCAGCGCTGAGTTGAACGGTCCGAACGTGGGCCTGTAGACGTGGCCGCAGCGGATCTGGTGCATCCTGCGGTGCGAAACGGGCGCACCGCGCGTGTGGGACGCTCTCGGCCCGCGGTCGCATGACCGCCGCTCCCCGCGCCGCGGGCGGACGCGGGGCAGAAACGGCAAGACTGGTTCGGCCTGGCGGCCGGCAGTGGCGCCCGGCAGCGATTCGCTACGCGCCCCCTGCCGGCATCCTCATGCGGGCCGTTTTGGCGCACGTCGATCGCCCACCGGCGGCCGCGGGAAATCTTTGGTATTGGGTCTCGCCGCCCGCTGCATCCCGCGACTGGCGGATGCCTGACTGGATTGTTCGGCAAGATGCCAGACTAACGCATCGAACGCAGGCGAGCGGCCCGGGCACGGACTCCGTTGGTATCGACGAAGTTAGGGGCCAGAAGCACATAGGTGTCGTATGCCTCAAGGGCCTTCGCGATGTTGCGGTCGGCTTCGTAGGCTAGGCCGAGCTCGGCGTAGGTCGGAGCGTAGTTGGGATCCAACTGGATCAGTGCTGCCGCATCGCGTTCCGCGTCGGCCGTGTGCCGGAGGAGCCGGTCGACATGCAGCAGGCTCCAGCGATTGCCCGCCGAGCGGGGGTTCAAAGCAACGGCCTGCTTGAGGTAGGGCAGGGCTTGGGCGAGATCGCCGGTGGCGATCAATTGCGAGGCGATCTGGAAGGGCGGTAGGGCCCATTCCGGCGTTAGTGTCGCAGCCGTTTCGAACGCCTTCCGGGCCTCTTTGGAACGATTGATGCGTGAGAGGGCTACCCCCAGCGCATTGTACGCGCAGGCGAATCTCGGATCGCGTTTCAGCGAGTTTTCCAGGGTCACGACGGCTTCCCCGAAGCGTCCCTCGGCGATTTGCAGTCGGCCGCTGCAAAACAGCCGGCGGGCTTCCAGAGACGAGTCGTTGGGACGCAGCGCGATGAGATGCTGGTAGGCATCGACCGCGCTCTGGAGCATCGCGCTCTTGGGTCCGGTGGCGGTGGATTGCACGTAATCGTTGACACAGGCCTGCCCTAATTCTTCGAGGGCACCACTGATCATAGCGGCGGCTTCGGCCCTGGCCGGCCCGGAAAAACTCTGGGCGCTGTAGAAATCCCAGCCTCCGTTCGGTTCCACAATGTGTCCAGCGTTGAGGCGCTGCCGCAGTTGCGCGAGGGTGCCGGCCAAGGGCGGCGCGATAGTGACCCGCGCGGGCACCTGGCCCATCATGACGCTACCGTCGAGCGTGGCGCCATCCGGAAAATCGGCGGACAAGGCGTGGGCACCGGGTGACACCCCATCGATCCGCAGCATGCCGCCGGAGCGGATTTTGCCGCGAAAGATGCTGTCGAGGTAAAGGGCGCTGCCGGCTGGTCCGAAGATCTCAACCGGTACGCCTAGCGCGCCGGGTGGCGCAGATTGGGGCGCCAGCGCGAGAGCTGCGCGCGCATCGAAAATTCCCGCCACGCGCGGATGCTGGAGTGCGTTGGTCAGCTCGGGGACGCGGCGGGACGCGAAATCGCAGGCTTCGGAGGCGCGGACCACGTGATCTCCATCAAGATCGGCCGCGCCGCGGAGTCCTTCGAGAAGAGCGTAGGTGAATGCACCATGGCCACCATTCCACTTCTCACTCTCGAAGGAGCGCTCGCTCGTTTTGGTGGCGAGGAGTTTGAGGAAGCTGCGGTCCCCTTGGCCTACTCGGGCGAGCGGCTCGTTCGCCTGGCTTAGCAGGTTGGGCGAGTAGCTCGACCAGCCAAGGCGACCGGCGTGGCACGCGTCGGTCACCATGACCACAAGGGCGGCGCGCAGGCGTTTGCTGAGAGTTTCGTCCACCTCCTGAAAGGAGAGCGCCGTGGCGTGGAGGTTCTGCGGGTCGGAGTCGTGCGCCACCAGGTAGCCTTCGCCCTGCTCGTCGAGTACACCGTGGCCGGCGAAAAAGACATAAACGATGTCTTCGGGGTGTGCGGAATCGACTAGCCAGATATGGAGGGAGGCGCGAATTTGAGCGAGAGTTGCCGCCTGGTTGGTCAGCAGGTGTATGTGGTCGGCGGGAAGCGCGCCACCCTCGAAGCTGCGGAGGAAAGCGGCGAACTCTTCTGCATCGCGGTGGGCGAAGTGCAATTGGGCGGCCGGCGGAACATATTGATACGAGGAGACGCCGATGACGAGGGCCCAACGTGTGCCGCGGTCGCGCATTGGATTGGAGACGTTGGCGGGCTCGACACGCAGGTCGCGGGGGAGTTGCGCAAGAAGCGCAAGAGGCAACATGACGAGCATGAGGCCGCGCCGCATGGAGCCAATGATACCAGAGGCCGCCCCTCACCGGCTTCGATCCGGGTGCGATCGACGGGCGGTTCGGGCCGCCGTGCGGATGGACGGCTCTCGGCCCGCGCGGTCGCATGACCGCCGCTCCCCGCGCCGCGGGCGGGACGCCGAGCGGAATCGGCGAGACTGGTTCTCCGACTGGGGCTGGGGCCAGACCGACAATCTCGCTTCCGACGCCTACGCCACGGGTGAAGCCCTTTGGGCGCTGCACGAATCCGGCATGATGTCGTCCCACGCCTCTACCGCCGCGGCGTCGACTACCTCCTCCGCACGCAACGGGAGGACGGCACCTGGCACGTGGTCACCCGCGCGCTCGGCTTCCAGCCCTACTTCCAGAGCGGTTTCCCCTACGATCATGACCAGTGGATCTCGCCAACGGGCACCGCCATGGCAACCATCGGCCTGACGTTCGCCGCAAAGTAGGCCGGTAGGGCTGACGCCGCGTGTCGCTGAGCAAATAGCTGTACAACCCCGTTTCGCAATCTGATGGCTGATTCCGAGCGTGTGGTCGGATAACCGGAAGTTGGGAAGCCGATGCGAACGGATGATCCGCGAAGAGTCGCGCGTTTAGGGACAACTTTCCATCACCGGATGGCCGCTCAGCCTGTCGTCCCAGAATAGCCACCGTTGCGCCACGTTTGGCTCACCTTCCGCCGCCGGCCGGTTGGTGGGCTTCTGCTACCAGGAGTGACCGACGGTGCCGTCCAGCGACCCGCTGGCATACCTTCGCGTCAGCGGCGCCGATGCGGCCAAGTTTGGTGATAGCATCAAATCGATGAAGGCCACAATGACCAGGCAAGAGATTTCCAAGAGGCTTCTTCGGACGAGAACCTGAAAAGCCAGGCGCCGTACTGATATTCGATGCGAACGGTTCACCATGGGTCTCCATCGTGGCGGCAAATCTCCGTTACGAGGTAGAGTATATCCATCGCGCCCACTATCCATCCAGTTCCGTGTTCACCGAGTTCACCGAAAACAATAGCCTTCTTGCTGGCTTTGCGACCTATTGCCTCATCGAGCGCGATACCTTGACGGAGGCCAAGGCCCTCCACGACGACCTGATCACACAAGGGATTCCAGTCGGCCAAACCGTTCACGTCGGATAGAGGGAGTACCTCTCGGACCACCAGCCTGTATCGGTTGGCGGCCCTTGAGCGTCTCTACTGATTTCGAACCAAGCGGAGAATCCAAATTTTATCCATGGGAACGCGACACTAACGCCAAGACGCACTCATGACCGAACAAGATGGAGTCCCCCGTACGAGTGCAGAGGTGGGCTTAGCCCGTTTGCCTTAGCCACTGGATGTAGCCACAACAGATGTACGCAGATGCGAGTACTCAATGAATCGTCGAACCTTCGTTAATGGCAACCCTGAGCGAGGGCATCCGCCGCGTATCCCCGGATCGCTTCAGCGCCTAGGTGCCGGTTTAATGGTCCTGCATTACCAGGATTGGCTGATAGGCGATGTCCGTTTGAATCTTTGAATCGGTGATTGTTCTCCGAAGTTCCCCAAAACGACGCAATCCAGTCCTGGACTTGTCCCGATTTTTGAGACAGCCGGTTAAGGCACAATTTTCATTGAATGGAGAATTGTGTCATGGGATTGTCTCGACGAATTTTCACGCGTGAAATGAAGCTGGCCGCAGTTCAGCGGCTGGAAACGGGTTC
>JBKQPR010000020.1:0-25856 GCA_052144935.1 Bryobacteraceae bacterium
GGGAAGCGGGCATGGCGATTGGCCACGCCGCTCCCTACTGAGTTTCACCTCCATCTGGAAGAAAAGGCTCAACTTCTCCCGCCTGGACCCTGCCGCCCGTTTTTGGCCGGTAAACAATTCACAAACTACCTCCAAGCGTCTCCCCAGCCTTTTCATACACTTACCTCCCAAACCACCGAACTCCCTTCCGCCCCCGTGCTACTCTCGGATCGGGTAGCCTTAGCGGCTCCCCATCCTGAGCGGGCCCTCGCGGTCCGCTCTTTTTATTTATGGCCACTAAAAAACAAATCGACGCTAACCGTCTGAACTCCCAACATTCTACCGGCCCCCGCTCCGCTGAGGGCAAGGCCGCCTCTTCCCAAAATGCCCTGAAATCCGGCATTGATGCAAAATCTCAAGTCATCCGCGGCGAGGACCCCGGCGCTCTCGACGCCCTGGTTGCCCAGTACCTCCTCGACCACCAGCCCCAGTCCGCCACCGAGCGCGCCCTCGTCGACATCCTCATCGATTCCGAGTGGACCCTCCGCCGCCTCCGCAAGACCGAAGCTCAGCTCTGGCAATACGATCTCGCTGCCATCAGCCAGGAAAACACCAAGTCCTACAACCGGGACAACCCCATCACCGAAGACCAAATCCTAGGCCGCGCCTTCGAACGCCGCCAGCAGACCTTCGCCCGCCTGGAGCGCCGCCGCGAGAGCCTCCAGCGCGCCTACCACCGCACCCTCCACGACCTCCGCCAGATCCAGGATTCCCGCGTTGCCCTCTGGGCCCAACCAGCCCAACCTGCCGCCGCCCCACCAGCCCCGCCCGAAGCCCCCAAGCCGGTCGCGCAACCGCCCGCAACCCCTTCATCCCAAAAGGCTAACCCCAAAACTGGCTTCGTTCCTGAAAATCCCTCCCCCGACCCCTCCCCCTCCCGCGAAATGCCGCAACCGGCCCCCGAAACCCGTCCCCAACCCCGCAAAGACGCAGCCTGACAGGAAAAGCAGCCATGGACGCCCTCCCTCAGCCCTCCGAACCACCTCCGCCAACACTCAATTTAAGACCCCAAACTCAAAAACATGTAGATTTTTACGACAAACAGGTCTTATAATATGTTTTAAGCAGTCCATCTCAACACTCGGTTCAAGGAGGGTAGAGAGTTGACCAACTCATCCGCCACGGCTCGCCCGAAAGTCACCATCGACGGTAACGAAGCCGCCGCTTACGTAGCCCATCAGATCAACGAAGTCATTGCCATTTATCCCATTACTCCCTCGTCCAATATGGGCGAATGGGCGGACCAGTGGTCCGCCGAACAGAAACCCAACATCTGGGGCACCGTGCCTACGGTGATCGAGATGCAAAGCGAGGGCGGAGCGGCCGGCGCGCTGCACGGCGCCCTTCAGGCCGGCTCCCTCTGCACCACTTTCACCGCCTCGCAGGGCCTCCTGCTGATGATCCCCAATATGTTCAAGATCGCCGGCGAGCTCACCGCCACGGTCTTCCATATCGCCGCCCGCGCCCTGGCCACCCACGCCCTCTCCATTTTCGGCGACCACAGCGACGTCATGGCCGCCCGCTCCACCGGTTTCGCCATGATGGCCTCCAACTCGGTGCAGGAAGTCATGGATTTCGCCCTCATCGCCCAGGCCGCCAGCCTGGAGTCGCGCATCCCGTTTCTCCACTTCTTCGACGGCTTCCGCACCTCCCATGAGGTCGCCAAGGTCGAACAGCTTACTCCCGGCGATCTTCGTGCCATGATCGACGAGGAGTTGGTGAGGGCCCACCGCGCCCGGGCCCTTTCCCCCGACCGTCCCGTCATCCGCGGCACCGCCCAGAACCCCGACGTCTATTTCCAGGAACGCGAAACCGTCAACCCGTACTATTTCGCCACCCCGCACATCGTCCAGGACGTGATGGATAAGTTCGCCCAGGTCACCGGCCGCCAGTATCGTCTCTTTGATTACTTCGGAGCGCCGGATGCCGAGCGCGTTCTGATCATGATGGGGTCGGGCGCCGAAGTGGCCGAGGAAGCCGTGGAGGCCCTCAATGCCGTCGGCGAGAAGGTCGGGCTGCTCAAAGTGCGTCTCTACCGGCCCTTCGCGGTCGAGACTTTCGTGGCCGCGCTGCCCGCCGGCGCGCGCAAAATCGCGGTCCTCGATCGCACCAAGGAACCCGGCGCCACCGGCGAGCCGCTTTACGTGGATGTGGTCACCTCCCTGTCCGAAATGGGTGTTTCCAGGAAAGTGATCGGCGGGCGCTACGGCCTGGCCTCCAAGGAATTCACCCCCGCCATGGTAAAGGGTGTCTTCGACGAGTTGGCCAAGCCCTCGCCCAAGAACCACTTCACCGTTGGCATCAAGGACGATGTCACCTTCACCAGCCTGGACTACGACCCCGAGTTTTCCACCGAGGTTCCCGGCACCGTCCGCGCCCTCTTCTACGGACTCGGCGCCGATGGCACGGTCGGGGCTAACAAAAACTCCATCAAAATCATCGGCGAGGAAACCGGCAATTACGCCCAGGGCTATTTCGTATACGATTCCAAGAAGTCCGGCGCCATCACCGTCTCCCACCTGCGCTTCGGCCCCCGGCCGCTCCACTCCAGCTACCTCATCACCAAGGCCAGCTTCGTGGCCTGCCACCAGTTCTCTTTCCTGGAGCGCCTCGACATGCTGAAGGCCGCCCAACCCGGCGCCACTTTCCTGCTGAACAGTCCCTACGGCCCCGGCGAGGTTTGGGACCACCTGCCGCGCCTCGTGCAGCACCAGATCCTCGATAAGAAGCTGAAATTTTATGTCATCGACGGCTACGAAGTGGCCAAAAAGACCGGCATGGGCGGGCGCATCAACACCATCATGCAGACCTGCTTCTTCGCCATCAGCGGCGTGCTGCCGCCCGATGAGGCCATCGCCGCCATCAAGCACTCTATCGAGAAGACCTACGGCAAGCGCGGCGAGAGCGTGGTGCAGAAGAATTACGCCGCCGTGGATGCCGCCCTCTCTCACCTGCACCAGGTGACCGTTCCCGATAAGGTCACCGCGCTGTTCGATCTCCGCCCGCCGGTCCCCGCCGCCGCGCCTGAATTCGTCCAGAAGGTCACCGCCCGCATCATCGCTGGCGATGGCGACCTCCTGCCGGTCAGCGCCATGCCCATCGACGGCACCTTCCCCAGCGCCACCGCGCAGTGGGAGAAGCGCAATATCGCCCTCGAAATCCCCGTGTGGGATGAGGCTCTCTGCATCCAGTGCGGCAAGTGCGTGCTGGTCTGCCCGCACAGCGTGATTCGCGCCAAGGTCTACGAACCTCCCGCGCTAAAGGGCGCTCCCGCCACCTTCAAATCCGTTCCGGCCCGTTGGAAGGAGATGAAGGAACGCAAGTACACGTTGCAGGTAGCTCCCGAAGATTGCACCGGCTGCACCCTGTGCGTGCAGATCTGCCCCGCCAAGAGCAAGAGCGAGGTGAAGCACCGCGCCATCAATATGGTGGCGCAGCCGCCGCTCCGCGAAAGCGAGGCTGCCAACTGGGACTTCTTCCTCTCCATCCCCGAGACCGGCCGCAACGCCCTTTCCATGAATCAGGTGAAGGACGTCCAGTTGCTCCAACCGCTCTTCGAATTCTCCGGGGCCTGCTCCGGATGCGGCGAAACCCCTTACGTCAAGCTGGCCACGCAGCTTTTCGGCGACCGCATGTTGATCGCCAACGCCACCGGCTGTTCCTCGATTTACGGCGGCAACCTGCCCACCACACCCTATTGCGTCGATCGCGAGGGGCGCGGCCCGGCCTGGTCGAATTCGCTGTTCGAGGACAACGCCGAGTTCGGCCTGGGCATGCGCCTGGCTCTCGACAAGCAGAACGAATACGCCCGCGAGCTGGTCGCCCGGCTGGGCTTCTCCATCGGCGAGGAGTTGGCCCAGGCCATCCTCAACGCCACTCAGAAGACCGAGCCGGAAATCTTCGCGCAGCGCGACCGCGTCAAGCTGCTCAAGGAGAAACTGTCCGCCCTCCTTGCCTCACCCCCCGCCACACCTAACCCCGCCACACCCAACCCCGCCGCACCCAACCCCGACGCACCCAACCCCGACGCGCCGACCGCCGCCACGCCGACCGCCGCCGCACCCACTCCCGGCGCACCCAACCCCGCCGCGCCGACCGCCGCCGCACAGGCCGCCGCCGCACCCACCACCGCCGCCTCGACCGCCGCCGCGCCGACCCCTGCCGCGCCCGACCCCGCCGCACCGGCCGGCGACCTTCCGAGCCGCGACCGTGAGGGAGCGGTTCTTCCCCCCACCTCCCCATCCGCCCAACTCCGCGACCTCCTCAGCGTCGCCGATTCCCTCGTCAAGAAGAGCGTGTGGATCGTGGGCGGAGACGGATGGGCCTACGACATCGGCTACGGCGGCCTCGACCACGTCATCGCCTCCGGCCGCAACGTGAATATCCTGGTGCTCGATACGGAGGTCTACTCCAACACCGGCGGCCAGGCCTCCAAATCCACCCCGCGCGGCGCGGTGGCCAAATTCGCGGCCGGCGGCAAGGCCCAGGAGAAGAAGGACCTGGCCATGATGGCCATGAGCTACGGCAGCGTCTACGTGGCCAAAATCGCCATGGGCGGCGGCGACATGCACACCGTCAAGGCGTTCCTCGAAGCCGAGGCTTTCGACGGACCCTCCATTATCATCGCTTACAGCCACTGCATCGCCCACGGCTACGACATGGCGTTCGGCATGGATCAGCAGAAGGCCGCCGTCAACTCGGGCTACTGGCCGCTGTTCCGCTATAACCCCGAGCTGGCCGCCCAGGGGAAGAACCCCTTCCAGCTCGATTCGCGCCCGCCCAGCGTGCCGCTCAAGCAGTACATCTATAACGAAACCCGCTACACCATGCTGGCCAAGAGCAATCCCGACGCGGCCGCCAGTCTTTTCGAGCTGGCGCAGCAGGATGTGGCCTCCCGCTGGAAGCTATACGATTACATGGCCCACGAACCGTTCAACGCCGAAGAGGTGAAAAAATGATCGATCTCAGCATGACCATCGACCTTTCCACAACCTATCTGGGGTTGAAGCTCAAGAACCCTCTGGTGGCCTCGTCCTCGCCGATGTGCGAGGACGTGGGCAACGTGCGGCGCATCGAAGACGCGGGCGCCGCCGCCGTGGTATTGCAATCGCTCTTCGAAGAGCAGATCGAGCAGGAGAGCGACGACCTCGACCACTGGCTGCGAGAATCCTCCGAGCTCTCCCCCGAGGCCACCTCCCAATTCCCCGAGCTGACCCATCACGTGATGGGGCCGGAGCGCTATCTCGCGCACATCGCCAAGTGCAAACAGGCCGTCCGCATTCCGATTATCGCCAGCCTCAACGGCGTCACCACCGGCGGCTGGCTGCGGTATGCCCGGGAGATGGAGCAGGCCGGCGCCGACGCCCTGGAGCTGAACATCTATCACATCGCCGTGAATCCCGACGAGACCGCCGCCGATGTCGAGCTCCGCTACGTCGACCTGGTGAAGGCGGTCAAGGCCGAAGTCCGCATCCCCGTGGCCGTCAAGCTGGGGCCGTACTTCAGCTCCATGGCTAACATGGCCCGCAAGCTGGACGCCGCCGGCGCCAACGCCCTGGTGCTCTTCAACCGCTTCTATCAGCCGGATTACGATCTGGAAGCGCTGGAAGTGGTGCCCAACCTCATTCTCAGCAACTCGCACGAGCTGCTGCTGCGGCTGCACTGGATCGCCGTGATCTACGGCAGCATCCACGCCGACCTGGCGCTCACCGGAGGAGTGCACAGCGCCACCGACGTGGTGAAGGCCATGATGGCCGGCGCGCGCGTCGCCATGATGACCTCGGCGCTGCTGAAGCGCGGCATCGGCTACATCGACACCTTGTGCACCGAGCTGCTGGTCTGGATGGGCGAGCATCAGTACGACTCGATCCGCCAGATGCAAGGCAGCATGAGCCGCAGCTCGGTCACCCACCCCGCCGCCTTCGAGCGCGCCAACTACATGAAGGTGCTCGGCTCCTACACCATGCGGTAAGGCATGCTCTGGCGCTCTGGCCAGCAGCTCTGGCGCTCTGGCCAGCAGCTCTGGCGCTCTGGCCGGCAGCTCTGGCGCTCTGGCCAGCAGCTCTGGCGCTCTGGCCGGCAGCTCCGGCGCTCTGGCCGGCAGCTCTGGCGCTCTGGCCAGCAGCTCTGGCGCTCTGGCCAGCAGCTCTGGCGCTCTGGCCGGCAGCTCTGGCGCTCTGGCCGGCAGCTCCGGCGCTCTGGCCAGCAGCTCTGGCGCTCTGGCCAGCAGCTCTGGCGCTCTGGCCAGCAGTTCTGGCGCTCTGGCCAGCAGTTCTGGCGCTCTGGCCAGCAGCTCTGGCGCTCTGGCCAGCAGTTCTGGCGCTCTGGCCAGCAGTTCTGGCGCTCTGGCCAGCAGTTCTGGCGCTCTGGCCAGCATTAGGCTGCCCTGCTCCGCTTTCGCCTCGACGCCCCACAAGCGGCCCAGAGCGCCTGCCCTGACGCGCGCCTCCGTGCGACGCCGATTCTGAGCCGCACCTACATGAAGGTGCTCGGCTCCTACACCATGCGGTAAGGGAGGCAGCGCTCCCGTGTGGTAGGCCATCGCCTTATGTGGCTTGCCCGGCGCGAAGCGCCGCCCGCGGCCTCGGCATGGATGCTGAGATGTTGAAGGGATGTCACTGACGCGTGACAGAGACTGGAGAAAAAATGTCGCTGACTACCAAAATACCAAAGCCCAGTTCGCAAAAGCGTCGAAGCGGCTTCCTAAGCCGACAGCCGGCAACTGGTTCTCTTGCGCGAGCACGCGCGGGCTCCTGGCCGCGCCCTGACTGCCACGTCGCCTCGCGCAAGCGGCCAAATACCGGAATCACGGCGGCATCAACCTCCAATACGGCCTCCTGGCACAGCGAATAGGCGACGCACTCGGTCGAAAGGAAGTGCATCTCTCGCCGTTGGTAGACCCCGTCAGGCCGAAGTCTGTAACGAATGCGGAATGGGTCATGGTGATGCATCCGCAGTTCGCTGAGGCTCTCAAGGAGGCTAGTTGGGTATAGGTGGCTCGACCGCCTAAGCTAGGCTCCCCCGGCGAAACACTCGCCTCCTTGCTAGACTGAGGGTGGGGTCGATTGGTTATGGAGAAGCCGGACACAGGCCAGCCGATAGCCGAACGGTACGCGCGTGCCGGCCATCCGTCCATTGAGGAACTCGTCGCTGAACAGGGCACGAAATTCCGGGCGGACCCTGCCGACCTGCTCGGCGATTTCTGGCCGGAAGAAGAGTCCCTTGAGGACTTCCTGAGGGCGCTTCGCGAGTGGCGGGGACACGACAAGTCATACCGTTCAGAGTGACGCCCGTTGTGGTTGACACGAACGTCGTCTCGTTTCTTTTCAAGAACGACAGTCGAGCGCAGCTTTACCTGCCGCTGCTCAAGAGCCGGAAACTGCTGGTGTCCTTCATGACGGAGGCCGAACTGGAGCAGTGGATCCTATTGGCCAAGTGGGGCGCTGGCCGGGTCCAGCGATTCCACGAGTTCATGACGGGGGTTGCGTCCGTGCCTTCCTCCCGCGACTTGATCCTGAGGTGGGCCGAGGTGATGGTCGCAGCGAGAACGAATGGCCGCCGCATTGAGACTGCCGATGCATGGATTGCCGCAACCGCACTGCTGTACGGCGCTGCCCTCGTCACACACAATCCGACGGATTACATGGGAGTGCCCAACCTAAGGGTGCTCAGTTGTGCTTGAGCCTTGATTTGATGGATCGCTGCGCCGCTCATCACCGGACCCACCAATCGCGCTCAACCTTCTTCGACGGCACGATCGCGCCCGCCGCGCCGCCGCGGGTTCGCCTCTTCCAACAACTCCTCGGGCCCTCGGAATGAGCCGGGCTGTCCGCCGATATGGGAGCAAAGAACGCATTCGCCGTGAATCCCGACGAGACCGCCGCCGATGTCGAGCAGCGCTACATCGACCTGGTGAAGGCGGTCAAGGCCGAAGTCCGCATCCCGGTGGCCGTCAAGCTGGGGCCGTACTTCAGCTCCGTGGCCCACATGGCCCGCAAGCTGGACGCTGCCGGCGGCTCGACGCCCCACAAGCTGCCCAGAGCGCCCGCTCTAACGTGCGCCTCCGCACGGCGCCGACTCCGGCCCGCGAAGGTTAGGGAGCGGTTCTTGCAACGGCTGCTGGTCCTACCTTACCAGCCCGGCCCAACCCTCGCGGTTGGAAACGTAAACCGCCCGAAACGCATTCGCCGGAAGCAGGCCCCCGTGCGACTGCGGGGCATTCACCCGTGCGGCGGTCATGCGCCGTTCCCGGCCATCGCCCAAGGCGACCCACGCCGAGCCCAACCCAGCGTCCGTAGACCCTCCGATGGCCAACAATCGAACCCCCGGGGAAACCAGGGGCTTGTTCTCAAACAGCACCAGGACGTCCGCGCCGGAATCCACCACCAGATCCCGCGCCACGCCATCCACCACGGCCGCCACCGCGGGACGGCCGTCCTGGAAGCGCAGATCCATTCTCATCGCGCCCTCGGGCGGCGCCCCCTCCAGCACCAGCCGCCGGTTGCGGTAGTCCAGCAGGTAATCGTGGCGGGAGAGCCAGCTTTGGCCGAGCACACCATCCACCCCATCCAGGGCCACCTCGGCGATCATGGCCTCGATCTTCCGGTCGGTCACCGGCCCCACCGTCACCCGGTCGATCACCGCCGCCGGTACGCGGCGGACGCCGGCTGAAGTAACCTGTTCGACGGCATAGGCCGCGCGGGCGCCGAGCCTCTTGGCGACTTGGGGCCGGATCAGGCTGGAAGCGTTGCCCGTGTCGACCATCATCCGAAACGGGCCTTGCCCGTCCAAGTAGACAGCCTCTAAGATGACTGTATGGGCGACGCGATGAACGGGAAGGCTGACTTCGGCGCCCCAAGTCTCTGCCGCGGCAATCAGGAGCAGGCAGTAAGAAAGTCTCATGCGGCGAGGCTACGGGGAGCCGGCGGTGATGGTCGTGAGGCTGGGTTGATTTCTTCGTTAGGCTTCTCCCAGACCGCATGATGGGTCGTGATGGAGCCGCAAGTTGAGGATTATCAATTCGATGGCGTGGACGTGCGGCTTCGTACCAGGGAAGTCCTTTGCCAGGGTAAGCCCCTCTCGATCGAGCCCAAATCTTTCCGCGTCCTGGTATACCTGATCCAAAACCGGGACCGCGCGATCGGCAAAGACGAGCTGATCGAGAAGGTCTGGGACGGCGTGGCGGTCACCGACAACTCGCTCGCGCGCGCCATCGCTCAACTCCGCAAGGAACTCGGCGACGACGCCCGCCAGCCGCGCTACATCCAAACGCTGCCCACTCTCGGCTACCGTTTCATCGCCGAGATTGCCTCGCCGGCGGCTCCGCCACCACCCGAGCCACCCGCGCGCCGCCGTTCGATGCTGCTGCCCGCGGCCGTTGTCTTCATCGCCATCGGCGCAGCCGCGGCGGCCTGGCTGTATGCGATTCGCCGGCCCGTGATTGCGCCGGCCCAGTCCCATCCTGTCCAGATCACTTCCTCGCCAGGCCTCGACCTCAACGGATCGTTCAGCCCCGACGGCAGCTCGCTGGCCTACAGCTCCAACCGCTCCGGCCATTTCGAGATTTATCTGCGCCCGCTGGATGCGCGCGGTCGGGAGCTGCAGATCACCGCCGACGGCAAGGAGAATCTCGATGCAGCCTGGTCGCCGGACGGCAGTGCCATCGCGTTCTATTCGGTGCGGCGGCACGGGATCTGCATCGTCCCGGCGTTGGGCGGCGCCGCCCGCCAGATCACCACGTTTGGCTCCCAGCCCGCCTGGTCGCCCGACGGCCATTGGATCGCGTTTGACTCCAGCGGCCCCCGTACCCTATCCCCTACGGAGGTCCACACCGGGGATTACCAATCCACCATTTGGATCGTAGCGCCCGACGGGAGCGGGCTGCGCCAGGTGACCCAGCCGCAGTCCCCTGCTCCGTACGGCGCCGGCGAGGTCGTGCTCTACAACCACGCCGCTCCTTCCTGGTGGCCGGACGGAAAGCGCATCCTTTTCAGCGCCGGCGGCCGGTTGGCAGTCGTTACCCCGGGGTCCGGCAAGAGCGAGATTCTTACGCCCCAGGCGGCGCACCGGAACGCAGTGCCGGCTCCCGACGGACAGAGCATCTATTACGCGGATGGCAACCGGATTTTCCGGCTGCCGCTCTCGGGCGACCGGCGGCCGGTCCTGGCTTTCACGGCCGAGACCACTTATCCTGTTCTGCTATCGCTGTCCCGCGCGGGCAATCGGCTGGCTTTCACCCAGATGGCCGTGCGCAGCGAACTCTGGCAGACCCAGCCCAGCGCGGAGCCGCGGCCGATTTTCCAGGACGTGGGTGTTCGCGCCATGAATCCCAATTTCTCTCCGGACGGCCAGAAGATCGCGTTTGTTACCGGCCGATTCGGATCGGGATTGGAGCTCTGGACGGCTAACGCGGATGGCTCCGGCGCCACCGCGCTGGACTCGCTCGTTGGTGGTGGAGCATGGCCCTCCTGGAGCGCGGCTGGCTCGGCGATTCTTTACTTCGACAACAACGCCACGGAGATGCTCCGCATCAGCCCCGGCGGCATGCGCGAGGTGCTGTTGAAGGGCGGCGTGCGCTTCGGGTCTGGCCAGGTCACACCCGATGAGCGATCCGTCATTTATCAAACCGGCCGGCCGCTGAATCTTTGGAAACTGACGTTGGGAGCCGGCAAGCCCACGCAACTGACCTTCGACCCGGAGCACGCCGGCTTCGCCTCCATTTCACCGGATGGTAAGTGGGTCGTGTATGAGCCGCGACGTGACGGATGGAGCTACGTCGCGGTGATGGATATTGACGGCCGCGGCCAGCGGCAACTGACGTCCGGAGGCAGTTTCGACTTTGCGCGCTCCTTTTCTTCCGACGATCGCCACATCGCCAGCGCCACGTTCCAGGATGGCGCATGGAATATCACCACCATCGACCGCCTCACCGGTGAGCGCAAGGTGCTGACCCACTATACCGAATTCGGACCCTACGTCCGCTATCCCGCCTGGCGGCCGAACACCGAACAAATCGTCTACGAGCGTACCTCCATGACCGGCAACGTGTACGCCCTGGAGATCCCCGCGAAATAGAGTCCCCCCCCGGCCGCAAACTGCGCAACCAGCCGCCCAAGGCGCCGCGGCGCCGCGGGCAGCTAAAGCATGCCCCACCGGGCAGTGCATAATGGGCTCGATGCGAGCTCGCACTTATCTGCTCCTGCTGCTGTTTCTGGCCCTGCGTGCCTTCGGCAATCTGTCATTGGCCTGGGGCACCCGCCGCCTCCCGCAAGCGCTTTCCATCCATCCGCTGTCCTACCTCGCATCCATGCTCGATCCGTTCGTGGCCGCGGGGATCGCCATGCTGATCCTGGCGCTGCTGGCGCGCCTGGCTCTGTTGAGCCTCGCCGACCTCAGCTTTGTCCTCCCCATGACCGCGGTCGGATACGTGTTCGCCGCGGTGCTGGGCCGGTTCTTTCTGCACGAGGAGGTGACGCCGCTGCGCTGGCTGGCCATCTTCCTGATTTTCGCCGGCGCCGCTCTGGTCGGCTCCACGTCCCAGAGCACCACGAGTGCCCAGAGCGCCACGAAAGATACGGGCCGCCCGCAATGATCTGGCTGCTGCTCTCGATCACCATCGTCGCCACGGTGATCAGCGACCTTCTGCAGAGTTACGAAATGAAACGCGCCGGCGAACAGACGGTGGACGCGCGCGGCCTCGGGCGTCTGCTCGGCGAGATCGTCCGGCGGCGCTATCTGATTCTTTCCATCGTGTGCCTGGCCTTCTCATTTTTTGCCTTCATGGCCCTGGTGCAAACCGCGCCTCTCAGCTTTGCCGTGCCGGCCTCGGCGGGCAGTTTCATCCTGGAAACCATACTGGCCAAATTCCTGCTCCACGAAAAAGTGGGCCCGCGCCGCGCGGCCGGAGCGCTGCTGGTAGCGGCCGGCATCGTCCTGCTGGCGCAATAAGGAGCCGCGCAGCGATCCGCTAACCGGCCGTGATTTCGCCGTGGAGATCCCACAAATCTTCCCAGCCCCTGGCGGTTTCCCAAAGGAAGACCTGCCCTTTGATGAGCCGGCATCGGCGGTCAATCGCCGCGATGGCGCGCATATCTGCCTCGCTAAGCGGCGGGCCGGCCGCCCCGCGCAGGTTGGCCAGGTAGTTACGGGGATTGGTGGAAAAAGGAATCACCGATTGGCCTCGCTGGATTCCCCACTTGATGCACACCACTGCCGGATGAATGCCCATCCGGTTGGCGATCGCCACGACCACAGGGTCTTCGGTGGGCGCGGTATCTTCCGGCGTGCGGTCGCGCTCGGGCCGGCCCGGCGATCCGATGGGCGAGTAGCCAACGGGATGAATTCCATGGTCCACCACGAAGCGGAAAAGCTCGGGCTGCTGAAAATGCGGGTGCGATTCCATCTGGTTGACCGCCGGCCGGATGCGGGCATCGGCCAGCAGCAGCTCGAGCTTCGGGATGGTCATATTCGACGTGCCGATGTGACGCACCAGGCCCAGATCCACAAGGCGCTCCATCTCGCGCCAAGTGGCCATGTAGTTGGCGTGACTATAGGGCTTGGATTCGGCGCTGCGCGTGGCGACGTCGCATCCCGGGGGGTGGTGATTGGGAAACGGCCAGTGCACCAGGTAAAGGTCGAGATAGTCGAGTTGTAAGTCGGCCAGTGTTTTCCGGCAGGCCGGGATGACCGCTTCGGGGCTGTGGCTGTCATTCCACAGCTTGGAGGTAATCCAAAGTTCCTCGCGCCGCACGCCGCCCGAGAGGATCTCGCGCAGGGCGAATCCGATGCGGTCCTCATTGCGGTACACGGCGGCGCAATCGAAATGGCGGTAGCCCACCTGCGCCGCGCCGCGCACGGCGCCAGCGACTTCCTCCGCCCCCGCGTGGTCGGAGCCAAAAGTGCCCAGGCCGATGGCGGGCATGCGGGCGCCAGTCGAGAGGGAATGTTGGGGAATCAAAGCCGGGTCGACGGCGTTGGGAACCATGTCAACGCCAGTATAGCTCGCACTGTGCGGGCGGGCCGAGCGAGTGGGGGCAATCGCCGGCTCGGGGCGGAGTTGCGATTCACCTTTCCTGCGCGCTCACAGATCCCTCGGTCGCCTTGACAAGGGACCCAACGTGGCCGCAGCCGCGGCACCTCTCAGCAGCGCCCGGCGTGTCAGCCTTGCCTTCTGCCGCTTGCTGATCATAGTCTCCTCGCTGTCATGCGGTCTTCCTTCCGGGCTGAATTCAAGCCCCGATATCACCAGCGGTCTCTCTCCCGTTTTCCACGACAGGAATTTGGGTCCTCCCAGGCTCTTCAGCGCGGGCTGTAGAGTTTCACATTCGCGGTGGACGCACCCACGCACGCGATCGCGGGGCGGCCATCGCCATGGAAATCCGCGATCTTGCAGTCCGCCGCTGCGATGCCGCCGGGGTCCAGAACGTGGCGGGTCCATCGCGCGCCGGTCTGGTCGTCGGCGGTGAAGATGTAAAGCTGAAATCCCTGGCCGCGGAACCCGGCGACGATCTCATCGCGGCCGTCTCCGTTCAGATCGCCGACCGCCAGCGCGTGGCCGTTGACCATCCCGTCCTCAAGCACATGGCGCTTCCACGCCGGCCCGTCTTGGGTGTAAACCACCACCTGGTTGCCATGCCAGGGCTCGATAGCGGCGATGAACCGGCGCTTGCCCAGATGGCCGATCTTGAGCTCGCTCGACCCGCATTGCGGGCACGGCCGTGGGTCCCCTTTGCCGATCGTCACCGGTCCCTTGGGCAGGAACACGCGGAGGCCGAGAAAGTCGGCTGTCATGAGCTGCTCGCCGCGCCCCTGCCAGCGGACCGGCGTGATGCTGTGGAGAATGCCGCGAGGTTGGTCGGTGAACAGCTCGCGTTTCCACTGGCCGGGACGGTAAAGGTAGACTGGCACGTTGTCCGCGTACTCCGGCGGAACCGCCTTGAGGCCGATCATGGGCGCCACCAGCAGCACCTTTTTGCCGGCGCCGGCGAGATCGATCCAGCGCAGACGGTGGACGCTGGGGACGCGGTCGATCTCCCGCGCCGTCCAGGGCTGCCGCGGGTCGGGACCGCTCTTGAGGATGAGCACATTGCCGATGCTGTTCGCCGGCACGGTCTCGAAGTGGTGCCCCATGGCGATTTCCGGAATGCCACAGCCGTCGTAATCGTAGACGTCCAGATTGATGGTGCGCGGCACGTCCCGGATGATGACGTGGCGCTCCCACGTGGGGTTCTCGAACCAGGCCAGTTCGGTGCCGCGCTCGTCCACCACGATGAGGTCTGGCCGGCCGTCGCGGTTCAGGTCGGCGACGACGAGCTGATAGCCCTGCTTCAGGGAGTTTGTAATCGTGGTCTCCCTGAATTGCGGCAGTTCGGCGCCTGGCAGCGCCACAACCAACAGAAAGAGGAGGAGAAGCAGCCACATCAGACCAACTTTATCAGGAATGAGGTCACGGAGGAACTCGAGCATGCCGCCCCGGCTATCGCCGGCGTTCCCGCGCCGGCCGGAATGAAAAGCCGCCATCGGCAACGGAATAGGGCCAGCCGCCAAGGCGTGAGGCGACACACGGCCGTAGTCCGGCCTGCGGCGGCGCCATGCCGCAAGCTGGTGCGCAAAAGGCGCCGTCGCCACGATCGGAAGATCGGGTATCCGCTCTTAAACAGAACGTCATTAATAATTGCGCGACCGCTCTCTTAGGTTCGCGGCTCTGAGTCGGCGCCGTGCGGAGCCGCGAACGTAAGAGAGCGGTTCTAGCGCGGACAATAACGTCGCCGTGTTTATAAATTTATAAAGCACGTGCCGCAGATGCCGCGCGAGCACCGGCGTCTCCAGTGTTCTCGCTTCCGGCTAGGCTCACCGTCATCAAGGGCCGGCCACCGGGGAAAGCCGAGACCGGAAGCCGGAGCGGTTACTCGCGATAGACGCCACGGCGATAGTCTCCGCGAGCCGGCGCGGTGGGCGCACTGGTCAGCGGCGCTCGGCACGGATCACGGCGGCGAAGAAACCGTCGCCGGGATCGCAGCCGGGAATGCGCTCGACGGTTTCCACGACCAACTCGGGCGGAACGGTGGAGACCACCGCCTGGTTCTCTTCGGGCTCCAGCGAACAGGTGGAATAGACCAGCAGGCCGCCGGGGGCCAGCGCGGCGCGGGCGTGGGCCAGCAGGGCGCGCTGGCGGCGGGGCAGATCGTCCAGATCGGCGGGCACGAGCCGCCATTTGATTTCGGGATTGCGCGCCAGCGTGCCGGTGCCGGAGCAAGGGGCGTCCACCAGGATGCGCTCGAAGGGGCGCGCGAAAGGCAACGGGCGCGTGCCGTCCACCACCAGCAGATCGCACCCCAGCGCGCGCATTTGGGCGATGCGGTGATAGTGCAGGTCGCAGGCGATGGCGCGCACTCCGGATTCCAGGGCGTGCGCGGTCTTGTTGCCGGGGGCGGCGCAAAGATCGAGGAAGCTCTGGCCGGGCGCGAGGCCGAGAAGCGGCACGATGGATTGCGAGCCGATGTCCTGCATGCGGCCGCCACGGAGATGCTTTTCCGGCTCGGAGAGGGCGGCGCGAGCGATGCCTTCGGCGATGGCGGGGCCGTAGCGGCTCTGCCAGCGGTCGAGCATCCAGGCGGGGCAGGAAAGCGCCACTTCGCGGCTGGGCCAATCCACCGGGTCGCGATTCACCTTGCGGAGCACGGCGTTGACGAATCCGGCGGCGGAGGTCTTGCGGGCGCGCTTCACCAGGTCGACGCTTTCGGCCACGGCGGCGTGAAGCGGGATGCGCTCCAGGTAGCGGATTTGGAAAATGCCCATGCGCAGGGCGATGCGCACTTCGGGATCGAGCTGGCGGTCGCGCGAGCCTCCGGAGTAGTGGGCGATCAGGTAGTCGAGCTGGGCCTGGTAGCGCAGGCTGCCGAAGACGATCTGCGCGGCCAGGCCGGCGTCGCGGGAATCCAGGGCCGCCGTGCGGGCCAGCAGCAGGTCGCTGGCGTAGCCGCCCAGCTCGACCTTGCGCAGGATCTCGAAAGCGGCGATGCGGGCGGGGGAGAGGGGCACTATGCCGGGTCCAGCCCCATCTTCATGCGGGCCATTCCGTGCACCCGGTCGAGGAACGGCGTGGGGTCGCGGTTCTCCCATTCCGCCATGATCCACTGCTCCACGATCGCCAGAAACCGCGGTGCGTCGGGATGGCACATCAGGCAGTGGCTGGGGCGCTCGGGGAGCGGGGGCGGCGGGGCGGGTAACCCTTCATCCTGGAGGATGGAGTCGCAGACGCGGACGCATTCGTCGCAGATGTAAACGCGCGGGTAGTCGGAGGGCGAGGAGATCAGCTTGGCAACTACGTCCTTCGACTTATGGCAGAAGGAGCACTGCAGGGCTTCGGGTTTGGACTGTCGCATAAGGGGCCTCCATCCAGGGTAACGCCGTCCGCGGCCCACCTTCTATAATCAAGTCAGTGGAACTGGAAAAGACACTGCTGCGCAAGGTGGGGGAGGCGATCCACCGCTTTAAGATGATTCGCGATGGCGACCGCGTGGCGGTGGCGCTTTCGGGCGGGAAGGATTCGGCCACCCTGTTGGAAGCCCTGCTGCTGCTCCAGAAGCGCGCGCCCATCGAGTTTACGGTGTGTGCGTTCACGGTGGAGCAGGGCAAGTTTCTGCGGCCCATCGAACCGCTGGGCCAGTACCTGAAAGAGCGCGGAGTGGCGTGGACGTATCACCGCGACGCGCCCTCGCTGCGCCTCCTGGAAGACCAGCCCGGCCACGGCTGCGACCTGTGCAGCCGCTACCGGCGGCGGGCGGTGTATGAGATCGTGAAAGGGCTGGGCGCCAACGTGATCGCGTTTGGGCACACCGCCGACGATTTTTGCGAGGCGCTGCTGCGCAACACTCTGTTCACCGGGAAGCTGAGCGCGCTGCCTGCTGTGACTTACTCGCGCGACCGCGATTTCCGGCTGATCCGGCCGCTGGTCTTTGTGACCGAGGACATCACGAAGGCGTACGCCGAGGCGCGCGGCGTGCCGCTGGTGCCGTGCGGGTGCTCCGAACGCACCGGAACTGTGCGGCGCGCGCTGCGCGGCCTGTTCGGCGAGCTGGAGAAGGAACATCCGCACCTGAAGGAGAACATCCTTTCGGCGATGGGGAACGTGGATACGGGCCGTCTGCTGGACCCGCGGTATCTGGATCCGGAGCAGGCGGAGAAGCGGGAACTGTTTCCGATTGTTGGGGAGGGGTGAGGGAGGGGGCGGCGGTAAGATGCCCACGGTCCAAGCCAGAACACCTTCGCCCCAACTGGTAAAAGTAGAAGCTGGACCGGCACCGGAATCACCACACCTGGATCGCCTTCCAGCGACACAATGCGCCTTTCACCGGGCAAGACGGGAGGAATCCCGGAGCGCTCGCTTCGATTCGGCCGATGTGGCGCCCAGACTCACCACAATCGCTTTCTGCCCTTCCACTCCGGTGAAATCCGATCCGCAAAATGTGGCGGCGCCGAAACTGTGAGTGACTGACTCGTCGTCTCCGGGGGCAATGCAATCCGCGGCAACTCCTCTCGAACAGCCGTAACCTTGTGGGAAAGTTTCCGTCCACTCGGAAGGTAAGGTGTGAAGCGCACTCCGGGGGTGGCGTCGTCCTCACGATTCGCGGGTCACTTTGGGCTAACCGGAGACCAGCCGTGGAACGGACGCTGAGAATCTCCGGAGGCTTTCGTAGCCGAGTGAACCGACAGAGCCAAATTTGGAGGGCTGCTCGGCGTTCAAGCGATCGCCCAGCGCGGCACCACGAGGTTGCCGCGGGAGCCGGTGTTGGTCTGCGACGCGCGCGACTGGGTACGAAATTCCCACTTATCCACGGTGCAGGCGGACAGGCCATCGCCGCTGCGCAGGACTCGTCCAAAGACCACCAGGCGCATGGGGGTTTCGTTTTCCAAATATACCGGCCAACTGATGGAAAGCTCGACGAAGGTCCCGGCAGCCAGTTCGCGATCAAGGGCGAAAGCCACACCTCCGCTGCCCATGTTGACGGTCTGTCCTAAACCCGCTTCCGAAATCCGTCCGTTTTGCAGGATCTTGTAGCGCAGCTCGCGGTGGATGGGGAATCGGGACTTTTGCCGCCTGTTATTTTTATCTTTCTTGGCTGATTTTTTGATCGGCATTGCAGCTAGCCTCCGCACTCTACACCGGATGTAGTGCATTCGCGGGACCGTAGTAGTGACGCCATGGAATCAACGACTTATTGGATTGCTGTGGGGACTCTGTCTACCACGTGGACAGCGACAGGCGGGCCCTGGTGTCCAGGACGTTTACAGTGTCAATGGCCGCGTGCAACCGGTTACGGATCGCGCCGGCGGGGCCGATAGGCACCCCCCAGGGGGCATCGGCCGGAGGGCACCACGTGATACGCTGAGTTTTCCAACTATGAGGAAGGCGCTCATTTTTCTACTCCTGGGGGCCGGGCTGCTGGCGGCGGCCGCCAAACCCAAGCTGGTGGTGACCATCGTCATCGACCAGTTCCGCTACGACTACCTGACACGATACCGCCATGAGTATCACGCCGGATTCGACACGCTGCTGACCAAAGGCGCGGTGTTCACCAACGCGCAATACGAGCATTTTCCGACCGTAACGGCGATCGGCCACGCCACGATTCTGTCGGGCGCCACGCCCTCGATCAGCGGCATCATCGGCAACGATTGGTTCGACCGGGAAGAGGGCCGCAAGGTGACCAGCGTCTCCGACCGCCACACCAGTCTGCTGGGGGGCGATCCGGCGGCGGCGGGGTCGTCGCCGCGGCGGCTGCTGGTGGATACCCTGGGAGACGAATTGAAAATGGCCGGCCAGGGCAAGCCCGAAGGCGCGCCGCGCGTGATCGGGATATCGCTGAAAGACCGCGCCGCCATCCTGCCCGCCGGACACATGGCGGACGCGGCCTACTGGTTCGATACCAAGAGCGGGCGGATTGTCAGCAGCAACTACTATTTCGCCGATTTGCCGGACTGGGTGAAGGACTTCAACTCAGTGAAGCCGGCCGATCAGTACGCCGGCGCCAACTGGCTGAACCATGTCCTGAACACCGACCTGAAGAAGCTGTACTCGGATCTGGAGGCCAGCCCCTTCGGCAACGAACTGGTGGAGGCGCTGGCCGAGCGCGCCCTGACGGCCGAGCAACTGGGCCAGCGCGGCGTGACGGATCTGCTGACGGTGAGCTTTTCCTCGAACGACTTCGTGGGCCATGACTTGGGACCGGACTCGGAGGAGGTACACGAGATGTGCCTGCGCACCGACGTGCTGCTGGCCAGGTTTTTGCGCGCGGTGGATGGCGCCGTAGGGGAGGACAACGCGCTGGTGGTGGTGACGGCCGATCATGGAGTGGCGCCTATGCCGGAGGTCAATACGGCGCGCAGGATGCCCGGCGGACGGATGGAACCAGGGGTGACGTCCAAGGTGGTGCAGGCGGCGCTGGTGAAGAAGTTCGGCGAGGGCCAGTGGATTCTGAACGATTCGGAGGCCACCCTGTACTTCGATCGGGAGCTGATCGCGCGGAAAAATCTGGACCGGGCGGAGGTGGAGCGCACCGCGGCGGCCGCGGCCCTGACGATTCCGCACGTCTTCCGCGTGTACACGCGCGAGCAACTCCTAACCGGAGCGGTGGCGCGGGATCGGGTGTCCGAGCGTGTCATGAACGGCTACAACGGGCAGCGTGGGGGGGACCTCGAGGTGCTGCTGGATCCCTACTGGATCTACCCGAAGACGGGCACGTCTCACGGCACTACGTTCAGCTACGACGCGCATGTGCCGCTGATCTTCCTGGGAGCGGGCATTAAAGCCGGGCGCTATGACGAGACGGTGGTAATCAACGACGTGGCGCCCACGCTGGCAACCATGCTGGACGTGGAGACGCCGGCAGGCTCGGTGGGCCGTGTGCTTTCGGAGATGTTCCAGCAGTGAGGCGGGCATCCCCTTCCCTCCGGCTGATTATCTATATCGCAACTGAAATGTCGCGCATCACTGCGCAAAATCTAGTACCAGCGTTAGAACCTGGCAGCCTATGGCCGGGCGAAGATCGGCCATTTCGACATTATCGAAATACTTGGGGGCGCATGGGCATCGTCAAGAACAACGGCAATGCCCGTCTGTGCCGCCATTCTGGCTCCTCACGCCACCGGGGTATCAAGGGCTCAGCCGTTAGCCATAGCTAAGCTGGGAGCACTCCTCGACTGACTAGCCGGGCCGGCTCGTTGCCGTCGGCCCTCACTGGGCCCCGTGGGTAAGTCCGCCGCCCAGAGTCGGCACCGCGCCTTTCCTACCTACACGGCGTGCCGGAGCACGCGAGACCGCCGGCTGGCGCGCAGGCCGATCAACTCGGCCACTTCGCCCAAAAACGTGGGGACGTTTTCGGTGTGAATCGAAAACCGGTGGCGGGCCCGGCCCGTCCGCGGCGCCTGCAAGCCTTCCGAGGAGGTCACCAGAGCCGTCGCCGGCCGGTACTCCTTGACCCGGGCATAGGCCAGGACATCGCGTCCGGACGTAGAGGACCCGAATTCGGCGCCACTCAGCACCAGTTCGAACTGGCCCTCATCCAGCTTGGCAAAGGCCTCCGACGGCGTGGCAGCCACATCCACGGCGTAGCCGCCGGCTGCCAGAAGGCTTTGGAGCGCAAGACGAGAAGCCAACTGGCCATGAACCAGCAATACCCGGGCAAGGTCCAGGCGGCGACGCTTTGCCGCTTCCGTATTTCCGGCGGAGATAGCCATCGGTCCATACTTACTTTAACCGAAAACCGCCAGAATGAACCCTCTAATTTGAGCCACCCTGGCCCTCTCCGTAGCTATCTCCCCATAATTTTCATATGATTACAGAGTACTCCTAGTATTATTGTGGGGTTTCGACCTGAAGTGAGGTCCGGATTGCCACCCCTGGCTGTCCAAATGCATCGGCACTTTATACCCACTTATTCGTGGTGGCTGATTGCCGTGATCGGGGCTGCGGGCTGGGGTTGCCAGCCCCAAGACCTACCCGGCTACCGCCTCCGCCAAATGGGGCTGATACACACAACGGGGGTCTTCGGCCAGGAAGTCCCCGGTGAGGGCATAGGCGCGGGAACGCGATCCGCCGCAGATCTTCTGGTATTCGCAGATGCCGCACTTGCCTTCGCGCTGGGTGGTATCGCGCAGGGTGCGGAACAGGGGGGAGTCGCGATAGACGCTGGTCAGGGAATCTCGAAGCACGTTACCCCCGCTCACCGGCAGGAAGCCGCTGGGGAAAATCTCGCCGGTGTGGGAGACGAACACGAACCCTTTGCCGTCGCTGACGCCCGCGGTGCGCCATGCCACGCCCTTGGCATTCTCGTTTTCCGTAACGCCATGCTCGGCTTTGATACGCTGCGCTACGTAGCGGCGGTAGTGCATCGCCTCGGTGGTCTTGATGCCGAACGGGGCGGTCTTGGAGAGGTCGTACATGAACTCGAAGACCTGTTCGTATTCGGCGGCGCCCAGGTCGTCATCTTCGGCCGCGCGGCCGGTCACGATGAGGAAGAAGAGGCTCCACATTTTAGTGCGGACCTGCCTGGCAATCCCGGCCATCTCCGGCAGGCGCGCCATGTTGCGGCGCGTCACGGTGGTCTGAAGCTGCGTGTCCAGGCCGATATCGCGGGCGTGGGTCAGGGCAAACAGGGCGCGGTCGAAGGTGCCCGGGACGCCGCGGAAATCGTCGTGGGAGGCGGCGTCCGGTCCGTCCAGGCTGAGGGCCATGCGGGTGACGCCGGCGGTTTTGAATGCTTCGATCGCCTGGGCGGTGAGCAGGGGGGTGGCGCTGGGAGTCACGTTGGTGCGCAAGCCGATACGGACGCTGTGGCGCACCAGGTCGAGCAGGTCCGGCCGCTTCAGCGGATCGCCGCCGGTGAAGACCATGAGCGGTTCGCCGAAGCGGCGGATCTCGTCCAGGAGGCGGTAGCCCTGTTCGGTGGTCAGTTCGGAGGGATGGCGTTCGGATTGAGCGGAGGCGCGACAGTGGACGCAGGCCAGGTCGCAGGCCTGGGTGACCTCCCAGATCACGAGCATGGGGGCTTGGTCGAAGTTCATAGATGAAAACCATTTGCATTTCAAAGCCCACAGTCCGAATGCTGCAAATGCGTTGGATATTTCAACAGTTGCCGGTCCGAATATGCCGATTGGGGTATTTGACGCACCCATGGTGCGCAGGGGCAGGGGGACTGGGCGTAGGGGGCTGGGGCGCTAAAATGAGGCCTCTGGGAGGATTTGGTCCTCGGGTCCGGGCTGGGCCGCTCGGCGCCTACATGCGAGCGGCGCTTTCATCGAGTGGCCCGATGATCAGGCGCACCCGCTGAGCCTGGTGCAGAGTCAGTTCCTCCACGGGCTTGAGAACGTCCTCTGTCATCAGGTTAGCAGAGGTTGCAGAGCGCCGCCGCGCAGCTATTTCGCGGCCACGCTCAGCAGGCCGCGCACTCGCAGCCAATCCGCCAGGCGGGCGGGCCAGGAGGAAAGCGCCTCGTCGGTCTGCGCCAGGCCCACGCCCTGAGGGCCGCGCTCGTAAATGTGGAGTTCGGCGGGCACCCCGGCTTTGCGCAGCGCGGAATAGAACAGCACGCTGTTTTCGACCGGCACGGTCGCGTCGGTGGTGGTGTGAAACAGGAACGTGGGCGGGGTTTGCGGGGTCACCTGCAGCTCGTTCGAGAGGTTTTCCACCAGCTTGGGATCGGGCTGTTCGCCCAGCAAGGCGTGCTCGGAGCCGCGATGGGCAAACTCGCCGAAGGAGATCACCGGGTAGCAGAGCACCAGGAAATCGGGGCGGCTCCCGGCGCGATCGATGGGGTCGGCGGCAGCCGGGTTCCCGGCATCGAAGTGTGTGCCGGCGGTGGAGGCGAGGTGGCCGCCGGCGGAGAATCCCATGATGCCGATGCGGTCCGGCTGCACGTGGTAATCGGCGGCTCGGGAGCGCACCGTGCGGATGGCGCGCTGGGCATCGCCCAGCTCGATGGGGTGATGATACTTGGGGCCGAGCCGGTATTTGAGAACGAACGCCGCGACACCCAGCGAGTTCAGCCAGAGGGCGATCTGCTCACCTTCCTTGTCCATGGAGAGATGCTGGTAGCCGCCGCCGGGGCAAATGACGACAGCCGTCCCGATGGCGCGGGCGGCGGGAACCAGATAGGGCGTGAGCGTGGGCTGGTCCTCGTCCTGACTGCCCAAGGCCCCAGGAGGGGCCCCGCCGGTCCACAGCGGGACGGGCTTGGGACCGTTGGAGGCCGGCTGGGCCGGCAGAAGCGAAACCAGCAGAGGCGCCAGGCAGAGAGCGCGGGTCATGCGATCTACGGTATCACCATCTTTGTGTCTGCGCACCGCCGGCCCCGGCGCCGTAGGAAGATGGAGGTATGCCACTTGCCGACGCCGATCTCAAGCTGCTGGCGCAGTATGACACGCCGACCATCTCCAATGTCATCGAGCTGTTCGAAGTGCGGCCGCGCAGCGCCGGGTACATGGATGGACGCATCCGGGCCTGCTTTCCGGAGATGCCGCCCATCGTGGGCTACGCTGCCACAGCCACGATGCGCACGGCTTATGCGCGGGCGGAGGGCGCCGTGTATGGGTCGCTCGACGAGCAGATTGCGCGCTTCGCCGAGCTGCCGGGGCCCGCCATCGTGGTGTTTCAGGATCTGGACGATCCCGCCGTGGGCGCGACCTTCGGCGAAGTGATGTGCGCCAGCTATCAGAGCTTTGGCGCGGTGGGCATCGTTACCAGCGGCCCCGCGCGCGACCTGGACCAGGTGCGGCGGCGCGGTTTCGCGGCCTTCAGCAACGGGGTGGTCTCGTCGCACAGCTTCAGCCATATCACCTCGATTCACCAGCCGGTGCGGGTGGGCGGTATGGAGGTTCGGCCGGGCGACCTGCTGCACGCCGACGCCAACGGGGTGTGCGGCATTCCCCTGGCGATCGCTTCGGAAGTGGCCCACGCGGCGGCCGAGTTTGTGGCGGCCGAATCCGGCGTGATGCAGTTCGCCGATAGCGGCAGCCGCGATTTGCAGGCCTATTCCGAAGCGCGGAGCGAGATGCTGCGGCGCATCGACGGGTTGGGGCGGCGAGTCCGCATGCGGGCGCCAGGGGTCTGAGGGTGTTCCGGCGCTCGGAGTGCGTGCTGATCGCTTACCTGATCTACACCGCGGCGGTGGCGGTGGTGCGTCCGGTGAGTCCCTCGGTGCGCGCGGTGACGTTGCTGCTCAACCTGCACGTGCTGGCCTGCTACGCATTGCTGGCGTATGCCGGCTCGCTGCGAAGGGGGCTGCTGCTGAGCGTGGTGCGCGACTGGTTTCCGTTTTGTCTGCTGCTGCTGGCGTACCGCGAAATGGGCTGGTTCGCGCTTCCGCACGCCGGGCACGCGCTGGAGCAGGCTTGGGTGGTTTGGGACCGGATGGTGCTCGCGGGCGGCGGGCGCGCGGCCATCGAGTGCCTGGGACCAGTGCTACCGTCGCTGCTGGAGATCTGCTACTCGCTGGTCTATACGCTGGGCCCCTTCGCGGTGGCCATGCTGTACGGTTATCGCCAGCGCGAGCGCGTGGACGACTTTCTGTTGGTGCTGACCCTGGGCGTGCTGCTGTGCTACGCGCAGTTTCCGCTGTGGCCTTCTGGGCCGCCGCGCACGGTGTTTCCGGGCCAGGACTTTCCCGCTTACGATACCGTCTTCCGGCGGTTCAACTGGTGGCTGTTGGGAGGCTACGGCATAAATACCAGCGTGTTTCCGAGCGCCCACGTGGCGGGCGCGTTCTCCGCGGCGCTGGGGATGCGGCGCGCACTGCCCGAGCATCCATGGGTATGGCGGCTGCTTTTGGGGATGGCGGCGATGATCGCCACCGCCACGGTGTACGGGCGCTACCACTACCTGGCCGACGCCACGGCTGGATTGCTGATGGCGCTGGTAGCCGCGGCGCTCGCCCGGTGGCTGTCTACTTTTCCGAGGAAGATGGCGTAGAAGCGGCCGGCTTGGACTCGGATTTGGACGGTTCGGACTGGCTTTCCGACTTGCCTTCCGGCTTGTTTTCGGATTTGCCTTCCGATTTGCCTTCGGACTGGCCGTTGGAGCCGTTGGTGGAAGGCAACTTTCCGTTGCGGCCGTAATCGGTGACGTACCAGCCGGTGCCTTTGAACTGCAGAGAGGACCTGGAAATCAGACGTTCCACCTCGCCGCCGCAATCCTCATGCACCTTCACGGGCTGGTCCGAGAATTTCTGGATCCGCTCGAAGGTTTTGCTGCATTGATGGCAACGATATTCGTAAATCGGCATAATCGCGAGTGCTACGATGGGAGGCCCACCGGAGATTCCGGGGGCTGGCACTTACTATTGTAACAGAAGCCGGGCCCAGCGACGTGGAAGTGGAGAAGTGGAGGAGCGCGGGTGCTTAGCGGCCGGACTGGCGGAGGAAGCGTCGCAGTTTATGCTGCTGGAGCGTGCCGTGGAGGAGGAATGTCCGGCCTGGCATGCTGGCGAAGTTGCAGCGCAGAGCGGAAGCAGCCGCGGAGACCGCGCAAGCAGTGGCGCCAGAGTGGGCCGATTTCCGGTTCGCCGCCGTCCAAGCGTAACTGGAGTGAAGGGCATCGCGGGAGCGCTAGCGGAGTCATTAGGGCGAGCAAACGCCGCGGGGGCCGGCAACACTGGCAACCCTGGTAGCGCCGGTTGCCGCGGCACACCAGCGCGGGAGAGTAACAATCCTCCGGCAGAGCCGGAGGCTTTTGCGGTTGCTGGCCCCTCAAAGGGGCCTGATCGCAACCGCTCAAAAACCGGTCCCGCGCGCCGCACGCTGCTGATCGGGCCGGTTGCGCCCGA
>JBKQPR010000021.1:0-15009 GCA_052144935.1 Bryobacteraceae bacterium
CAACGCCGGCGCCAGCGGTGGCGCCAACGCCGGCGCCAGCGGTGGCTCCAACGCTGGCGCCAGCGGCGGCACCAACGCCGGCACCAGCGGAGGCACCAACGCCGGCGCCAACGCCGGCGCCAGCGGAGGCACCAACGCCGGCGCCAGCGCCGGCGCCAGCGGCGGCACCAGCGCCAACGCCAGCGGCGGCACCAACGCCGGCGCCAACGCCGGCGCCAGCGGCGGCACCAACGCCGGCACCAGCGCCGGCGCCAGCGGCGGCGTGAGCGGCGGCGGCGACGACAACGGAGCGAACGGCGGGCCCGTAATTGGGGATGCCCATGCCATCGCCGCCGCCGCGCGCTTGCTCGCCTCCGGTGGGATCGCCGCCGTCAAAGGCATCGGCGGCTACCACCTGGCCTGTGACGCGCGCAACCCATCGGCCGTGGCTATCTTGCGCGAGCGCAAATTCCGCAAGGAAAAGCCCTTCGCCGTGATGATCCGCAGCCTGGAGATGGCGCGATCCCTCGCGCATCTCTCGGGCGATGCCGTTCGCTTGCTGGAGCATGCCGCGCGCCCGATTGTGCTGGCCCCGGCGCGGGTCGAGTTGACGGGCGTGGCCCCGGACACCCCCGAGTTGGGCATCCTTTTGCCCTATGCTCCCATTCACCACCTGTTATTCGCGGCGGGCGCTCCGGAGGTCCTGGTGATGACCAGCGCCAATCGCTCCAGCGAGCCGATCGCCTTCCGCGACGAGGAGGCGCACGCCTCGCTCGCCGGCATCGCCGACGCCTTTCTGATCGGAGAGCGCCCCATCGCGCGGCGCGTGGACGATTCGGTAGCGCGCGCCGGCGCCTTTGGACCGGCCATCCTGCGGCGCGCTCGCGGCTATGCCCCCGGCGCCGTGGCCACTCTTCCTGTCCGCCGCCCGATCCTGGCCCTGGGCGCCGATCTGAAGAATTCCGTGGCGCTGGCCGTCGAAGGCCAAGTCATCGTCAGCCAGCACATCGGCGATCTGGAGTACTTCCCGGCTCTCACCGCATTCCGCGAGACCATCCACGATCTGCTCCGCATGTACGATCTGCGCCCCGCGGAAGTCTTGCTCGCCCACGACGCGCATCCCGAGTACTTCTCCACCCGGGAGGCCCACGCTCTGCCGGTGGAGCGCCGCGTCGCCGTACAGCATCATCGCGCGCACGTCGCCTCCGTTCTGGCCGAGCGGGAAGCCTTCGACACACCCGTCCTGGGACTGTCCTTCGACGGCACCGGCTATGGCGACGATGGCGCCATCTGGGGCTCTGAGTTTTTCGTTGGCAGCGTCTCGGGCGGCCTGCGCCGTGTGGCGCATCTGCGCCCTGCCGCGCTCGCAGGGGGCGATGCCGCCGCGCGTCACCCGGTGCAAGCGGCCGCCGGTTTCCTCGTCCAGCTCGACAACGTGCCTGAGCTGACCGAACCGCCCTTCGATTTTCCGCCGCGTTACCGCGTGGCTGCGCAATTGTTGCGGAGCGGCTTCCGGACCTTTGCCACCACCAGTATGGGCCGCCTGTTCGACGCCGCGGCGGCCTTGACTGGATTCACCCGTCCCGTCACCTTCGAAGCGCAGGCGGCCATGTGGCTGGAAAACCAGGCGCGGCGCTCAGGCCCCGTCGAGCCTTATCCATTTCCATTCGAAGAGGGCGTATTGGACTTCCGCCCACTGCTCGCCGCCGTCTGCCGTGACCGGCGGCGCGGCCGCAACCCCGTGGAGATCGCCGCCGCGTTTCATGCCGGCGTGGCGGAAGGCGCCGCCTCGGCCGCGCTAGCGCTCTCCCATGCCCATCGCCTGGATACCGTAGCGCTCTCCGGTGGCGTCTTTCAAAACGAGCTGCTTCTGGAGGGACTGCGCGACCGGCTCGCCGGCGGACCCGCTGTGTGGGTCAACCACGCCGTTCCCGCCAACGACGGAGGCATCAGTCTCGGCCAGGTGGCGCTCGCCATGAATCCTGGCGCGCCGTGAAGGCAGCGTTCGCAGGCGGGGTTGGGTGCTCCAGGCCCCTCGGCCCGCCTGCCACACTGGCAAGGTGGGGCAGGCGCTTCCGCCTGCCAATGGCTTTTACCGCCGCATCCTCAAAATGAAAGCGGCCAGAGCCTTGCCGTCTCCACGTCTGCTACAATCGTCGGCAGCCGGTGGGGTGACGCATGCCTAAGACCAAGGTTCTCCTCGCGGAAGACCACACCGTTGTCGCGGAAGGCTTGCAGTCTCTCCTGAAAGACAGCTTTGAGCTGGTCGGCATGGTGCACGACGGGCGCGCCCTGCTGGAGGCCGCCGAAAAGCTTCGTCCCGATGTAATCGTCACCGATATCTCCATGCCGTTGCTTAACGGGCTGGAGGCCGTCCGCCAGATCCGCGCCCGCCGCTCCGACGCCCGGATCATCGTGCTCACCATGCACAGCGACACCCAGCTTGCGGCGGAGGCTTTTCGCGCCGGGGTGTCCGGCTACCTGCTCAAGATCTCCCCGGTCGAGGAATTGGTCAGAGCCATCCGCGAGGTGGCGCAAGGCCGCTCGTACGTCACCACTCTGCTGGCGAAGGACCTCATCACCCTCTTGATCGAGGCCGGAGCCGCGCCGCGCGAAGACGGCTCGCCCCTTACGCCGCGGCAGCGCGAGGTGCTCCAACTGATCGCCGAAGGCCGCACCATGAAAGAAGTGGCCGCCCTGCTCCACATTTCGCCGCGCACCGCCGAGTCGCACAAATACGACATCATGCAGGCGCTGGGCGTTCGGACCACTGCCGATCTCATCCAGTGCGCCATCCGCATGAAGCTGGTCGGCGAATGAGCGGGCGGCGCGAAGGTGCGGCCGGTGGCGGCGCCAAGACCCAGGGGCGCATCCTCATCGCTTCGCTCACGCTGGGTTCCCTGGCCACTGCGGCCCGCCGTGTGATACTACACCCGGCAGCTTGCCGCCCTGGAAGAAGCCGCGATCCAGGAGCTGACGGCGGTCTGCGATAACAAGGCCCGGCAGATCGCCAATTGGCGCAGCGAGCGGTTGGGCGACGGCCACGTGCAGATGGCGTCGCCGGTCATCGGCATCGCCGGGCGCATTCTTTCCGGCCGCGGAACGGCCGCCGATCGCGCCGGCCTGCTCGACATCATGACGCGCCTCCAGGCTGCCTTCTTATATACCGGCGCGTTGTCCGACCTGGAGGGCAACGCGCCAATCTCGACCGATGGCGCCATGTTCGGTGCTTTGCGCCTGCGAGAGCTGGCTCGCGCTGCCGTCGAGGCCAAAAACGTTGCGGCTCTCCGACCTCAGCCTCGACCCGCGCGGCCGGCCGCTGATGGCCATGACTATTCCCGTCGAAAATCTGGGCGCCATCGTTATGGACATCGATCCGGCACGTTTTCTCTACCCCTATTTGCGCGTGTGGCCGGGGAGCAGCAAGACCGCCGAGACCCTGCTGATGCGCCGCGACGGGGTAGACGGCGTCTTGTACCTGAGCGAGCTGCGGCGTCAACCAGGGGGGCAACTGCGGCTTCGCCGGCTGATGGGCCGGAACGTGTCCGATGCCGCTCTCGATTCCGGCCCGCTGTCCCGGGGTTCCGATTATCACGGCGTGCCGGTGTTCGCCATCATCCGCCACATTCCCGATTCGCCCTGGTTTCTGAGCACCAGGATCGACGCCGCCGAAGTCGACGCCCCCGGGCGCCGCCTGGGATGGGAGATGGCCCTCATCACCGCGCTGATCGCGCTGGCGAATGTCGCCGGCGTCGCGCTCGTCTGGCGGAGCCAGCGCGCCCGTTTCCTCGAAGAGAGACAGGAGTGGTTCTACGCCGCCGCCAACGATACCCCCGCGTACCTCTGGATGGCCTCCCCCGAAGTGGAGAATGCTTTCATCAATACAACGTTCGCCAGGTTCTTGGGAACCGAATCGGGCCCGCCTGGAAAAAACCTGGAGCGACTACATCCACCCGGAGGATGCCGTGGCCGCCCGCGCCAGGTTTCTTGAGAGCATACGCACGCAGTCCGCCTACACGCACGAGTTCCGCATGCGGCGCTACGACGGGGAGTATCGATGGGTGGTCAGCAGAGCTGTGCCGCGGTTTTCTTCCCAGGGGATCTTTCTGGGCTTCGCCGGGGCGGTGCTCGACATCACCCCAAGCCGCCTGGCCGAACAGAAACTGCACGAGGCCAACTCCTCGCTCGCCACCCAACTAGCCGAGAGCACCATCAAGGAACAGGAGCTCCGGGAGCTCAGCGCCCGCCTCATCGACGCCCAGGAAGAAGAGCGCAAACGCCTGGCGCGCGAGCTGCATGACGATCTCAGCCAGCAGATCGCCGCGCTCAGCATCTCAACCGGCAATCCGAAGCGCCAGATTCCCGAGGACCGCGTCGAGGCGCGCGCGTTGAGCGACCGGCTCCACGGCAAGCTCGTGCAGCTTGCCGGCGCCGTCCGCCGCATGTCGCACGAGTTGCATCCCGCCATCCTGGAATATTCCGGGTTGGCCGCTGCCCTGCGGTCCTATTGCGAAGAGTTCGGCACGCTCACCGGAATTCAGGTGTCGCTGGATATCCAAGGCTCGTTCCATGACTGTTGGCCATCGGTCAAGGCCTCTTGGTACAGAACCCCCGCACCTTCTGGAATCCGCAGCAGCCGGGAATCGGCGTGCCAGGACGTAACGGCAGGGCCGCAGCGATTTATTGTGTGCCGACCAGGCGTCAGGACAGCCTGGGCTGCCTTCTTTGAAGACTGCACGATTTTCGTGCTACACGGAATTCGTGGCAAGAAATGTGACCATCCGGATTTCGGATGAGGCGACGGACTCCGATCACGACCGGCCGGTGTACCCGAACCGGGCGCGGAGATGGTGCTGACTGAGGATCAACCAATTGTGGGTCGCAGACATCACGTACATCCGGCTGGAGGCGGAGTTCGTGTATCTGGCGGTGGTGTTGGACGCTTTCTCGCGGCGGGTGATCGGGTGGGCGCTGGATCGTACGCTGGAAGACGACTTGGCGCTTGCCGCCCTGCGGATGGCGATCGCGTTGCGTTCGCCGATGCCCGGCCTGGTGCATCACTCCGACCGCGGCGTCCAGTATGCCTCCCATGACTATACCGGTCTGCTGAAAGCACACCAGATCGAGATCAGCATGAGCCGCAAGGGCAATCCGTGGGACAACGCGGCCTGTGAGTCGTTCATGAAGACGCTGAAATACGAAGAGGTATACCGCCAGGAATACCGCGACCTGGCCGAAGCACGGCGCGCGATCGAGCAGTTCCTGGAGAAGGTCTACAACCAAAAGCGGCTACACTCGGCGCTGGGCTACCGCCCGCCGGCCGAGTTTGAACGCTCTTTGCCTCCCGTTGCTGCTACGGAACCAAGGGTAACCGAATGAAAAAAGAGGGCGCCCTCACCAAGCGTTTTCTCAGGCATAACGGAATCTATCGGTCCGATGTGTCCTCACTTCTTTTTACCCCTGGGCCGTTATCCCGCTTCCCGGTCGGCCGGTGCCAGGGTATAGGGCAAGCCGGAAAGACCATGCCCTGCCCATCGTCCGCGATGAGTTCCGGCCGGCTATTCCTCGACGGGTTGCTCGCCAGCATTGCCCGTCTCCGCTTCACCGGCATTGTCAGGATAATTCTTACCCGCTCTCGGCGGAAAGGACTTATCATCGAAAGGTAGACAGTGTCTTAACTGTTTGTCTCAGCAAACGGGGCAATCCCAGATCGGGCACAACCTTCCTATTGGGATACCTTCATTCTGGCGTCCGCTGAACGTTCCGGTGCCCGGTATCTACTGTCGGAAGGCTTCCAGAGCGGTCGCCGTTACGGCGATGTTCATTTCCGTTTGAGCATGCCCCAGGAGAATGGGGCTTGTAGAGAAGGCTGAAGTTGGACGGAGTCCGCAGCGGATCTCTTTGGCGTCTATGCTGTACGACTTGCCTTTTCGAGAGCCACCCGCAGGAGCATCTTGGTATATGTTTGGTAGGGAATGCCTTTTCGCTGAGCGAGATCCTGAGCCGTTTCGATATCGGGCACGGGCAACCGCATGGTGACGGTCTTCAAGGGGACCGCTCGCCTCGCTTTGCCGGATTTGATCGCACGGTGCATGATCTCCGTGGCCACTTTTGGATGACTGTCCCACCATTGAGCCTCTTCGGCTACGGTTCGGAACTTCGGAATTGCGATTCGCTTTTTGGGCATGCTCATTTTCCCTCGAAGTAGAGCCGTTGCTGCTCTTTGGTCATTTCATCAGCCGTGACGATCCGGGCCTTGTCGCAGTGTAGAGGATGCTGTGCGGTCCGACGCGATCCCGCTGGAGCGCTTCGCGGCGGAGCAACTGCTGCTTGAAAATCAATGCTATGCCGCGTCCTGCACTGCCACCGCCAAGCGCTTGCCGAGCGCGGCAAATGCTGCTTCGATGTGGTCCAGGCGCGAATGGTGGTCCAGGTCAAACAGCCTGTCTATGGTCGTTTTCGGTATCCCGAGCCGGCGCGCCAGTTCCACCTTCTTGAGGCCGGATGCCTGAAACGCCGAGTACAGCTCCGCCTCCGCCGCATCGAGGGCGGCCAAGTGGATCTTGCGATATTTCCGGCCGCGGGGCTTGCTTGGCCGCGGAACCTCCTCGCCCCTTCGGATGTGCTCTTGGATCATGGTGCGGATCGCGTCGGCGGCCATCTCCCGGGCTTCTTCTTCGGTGTCGCCCTGGGTAATGCCCCAATCGAAGTCGGGAAATGTCACCACAAAACCACCCTCTCGAGCGGGCTCGAACAACGCGGGATATTCCATGCGACATCCCCTCGATTCCTAGTCTTTTGAGAATGCCTTGAACCGGTCCGGTCTTAACTTCTTTGGCGGGGTGGCGCGGGATCAAACTGCGATTGCCTTTGTGGTAGATGATGAGATACTTTTTGCCGTCCACGAAGGCGCATCCTGCGTTCGCCAATTTCCGTCACAGTTCGCTTGCCCTTCCTGTCTGTATGGTAAGCAAAGGTGCTTACTAAATCAACGGAATAATCCGCAACCCGTGCCTCCGGCGGCAGTCAGGCGGTTGAACGGAGGGGTCGGCGGGTTCGTCGAGACGCGCGGTTCTGTCCGTTAGTCTGTCGACTGCCGGTGGTTGCCAACCAGATCATTTTGGTACTACCCTTACTGGTAGGAGTATTACCATGCAGATCACCAGCAAGGGGCAAGTCACTATTCCTCAGGAAATTCGGAACCGCCTGGGCCTCTTGCCGCATACGAAAGTGGAGTTTGAGTTGGCCGGGGATCACGCCCGCATTCGCAAGGCTCGACGCCAGCCCGGAGAAAGCGCCCGAGGACGCCTGGCCCTGGAGGTCCTCCGCCGCACCGCAGACACCCGCATGAGCACGGACGAGATTTTGGCGCTTACCCGGGGCGAAACCCGCGCTGCAAGGCGCAAGTGACACAGGCTATCCTCAGTTTGCAGACCCGGCTGAGATCCTGCCGTGGCGTGCTCGTGGACAGCAACGTCCTGCTGGACGGGGCCACGAATGACCCAGGCTGGGGGGATTGGTCCGCGCGCGCACTCGCCGAAGTTGCGGAGCAAACGACCTTGATCATCAATCCCATCGTCTATGCTGAGGTGTCGATCGGCTATACGACCATTGAAGCTCTGGACGCGGCTTTGCCTGCAATCTTGTATCAGCGTGAACCGCTTCCCTGGGAGGCCGGTTTCCTTGCCGGGAAGAGCTTCCTGCTATATCGCCGCCGCGGGGGATCGCGGACCTCGCCTCTGCCCGATTTCTACATCGGTGCGCATGCTGCCATCGGAGATCTGGCTCTTCTCACCCGCGATTCGGCACGTTATCGGAGCTATTTTCCGAAAGTCGAGATCCTCGCTCCCACAAAGCGGGGGGGGTGATTCGGCGGTTACCTTGGAGTCCGGGCACACCTCCGGCCCAGTCGGTCACAACGTGCGCTTGCGATTGCTGGTGGGTGAGTCGGCCCAGGCGGAAACTACGCGCCGGGTGCTATAGGGAGACTGGATCGTCGGCCAGAGCGAGAGCCGAAGTCGATCTTGAGCACTGGGGACTTAGCCCACTGTGAGGTGGCCGGTGTTTTTGACAGCTCCTGGCCTGCGGAATGCGGGGGAATAGTTTTTGGCCAACTCTTTACGCGCACCGCGCCTGCCACTCACGGTTGAGGCGCGCCACGATGCCCGCGAACGATAGCTCGCTTGCCCACGCAGTGGTATGCGTCCGGCGCTTGCGTGTGGCAGCCGGAGCACAACGGGATTACGGAGTGGTCGGACGCCTTGATGGCAGTCCTGTCGCCTGGCTAAGCTAGGCGATTGATTCACCGGCGAAAAAAGCTGCTATGCGAAGTTCCTGAATTGGAGTGCCGCCGCTAGGCGACTTTGTACCTTCTAATTTCCCCCTCGGAGACTTCGCTGCTCATGCCGGGATCTTCGGGCGCGGCCACTTCGCTCGCGACCATCTTCTGGGCGCCGCTGGTCTCCATATAGATGGCGTTGGGCATGGCCAGCAGCATGTTCAGATTGGTGCCGCCGCCTCCGTGGCTGGCCAGTTCCAGCCCGGCGGCATCGGCGATGGCGGCGATCTCCATCCACTCCGTGACTCCGCCCGCGCGCCGGTTGTCGGGCTGCACTACATCGGCGCCCTTGCGCCCGATCAGGTCGGCGAATGCGTACTTGGTGTTGAGGTTCTCGCCCGTGGCGATACGCATATCCAGCGCCTGCGCCAGCAGGCTGAAGCCTTCCATGTCCTGCGGAGGCAGCGGCTCTTCGTACCAGAAGCAGCCCATCTCCTGATACACCCTGCCGCGCCTGAGAGCCTCATTGCGATTGAACACCTGGTTCGCGTCCACCATTACCCGCTTGCCCTTCCCGATGGTGTCGAGCGTCAGGCGAATGCGCCGCACGTCATCCTCCAGCGAGTAGCGCCCCACTTTGATCTTCACGGCATGATAGCCCTGTTCCATGGCAGTGGTAATCTGGCGCTTGAACTTCGCAAGGTCGTCGTCATTGTCGTAATACCAGCCGCACATGCTGTATACGGGCATGCGTTCGCGGAACGCCCCCAGCATCTTGTAAACGGGGAGCCCGGCGGACTTGCCCAGGATGTCCCAGATGGCGATATCGGCCGCGGCGATGGCGAATTGCGCCACTCCGCCCACGCCCTGGTATTCCAGCGCCTGCCACAGGTCGGCGCGGATGCGGCGCGGGAAAGCCGGATCTTTGCCGATCAGCACGGGCTTCACTTCCTGTTCCAGGATGGTCCGCACCACACTCGGTCCACCGGCGATCATGCCGAAGGAACTGTTGGCCCATCCGGTGATGCCGGCGTCTGTCCGGATGCGCAGCACCACCGAGCCGCTCTCGCCGCCGAAGGTGTGGATGGCGTCGTAGTACGGGGCGCCGGGCGGCCGCTTCAGCAGATCCGTTTCCAGGCCGGTAATCTTGATCTGTTTCTGCTGCGTGGTGGCCGCGGAAAGTGCGGTCGCAGCGGCCGGCAAACCCGCAGCCGAATAGAGAAGCTGGCGTCTGTTCATGTCTTTGTCCCTCGCATGGCGATTCCGCACCGGGGCAACGACATTGCGGAATTGCCCATGACCGAATCATCCCACTATTTGGGCGCATAGGAGAAGCGGGACGGCGCCGCGGGCCTGACGGATCCCGGCACGGGATCGTGTTGCCTTCGGGCGGGCCTGGCACGGTCCGCCCGCTTCCCAGTGTGCTGCACCTCGCAAGAGTCGGCAATGACGAGCAAGCGTCCCGACGAGTCGGGACGCGGCAACCTGAGAGGCTGCGCCACGCGGCCGGTCCCGGCATTGTTAGGAATTGGACGGGACACTACAATGGATCGCTCCTTGCGCCCAATCCGCCGCGAGCTATTTCTTGCGCTCACCCCAGGTGGGAGGCGGCGGTTCGGTGGTCAGGCGGGTCACGGGCTTTTCCTTGAGCATCCGCAGGGCTTCCTGGACTGCCCGCTCCAACTGCGGGTCGTGGCCGGCGATCACATCCTTCGGCCAGTTCTCGACGTCCACGTCCGGTGTGGTGCCTGTGTTCTCCACGGCCCATTTGCCTTCACGCGTGAAGAAGCCGCCGCGGGGCGCGATCATAGAACCGCCATCCACGAAAGGCGGCGTATCCGCCGTGTGGACCAGGCCGCCCCAGGTGCGCTTGCCGACCAGCAGGCCGACATTGCGGTGGTGGAACATCCACGGCATCAGGTCGCCGCCGGAGCCCGCCATTTCGTTTACGATCATCACCTTCGGTCCCCAGATACCGGCCGATGGACTGGTGAAAGGATAGCGGTCGCCAGCCACGTTATTGAAGTAGCCGTCGAAGTCGCGCTGCAATACATCGATAATGTAGTCGGCCGCCGAGCCGCCACTGTTATAGCGTTCATCGATGATGGCGCCCTGTTTATCCTGCTGCGAGAAGTAATAGCGGTTGAAGCTGGCGTAGCCGGGCTGCCCGGTGCTGGGCACGTACACGTATGCGAGTTGTCCGGAGGATAGCTTGTCGACCAGGCGGCGGTTGGCTTCCACCCACGCGCGGGTGCGCAATCCCTGCTCGTTGGCGACGGGGACGACGGTCACCTGGCGGGCTCCTTCCATTTCCGGGCGGCCGTTGACGGTCAGCACGGTCTGGCGGTTGGCCGTGCCGTCCAGCAGCCGATAGATGTTGTCAGGCGCGCGCAGCTCGATTCCGTTGATCGCCAGGATGTAGTCGCCGGCGGATACCGTCACGCCGGGCTCGGCCAGAGGCGCGCGCAGGTCGGGGTTCCAGCTTTCGTTGTCATAGATGCGGGCGATCTTGTAGCGTCCGCCGTCGATTTCGAAATCGGCGCCGAGCAGGCCGCCGGGCGAGCTGGGCAGCGCAGGCATATCGCCGCCGCGTACGAAGGAGTGTCCGATGGCGATCTCGGAGCCCATCATGTCGAGCAGGTAGTTGAGATCGGCGCGGTGGTTCACATAAGGTAGCAACTGGCCGTACATTTCCTTCATCTTGGGCCAGTCGGCGCCGTGCATGTTGGGCACATAGAGGTAATCCCGCTGGATGCGCCAGCCTTCGTAGAAGATCTGCTTGAACTCCTCTTTCGGTTCCAGGTACATGCGCAGAGAGACGTTGAGGCGGCCCGTTCCGGCTTGCGGCGCCGCGCGATCGGCATCCACCAGGAAAAGCGCAGGACCGGCAGCAGCGGCTCCGGCTGCGCCACGGCCCGCGCGGCCGCCCCCACCGCCGCCCGCGCGGTAAACCAGCTTGTGGCCATCGGCGCTGACATCGTATGCGGCCACGCCGGTGATGAAGGGCGCGGCCCGGCGATCGCTCAGACGATAGCGCTGCAGAACACTGCCGGCGGGGCCCTCGCCTTCGGTATTGCCGCCGCGGCCTCCGCGCCCGCCGGCTTCGAGATAGTACACCGTGCCGGCCACTCCGGCGCGGAGATCGCTGTATTGCCGTCCGGCCACACCCTGCACTGCGACGATGCGCTGCTCCAGGCCATCGAAATCGATCTGCACGTTGACCGGCACGCGCGGGGTCGGCGTGGGCGCTGCGGCCGTTTCGGCTTGATCGCTGTCGGATGGCGCGGCAGCCCCTCGGCCTCCGCGGCCCCCGCGGCCCCCGCCCCCGCCGCCGCCGGGCCCAGAGGGCGCCCCGGCGCTGCCTACGCCGCGGTCCTCGTCGCTCTCGGGCAACAGCGGACTCGGTTCGCCTTTCTTGAGCACCGCCAGATAGAGCCCGAAGGTTTCGTCGTGGTCGTAGGAGGTCATATCCAGCCACTGCGATTTCAGGCCGAAGTCGGTGGAGGCGAAGAACCAGAGGTACTTGCCGCTGGCATCCCAGGCGGGCCACACGGAGTCGGCCAGGGCATCGGTCACCTGCCTGCTTTCGCCGGTTTCGACGTTGCCGATGAAGATGGCGTGGTAGAGCGACTTCAGGCGGCTGGCATACGCCACCCATTTGGAGTCGGGGCTCCATACCGGGTTGAGCGTGCGCGCAGGCACCATCCAAGGATCGCGGCCGATCACCTTGGCCTGGCCGCTGGCGATATCGAGCACCCAGACATGCAGGTTGGTATCGGTGTAGAGCAACTTTTTCGAATCGGGCGACCATGAAGGCGTGTAGTAGTGGCAGGGATTGGGCAGCGAGATTTCGCGCGGGGGCGACAGGCCATCCTGCGTTTCCAGCACCAGCTTGTATTCGCCCGAGCGGTCGCTGAAGTACGAGATGTACTTGCCGTCGGGCGACCAGGCCGGGTCGTGCTCCGCCGAGCCGCTGGAGTGGCTGAGGTTGCGCACGTCGCCTTTGTCGGAAGGGACGGTGAAGATTTCGCCACGCGATTCCACCAAAACGCGCTTGCCGGTGGGCGAGAGCGAAACGTTGGTCATGCGGCTGGTGACATCCTCCCAGCGCGGCATCATCCAGGGAAAATCGCCCGTGGCGGTGATGTTGACCACACGCTCCTTGCCGCTCTTGGGGTCGAGTTCATGGACGTAGCCGGCCTGCTCGAAGACCACCGCGCCGGCTCCCGAATCCAGCGTCTTCACGTCGAAGTCGGTGAACCTGGTGACCTCGGCGAGCTTCCTGGATTTGGTGTCGTAAGACCACACATTGGCTACGCCATCGCGGTCGGAGATGAAATAGACGGCATCGCCGACCCAGACGGGGTCCATGTCTTTGGAATCGGTCCACGGCGGCGAGACCAGCGAGTAGGTCTTGAGATCGACGATCCAGATGGGCCGGTTCTGGCCGCCGCGATAGTTGCGGCGCTCCTCGTCCCAGGAGTTGTTCATGCGATACGCGATGCGCGTGCCGTCGGGCGAGATCTTGCCTTGATACGCGCGCGGCAACGCTAGCGGCTGTTCGACTCCGCCTTCGGCCGGGACGGTCCAGAAGCGCGGCGCGGCGCTGGGCGCGGAGGTGGCGCGAGCAGAAGCGAACACCACCGATTTGCCATCGGGGGTCCAGCCCTGGACGACATCGGCGCCGGGGTGCCAGGTCAGACGCTTAGGCTCGCCGCCTTCGGAGGCGACCACATAGACATCCACGTTGCCGGCATACTCCGCGCTGAAGGCGACCCACTTACCATCGGGCGAGAAGTGCGGATTGGTGGTCTGACCGGGAAAGCTGGTCAGGCGGCGTGCCGTGCCGCCGGCGCGTTCGACGGTCCAGAGGTTTTCGGCGTAGACGAAAGCGATCTCGGTCGAGCTGACGGTGGGCGCGCGCAGAAGGCGAGTGGATGCACCCGTCGCTCCGTTCGCGGACGCAACAAGAAAGAGAGATGCGAGTAACAAGGTCTGTTTCGGCATAATCGTCCCGGACTCCGTTGGAGTGGTGCCAGTATATCACCCGGCGCATCCGAACCGGCTGGAACGGCGGCCGGGTAAGACCGGGCAAAGGCCGGGTAAAGGCCGCGGCCCGTTCCACTCTCTCACGGGGCGGTCCGCCGGGCCCAAAGACGCCCCATCAAAAGCCGGGAAGAAAGCAATCATGGCCGCTGGGCCCAAAAGGGCACCCCCCGCTGATGAACGCCGATGAGGGCACCCCGTTCCCGGCAGCACGGGGCAGGAAGCCAACCCCACTCCTACCGGGCGCCGCTGCGATCCGTCGAAGGCGGCACGATGCCTTTCAGACGGAAGTAGATCGCCATATAACCGTACTCCTCGTTGCTGTGTATCACATCGACAAGCAACGTGCCCAGCTTGGTGCGCTGGCCCACCTTCTCGGTGGCATTGGCGTCGGTGATGCTGTCCCACGCGGCATCGCACACGGCGTAAGAGGCGGCCAACGCCGCCACCAGGTCGGCCTTGCTGGTCTTGGATTCGGCGTCTCCTTGCTTGGGCGTTCCCATGGCCGTGCTGCAAAAACGAGTCTGGTGATCGGCGATGTGAGCCAGCAGCGCGGCGAACGTGCGGATATCGGGTGTCGGCTTGAAGCTGTAGTTTTCTTGCGGCATAGCCGCGGCGGCGCGGGTCAAATAGCCCTTTTCGGTGGTATAAGACTGCTTCATTTCGGCGATCACGGGGTTGGTGGTTTGGGCTTGGAGCGAACCAATGGCGGCGAGCGACGCGGCCAGCATCATCAGGGATAAACGTGTCATAGGAGTCTATTCTATCCTTTAACTTGAAACTTGTGGACCAGTGCGCCGGCCAGCACTTTGACCGGGCGGGGCGGTACCGAGCCCGGCCCGGCGGGCGCCGGGATCGGAGGGCGCGCCCGGTCCCTACTTCGCATAGGCACCCAAGGGCGGGAGTTTTGGCGCGGAGGCGCGGGTACCAGCCGGGCCGGCCCAGGCGGCTGGCGGCGCATGGGCGGACGAGGGGCGATTTCCGGAGGAGGGGCAAAGGGCGCAGGGAAGACAGGAGTTGCGCCGGAGCGGTTGGAGTGGCGGGTTTTGGCGGTGTAGGGCATGGAGGCGACGGAAGTCAGGCTGCGTCCTTGCGGGGTTGGGGACCGTTTTGCGACTGTTCCCGCTGGCGCTCTTCGGCCAGTTTCCGCGTTTCACGCAGGGAGTAGTCGGGGGAGGGGACGGGGTTGGCGGGAGGGAGGGGTGCGCGCGGGATTTGGGGATTTTCAGGAACGAACCCAGTTTCTGGGTTAGGCTTTTGGGATGAAGGGGTTACGGGCGGAGCCACAGGTGGTTCCGCGGCCGGCTTGGGGGCTTCGGGCGGCTCGGACGGCGCGGCGGCGGGTTGGGCTGGCTGGGCCCAGAGGGCACCCCGGGAATCCTGGAACTGGCGGAGGTCGTGGAGGGTGCGGTGGTAGACGCGCTGGAGGCTGTCGCGGCGGCGCTCGAGGCGGGCGAAGGTCTGCTGGCGGCGTTCGAAGGCGCGGCCGAGGATCTGGTCTTCGGGGATGGGGTTATCCCGGTTGTAGGACTTGGTGTTCTCCTGGCTGATGTTAGCGAGATCGTATTCCCAGAGCTGGGCTTCGGTCTTGCGGAGGCGGCGGAGGGTCCACTCGGAATCGATGAGGATGTCGACGAGGGCGCGCTCGGCGGCGGACTGGGGCTGGTGATCAAGAAGGTATTGAGCCGCCAGGGCGTCGAGAGCGG
>JBKQPR010000022.1:0-53349 GCA_052144935.1 Bryobacteraceae bacterium
ATGAGGACTTCTTCTGTAGATGAGTTTGCTGCCGTTCTTGATGGATCATATTTCGGTAAGAAGTTCGATGCATTGCAAGCATACGCATATGTCAAGTATGCGGAAACCATGTGGACGTTATCAATGGCAAGAAAATATCCCAATCTCAAATTTATTGTTGTGAGCCCCGGGAATACAAAAGGAACTCAGGCGCCAAATAATCTTCCCCCGCCAATGAGGTTTATGTTGAAGTATGTGATGATGCCTATTGTATTCCCATTGATGGGCGGAATGGTGCATGAGCTGGAAGTAGGTGCAAAACGCTTTGTAGATGCCATTTCGGATGAGCGGTATAAAAGCGGCGTTTTTTATGCCAGTAAAGAGGGTAAGTTATCAGGGGACATGGTGGACCAGAGCACTTTTTTTACTGATTTGGGAAATACTTCATTTCAAGATAACGCCAACGAGGCAATTCACCATTTCATAAATTAGGCCTGAACGGCTCAAGGGAAGTTCACAGGCCCAATTGAGGCGCAGCGCCACCCACACCTCCACGATCGCGCCAGCCAGGAAGCTGCGTGGCAGGCCGTCGTCAAGGTCTCTGGCGTGGATTTCTCGCCTGTCAGACCCGCGTCGCCGTCGGGTCCGCCGATAACAAATCGGCTCGTCGGATTGACATAGAAAATTCGCCGTCTTCCGCAGCAACTTGAGAGTGGTGTCCTTAAGGAGAGCGCGATCGCGGCTGAACTGATCCCGGTAACGCGCATCAGCAGGCGATTGCGAAACTACATGATCATGCACGGGGTCTTGCGGGATTATGAAATAAATGGTTCAAAAATGCCTTGACCGCAGCCTCCGAGCCTGATTATCATACCAAATAGTTCAGAATAAGAAAAAGCAATCCTAACCTCGCAAGGAGAATACACGTGGAACGGTACCAAGGTAAAAAGGTGGTGATTATCGGCGGCACGAGCGGCATGGGGCTCGCGACGGCGAAGATGCTCCTCGATGGGGGGGCGCGCGTTTTAGTGACGGGGCGGTCGCAGGCCGGACTTGATTCGGCGCAGAAAGAGCTTGGAAAGGACGCAATCGTGGTTTCGAGCGACGCGCGCTCGTTGACGGACATCGACGCCCTCGCCTCTCGGGTGAAGGCCGAGTACGACACTTTCGACCTGCTCTTCGTCAACGCCGGGTTCAGCATCCGAGCGCCTCTCGAAAGCATGACCGAGGCCGTCTATGACGAGATGTTCAACCTGAACGCCAAGGGACCGCTTTTCGCGGTGCAGAAGCTCGCGCCGCTGATCAATCGGGGAGCCTCTATCGTCTTCACGACCTCAATCGCCAACGTCAAGGGAATGCCCGGCAACGCCGCATACGGAGCAGCCAAGGCCGCGGTGCGATCATTCGCTCGGACGCTCGCCGCTGAGTTGCTTCCTCGCGAGATTCGCGTCAACGCGGTGACGCCCGGTCCCATCGACACGCCGATCTTGGGCAAGATGTTCCCCGATAAAGACGCGGCCGCCCAGCTTAGGGAAAAGATGGCCGCTATGAGCCCGATGAAGCGCTTCGGAACGTCGGACGAGATCGCCAAGGCCGTCCTCTTCCTCGCGTTCGATGCGACCTTCACGACCGGCGCCGAGCTTCCGGTAGACGGAGGATGGTCTCAACTCTAGGGTGGTAAACCGTCCAGAAGGGTACGCTGGCATCGGGAACGGTCTTCAATGACTCGCGTACCATTGCGCACTTGATTGCAACAGCGAAGGCAGTGGCGGCGGCTCGGTCGTCGCCACTATGAGCTGGGAGAAGTAGTTGACATATTTTTGAGAACCCACAAGGAGATCGCGTGACAAAACGTTTCCTAAGTCTTTCCGTAGTACTATTCGCCGCGTCCACGGCGTTACGAGCCCAGAACCCCATGACCGCCGAGGTAACTGCGGTCTACAAGGGAGTGAGCGCTAATATCCTCAAGGCAGCCGAGAAGATGCCGGAAGCGGATTACGCGTTTAAGCCAGCCCCTGAGGTCCGAACTTTTGGACAACTGATCGCGCATGTCGCCGACGCGCAGATGGCGATGTGTAGCATGACGAAAGGTGAAATGAAGCGCGGCGACGCCGCCACAAAAACAAGCAAGGCCGATCTGGTTGCCGCGCTCAAAGCGTCCGGCGAACTCTGCGACGACGCTTACAGCGGGATGACCGACGCCGACGGGGCGGCGATCGTGAAGACGCCGCTCGGCAATAAATCAAAACTCGGCCTGCTTAATTTCAACGTGGCCCACGATAACGAGATGTACGGGACCATCGCGGTTTATCTGCGACTGAAGGGTCTTGTGCCCCCCTCGACCGAGGAAGCGGCGGCTGCCCAGAAAGCAAAATAAGCGTCACTTCGTCGACCTAGCGGGCGCACCAATGAGGCCGCCCGAGCGGCGACGTCTTAGCGCGCGTTCGTCGGAAACCAACCACAGATGGCGTGGAAAAGACCCTGGCCCTGCGTCATCTTCCTATCAACTCTGTTGCTCGATCTTGTTCGGGCCGCCGCGGACAACGTAGAACGCTTCCTGAAATGAAGTGATGCTTTGGAACTCGAAATGGTGAGTACCGGACCACGGAGGCACGAGGTTCTCGATGAGCGGAAAGACGGTCGTCATCACGGGCGCGACAAGCGGCCTCGGGCTGGCCACCGCCATCCTACTAGCGGAACGAGGTGCGGAAGTCGTCATGGTGGGCCGTGATCGAACGCGGGCGAACTTCATGCGCACGGAAATCGCGCAATACGCTTCCGGCAGCGAGCCCATCGTGTTCCTCGCAGACCTGTCGTCGCAGGCGGAGATCCATCGCCTGGCCGAAAAGCTCCATGGAAGTCTGTCGCGGATCGATGTCCTGATCAACAATGCGGCCGCAGTGTTCGCAGAAAGAGAAGTGACGCCGGATGGTCTTGAGAAAACCTTCGCCGTTAATCACCTTGCGCCGTTCGCGCTAACTCACCTTCTGCTCGATCTCCTCCGGGCCGCGCCCGCCGGAAGAATTCTCACGGCGTCCTCGGAGTTCCATAGCGGAGAACTGGATTTTTCCAATCTCCAGGGTCAGCGGCAATACAACTGGTGGGGAGCCTATAAGCGCTCGAAGCTTTGCAACATTCTGTTTACTTACGAACTCTCCCGGCGCCTCGCAGGATCGACGATTACCGCGAACTGTTTTAGTCCCGGACCCACGCTCACACGCCTGGGTGACAACATGCGAGGTCTACCTGCAGCAGTCCCGTGGTTGTTAAAGCGCATTCCATCTTTGCTTGCATTTCCGGAAGGCGCAGCGAGAACTCCCGTCCACGTCGCGTCCTCGCCCGATCTCGCCGGTGTCTCCGGCAGATTCTTCAGGCGGTGCCGAGAGACGCACACAAAACAGATTACATACGACAACAGCGTCGCAGTCAGGCTCTGGAACATGAGTCAAGCGCTGTATGAAAGCCGCGCCAACGCCGGAGCGCAAACAGAGTAAGAAGGGAATGTTGAATAGAAGACGACCTCAGCAATTTTCATCATGAAGATGACGCATTAGACCGCGAGCTAAATTCCCTCGTCCGGGAAATGGAGCATTAGGAAGCCGATCGACGGGCCGTAATCGAAATGTTGGTGATGTTGGGAGCGACGCGGCGCTTAGGTTTGATGTGTGAATCCGGAATGAGCTAACGGACAAACTATGAACAGAGATCACTCCTCCAAGGCAGCCGAGGCCGAACTCGATTTAAACAACGCGCTCGTGAATGCAGACATCAGCAACGGCTACGAAGAGTACCTCGCGCTTCTCGACCACTTTTATGATGAGAATGTCGAGGTGGCAAGTGACAGTAATCCCGATCCGCTCGTCGGCAAGGCCCGCGTACTTCCCATCATTTTCAACTTCCTGATGCCGCTCCATGTCATGGCCGAAATCGGCGGGCTCTCCCTCCGCCTTCGATATGCTCCACTCTTCAGCGACAAGCGTGAAGAAGAACACGCCGACTGGTCCCTCGATCTTGTAGGCGCCACCGGCCGCAGCGTTATGGTGAGCTGGTCGTCTGCCCGGCGATGGAAAGACGCGCGTGTCATATACGAGCGCCACTCGGATCATCGGCAATTTGGCGAAGCTCTCACGATGATCGATCTTGATTTCGGACCCAGAGGCGTGGGAGCGAAACCCAGGATTTACGACGTTGTGTAGCTGATGACCGAAAGGCGTTCGCTAAGATAAGCGAATTCGCTAAAGATCATCCTGAAACACGGCAACGGGCACGAGAGGCCCGCTCTCATTCGCAATCCACTTTGACGGATTGTCGCCGACCCACCGAAGTGGCTTTTCCGCCCGATTCACGCACCGCTCGGATAATGGTCACATCTGGCCGTCCCCGGTTCACGAAGTGTCCTTCGACGCGATTGGCGGCCTAAGTGGACAGCATTGTTAGCGCTAACCCGGACGTGGCGGCGGCCGTGGCAGAAGTGTCACAACGCCGCTTACCGACGTGGCGCCCACCGCGCCCGGAGGGCACCCCGTGAGGGAGCGGTCTTGGCCCCATGCTGTGGGCGGCTCACGGGAGTTGGCCTGGCCGGCGGCGGAATGGCGGTGGAGTGCCTGCCATCTCCTATTTCACCGCCAGGGTGACTCCGGTCTGCGCGCTTACGCCCCCGATGGTGACAGCCAGCGGCACGCTCGGGCCGGGCGTCACACCAGCGGGCACCTGGGCGTTGATCTGCGCGGCGCCCGAAATCAAGGACGGCGCGGCGCCGGCGTAGTTGACCAGGCAGGGCAGTCCGCCCATGGTCACCGTGACGGGGACGTTGGCGGGCAGGGAATACGGAGCGGTTGCCAACAAGCCATCCACACTGGCGGGACTGGTGACACCCGCGCCCGTCGCGTAAATACTTACGTAATCGCCGCGCGCAACGGGATTCGCGGCGGAGTTCACGCTGTTGTCGCCGGCATTCACTATCGCGCCTTGACCGCTGCCCCCGGCGTTGGCCGTGAACAGGCCGGGCGCGGCAGCGGCTACCGGCAGGGAGACAGGCGCCGAAACAGCCCCTAAATATTCCACCTGCAGCGTGGCGGTGGATTGGCTGGCCACCGCATAGGGGACCACCGCATTCACCTGCCCAGGCGAGGCATAGACGATCGGCGCCGGCACGCCGTCAAACAGAACGTGCACTCCCGCCAACGCATTGGCCACCAGGAGTGGATTGGTGAGCTGAAGTTGGGATCCGCCGGCCGGACCGAGCGCCGTTCCATAAAGCGCCACAAGCTCTCCCGGAGCCACTGCGCCCGGCAGGGAGCTTGCGGCATTGGTCACGCCCGCCGCAGACAGATTGGGCTGGGCGTTGGACAGGCGCAAGAGGGCCGCGCCATAACCCGGCAGCGTGACTTGCATCTGCGCGGCAGGGGCCAGCGTTTGGAGCACGGGCCCGCCCGCCGGCGTGGACGCATCCAGCGTCACCAGCGTAGCCGAGCTGAAGGCGCCCAACGCGGAGACATCCAGCGCGAACGTGCGCGCCGTACCGGGGCCATTATTGTCGAAGTTGATCGTACTGGCGCCTTGGACAGGCTGGAGGGCGTAGTTGGACATCAGGATCACCACCGACCCGTCCACGTTGCGCGCCGCCATGGTCTGGGTATCGAATACGAGTCCGCCGCTGCCCTCCCAACCGTGCGCACTATCCGGTGTACAGCAGCCGGTGGTGGCCGTTGGCAGGATATCCTGACCGGGCGGCGACGGAAACCAGTGAGACAGATAGTAATCCACCCAGTAGCTGAAGAACCGGTTCGCCGAGCTATCCACCTCCCCATATTGCTGGTCTGTACCGAAACTCCAGTGATAGAGGGCTTGGGCGCCGGCTTCGCCCAGTTGTTCGAAAACCAGGGAACGCCAGGCAGCGAAGAAAGGACTGGTGCCGCGCAGATCGAGCACAAACTTCAGCGGCGGGTTGCACGCGCTGAGTCCATTGCCCTTGTCGTAGTCGGCGTTGACATTGTTCTCGGTGATCCAAACCGGCACGTTGGCCAGCGCGGGGTTGACGGCCAGATCGGTATACATGCTCCGGACCTGGCTGGCGAAATTGGGAATCGTGGCGAAGAGAGTCTGGTCGACGTCCTTCTGGTTGCAAGTGGAATAAAAATGTTTGGCCACTACATCCACCGGAGCCGTGACGCCAGATACGAAGGTGGGCAGATAAGTTTGCGGGGTCCCGGCAAGTTCGACGGCCACGAACTTGATGGATGGGTCCACCTGCGCCATTTGGGGCACGACGGTATTGTAAAGAGTCACGTACTCCGGCGCCGGAACGTTGTTGATATCCGGCTCGTTGAAAATACCCCACCAGGTAACCGGGTAAGGTGTGGGGCTTTGATACTGCCGCCCGGAGCCGGCGAATCCACCGGTGTTATAGTAGCGGACCAGGTTGGCGCTCATTTGCGCGAAGTCCGCGATGCTGCCGGGAAGAATGTGGCCGGAGGTATCGCTCATGTACGCCGGCGCCGTGCCGATCTGGAACTCGGGGCTGTGGTCGCCGGTGCCCTGGATCGGCGTGAGCATGGTGTCGAGTACTGTGAAATCCCAGGTGCCGGGGGCCGTGAGGGGAATGCCATCCGAAATGACTTGCACCCTTGTGCGCCATGGATAGAGAGCTGTAAGTTCCGTGGTGGCGTTGGGCGCTCCTCTGAAGAAAAGTTCGTTATAACTCGCCAGTTGAAACGACGTAGACATGGCTAGCTGCAGGCGGCCATTGACTCCAACCGAGGTGTCAGTTTGATTGCCAACCCGCACATTGACCGTGGTGGATTGCGCCGCCGCCGCCGCGGCCACCAATAACGCAATCGCGCACGGCCGGACCATGGACATAGGAGACCTCATGCATCCTCTCCGAAGGCGCGCGCCAGGAGGGCGGCTGAGCCGGTCGGCTGAGTAACTGCCGCGGGCAGTGGCACTTACGAGGAGACCAACGACACGTCGCATCGCTAATCCGGAACGTTTGATTTTGCGCCTCGATTCAGGTTCAGTATAATACCAAGCCGCCATCCTCGAGTTTTGCACCTGGTGGAGTGGCTGCCAAGTTCACCGGTGGCTCACCGGTCAGCTCATGGACCCGCACTGCCGCGGCGCCGGGCTTCTGTTTTGGGCGTTTGCGATCAGGCCCCTTTGAGGCGCCAGCAACCCGAACGCCTCCGGCTCTGCCGGAGGATTGTTACTGTGAAGTTATTCCTGCGTTGGCGCTAAGATGTTGATGCGGAGCGGCGGGGCGGGGCCGTCGCGGAGGTCACGATGACGCCGGCGAGCGCCATCGAGATCGCACCATGGGGCCGTGCACTGCGACGGTTTCGATCGCGGACGACAGCCAGAGCCACCGCCTCGATCCGGGTCAGCTTATCATCTTTCGAACTGGCGCTCTCAATGCTGGGTAATTGTTCCGCGAGATTACTTGGACTCGTCGACTACTTCGAGAGCATTCAGTGAAGCGTAGTTGCGGACGGGCACAAGCGATATGTTGAGCTTGCCCTGCGCGTCCGGCTCCACGCCGTGAATCGGAAGGATTACAGCGCGATCGCTGCCATGGGCTTCCTTGAAGATGTCGAAACCGCGCCGTATCGCCACCCCATTGCAGAGGATGTCGAAGATCCGGCTGCCCACTCCGCCGCCGGCAAAGTTACGGGGGCCGAACCACGCCTCGGCGAAATACAGGGTCACGCCATAGCGTCCGGCCGGCGCCGGAATCACGTAGGTAAGGTTGCCATAGCGCTCGCCGTGGAGCAACTCGGGATCGTCGATATTCAGCACCGGCTCGGTACGCATGACCAACTGGCCACCGCGAGAATAACCGTCTGCCGCCCAGGTGCGGCCCTGCTTATCCGTGTAGGGGTGCTCGCGAGAGACTATCCGGATGGGCCGCAGTTTTCCGGGAGTTCCCGCCGTGATTTCGATGGCGCTCACAATCGCGGGGTTCGTTTTGGGCTCGAATTTGAGGTGCAGTTTGCCATCGGCCGCGGGCGAGATGTCCTTGAACGCCCGAATGTCGGCCGTATTCGCGCCAGCTTCCCCGATGACATCGAAATCGTTCAGAATTCCGGCGCCGTTGGCAAAGACCTCGAAGATGCGGCTGGTCTCGCCGCCCCCGGCGATGTTGTTTTCGCCGTAAAGAGTTTCCGCGAAATAGAGGCGCATCTCGTAGACTCCCGGCGGCAGGGGAATGTCGTACGTGAAGGCGCCCTCGCGGCGACTGCGAAACAGGCGTGGGTCGCGGGCCGCGGCGATGGGGTGACCAGTCGATTCGAAGATGGCGCCACCCTGAAAATAGCGGTCGCTCTGCCAGACTCTGCCGAAGCGGTCGGTGTAATCGCCGCTCTGCTGGCCGGCCAGGATACGCATTTCTTGCGAGGGTCCTGGAACGGTTCCGGCCACAGGGGACGGGGCCGTCTTCCCCGGCTTAGCCGCGGGCGCTTTCCACAGGAACACCCCCGAGAGAGCGATGACGGCGAGGAATATGGCGATCCAGGTTCCGGCCAGGCCTTTCGCAGGCGGCGCAAGGAGCAGCGGTTGGGAGGGGCCGAAAGAAATCGGATTCAGGAGCGGCGTTACGGCCCGGACTTCAATCTGGTCTGCAGCGGTCCCAGCGGGGCGGTCGACTAGGCCGTCGATTTTCGGGGCCGCTAGCGCGACCAAGGCTTGCTCAGCGAGGCTCGGCTGCGGCGGACGTTGGCGCACGAACTGCGGCGCATACTGCCCCGACGGAATATCGATTCTCACGCTGTGGCCGGCGCCGTCGGCCTCATAGTATTCGCGCAGGCGCTTGCGCAAACGGTGCACTTCCACGCGAACGATGGAGTCGCGCTTCTGGTCGAACCCCGGGGGCCGGCCCAGCGCTTCGACGGCGATGTTGTACTCCTTGATCTGCTCCGCGGCGCCCTCAAAATACTGGCCGCAAACGTACGTGAGTACGTGTGCGAGATTGGGGGCCCGATTGAAGATGCCGGAGGCCAAAACCGACTGAAGCTCGCTCTTTTCGTCCGCGAAATCCGCAGCAGTGTGCATTATCTATCGCCGAAGCTGATCGAAGGCAGTATACACGCCGCGGACCGGACGTTTCAAGCCATTAACATTCTCACACGGTGCGTTAACGCCCCATACGAGTCCCGTTAACACTTCCGATAACCCGGCGTTTATTGAGACATAACCCCTTTAGCCTTGGCCCGCGGCCTGGCGGTAACCTACCATCGTTCCGGACATGCCCCCACCAATCACGCGCCGCGAACTCGGAAAAATTGCCGCCGCTCGGGGCGCCGCCGAGAGCGCGCGTGCGGGAATAGCTGCGAGGCAGGATGACGGCGTACGCGACTACTGCCGGTTTCCGGGGGGGCCTTTGGGGTTGCGCCACGGCCGCTTACCAGATCGAAGGAGCGGTGGGGGAGGACGGGCGCCAGCCTTCGGTCTGGGACATTTTTTCGCACACTCCCGGCAAGACCCTTGATGGCGACACAGGCGACATCGCCGACGATCACTACCACCTCTACAAACAGGACATCCGGCTTATGAAGTCCATTGGGGTGAAGGCGTACCGTTTCTCGGTGGCATGGCCGCGCGTGGTTCCGGGCGGCTCCGGACCAGCCAATGGCCCCTACGCGGATACTTTCTGTGGAGCCTGATGGACAATTTCGAATGGGCGGATGGTTATGCGAAGCGCTTCGGAATTTACTACGTGGATTTTAAGACGCAAAAGCGGACGCCCAAACTGACGGCCCACTACCTACCGCGAGGCGATTGCCCGGAATTGTGCGGTGTGAGCGCAGCCGCAGGTGGGACAGGCTATCGCGCCGTCTGGCGGTCGCGGTTCTGAGAGCCGTCGGAGTCGGGACCCGAGGGCAACCCCGGGAGCGGCCTTACTGCTCGAAGCGAATGGTGGTGCTCGAAACGGCCGAAGTGCTTCCCTGTCTCGCTGTGGCGCGGACTTCGTAGCTGCCGGCGGGAACGGCCTCCGCGGGGATGGTCATCAGGTACGGGATGCGGTTCTGCGCATCGGCGGCCGGCAGTTGCATGGGGACTTTGGTCAAGCTCTTTCCGTTCTGCAGAAACTCGACTTCGACGGTGGGCTTGGCGGAGATCGCCGCGTCCTGGTACACCGTGAAGAACAGCCGGAGCGCCGAGTTGGGGGCCTTCTTGACGGCGATGTCCATGGTCGGGGTGACGCTGCCGCCCTCAAACTGGAAGGGGTCGTTGGGGTCCAGTCCCTTGGCATTGGGCGTGTAGGAACGCATGGGCAACAAAGTGGAGATGCCGACGCCGTTTCCACCGGCTGGCACGGTGAATTCCACGAGTTGCACGCCGGTTTTCAGGCTCCCGAGGTCCATCACCGCGGTTTCGAGCGAGTACTTGCCGGGGGCCAGTTCGAGCGTGGTTTTATCGAGGAAGTTGCCCATCTTGAGTTGCTCGAAAGTCACTTTGAAGGAGCGGTCGCGGGTGATCTTCTGCACTATTTCGCCCTTGGCATCTTTGATCAGCGCCGCCAGCGAGCAGTGAACGTCGAGCGCGCCAGGGTTGACGCTGAGACTGGCGCCGGGATTGGCGGCGGCCTGGAGTTCATGCAGCGGCACTTCCAGGAGGACGGCGATGCCGGTCGAGTCCTTCTTCGGCTGGAGCAGCACGGCGCCGGTGCGGAACTTGACGTCCTCGGAGAGCTTGCCGTCGGAGAGCGCTTTGAGCAGCGGCAATTCAAATGGCGCGAGGCCCGCGGCGCGCGCCTCGGGCGGCAGCGCGAAGTAGCCGGTGCGGGCGTGAATCACCAGGTCTTTGCGGCTGGAGCTCACCGCCAGCTTGCGAAAACTGGCGTCGAAATTCTGAATCCCCGGATTGTAGGATAGCTCGTAGTAACTGCTGATCTCCTCGTTGACCTTATGCAACGGTTGGCGCAGGTCGTTGCTGTCGCCGATCAGGAAGCCGCCGGTGGATTCGGCCAGATCGCGCAACGCCAGGTCCAGATTGGAGCGCCCCGCGACCTCATACGTGTCGGCCGCCGTCATCTCCGCCTTGGTGGCGCCGCCGCTCGTCTTCAGGGTGGTGGCGTCGCTGGCGGCGGCTCCGGCGTTCAATTGGCGCATCGCGCCGGCATTTTGCGCGCCGGTCATGACACCGCGGCAATCCACGCTATAGAAAGTCACGTTATTGCGGTTGGCGGTGGCCATCAGGTTCCGAAAGGGCGTATCCAGTTCGGGCGTGAGGTACATGCCGGAAGTGAAATACATGACGCTCTTGCGGCCGGGCATCTGGCGGAGGCCATCCACCAGGGATTTCAGCGCGGAGATCGAGAGGCGGGTGCCCATGGAGATGGCTGCCTGGTCCATCCGGAGCATGTCGAGCATCACCGAAGCCAAGGCTGCCTGGAGCGCGGCCGCGCCGGCACTCCCGCCCGCAGGGAGAGGCGCCGTAGCGGTCTGAGTGGCCGCGGTCAGCAGGTTGACGTCCTGATCGGCGCCATTGACGGTCTGTCCGTTGAGGTTGCGCTTCAACTCAGCCATAATGGCGTCCGATTCGGAAGTCAGCCGCGGAGCGCTGACCCCTTCGGTAGCCCGTTCGATGGCCTTGGTCAGAGCGTCATGGTCCTTGGTGAATTGCTGCAAGACCAGCAGCCTGGTGTCGATCACCACTACGGAGTAGAAGACATTGGTCCCCTGGTCGCCTTTGACGAGGTCAAGGGCCGCGGTGCGCGCCAGTTTGCGCTGATCCGGGGCGGCAAATGGCTCAAATGCCAGCGTCACCAGGCGGATCTGACGCAACGGATCGAGCTGCATGGTGGCGCCGCTGGCGCTGATGGCCTCCGATCCCTGCACCAGGCGAAAGCTGAGGATCGTCTGTTTGGCGCCATTGTCGGTGACCGTGAGGTCCTCGGGCTTGAGGTCCGTCACGGGCTTTCCCTTTTTGTCACGAACCACCATGTCGAGCAGGACCTCGTCGACGTTCGTCTTGACGGTCGGTTGTGCCTGTTGCTGAGGCGTCGCGGGTGGCGCTGCGGCCAGTAGAACTATTGCGATTGACACGAAAAGCTTCATGGGATTATTTCCCTCCAAGGTGCTCAAGGCGTTTGAATTCGTCCCGCTCGCGCGCGGCGTCTTCTTTTCTGCCGAGGCGGCTGTAAGCCGTTGCAAGGCTGAAGTGCGCATCCGGGTCGTTGGGAGCCAGTTTCACGGCCTGCTGCAGCTCGGTGACGGCGCGTGCCGGATCCTCGCTGGCAATCAGAGCCCGGCCCAGAACCACATGCGTTGAGAAATCGGTGGGGCCTGCCTTCACCGCCTGTTCGCCGTATGCCACCGCCGCCTTGGGATCCTCCCGCTTCAGCGAAATCGCGCTCAGGCTCACCAGCGCGGGCACATGATCGGGGTCCAGCGCGACGGTCTTTTTGATCTCTTCTACGCCACGGTCGCCATCCTGGACGTAGAGGAAAGCTCCACAGCGGAAATGAACATTGGGCTCCGAAGGAAAAGCCTGCAGCAGCTCGTCGCATTTCTGGTTGGCCGCTTTGTAATCGAGTTCCATGGCTGTGGTCATGGCGTCGCCGAGTCTGTAAACAAGGTCGCGCTCGGCCTCCGGCACTTCGGCGGGCACCCACGGCCGCCGCAACCCGGCGATTCCGGCGGCTGCGCTAATCTCGGGCGTCTTCTTGTCGATCCTGGTCAGCTCGGTCAGGACCACAATGGCTTTTTCAAATCTCCCGGCCTTGGTGAGCATCAGGGCATAATGCAGGCGCGCCGCGCGGGCGAGTTCGGCGTTTTCGTTGAATCCCAGCTTTTCTACCTGCGTGAAGTCGTCCAGCGCCGAGCCGTAATTACGCAGCTTGTATTCGCAAAGTCCCGCCATGGTCCAGGCCGGCGTGGCATCGGGCTTCGACTCCGATAGCTTGTTGAAGGCCCAAACGCAGTCCTTGTATTGATCCAGATCGTATGCGATGGATCCCACGTTCCCCAGGCCCTCCTCCCAGTTTGGTTTCAGCTTCAGAGCCTTCTTGTACAAATCGATAGCCTTGTCAAGCTGATGCGCATCGCGGGCGGTTTGCGCCTGTTGAGATAGGCTGGAAAACGTCGGGGCGGCGGTTTGCGCCGCAACCGGCTGGCTCGCGGAAAGAAGCGCGGATATCGCCAGAACCCAAGCCGAAAACTGCATCAATTTATATTAACTCTTTGCGGCTCCGCGGCCATCCTGGGAGATTCACGTTTGGGGGTAAGACCGAAGAATTCCGTTGGCGGACTTAGGAACCGCGCAAAAATCCGCCGTGGCGCAGGCTTTCAGCCTGCCGCGTCGAGTTTCCACTCGACGCTCTTGCGGCTTGGGGCAACGAGCGTCGGCAGGAGTGCCGACGCAGCAGGCTGAGAGCCTGCGCCACGGCGGACTTACTGCTCAAACTCCCGTTTCAGATTATCGGGCGACCGTTGCAGGTCCGGGGGAAGAAATTGAAAGCGCCACTGGGGCAGGACCGTCTGTGGAGGATAGCAGCGCTGCTCATCGCACGCCTGGAACTTCAGCACTCCCGATGCCTTGATGCGCGAAGTGGGATCGAGACACACACGGCAGAATAGCTTGTAGACCGACGGATCGGACGGCACGTACCCCGGCTTGACGCTGAGGGCGCGGCTGATTCGCACCGTGTCCTCGTAGACCGGCAGATTCTCGCCGGTCGATTTCATCAGCTTCCATACCGGCTTGGGATACACTGGCTCGCCGATTTCCAGGCAATCCGAACCATCCATTTGCCACGACACGCCTTTGTATCCGCCCCCGGCCTCGGGACTGTACACGTGAAACCCCTTAGGGACCTTCAGTTCGACGGCGATCCGGATGCGGTTCCCCAAGCCGACGGCCGTGTTGGTTGCGGTAGCGGTCACCTGGATGTTGCGGCTGACAACCGGAGTCCGGCTTTCATCCGCGATTCCACCCACAGCCTCCTCCAGGATGGCGGCGCCGGTGAGTCGCAATTCGGGACCTTCGGAAACAAATCTCCACTTTACTCGGGCGTCGCGCGCCAGAACGAACACGGCCGGATAGGAGAGCCCATAGACCGGCACTTTTCCAAAGGAATCGGCGTAGACCGCTTTTCGGTCCACATCGAGCCCCATGCCCTTCCTGTATTGCCGGTCGGCGAGGCCATACGCCCGGATGGTTTCCGATTCGTGGTCGGACAAAAGCGGAAAGGCGATCGATTTTCGTTTAGCGAACTCACTCAAGACGCCGCTGCTGTCGTAGCTGATGGCCGCCAGTCCCAAGCCTGCCCGACGCAAGAGGTACTCATCGTGTTGCAGCTCCACGAGCTGCCCTTTGCAGTACATTCACCAGTCCGCCGAGCGGAAAAACACCAGCACCAGCCCTTGCGGTTGCATTAGCGATTCGAGGGTGCGGCGCTGGCCCAACTGATCAGGCAAGGAGAACCCGGCGGCTATGGCGCCGGCCGCCGGCCCAATCTGAGCGGCATCGTGCAGGCCCTCGCCCTGCCCCCACAAACGAAGCGCTGCGGCCAGACACGCCATCGGGGCCAGTTTCATATCCCAGTGACAGTATAGGATTCGGTGCGAGCTTTCTGCAATCGGCTCGCGACGCGGCGTGGAACAAAAAAAGGTCGAACAAAAAAAGGTCGAACAAAAAAAGGCGGCCTCCGGAAAAACGGAAGCCGCCATTCCTTTGGACTTGCAGGAGGTCTTCGACCGCCTGATTCGGTGCGATTGCGGACCACTCGCTTACGCGGCCGTGAAAAGGTTGGCAGGCGAAAGCGCCTGCCCCACATGCCCTGCAAGTCCTTCGGCAGCAATGTGGGACAGACGCTTCCGTCTGTCAACCGGCGGTAGCAAAAAGCGCGCCATCTCGCGGTCGGAAACCTAGAAGTAGAACTTGACGGCGGCCTGCACGATCCGGTGACCCTGTTTTTCGGTCGTAGTTCCGAACAAGGGCGTATTGACCGCACCGCTGGTCCCATCGAAACCCAGAGTCAAATTGTTTCCATTGAACGACCACAGCGGGTGGTTCAGGAAGTTGTAGGCGTTGAAGCGGAACTGGAGCTTCATCGACTCCTTGATGACGAAATTCTTGAACATTCCAAGATCGGAGTTGAAGAATGCCGGTCCGTAGATGGGCGGCAGCACGCTCGGCCCGTTCTGGCCGATCGCCTTCGGATAAGTGAAGCAATTCGGATTGATGTACTGGTGAGGTCCGAGGTGCGAAGTGGGATTGCAGGTCTCGATCGGATTGAGCTGAATATCCGACGTGCCCAGCAGAGACACATTGCTGATGATGTACCCCGTGGGGTTGGTGGCCGAGATTGATCCTGGAACAATCAGGCCGTTCAGGCCCATACCGAAGTTCTGGCCCGAATTGCCGGGGAGGTTCACGCCGGATTGCAATTGCGTGATTCCCGACAGTTGCCATCCGTTGACCAGCCCTCCAGCCAGCTTGTTGCCCTTGACGGGGCTGCCCAATTCGATGGAGTACGCGGCATTGAAAATCTGTGGGCGGTTGCTGGGCTGGACTCCGTAGTCGTTGTTCAAGTTGTACTGGTCGAGACCCGGGTTCACAATGCCCATGGCTTTCCCGTAGGTGTAATTCATGTTAAGGGTGTAGCGGCCCTTGGTGCGCACCCAGGTCACTTGCAAGGCATTGTAGTTGGAGTACAAATTGTTGGTTGCCTGGTATACATCGCCCAAGGAAGGAATGGGCCGGAAGTTATTGGCCGTCAGGGTGTTCGGATCGACTCCGCCGTTCTTGCTGGAGAGCATGGCGCCGAACGGAACCGTGTTGAAATTGGAGCCGGGGCCGTTGCCGTTCAGCAGCAGATCGCGGCTCCGGTTGCCGACGTAAGCGACTTCCAGCAGGCCCGACCATGGCGTGCGCTGCGAAACCGTGACGTTATAGCTATCCGTGTAAGGCTGGTTATTGTCTTTGCTATCCACGGCTTGGGGGGAACTCGCCTGCGCCGCAAGGTTGATGGTAGAGAGGTTGCGCGCCAGCAATGGAACTCCATTGATGTTGTTGCCCAAGCTGTAACTCACTTCGCCGCCGGAGACTGCCAGGCCGCTCGTAAACTGGCCGGAATGATAGTAGTAACGGCCCCAACCGCCGCGGAGGACGGTCTTGCCCTGGCCGCTCAAATCGTATGCCACGCCGAGGCGGGGCTGATAGAACAGCGAGCGCGTCGGGAATCCGCCCAGCGGGACGGCAGAATCGCGGGAGTGCCATTCGAAGCCGCAATACTGCAGCGCCGGACAACTCGGATTATAATCCGAGGGAACCCAGACCGAATAACCAAAGCCCTCGCGGTCGTACCAGGGTTGGAAGTGGGTAAAGCGGATCCCGAGTTCCAGGGTCAGGCGACGCTTGACCTTCCAGGAATCCTGGACGAATCCCTCCCAGGTGTTGTAGGCAATATCATTGATACGGTTCTTATTGGTCTCCGAGTAGGCGTTCAGATTTCCGTACAACAGATCGGCGTACTCATTTCCGAACGTGTTGGAGTTATTGTTCCAGACTTGCAGTTGGCCCTCGGTGCTGTTGTTGTCCGGCTGCGCGTTGCGGATCCATTCCCAGAACACTCCACCTTTCACGGTGTGCGTTCCCCAAACTTTGGTGATGGTGTCGCTCGCACTGGGCATGTACTTGTCGGCGTAGAGGCCCTGCGAGTTGCCGCCCGCTTCGAATCCGCCGGGCATGAAAATCAGAGCCGCTTCCTGGTTGGTCCAACCGGTGCCGCCAAACGAGGGGATCTGCGCTACGCCATTGGCGAAGAGGCCCTTATAGTTATAGCCAACGGTCGCGCGATTCACTTTGCTGGGATCTTCAAACACGTTGGGGAAACCGATGTTCGTGTAGGCGAAGACGAACTCGTTGGTCATGGTCGGGCTGAACACGTGGGTCAGCGAGGCGGTAATGCTGTCGGAGCTGTTCTTCCCCTGAACCGGAGTGGGATAGGGAACCTGGCTGTTCTGGCGCCACCACAGTCCCACCGGGAACTGTTGCGTTTCGCGCTGCAGATTGTAGCGCACGAACAGCTTGGTGTTGTCGCTGATGCTGTAGTCCACGCGGGACATCCACTGAGTATTGTTCTGATTGAAGGTTTCCGCCTGGACGTAATTGAATCCGCCGTTGGCATTGGGGTTCGCGTTGACAGCCGGATACAATTTCATCAGGTTCTGCATGTTCGGGTCGATCATATTGGACGGGATGATCCCGCCGGGAAACATCGCCAGGGCGGCCGCGTTCATCTGGCCGGGAGGGCCGCCGTTTGCGGTGAGGTTGCCCTCCGCAGCCACCGAAGAGGGCGAGAAGTTGCCGCCGAGTTCCGATGACGTGGGCACCGTGGCGCGCAGCAGGCCGGTATCCAGAACCTGGTAGAAGTATTCGAAGCCGCTGAAGAAGAAGAGCTTATTGCGGTCTTTATTGAAGCGCGTGCCGGGAATGATCACCGGGCCGCCAATCGTCCCGCCGGGATAATAGTACTTGTTCTCCGGGCGGGGTGCACCGCTGGCATTAAACAGCGCGTCATTGGCGTTCAAAACGTAGTTGCGGGCATAGAAAAAGGCGGAACCGTGGAAATCCTTGCCGCCGGACTTGGCTACGGAGGTGATCACCGCCGGTCCCTTCTGGTTTTCGGCGCTGAAGTTGGACATTTTCACCTGGAATTCGCTGATCATGTCCGAGTTGGGGTTCACCGGCGTGTCGCAATTGCAGCCGGGATCCGAGACGTGGGCGCCATCCGCCGTGATGTCCAGGGAGTTGCCGGGCAAGCCGTTGTAGGAGTAGGCGCCGTTCAGCGGGCTCTGGCTTCCGCCGTCGCCATTGCCATTAATTCCAATGACTTGACCGCTATAGTTGGACTGGTTCGACGTCCCGTTTGTGATGCCGAAGCCCGGCATGATCTTGATGTACTCGGCGGCATTGCTGCCAACTTGAATGAAGTTCTCCAGTTCTTTGGTGGTGATGAGGTTCGATTTCTCCGCCGAGTCGACCGACGTCACGAGATCAACCTCCGAGGACACCTCGACGGCTTGAGCGGTTGCGCCGAGCGTGAGTTGGGCATCCACATTGCGCTTGTCACCGCCGTTCAGAGCGATTCCATCGACTTTATATAGGGTGAAGCCCTTAGCCTCAATGGTGAGATTGTAGTTCCCAACCGGCACGGAGGCGAAAGTGAAGTAGCCGTCGCTGTTGGTGACGGTGTCGCGTAGCGAACCGGACTGGGCGTCCTTCAAGGTAACCTTGGCTGCCACTACGACCGCCTGTGATGGGTCGGTGACCACCCCTGTGAGCGTCGCGTAAATGCCCTGCGCGGCGAGGTTGGTTGCCAGCATCGTTGCCAGCGCGAATCCAGCGAGGATTCTGATCATACGGATTTGTGTTCCCCTTCTCATTTGCTTGCGAACCCCATTTCCCAAGAGGACTACCAAGCTTCGGATATTCTTGGAAGTACCAGTAGTATAAAAGCATTAGAGCCAGGAAAACAGGCTAATGAACGATAGATGCGGTTAACACGAAACGCAGGTGGGCAGGTTAATCCTGAGATGCAGCCAGACCAGTACTATTTCGAAGGTCCGGATACGAAAAACGGTAGCGCAAAGTCGAGCGATTGGGGGCCGCCCGCAGGTTTCGGCGGTTTTTATATGGATTGTTGTAGCAAAGTGGGGAAGCGCTGCCGGCAAGCCTTAGAATTCCGCGGGCGGTTCGAGACGGGGTGTTAACGATGGCATCTGGCCATAAAATCAATACGTTAACGGCCAACGTTAACGCTTGAATCGCAGCCCGGCCGAGCGTCATCCGGGCGTTTGGGGCGCGGTTGGTGATAGAATTTTCCTACCGAGGGAGCCAATTCCGTTGTCGCAGCCGTACCTGATCGTCGCAGTTTTTGCCGCCAGTCTGGGGGCTCAGACTCGGGTTGACAGTTGCGGTTTCGCGGCCGCCCTTCGTCTGCATCAGGCCGGCGATTTAGCCGGGGCGGCGGCCGGGTACCAAGCCTGTCTCGCGGCCGAGCCGGGACGCGTGGATGTGCGGTCCAATCTCGGCGCGGTTTTCGCGGGGATGGGGCGCTACCAGGACGCCATCGAGCAGTACCTTGAGGCGTTGAAGACCGCCTCGCCGGACGTGTCGCCCCGGCTGCGGTTCAACCTCGCGCTGGCATACTATAAGTCGTTCCAGATTCCCGCGGCAGCGGAGGAGCTGGAGCCTTTGCACCGATCCCAGCCGGAGGACCTGAATCTGGCCGTTTTGCTTGCCGACTGCCGGCTCCGCACGGGAGAGTTCCAGAAGGCTGTGGACGCTGTAGCGCCCCTGGAGGCGGCCCATGTGGACGATCTGGCGCTGAACTACGTCCTGGGGATGTCGTTGATCCGGTTGGGGCGAGTCGTGGATGGGCAGATCCGGGTGGACCGCATTTTGCGGCGCGGCGATTCTGCCGAAGGGCACCTTCTGATGGGCTCGGCCTTATTCGGCGCAGGCAACTATCCTGCCGCCCTGAAGGAATTGAACCAGGCAGTGGCATTGAATCCGGAGGTTCCGTCGTTGCAGTCGTATCTGGGACAGGCGCTGCTCTACACCGGCGATGCGGACGGCGCGGTGACGGCGTTCCGCAAGGAACTGGCCGCCAACCCGAACGATTACGATGCGAACTTCCAGTTGGCTTCGATTCTGGCGCGCCGCGGGCAGGCTGAGGAATCGCGGCGGTTGCTAGAGCGCGCCGCGCAGGTGCGGCCCGCGTCGGCCGAGGCGCGCGCGGCTCTGGCCGGCGGCTTCCATTTCGAACAGGCCGCGCACGGCGATCCGGGCATCCCGGTGGGGGCGGCGGCGCCACCAGCCGGAACCCTCAGTTTCGCCGGCTTGGCACGGCCGGTGGCGCTGGTGTTCGGAAGCTATACCTGCCCGAAATTGCGGAGTTCGGCCGCCGGCCTGAAACGCCTTGCCGCCGAGTACCACGAGCGGGTGGACTTCCGCCTGGTCTACATCAGCGAGGCGCATGCCGATGGCGGCGCGGAGTCCGAGTGGCAGAGCAGTATCAATCAAAAGGAAGGAATCGACCTGCCGGCGGCGCGCAACCTGGCTGAAAAGCAGGACCATGCCATGCTCTGCCTTCGCAAGTTGACCCTGCCCTTTGCAGTAGTGGTGGATGGCATGGATGCCGGCGCGGAGCGGGCGTATCAGGCCTGGCCGAGCCGCCTTTACCTGGTGGGCCGCGACGGGAAAGTGGCGTTCCAGACCCGGCTGGGAGAGTTGGATTTTCATCCGGAAGACCTGGAGCGGGCAATTCGCGAGATCCTGGCCAGGGGAGAGGCCGATGCGCACTTGCGGTAGAGGCGTCGTCCGGTATGCCTGGCTTGCGCTGGGCCTGGCGGGCGCCGCGTGGAGCCAGCAGCCCCCGGCGGTGGAGGAGGTTCTGCGTCACGCCATCGCGCTGCATCAGGCGGGTGACGTGGCAGCCGCGATTCCCGAGTACCGGGCTTATTTGAAACAGGTTCCAGGCAACGTCATGGCGCGGTCGAACCTGGGTGCTGCCCTGTCCCGCGCGGGGCTTTACGAACAGGCCATCGTCGAATACAGAAAAGCTCTGGAATCGCAGCCCGGCAATACGCCGGTTCGCCTGAATCTGGGATTGGCCTATTACAAGGCGGCGGAGATTTCGCAGGCCGCCTCGGAGCTGGCGCGCGTGGTGGCGGAGCAGCCATCGAACCGCCAGGCGATTCTTCTGCTGGGGGATTGCGACCTCCGCCTCGGCGAGAATAAAAAGGTCGTCGATCTGCTCTCGCCACTGGAGCGGCAATCGCCCGACGATAAGGCGGTCATCTACCTGTTGGGCACGGCCTTGATCCGCGACGAACAGCCGGCGCGCGGGCAGTTGCTGGTGGACCGCATCCTGCGCGACGGCGATTCCGCGGAGGCCCGCCTTTTGATGGGCGCCACTAAAATGTCAGTGCAGGATTATGCCGGTGCGCTCGAAGATCTCAAGAAGGCCGTGGAACTGAACCCGCAGCTCCCCGACGTGTATTCGTATTACGGGATGGCGTTGGCCGCCACCGGCGACACGCCCGGCGCGGCGGTGGCGTTCCGCAAGGAACTGGAATCGAACCCCAACGACTACACTGCCAACGTGCAGCTTGGAACTCTGCTGATGCAGGACCAGAACTACGCCGAGGCGCGGAAATGCTTCCAGCGAGCGCTGGGGGTGCGTCCCGGCGATGCCGCCGTGCGGTACCAGTTGGCGGCGCTGGATCTGCAGGAAGGCCGGACACAAGAGGCACTCACCGTGCTGGAGAAACTGACCCGGGAGATCCCTTCGTTCGTGGCGGCTCATGTTTCGCTAGCTACGGCCTACTACCGGCTGAAGCGCAAGGAAGAAGGCGACAAGGAGCGCGCCATCGTGCTCAAGCTGAATGCCGAGAAACAGGCCACCGAGCCGGGAGCGAAATCAAAATGAGGGTTCGCCGCGCGGCCTACGCCGGCCTGTGGCTGGTGCTTCCCGGCCTGCCGTTCCTGGCCGCGGCCGCTCCGCCCACAGCCGTAGACGCCGTGTGCATCACCTGTCACTCCACACAGACCGCGCACTTTCGTGCCACGCCCATGGCGCAAGCGCTCGACTCGGCGGAGGCCTGCAACATTCTGAGACAGCATCCCGATCTTTCGTTTCAAGAAGGCCCTTATCGATCGCGCATCGCGCGGGAGGGCGACCACAGCATCCTGACCGTGACCAATACGGGCGCGGGCGACACCCTCACGGTTCCGCTACTGTGGGCGTTCGGACGGGGGCAGGCCGGCCAGACCTACGTTTTCGAATATGACGGAGCGTTTTACGAGAGCCGCGTCAGTTTCTATAACGCGCTGGGTGCGCTCGATCTGACCATGGGGGCTATGAACAGCGAGCCGCAAACCATCGTGGCGGCCGCGGGGCGCCGCATGGACGCTATCGGCGCGCGCGATTGTTTCGGTTGCCACTCCCGCGGCGGCGTTTCCGAGGGCAAGCTGCATCTGGAGGCGCTCGTTCCCGGCGTCGGCTGCGAATCTTGCCACGGGGCGGCGGCCAGGCACGCGGACGCCGTGCGCGCCGGAGACGCCGCCGGCGCGAAGCTGCCGCACCTGGGCGCGCTTTCTGCGGAGGACATGGGTGAATTGTGCGGCCGCTGTCACCGCACCTGGTCGCAGATCGCTCTCAACGGACCGCGCGGCGTCAATAATGTGCGCTTCCAGCCCTACCGCCTCGCCAACAGCAAATGCTTTGACGCGGCGGATCGCCGCATCCGCTGCACGGCCTGCCACGATCCGCATGGGGCGCTCGAAACCAATCTCGCGAACTACGACGCCAGGTGCGCCGCCTGCCATTCCGCGGCGCTGCATACGAAGGTCTGCAGCGTGGCGAAGGCCAACTGCGCCGGATGCCATATGCCTAAGGTCGAACTGCCGGGCGCACATGCCCGCTTCACCGACCATCAGATCCGCATCGCCCGCGCGGGCGCTCCCTATCCGAATTGAAGAGAAACCATGCCACCACGAACCATGCCATTACGAACCATGCCACCACGCTTTTCGAAGATCGACCGCAGGCAGTTTCTGATGGCCGGCGGCGCCACGCTCGCCGTGCTCGGGCGCGGAAGATCCCAGCCGCGCCCGCTGTTCGAAGAGATTCCGCCGGAGACCAGCGGCATCCGCTGGGTGCATGACAACGCGGCCTCCGTCGAGCATTACCTCCCCGAAACGATGGGCCCCGGCTGCGCCTTTCTGGATTACGACAATGACGGCTGGATGGATATCTTTCTGGTCAACAGCGGCCCGTGCGATTTCTACAAGCCCCGGAAACCGATCGGCAACGCACTCTACAAGAACAACCGCGACGGCACGTTCACGGACGTCACGGGGAAGGCGGGAGTGGCCGCTGACACCTTCGGTATGGGCGTGGCGGTGGGCGACTACGATAACGACGGGTTCCCCGACATCTTCGTCACCGCCTACGGGCGGCCGATTCTTTATCGCAACAATGGAAATGGCGCCTTCACCGACGTGAGCGAAAAATCCGGGCTGGGAGCGAAAGTATTCGAGAATCACTGGACCACCAGCGCGGTTTGGTTCGATTTCGATAACGACGGCCGGCTCGATCTCTTCGTCTGCAGTTTTGTGGACTACGGCGCTACCAGTCACTTTTCCTGCGGCGATAACAAGCTGGGCAAACATTTTTACTGCATCCCGCGTGTGTTCAAGGGAACTTCGAGCTTGCTGTTCCACAACAACGGCGACGGAACGTTTACGGAAGTGGGCTGCGGCACCGACATCGAGAAGTCCCTGGGCAAGGGCTTGGGCGTCGTAGCCGTCGACATCAACAACGACGGCCGCATGGACCTGTTTGTCGCCAATGACACGGTGCAGAATTTCCTGTACATGAACCGCGGACCCGACGCCAAGGGCAAGACCAAATGGGAGGAGATCGCGCTAGCGGCCGAGGTGGGATTCAGCCAGGATGGCCGCGCGCGCTCCGGCATGGGCGTGGATGCGGCCGATTTCGACGGCGACGGCTGGCAGGATCTCTTCGTCGCCAATGTGGATCAGGAAATGTTCTCGCTCTACAAGAACCTGAAGAACGAGACCTTCCGCGATGTCGCGTTCAAGAACCAGGTGGCCCAGGCGACCCGGCTGCTCAGCGGCTGGGGCCTCCGCTTCTTCGATTACGACAACGACGGCGCGCTCGATCTCTTCCTCGCCAATGGCCACCCCGACGACATGATCGACAACTACTCGCAGCAGGTGAAGTACAAGGAGCCGCTGCTGCTGTTCCACAACGAAAACGGCCAGTTGCGCCACGTGAGCGCGGAGGCCGGGCCGGTGTTTGCCAAGTCGTTCCCGGCGCGGGGACTGGCGATTGGCGATTACAACAATGACGGCCGCGTGGATGTGCTGATCGGCAACAACGGCGGGCCTCCGGTACTGCTGCGCAACAATGCCGGAGAGGGCAACCACTGGCTCGGCGTCAAGCTCGAAGGCGTGAAGTGCAATCGTGACGCTGTGGGCGCGCGCCTCACCTGGTCCGCCGGGGGAGTGACTCGCTCGCGCGTGAAAAACGGCGGTGGCAGCTATCTCTCGGCGCACGATCCGCGGGAAGTTTTAGGCATCGGTCCAGTGGCGAAGATCGAGTGGCTGGAAGTCCGGTGGCCGCCGCCCAGCGGCCATACGGAGCGGTTCACCAGCGTCCCCGTGGACCGCTACCTCACCATCTTGGAAGGCAAAGGCATCCGAGGTTAATCGGACGCGGGATCTTGACGGATTGCACGCGACATTCGCGGCAGTCAGTCATAAATCATAAGTGATCCGGTTTGAACCGGACTATGTGCGGCCCACGACGGCAATAATGGGAAGATACCATCTGTGGAGCGAGGCCGCACCCCTACATTCCGATTGCTGTCCGGGCTTGCCGTGACGCTCTCCGCCGCGGCGGTGTATTCCGCAGGCGGGCCGCCGGGCGGAAACGGCAAGACGCGTTCGGCCTGGCGGTCGGAAGTGGTGCTGGGCAGCGATTCGCCGTGCGCCCCCACGCCGGCATCGTCATGCGCGCCGCCTGGCGCACGCCGGATCGGCCCGCCAGCAGCCGCGGGAGACCGAGGGGCCGTCCACCCAGCTTGCCGCCGCGCGGATGGCGCTCCTCGGCCCGCGGTCGCCGGGGCGCCGCCCATAGCGCAGCGGGCGGGGACGGCAGGGCCGAAGCGCCAAAGACTGGTTCGGCCTGGCGGCCGACCAGCGGCCCCGAGGACTTACCGGCCACTTGCTTCGGCGATCTTGTCGATGACGATCGCATTGGATCCGCCGCGGATATAGGTTTTGCCTGTCGCCGTGACGCGTTTGCCGGCGAACGGCATGAGGCGTTGATTCTGACCTTCGGCCGGCATGGTTTCTGCGATCGGCCAGTAAATGGACCCGTCGTCCTGCAAGATGACGAGCGGCGATCCATTCTTGGCGCAGGATACCGCGCAGTCGACGCTGATGGGCTTCTTCAGCCCTTTGGTGAAAGCACACGCGGAGTCGAGGACCCAGCCGGTGACTGTTTTTTGGTCGGCTGCAAATCCGGACGCGGTCGTGACGATCCCGAGGACGGTGGCGATTGCCAATCGGTGCTTCATGGGACCGATTTTACACGCAACGGTAGGGGCGCGTGCAATAGCAGGAACATATTAAAAAATCTTCTTCGGCCGACGAGTCGATCCCCGCCGCCGGCATCGAAAGCGGCGACCCTTGGGGGCGCGTCGATCACGAGCACAACGAGCTGCCCGCCAGCGCCGCGAGCACGCCCCCAAGGCGTTCCGGCCGGCGCCCCCCGACCGGCGGTGGTTTTCACCACAACGAGAGACGAAAATCGCGCCGCTACGCCGCCAGTTCCACCAGCTTGAGGATGGCGGGCGTTGAGTCCCGCTGATCGCGGCGCGGGAGGACAAAATCGTTCAGCACGCGGTTGGGACAGTGCTCAACCAGATCTGGGAAGAGGACTTTCTGGGGCTTCTCGTACGGATTCCGCTGGAAGCGCAGTGCTCGATTTGGACGTCCGGCTCTGTCCCGCAACGGCGGACGCCCATACCAGATACGACGCAACCCGGAAAACCGTTCTATCGAAGAGCACGCACCAAATGAGGCCACCTCGCGCGGGCTTCCGTGGGGGCTGGTCGGATTCACGATGGCGACGCCGGCACCGAGGGAGATCGTGGTGCGTGGCGTCCGACGCCTATTTCGGACCGCGGGCCATCTGCCGGGACAACCGCCTGCGGAACGACTGGCGTCGGCCTCGCGTGACGCGCCATCAAGGTGGACCGGAACGCGTCGCTGACGGCGGGACCACCGAATCTCGCGTAAGGGGTCTAGCGCAACTGCGGCGGGCCGCCCGGCGCCGGCGGTGGCAGCAGGGCGGGATCGTGCTTGGGACCCAGCCCCAGCGCGATCAGCGACATGGAAGTGATCTTGCCGCTGGCGTCCAGTTTCTGTTCGGCTTGAAACTTCTTCAGCGCGTCGATGGAATTCTGGTCCCAGGTACCGGTGGCCTGTTCCGGTTGGAGATAGCCCTTGGCCACCAACGCGTTTTGAATCTCGTGGTAGCGCTCCGCGGTGGGCTGCATCTGGCGCGGCCGCACCGCCGTGCGCACGGGTGGCGCCTTCCCGGGCGATTTCCGCGCCGACGACGAACTCGTTTTAGCGGGGGCCTGTTTTGTGGCCGGAGCAGGTTTGCCAGCCATGGCGGTTTTGGGAGCCGTGGCGGTTTTCGCAACTGGGGCCTTCTTCCCGGCCGGGGCAGGCGTGGGCGTTTTCGCAACCGGGGCCTGTTTCCCAGCCGGGGCAGGCGTGGCCGTTTTCGCAACCGGGGCCTGTTTCCCGGCTGGGGCAGGCGTGGCCGTTTTCGCAACCGAGGCCTGTTTCCCGGCCGGGGCAGGCGTGGGCGTTTTCGCAACCGGGGCCTGTTTCCCGGCCGGGGCAGAGGTTTGGGCGGCGTACACCATCACCGCGAACACACCCGCAACCGCCCAAAATAAACCTGCTCGCATACCGGATATGTCTCCTATTCTACCAGCGTGGCGTGCGCGGCGGAGAAATGCCAAAGGGTTGGGAGGATTGGCCCGCCGTTTCCTCCCGCGCCAAGGCGGTAGAATGGGTGGCTGATGAAGCTCGTATGCCTTCTCCTACAGGCGGCGCTGGTCGCGCTGCCCGCGGCCGCACAGGTCAAGATCGCTTCGGGATCCGAAAAAGTCTCGATTGAAATCAACGGCAAACCCTTCGGCGATTTCTATATCGCCGGCAAGGACGTCACCAAACCCTATCTGTGGCCTTTGCGCGCGGCGTCGGGCACCTACGTCACGCGCATGTGGCCCATGGAAACCGTGTCCGAAGAGCAGAAGATGCTGGAGGACAAGCTCATCCAAAATGACCACCAGCACCAGCGCGGCATGTGGTTCGCCCACGAAAGCGTCAATAAGCTGGACTTCTGGAACAACGAAGCCTCCTACAAAACGCCCAACCGCGGCAAGATTCTCCTGAAAAAGGCCGGCGAGGTGAAGAGCGGCAAAGACAAGGGATCGGTCGCCACCACCTTCGAATGGTCCGCCATGGCCGCCGGCGCTCCGCCGATCCTCACCGAATCGCGCGTGATGACGTTCTATGCCGATCCCAAGGAGCGCATGTTCGATGTGGACATTACCCTGACGGCGCTCCAGCAGGCGACTTTCGGCGACGCCAAAGACGGCGTTTTCGGCATCCGCATGCGGCCGATTCTGATCGAAGGCAAGGGCGGCACGGGCCACATCTCCAACGCCGACGCCCAGGTGGGCGAAAAGCAGCTTTGGGGCAAGCCCTCCAACTGGTGCGACTACTCGGGCGAAGTGAACGGCGAAAAAGTGGGGATCGCCATCCTGGATCATCCCGAGAATCCGCACCACCCGGTGCGCTGGCACGCGCGCGCTTACGGGCTATTCGCGGCCAACCCGTTCGGCCTGGCGGCGTTCACCAACGACAAATCGCAGAGCGGCGCTATCACCATCGAGACGGGCCAGAGCCTCCGCTACCGGTACCGGGTGATCGTGCATCCGGGCGACGCCCAGAGCGCCGATATCGCGGGACTCTGGGAGAAGTACGCGGCCGGCAAGTAACCTCTGAGCAACCCGGCGGCCGCCCGCCCTTCTGCTGGCCGGGCATTCCTCCGCTGCTCAGTTCTTGACCTTGTCCGGGGCTGGCAGGAACACGCCTTCGTTCTTCCCGTTCGCCGTCTTCGAGTCGTAAGCTTGTTGAGCCTTGCGCACGTCGCCGGGAAATTTCTTGAACATATCGCTCAGTTTCTTTTGGCTGAGGTCGGTTTCGAAGGAGAGATCCGTGCCGAACGCCTCGGCTTCGAATTCAAAGATAGTACGGTGTTGCTCCTCGTGCCTTTGGAGCGCCTTCATCATCGTGTCCCACGCGGCCTTTTCCTTCTGGCCAATGGATGACGCTTTGGACCATGACGGCATCACGATGGTGTAGCCGACCTCCAGCGTGACCTCGGTTATCGGGTCCTTCGTCGGCTTGAAGGACAGGTGCGGTATCTCGGGATGGAATTTTCCCCACTCCTCCTTCGCGGCGTTCTTCTTCTCGAAGAACTTAAACATCTCTTCGTATGTGTTTCCAGGCACCGCATAGGTCTTGTTGTCGGTCTTGGTCCATTTGAGGTTGAACTTCGCCTTTGTACCGGCCATGGCGTTTCCTCCGGCGCGCTTGACAGTGGGGTTCCGAAATCCTTGGGTCGTATCACACGAAATTACCGGCTAGATCATTCCGATTATGACATTATCGCATCGGTTAGACGGGACATGACGGAGGCCGCCTTCAACCAGGAACATCCCCCGCGCCATCAGCGAGATGGCTGGAGTGCCTGGCATCCATCCATGCCCCCCGCCCATGTTCCTTTGCTTCCAGGCTCCCGCACAGTGCCTCGCAAGATGTCGATCCTGCATTGTGGGGCGGGCGCTTTCGCCAAGGCGAAAACGCCTGCCAACAGACCGCCAAAAGACCATGAACCCCATCTCGGGTAAGCACCCGACCGCAACTCCCGCCCACCCTTCGGTTACACTCGAAGTGGATGGCCGCAAATGTGGCAGCGGGAATTAACCTCGGAGAACTGGCGGAGCAGCGCGGGGTTCGCGACTGCCTGCAATGGTTTACCCGCGAGAAGCAGTGGATTAACGAGACTCATCTGCAGCTCTGCCGCGTGCCCGCGCCCACCTTTCTGGAACTGGAGCGCGCCGCCTGGCTCGCGGAGCAACTGCGCGCGCTCGGATGGAGCGCGTCCCTCGACCGCTCCGGCAATGTGGTGGCGGCCGATGGCGAAGGCCCTTACGTGGCGCTGACCGCGCACCTGGACACGGTGATCGCGCCGCGCAATAAGGACGAGATCTCGGTGGATGCCGACGGGCGTTTCCGCGGGCCGGGGGTATCCGACAATGGCGCCGGACTGGCGGCCCTTTTGGCGGTGGCGCGCGCGTGGAAGAGCGGCCTGAGCTTGCCGGAGTTGCCGCTGAATCTGCTGCTGGTGGCCAATGTGGGCGAGGAGGGCGAGGGAAATCTGCTGGGCATGCGCCACTTGTGCAAGCAGTCGCCATTCGCCCGAAAAATCGAATCGTTCGTGGTGGTGGACGGGGCCAACACCGAGCACATCACCAGCCGGGCCCTGGGCAGCCGGCGCTTCGAGGTCGCCTTCACCGGCGCGGGCGGCCACAGTTGGAGCGACTTCGGCGCCGGCAACCCCGTGCATGCGCTGTGCCGCGCGGTGGCGCTGTTTTCGGAAACCCGGCTGGACGCCGGGCCGCCCAAATCGGCCATCAATGTGGGGTTGATCGAAGGCGGGTCGAGCATCAATGCGATCGCGCAACTGGCCCGCGCCAAGGTGGATATCCGCTCCGAATCGAATGAAAAGGTGGATGAATTGGCGGAGGTTCTACTGGCCGCGGTAGACCGCGCGCGCGATCTGGAGAACCAGCGCGCCACCGGCGGGAAGGTCGCCATGAAGGTGAAGGAGATCGGATCGCGGCCCGCGGCGGCGCTTCCCGACAACGCGCCAATTTTGCAATACGTGCGCGCGGTGGATGCGCACCTGGGCATCCGTTCGCACTTGGACACCTCTTCGACGGACGCCAACATTCCGCTGTCGCTGGGGATTCCGGCGATCTCGATTGGCGGCGGCGGCTTGGGCGGCGGCGCGCATACCACCCAGGAGTGGTTTCGGCCCGAGGGGCGCGACCTGGGGTTGAAACGCATCCTGCTCACCCTGCTGCTCCTGATGCGGAATTCGGGCGCGGCCTCGAACGGCGGGAGCGGGAAGTGAATCGCCGCCGGGCGGACCTGGCGCTCATCGGCAACACGGTGATCTGGGGAGCCACGTTTACGCTGGTGAAGACGGCCATTGGGAGCGTCTCGCCGATCCTGTTTCTGGCGCTGCGGTTTTCGCTCGCCACGGCCGCCCTGGCGGTCTTCTTCCGCTTCCGTGGAGCAGGCGATTCGCCTGCCAACGGTCGAGTGAAGCTCGCCGGCACCCTTGGCAGGCGAGTCGCCTGCCCCACCACACGCCCCGCGTCAAAGGAGTGGACCCGAAGGCGGGGAGGAGAGCGCGGAGAAGCTGGAGAATGCACGGCTCCGGCCGGGATGCCTCCCGTGGCGCCCTCCTCGGGACCCCTTGGCGCGCCCGGCCGCAGGCGGGGTACCCGCTTCTGGCCGGGGGCCCTCACGGGCGCCTTCCTGTTTTGTGGATATTTGCTACAGACCCAGGGCCTGCGCTTCACCACCGCGCCCAAATCGGCCTTCCTGACCGGCCTGGCGTCGGTGATGGTACCTTTGCTGGGCGCGCTCGTCTATAAAAGCAGACCCCAGGTTTCCGAAGTGGTTGGGGTACTGGTGGCCACCGCCGGCCTCGGCCTGATGACGCTTCAAGGCGCCGTCGGATCGATCGGCCGGGGCGATCTGCTGACGCTTTTGGGCGCCCTCGGGTTCGCCGCGCACGTTGTGGCGCTGGGCCATTTCTCCGAGCACATGAGCTTCGAATTCTTGTCTGTGATGCAGGTTGGTTCCGCGGCCGTGCTATCCCTCGCATTATGCTGGTGGATGGAAAGACCCCATGCCGAGTGGCGTCCGGTGGTGGTCTGCGCCATACTGATAACAGGGTTCCTGGCGACGGCTCTGGCTTTTACAGTCCAGGCATGGGCCCAGCAATTCACTACTTCGACGCGGACGGCCCTGATCTACATGCTGGAACCGGTGTTTGCCTGGATCACGTCGTATGTGTGGGCGGGTGAGAACCTTACGGGGCGCGCCGCCGTGGGCGCGGTGCTCATCCTGGGCGGAGTAATGTTGGTGGAGATGAAACCGTTGTATCCGCGGCTACATCCATCACAGTAGCAGTTGCGGCGGAAGCAGAATACGGCTTCCGCAAGCACCCTGAGGAGTAAAGAGATCCATGAGTATGTTCGATAAAATGCGTACGCAGAAGTTGCTTTCGCTTACCTTGATGTTGCTGACGCTGTCGGCCGGAATCGTGATCGGCAGTTTCATCAGCACCTACGGAGTGAAGGCGGCTCGAGACAATTCGCAGGCGCAGGCGCCCGGCGCGACGCCGCTGGTGATTCCCAACCCGGTCGAGTTGTCGAACGCGTTCAGCCAGATTGCCAAGCAGGTTGAGCCGTCGGTGGTCAACATTTCGACGACTTACAATCCCAAGCCTTCGCAGACTACCCGAAACTTCGGCGGACGCCGCCAGGCCACGCCGCCGGACGATGAGGATCAGGGCGGCAGCGGCGGCATGGACGAGTTCCTGTACCGGTTCTTCGGCGGCAATCCCGGCAATCAGGAATTCCCCCAAATGCAGCGGAGAGGCTCCGCCCTGGGTTCGGGTGTGGTGGTCGATAAGGCCGGCTATATCCTGACCAACAATCACGTGGTCGACAAAGCCGACCGCATCCAGGTGAAGTTTATGGGCGACGCGGCCGAATACGACGCCAAAGTGGTGGGCGTGGACGTGGCCACCGACCTGGCCGTGATTCGCGTGATGGGCAAGAGCGATGTGGTTCCCGCCAAGGTCGGCAACTCGGACGCCGTACAGGTGGGCGACTGGGCCGTGGCGATCGGTTCGCCGTTCGGCTTCCAGGCCACCGTGACCGCCGGCATCATCAGCGCCAAGGAGCGCGACATCCCCGGCGACAGCACGCAGTTCCAGCACTTCCTGCAGACCGACGCGGCCATCAATCCCGGCAACAGCGGCGGCCCGCTGCTGAATATTCGCGGCGAACTGATCGGCATCAACACCGCCATCGCCTCGCGCTCGGGCGGATATCAGGGCATCGGCTTCGCGCTGCCCATCAACACGGCGGCCGCGGTCTACAACTCGATTATCAAGAACGGCAGGATGACGCGCGGCTCGATCGGCATCAACTTCACGCAATCGGATTCGCCTAAGGCACAGGCGCTGCTGAAATCCTTCGGCGCGGCGCAAGGCGTGTTCGTGGAGAAAGTGGAACCCGGCGGCCCGTCGGAGAAGGCTGGGCTGAAGAGCGAGGACATCATCGTGTCCCTGAACGGCAAACCCGTGCGCGACGGAAATCAACTGGTGGGTACGGTGACCCAGACCCCGGTCGGTTCGACACTGGATATTGGGGTGCTACGCGACGGCAAGCACCAGGACTTCAAGGTGGTGGTGGGCGACCTGGCACAGATCTTCCCCGAACAGTTCGGCAACGGAAGCGACCAGGACCAGGGCAAAGAGGCTGCCACTGCCGCCACGTTCGGCATGGAGATCACCAATCTGACGGACCGGCAGCGCGAGACGCTGGGCATTAAGGAATCGGGCGGCATTCAGGTGCGGACGGTGGAACCCGACTCGTTCGCCGAGGACATCGGGCTGCTGCCGAACGATATTCTGCTCTCGCTCAACCAGCATCCCATCAATTCGACCGACGATCTGCAGCGCCTCAAGGCGACCCTCAAACCGGGGGATGCGGTGGCCTTCCGCATCCTGCGCCGGGAGCGCCGCAACAACGGCCCCTGGACTCCCAGTTACGTGGCGGGCACGCTGCCCAGCCGGTAGCCGGAATTCACGCTTGAACCTTCGCTTGTGATGGCGGCCGGGAGAGTTTTCCCGGCCGCTTTTTTGGGCTCCTGACGTGAGCGCCAACGCGTTGCCGGCCGCCGGAATTGTGGGTCTTCAGTCAACAGGTGTATCCGTTATGGCGGACTGAGTCCCATCATGGTCCGACAACAGGCCATTTTAGATTTGAACCTGCGCGTGGGGCACCCGCCGCCCCAGGAATAAGAGACCCAACCCGGCAATCAAAGTCAGCGGCGCGATTGAAAATACCACGAGCGTTTCGGCGAGCATCAAGAAAGCTGCGGTGAGGATTAACCGGCGACGCGAAACCGCCAGGCCGGTCATTCCCAGGACCGCGCTCAGGAGCACCCCTCCGGGAATCAGCGCACAAATCGCCGCGGCTCGCCGCTTCGATTCGCCGTGCACGGTGATGGATCTGCACGGGTCGTTGGGCCTGAGTGTAGCGCTCCATTCAGGGCCTCCCCCACCATCCCAACGAAAGCATGGGTCGGACATCTGCGAAACGGTGCGACCGATAGACCAAATGGCTACAGCCGCCGGAGGAGCCGAAAGGATGGCGGCGAGCAGCACTGCAGTTGGCGAAACCTGAGTCACGATCCAGCTTAGCCTCGCTCCCGATTCTAACTGATGCCAAGCAGATCCGCCCAAGCCGCCTTGTGTGTTTAGCGATTCTGCATTGGTGAATTCCAGAGCGTTGCCGCTAAGGAACCGCGCAAGAATAACTTCACAGGCTGGCGCTGTGGCGCAGGCTCTCAGCCTGCAGCGTCGAGTCTCGACTCGACGCTTTTGCGGCCCTAGCTAGGACGACGGGCGTCGGCACGAGTGCCGACGCTACAGGCTGAGAGCCAGGCTGAGAGCCTGCGCCACGCCTGCCATTCAGCCAAGCGTACAACTTATTCTTGCGCGGCTCCTTGGCGCCGTCACCTGCCGAACCCACCTTGCGCCTCTCTTCTCACTCGGCGCCACCGGGCAGATCCACTACTCGCCCGGTCCGTTCGTGGAGCTTCGTCCATGCTAACTTCTGTTAGCGGGCCCTTGAAAACATATGTCAGCAGCGCATTTGGGCGGCAGATCGGTGAGAATTACCGTGAGAGCCGCGCGGCTTAATCCAATCAATCTCAGGAGTCCATATTGTCCCGCAACGTGAAGAACCCTTTAGTCCGGCTTTTTAAGGTTACAGTTTGGCTCGCCGTGTTCTGTCTGGCGGCTGTGGCGGCGGTGATGGTGCTGGCGCCACATCAGGACTGGGCATGGGGGGCGCGCGCCCGCATCGTGGCGGCAGTTTACCGGCCCGTTAAGTTTCCTGGCTTTGCGCGCGAGCGGGATCGGCGATGCACGCTGGCCGACGCGTGGCGCGAGGCGGTGCCCGATCGAGCTCTGGCTGCCAGGAGGATCGAGCGGGACATGCGCCAGGTTCGTGTGGACGGAAATCTGGAGCTGGTGGAGACGGCTGCGGGACGAATGTGGATTCCCGCCAGCGACAGGATGGCCTACGCGGAGGAGTTGGCGGAGCAAGGCGAAGAGGAATATGGGGCCGACAACAAGGGCGTACGGCCGGGAGACACGGTGCTCGACTGCGGCGCCAATGTCGGAGCTTATACGCACGAGGCGTTGCGGCACGGGGCGAGTCGCGTGGTGGCGATCGAGCCGGCCCCGTGGGCGCTGGAGTGTCTGCGGCGGAATTTCCCCGAAGAGATCCGGGCGGGACGGGTGATCGTCTTCCCGAAGGGTGTGTGGGACCGGGACGACACGCTCGTGCTCAACGTGCCGCCGGGCATGGCGAGCACCGCGGCCACCGTGGCGCTCCAGAGAGCGGCCGGAGTTGAGGTTACGGTACCGCTCACGACCATCGACCGGATGGTAACGGAACTGCACCTCGCGCGAGTGGACCTCATCAAAATGGATATCGAGGGCGCCGAGCCCAACGCTCTGCGGGGCGCCCTGCACACCGTCGAACAGTTTCATCCGCGCATGGTGATTTCGCTGGAGCACCGCCAGACGGACCCGGACACGATCCCCACTTTGACGCGGCAACTATGGCCCGGCTATTCAGTCGAATGCGGGACCTGCACGAACATGAACGAGCATTTACAGCCGGTGGTGATGTTCGCCCAGTTAATTACGGGCTCCGGATCGCGCTATACAGAGCGTCTTAAGTAATTGCGCATAATCTGCGCAGGGTTTCGTTCTTGTTGGCCCAGCCTGCGAACACCTCCTCGACTGCATCGATGACCTCTTCCAGGGTCGGAAAGTAGCGGTTGTGCAGGCAACACCGGCGTGTGAGCTTCCAAACACGCTCGATCGGATTCAAGTCCGGACTGTAGGGCGGCAAGTAGTCCAACTCAAAGTCTGCCAAGTGCCGCTCGCGCCAGTCCTGGTGAAGACGGGCGTGATGATATTTTGCGTTGTCGGTAATCACTACGACGCGTCGTCCGCTTCGGATGCTGACCCGTCGCAGACCCCGCATGAACTGGAAGAAGGTCGTCGCATTGAACCTTTCGGTCTCTTGGCGAAACCAGAACTTCCCGTCCCGCAAACGCACTGCACCAAAGTATCCTACGCTGCGCCGGGTGGGGTGATGCAGCAGTATGGGATCTTTGGTTTCCGGTGGCACCCACATCCGACAGCGAGACCCGTGCTGTTGGAAATGGACTTCGTCGGTTGCCCACAGGTCGATTCCATCGTCCTGCCTCAGCGCTTGGAGTTTTTTTTATGCGCCTTCTGTTTTGCTGGGTCAGCCTGAGCGATCACCGGCCGCGGTTTGCGCAACCGAAATCCCAATTGCCGAAACAGCCGTTGGCACTGCCGTGCCCTCAAGTCAATGCCATACTGACGTTCAATCCAACTGGCCAGCGTCTTGCCGTCCCACAGATTCCCACTGAGGCCTGCCTCGCGGGGCGTCCGACGCAAGACCGCATTGACTTCCTCGATCTGCTGGTCGCTCAGGCGCCGCGGCCGTCCCGACCGCTCGCCCTCCAGCAGTCCGGCCAGCCCCATCTCTTCAAATGTGTGCACCCAATACTCGACCGTTCGGGGCGCGTCCCCCAACACCCTTGCCGCTTCCGGGCATGTCATGCCTTGCGCCACGAGCAACACGCCGTGCAGTCGATGATCGTAGCGCGATTCTTCTGATCGTCGGATCTCATCTTGCAACCCGAGAACAACCATAGCGGAGTCTGCGATACCAAGTGGTCTCACTTCTCCATCAGATCACGTTCTCACCTTATGCGCAATTACTTAATGACGCTCTGTATAGCAGGTGGCGGAAGACGCATGGAAGGGGCGGCCCGCGATGCGGCGTCGACCTCAGGGGTTCCGATGGTGCAGGCAGGGAATCAACTCGCGTGTGGATGGGCCCAGAAGGCACGCCAGGATTTGGCTGCCCCACAATGGCGACCAGCAGGGTCCTTAATATGCCTGCATCATGCCGCCTCCGGTCAAAGGTCGCTAAAATCGGGCGGCAGTTGGAACCGCGTGGCCACATCTTGAATGCGCTCCCCAACCTGGCGGATGTTGGCCTCCATGATTGCGGGCGCCTGGTCGCGCGAGGCCAGGAGCAGATAACCGATGCGGAACGGATCGATGCGCATGATGCGGCAGCAAGTGGCGTCCACGGCCACCGGATCGCGCCCCGCCACCAGCACCCCGGCCGCTTTTGGCGTGCCCTGAATGGGGCCGTTGCCTTCCATCCCGACGATGCCATCCACCAGCGCGAACTGGCGCGGAAAGACGGCATGCAAGTCGGCGATGCACTCCGGAATTCCGGCCCAGTGCAGCACGTTCTTGGGCCAGCCGTAAACGCCGCCCGGCACCACGCCGAAGAGGTTTTTCATGGACAGGGTGGCCCCCACCCAATGATGCGTTTTCAGCTTGGCGATGGAGACCAGCAGGTCGGCGCTCAGCGGCGAATTGGACAGGTAGATCTTGTCCAGGCGCGAGAACGGCCTTGCGGGACGCACCAGCGTGACCTCGTCCACGTTGAGGTCCACGAAGCGTTCCTCGAATTTCGGCACGATGCGGAAATAGCCGGCCGCATCCGCCAGATCGAGCGTGTTGCGCCGGTGGCCGGGGCCCTCGGCGATCCGCACCTCCGCCGCGCCCATCCCCAGAAACGCTTCCATGGCCGCGTGCACGACCATGGGATGCGTGTTGATGGCGCTGTCCGGTTCGAACTCCACCAAATTGGGCTTCAGCAGCACCCTCCGGCCGCGCACCTCCAGCCGGTGCTGCTCGAGAATGTTCCGCACCGTGCCGTAGAGGCTCTGCCCGTAAGCCGGCGCCCTGGTGATCGAGACCGTGGCCGGCTGGATGGGCGCTTCGCGATGGCAGCCGGCCAGCACGGCGGCCCCCGCCCCTACCCCCGCGGAGGCCGCTAGCAGTTCGCGCCTGGTGATGTGGTTCCGCATGGTCATGCTCCCAGCAGAGGATTGCCTTTCTCAACCGCCACCAGCAGACCCAGCGCGGTCTCGGGCGTGGTGCGGTACGTCACCAGGGGAGGACAATAGCCGGGCGGCATCTGGCCATGCGCCATCAGCCCCAGCCGCAGCCAGTTGAGCGCGTCGGCCGACCGGCAGCCGGCCAGAAACTGCCGCGCCACCGCCAGCGCGCGATCCACCTTCGGGGACTTCACGCGACCGAGCGCCGCCAGCGCCATCCCGGTGGTTTCCGGATAAGGATTCGCAGCGTATCCCAGGGCTTGCTCCGCGCCGTGATTCCAGCCGCCCTCCTGGCAGGTGTGCTCCAGCAAATATCGCCGCCCCGAATCCAGCCGCTCGGCGATCCCCGGCGAAGTGCCCCGCCGCAGGGCCTTCTGCAACGCCAGAATGGCGATCGAAGTCGGCCCCACCCAGGCAGCCGTACCCGGCACCCACGGCCATCCCGGAGACGCCTGCTCGATGAGCGGCGAATTCCCGCGCAGAAACTCGCGCAACCGGTAGATGAATGTCGAATTCTGCCCGGCGGTGCGGAGCAGCCATCGGACGGCGGCCTCGTACCGCGGCTTGCCCAGCCGCTCGGGAGGCAGCAGCGCCACCAGGCCCGTCACCCAGGTGCTTTCGTCCACGCCGCCGCGCGGAGCCCAACCGCCATCGGGCCGCGCGGTAGATGCGATCCAAGTCATACCACGAGTGGCGGCATCCCGCTCCCCGGCTGCCAGCAGCGCCAGGATGGCGTAAACCGTCGGCTCGGTCCAGGAACCGCCCCGCGTGTACGGCCAACCGCCGTCCGGGTTCTGTCTGCTGATAAGAGTCTCAATCGGCATACCGGCAATGGGGCGCCGGGGGCGGCGTAGCCACGGAAGCAGGCGGGAACAGAACCCCATAGGGACCGCTTCGCCCTTCACCGCGTCCGCCCGCTCCGGCGCCGAATCGATTGGTCGTCACCGCACCACCTTGCGGCGGCGCCGCCGCGTGAGCAGCATGACCAGCGTCACCCCCGCTCCCAGCCAGATGGCTCCTTGTAGTCCTAAAATCATGTTTCGCTCCTGTTCGGTTGGTTGTTCGACCACTCTCTTCCGGTCTCCGTACCGGAACGGGGCCTTCGGGACGCCCGTCGGGAAAGTGGTCCGGACGAGTTCATGACGCCACGTCCGCCGGCTTCGGGGACCCCCGGGCCCGGCCCGGTATCGAGCCGCGCCCTGAAGGGCGCCCCCTCAGGGAGCGGATTGCAAGGCGCCTTTAGTGTTGGGCTCTTTTGGTCCGCCGCCGTCTCAAAAATATCAACAGAGCGGCGCCGGCTGCCAGCCAGATACCGGTTTGAATGAGGGTCATTTGGTTCATCGTCGTATGCTCCTTCTCGGGTCTACCCGATGCTTTTCATCATCGGGAAGAGGTATTTGAAAATCTGCAGAATGCCGGGGCCGGCCGCCACGATCAACATGGACGGCAGAATAAAAAAGAAAATCGGAAACACCAGCTTCACGCCCACCTTGCCGGCGCGCTCCTCGGCATCCTGCCGCCGGCGCGTGCGCAAGAAATCCGAGTGCGTGCGCAACGATTCGCCCATGCTCGTGCCGAACCGGTCGTTCTGAATCAGGATCGCCACCAGCTTGCGAATCTCCGGCTCGCCGGTGCGGTCGGCCAGGTTGCGCAGGGCCTCGGAGCGGCGCTTGCCGGCCCGCATTTCCAGCGTCACCAGCGAGAGTTCCTCGCTCAACTGCGGATGGCTTACCATGAGCTCCCGCGCCACGTGCTGGATGGCCTGGTCCAGCCCCAGACCCGCCTCTATCGAAACCACCAGGAGGTCCAGGGCGTCGGGCAGCGACAGACGCACGGTTTCCATCCGTTTCTTCACTTTGCGCTCCAGAAACATGCGCGGCAAAATCCATCCGGTCATGCATCCGAAGCCCATCAGCGCCATCTTCATGGCCGGGTTGGAGGGCATGGAGGCCTCCAGCATGAGGCTCACTATCAGCATCATCAGGGTGGTCAGGATGCGCACGCCGTAGAACACCGCCGCGGCGTTCTCCGAGCGGAACCCCGCCTGAATCAAGTTGGTTTTCAGGGTGGCCTGCTCGGCCTCCGAGGACGGCACCCGCGAGCCGATCTGGTGCAGCACCGAAACCAGCGTGCTGGGTTCGCTCTCCGCCAGGCCGTCCACCGCCGCGCGCTGCGTATCGTCGCTGATCACCGGCGTGCCCAGTTGCCGCAGCAGGCGGGCCGGCCGGTAGTACACGCGGTATCCCAGCCAGGCCCCACCGAGCATCAGCATCACGAACAGGCAAAAACAAATGACGACCGGAAGAATCATGTTTACACCTTGATGTTGATGATCTTCTTGATAAAGAAATTTCCCAGGATCTGGGCCATGATGGCGCCGCCGATCATCCACTTGCCGTCGGGATCCTGCGCCATCGATTGCAGGTAGCCGGGCGCCACCACCAGCAGTCCCAGCATGGTGGCCACCGGCAGAACGGTCAGGATGGTGGCCGTCAGGCGGCCGTGCGCGCTGGCCGCCTTCACCTGGCCCTTCAGACGGAAGCGCTCGCGGATCACGTACGCCAGCCGGGATAGAATCTCGCTCAAGTTTCCGCCGGTCTGCTTCTGCAACAGCACCGAAGAGATGAAGAAGCGCGCATCGAGCAAGGGCACCCTTTCGCCGAAATTGCGCAGCGCGATGTCCAGCGGAGCCCCCAGGTTCTGCTCGTTGAACAGCGCGCGGAACTCCATCCCGAGCGGGTCCTCGAGCTCCTCTCCGAGCATCTCCAGGCTGATCGAGAAGGCGTGGCCCGCGCGCATCGAGCGCGCCAGAAAATCCAGCGCCTCCGGAAATTGCTCCTCCAGCCGCTCCAGCCGCTTCTTGCGCTTGTGCTTTACATACAGATAGGGCAGGGCGCCGAAGATCAGCCCCAGCACCACCGCCGTGGTCGTCCCGTTCAAAAGAAACGGCAGCATGGCGCCCAAACCCAGCCCGGGGATCGCCATCAGCCCCATGGCCGCCACCAGGCGCGTGGGCGACCACGAAAGCCCGGCCTGCTGGATCTGCTCCTGGGCGTGCCGCGTGAAGTGCAGCGACGCCAGCACGCTCTTGAACCCGGTGGGCTTCTCCGGCTCGATCTCCTTCAGCAGACTGGTGATCGCCACCACCGGCTCGCCCACGGCGGTCTGCAGCATGTTGTTCATCTGGCTCTTGCGCCGGGCGTCGAAAAACTTCAGCCCCACGCTCACCGCCAGCAGGATGAGCGCGAACAAAACGGCGAAAGATACGATCACGCCGACAGGCATCAGCTAATCTCCACCACCGTCTGGAAGAGCTGCGGCGGCAGGGTGATGCCGCAAGCCTTCAGACGGTCGTAAAACTTGGGACGGATGCCGGTGGCCCGGAAACGCCCCAGCACTTTGCCGCCCTCGCTGATCCCGGTCTTCTCGAACAGGAAGATGTCCTGCAGGGTGATGATGTCCTGCTCCATGCCGACCACCTCGGTGATATGGGTGATGCGCCTGGTGCCGTCGGAGAAGCGCGCCACCTGCACGAACAGATCCACCGCCGAGGCCACCTGCTGGCGGATCGACCGCACCCCCATGTTGGCGTTGGCCATCCCCACCATCACCTCCAGGCGGCCCAGGCCGTCGCGCGGGGTGTTGGCGTGGATGGTGGTGAGGGAGCCGTCGTGGCCCGTGTTCATGGCCTGCAGCATGTCCAGGGCTTCTTCGGCGCGCACCTCGCCCACGATGATGCGGTCGGGCCGCATACGGAGGGCGTTGATCACCAGTTGCCGGATGCCGATGGCGCCGACGCCCTCCACGTTGGCCGGGCGCGTTTCCATGCGCGCCACGTGGACCTGCTGCAACTTCAACTCGGCCGCGTCTTCGATGGTGACGATGCGCTCGTCTTCCGGGATATAGGAGGACAGCGCATTCAGCAGGGTGGTCTTGCCGGAACCGGTTCCGCCGCAGATCAGAATATTAAGCCGCGCCTTCACGGCGCTCTTGAGCAGCTCCAGCATGCCTTCGGTCATGGCCAGCTTGGCCACCAGATCTTCGCCGCGCAGGCCGTGCCGGCCGAAGCGGCGGATCGAGAGCAGCGGCCCGTCCACCGCCACCGGCGGAATGGCCGCGTTCACGCGCGAGCCGTCCGGCAGGCGCGCGTCCACCAGCGGCGACGATTCGTCCACGCGCCGCCCCACCCGCGACACCACCTTTTCGATGATCCGCAGGAGGTGCGCGTCGTCCTTGAATTCCACCGGCGTGCGGTAGAGTTTGCCGCCGCGCTCCACGTAGACCTTGTGCGGCGTGGTCACCAGAATGTCGCTCACGCTGGGATCCTGCAAGAGCGGCTCCAAGGGCCCCAGTCCGAACACCTCATCGAGAATCTCCTCGATGACGCGGTCCTTTTCCACCAGGCTGAGGGGCGTCTTCTCCTCCTCCACCAGCTTGGCCACGGCCGCGCGGATCTCCGCGCGCACCCGTTCGCCGGCCATGGAGGAAAGGGCCTCCAGGTTGATCCGGTCCAGAAGTTTCCGGTGCAGCGTGAACTTCAACTCCTGGTACTCGGGAGTGTAGCCCTCGCGCTGAAACAACCGGCTGACCCACCCGGTCTCCCTGTTCTCGCCCCGTCCGTTTGCCGTATTGAGTCCCGCCGCCATGTATACCTTTTCGTACGTTGCGCGCTTTTCTTCAGCGCGTTCCCCCGCGTTAGTGTCTCGTAACCCGCTCTTGACGCGGAGGCGCGGAGAAGCGCAGGGAGAAGACGATTCATTGCGTTTCCTCCGCGCCTCCGCGCCTCCCGGTCAAGAAAGCCGCCCCGTTGGGAGCGGTTTCTACCCGAACAGCGCAAACTTCTTCTTCGGACCCGCCTGCTTGTCCTCTTCAATGCTGGCCAGTTTCAGTGCAAACTTCGAAATCTCGCGGCTCAGCTCGGAATTCCGGTTCAGCAGCCGCCCCTCGGCGTAGGTCTCGTACAACTCCGGATAGTCGTTCGGAATCATGCTGAAGATCGGCACCCCCAGCATCTTCTCCAATTCCCCCGGGGTGATGTCCAACCGCTTCGGCGTGCGATTCAAAACCAGCCGGATGCGGTTCTTGCCGTAGCCGCTGTCGAGCAGCGTCTGGATAATCTGTTTGGCCTGGTGCAGCGCCGGCACCTCCAGCGTGGTCACCACGCAGACTTCGTCGATCTCTTCGAGCGCCGCCATGGCGATGCGGCCCAGGCTGCGGCCCAGGTCCGCCACCACGCAGTCGTAATGCGGCTTGGCAAAGGCGATCACGTGCCGGATCTGGTCGTCCTTGGGCTGCTGCTTGGAAGCCAGCGTGGGCGGCGACGACACGATCTCCACGCCCGGAATCCCGTTCGACACGAGCGCCTTCCAATAGGAAATATCCAGCCGGTGGATGTTGTTCACGGCGTCCAGAATCGAGTACACCGACTTGGTCTTGGTCAGGAACGCGATCATGCCGGCGTCCAGGTCCAGATCCGCCAGCAGGACCTTCTGATTCTGCCGGCCCAGCTCGGCCGCCACGTGGCAGGCCAGGGTGGTGGCCCCGCATCCGCCCTTCGCCGAGAGCATCCCGAAGCTCTTGCCGTTCCCCTTGGCGCCCGCGTCGCGCCGCCGGCTGCGCTCCGCCGAGCGCTTTTCGAGCGCCTTGCGCAGCGGCTCCCCGATGGGCGGAAACAGGTATTCGTTGATGCCCGCCCGCAGGGCCGAAAGAATCGAGTCCGCATCGGCGGAGTTGTTGACCGCCACGATCATGGGATCGCCCACGGCCGCGCGGATGGAGGCGATCAGCCCTTCGAGCGGTTCCTTCCAGGTGCTGATGTCGATCAGGACCACGTCGGGCCGCATGCGCTCCAGGCGGTCCAGCAGGTTGCTCAGATCGCCCACATCCTGATGCTCCACGGTGACCCGGAACGGCAGTTCCGCCAGGCAGCTCTGCGCCTGCTCCCACAGTTCGCGGTTCTCAATCGCCAGTCCGATCGTCAGCGGGTACATGCCAGGTTCCTCATCCCCGAACTCCGGGTCCGGTTCACTGCCCTCCGCCGTTCGGCTTGGCGGGCGTCAGGCCCGAGTTCGCAGGGGGCTGCGGCGGCATCATGGGCACCGGCACAAGCTGATACTGCGGCGTGTTGGCCGCCGGCGCCGCCTGCCCCTGCCTGCGCTGCTCCATCAACTCCTCGGCCGGCAGGGTTTGGGTGGCCGGCTTCACCGGCACCGGCCCGGTCTGCTGCAGGCCCGGCTGCTGCATCGGCACGTTGGTGTTGGTGGTCAGGAAGGGAACCGTCATATTCAGCGACGGTGGCGGCTGACCCTGCGGAATGGGGCGCACCAGTTCGGGAGTCACAATCACCAACAGCTCGGTGTTGCTCTTGGTCATCGTCTTGCCCTGGAACAGCTTGCCCAGCAGCGGAATGTCGCCGATCCCCGGAATCTTCGAGAGGCTCTCGGTCATCTGGTTGTTCAGCAGGCCGGCGATCACAAAGCTCTGGCCGCTTTCCAGCTCCACTTCGGTCTGCACGCGGCGGGTCGTCAGAGCGGGCACCGTGAAGCCCGAAATGGTCACCGCATTGGAGTAATCGAGCGCGCTCACCTCCGGCGCCACCTTCAGCCGGATGGTGCCCCGCGGCGTCACGTCGGGCAGGAAGTTGAGCCGGATGCCATACTCTTTCCAACTGATGGTTATGGCGCCCACGGCGCTGCCCCCCTGGACCATCGGAAAGGGGAATTGGCCGCCCGCCACGAAGCTGGCCTCCTGCCCGTTGATCGCCAGAACATTCGGTTCCGCCAGCACTTCCGCCAATCCCTTGGTCTGGAGCGCCTGGAGGCCCGCGAGCAGGTTGATGTTCTTGTTGTATAGAAAGATGTTCATGGCGCTCGAGAGGGCGGCCGACAAGGTCCCATATGGTGTAGTTGTTTGGTTGGGCGTAACGACTGGCCCGCCCGTGCCCAGGGCCCCCACCGTGTTGAAGGACCCGCTGGCCAGACCCAGGCTCAGGTTGAAGGCGGTCGACCGGTCCACGCTGGCAAACTTCACATGCAGCAGCACCTGCGCTTCCACCGGCGGCACTTCCACGCGCAGCAGGTTCACGGCCTTGCCGAGGGTGGCCGCCATGGTCATCACGCGCTCCGCCGAGACCACGTCTTTCACCGTGCCCCGCACGAAGGCGGTGTCGTTCTCGAAGGTGATGTTGATGTCTTCCTTGGGAAAATCGCGGGCGATCTGCTGCCGGACGGCGTCCAGCTTGAGGGGACTCATGCGCACCGTGAGGTCGTAGACCATGCGGGCCCCGTCCCTCTGCCACACGATCAGGGAGGTTTCTCCGGGCGCCTTGCCGTTGATCAGCACCTGCTTGGGATCCACCGCCACGGTTTCCGCCAGGAGCTCGTTGGCCACCGAGACGCGCAGGATCGGCAAGGGGCTGTCGATGATCATCGACTTGCCGACCGTCACCACCAGCCGGTCCACGCCGGCCGGACCGGATTGCTGGGTGGTCCCCTTGGCCCCATCCGCCCGCGCGGGATTATAAGTCAACAGGGAACTGCACGCGCCCATCCCCAGGACGCACACTAAGTCTCGTAATCGTGGCACTTACTTGTCCCCCCCGTTGGTCTCGAACTTCTGTTCGGTCTTCTTGTTGCCGTTCAGGAGCTCCATCACAAAAGGAGCCTCCTTCTTGGGCGGCGCCTCCGCGGCGGGCGGGCGGGGCGGAGCCGGAGCTGCCGGCCGGGGCCGCGGCGCCGCGGGCGCGCTGGGCTCGTTCAGCCGCAGCTTGTCGCCCGTGAACAAGAGGGCCAGCGCGGTTCCCGGCGTTTTGGTGGTATCGCGGTCGAGCGGATTGCGCAGGATCAACTGCACGGTGGTCTGGCTGGTCGCCAGGCTCAGTTGCTCGGCCTGCTCGGGCGTCACCAGCAGGTTGACCACCTGCACGGTGATCGGCTTGCCTTCCTGGTCCTTCTTGAAATCCTGTCCGGCGGAGAGCACTTCCAGGTTCTGCAGCAGGGTCCGGGTCAAGGTGCCCAGATTGTTGTCGCCGCCCGGCCGGTTGCCCGAGATCAGCACGTCCACCCGCATTCCGGGAATCACGAATCCGGCCACCCCTACCACTTCGTTCACGCGCACGGCGACCGCGCGCATGCCCGGTGGAATCATGGACGCCAACCCGCCGCCCGCGCCTTTGGGCGCCAGGCGCGACTCGATCAGAGGCTCCCTGGCGTAGACCGGCATGATGACGCCGCGCCCTACCAAGTCCTGCACTCGCGTGCTGGACCCGGCCGGCGCCGGCCCCGGCCAATCGGCAAGCTGGATGTCCTGCTCCTTCAGCACATAACCCACTTCCAGGTCGCGCGTGGCCAGCGCGATCTGCGACGTGGTGGCGGCCTTGGTGGGTTGCGGCCGGTTGAGCAGCCGGTACAGCATCAGGCTGGCCACCGAGGCCACCACGAACGCGAAAACCAGAACTCCGAGAAATCTTTTGTTCATGTCAATACCCCGTCGCGCCCTGGAGACTCGCGCCTCCGGCCTGCGCCCCTCCGAACCATCGGCTTGGTTTGTCCCGCGGCGCGTCTCCCCCGTTCCTCCGGGTCACGCGCGCCGCGGTTTGGTTTGGCTGCATCGAATTCACCCTCCACCGCCGGAAAGCCCGCCGGTTTCGGGTGGGCGTGGCTGGGACGGCGGCCGCCGCCGTACGGAACACGCCCCTAACCCCAACGATTAGCTGCTGGCCGAGGCATTGGCGGCAACCAACTGGCTATTGGTGACCGTCCAGATGCCCTTGATGCTGCCGCCCGCGCCCAGGAAAAGAGCCGCGGAAGCCAGCGCCACAAACGCCATGAGCAGGGTGTACTCGATGAGGTCCTGCCCCTGTTCGTCATTCCAGAAATTGTGCAAAAACGTCGTCATTGTGTTCGCTCCTATGTTCAGGTTTTTGATTTGAGTTGGTTGGCCGTGATCGCCGGATCACGCGTCAGTGTTTTCGTGATCTCCCGATCACGGCTTATGCCGCCTCCCAGGCTGGTGGCGGAAAGGGTCTGCTGCCCGGCCTGTCCGGCCGGCCGGAAAACCAGCGCGACGCCGTCGTCGTAAACCACGCGCCAGCGGCTGGATTCCTTTAAGGCGCCCGCCAGAGGCGTGGTGGGTCGCAGCAAAATGGTGTTGACGCCAAACCGGCTGAGGGTGCGGTCCCAGCCGTACTTCACGTTCATGACGTCCATGCACTTCTCTTCGAATTCGTCCCCGTAGAAGTCGCTGCGGCCGTCCACAAACACCTTGTGGCCCGGATACAGGCTCCAGATGAGGTAGTCGCCCCATTGGTCGTGGGTGAAGATCCGCGCCGACGGATCCTGGCGCAACAGGGCCACCGCGCCGGCCGGATAAGACTTCGGGTCGAACTCCGCGCGGAACGCCTTGGGCGGATGCGGGGCGTAAATCAACGCCGCCACCAGCGCCAGGCCGGCCGCGCTGACCAGGTGCCAGCGGCCGATGGCGTCGGTTTCGGCGGTTTCCGCGGCGATGCGGTTGAATTTCTCGGCCGCCCGCCGCAGCCATCCGGCTACGTTCCACCCGGGCAGCCGGTTCAGCCATTCCTGCAGGGCCGCGGCCACCGGGGGCGCCGCCGCGATCATGAAAAGCGGAATGTTGCGCGCCGCGAGCAGCCCCGCGTGGGCCAATACCAGCATCAGCACGGCTTCCGTAAAGCGGCCCTGGGCCAGATTCCAGCAGGCCGCCGCCGCTCCCAAAACCAGCATGGCCTCAAAAAAGATCGCCGTGGGATGATGGAAACTGGGCGAAAGGAATTCCATAATATACTGCGAATTAAACGGATCCCGTAAGTATTGCGCCATGTGCGCGTGCAGGTGATAGAAATAGGGATTCACCAGGCTGGCCGCCAGGGCCGCCGCCGCGCTTAAAAAGAACATGCCGGCCTGGCGGACCGCTTCCGCCCGATGGACCTCGGCCCCGAAGGCCGCCCGCAGCAGCTCGCCCGCGCCATAAGCCGCAATCATCACCACGCCCACGAAGAATCCGCCGTGCAGGTTGGTCCACAGGATCGTGGCCACCGGCAGAACCGCCAGGTACGGCACGCCCCACAGCCGCTCGCGCCCTTCCCGCACCTGCTCCAGGGCGGCGTAGAACAGCACCAGAAACAACAGCGTGAACAGGTGCGGCCGCGCCAGCCAGTGAATCGAAGAAGCCGCCGCCGCCAGCAAAGTGACCCCCAGCGCCACGATCGGATTGGCCTTCCGCCGCGCCAGCAGGAACAGCAGCGCAAAGATCGTGGCGATGAGCGCCAGCGCGCACAACGCCACCACGCGCAGACCGCCCACTCCGTTCAGTCCGGCCATCAGCACGTCCGACAGCCATTCCCACGCAAACCACGGATCGCCGGCTTTGGAATAAGAAAAAATGTCGCGCGCCGGAACCCAGTGGTTCGCCACAATCCATTCGCCGGTGCGAATGTGCCAGCCCGTGTCGCAATCGCTCAATAGCGTCTTGACGCCTTCCATGCGATAGAAAAGAAATGCGATCGGCATCAGAAAGGCGAAATCCGCCAGCGAGGGCAGCAGCTTGATGGCGAAGGAATGGCGCGCGTCTTTCATACTGGTCAGGCCATCCAGGCGTTCACCACCGGCTGTTTCAACTGCTCCATAACCCGCAGGCGGTCGTGAAATGCCCGGAAATCCATATAGTTGATTCGCAGAGCCACCAGCGGGCAATCCGGATCCGCCTGCGAGATGCGCGTCACGGTGCCCTGGCAGTGAATGCACTTCTGTCCGAACCCGTGATTGGCGGGCAATTCCACCTCAACCGTGACGATCTGATTGAGGAACGGGAGCGGCAACGCCGCCTCGCCGCGCCACATGACCAGCATTCCGCTGCGGCTGATGTTTTCCGTGTACATCGGGTTGCGCATCCAGAGCGCCGGAGACGTCACGTGGCACCGCAGTTTGATTTCAATTCGCGGGCTTTCCCGCCGGTTGATGTTTTTCATCGCCTTGCTTCGACATCTGTGAATTTAGCGCTCCGGCGGAGCCGCATCAATATCGTAAATGGGCTATACAGGTCTGTTCCCGAAGGTTATTAGAAGAAAACGGGCATCCGGCAGTTCTCCACCACTACCCCCCCGGAAAAGGCCTCCGCGTGGGCGAAAATTCCGGCAGTACTATGGAAAATCCCCGCCGCCGACAACTTTGTAGTACTAGAGTTAAGGGTTAATATGCGGGAATTATCCGGGTTATTACCGGATTCCCAAACCCTTCGTTGGAATTCCATAATTGATTGAAAATAATAATGTTATTCTCCAAAATGCGAGTCCGGCGAAGCTCTCTCAAACGGCTTTTCCGCATCCATATCGACCGAATTTTCACGTTTTTCGTAATTGTTTGCTGTTGACATTAGTCATAAATCATCGGAGAATCCGGATGAAGTGAGGCGCAGCGGGGAATCCGGCGACGGGGAATACTCCGCACCGCCCGCCGTTCGGAGTCCCACAAGGAAAAGAGAAAGTTATGACGCGAATTCTTCTCTACAGCGACGAACCCATTCTCGCCAAAGGGCTTGAGTCGGTATTGAGACAAGTGGACGGTTTCGACTTGCTGCCCACGTGCACCTCGGTGGCAGGTGTCATGGAACTGGTGGCCCAGGGATCCCCCGATCTGGTCTTGCTGGATCTGACCTCGGAAATCACCTTCGCCGTGCTCACCGAGATGAAGCATGCCCTCGGCAATAGCAAGATCGTCCTCTGGGTCAACAACATCTCCACGGAGCTGGCTTTCCAGGCCATGGGCCTGGGTGTGCGCGGGATTCTTCGCCGGACTCTGCCCACGGACCTCCAGGTCAAATGCCTGCAGAAGGTCCAGGCCGGCGAGTTGTGGTTCGAAAAAGCCCTCACCGACAGCTTCCTGTGCGCCCGCCGCGTGGCTCTCACGCAGCGCGAGGGCCAGTTGGTCAGTCTGCTGTCGCAAGGACTCAAGAACAAGGAGATCGCCACTACCTTGATGATCTCCGAAGGCACCGTGAAGGTCTACCTCTCGCGGCTGTTCCAAAAGGTGGGCGTGAAGGACCGCTTTGAGCTGGCGCTCTTCGGCCTCAAGAACCTCACCACGGGCCAGCTTCCCGCGGGCGAGAAGGGCCAGCGTCCCGGCGCCATGCCCGGGCTGCGCTCGCTGGTGCTGGAGCGCCCCTCGCAAGCGCCCGAGCCCCCGCGCTACCATCCCCCTCTTCGCACGGTGCTCTCGCGCCAATATTAAGAAACTCCGCAGTTCCGGGTTTGGGGGGGCTGCCAAAACGGCCCCCTCCCGATTCGGCTGGCAAGACGCCGGGAGTCCTGCCTGGGCCCTGGGCCGCAAGGCCTTGCGTTCTGCTATCCTCGCTACTGGGCGGACACATCGGATGCCAATGGCCCTATTCCCGATAGCAGCCCCTTGGGGGCGAGCCCCAGCCTGCGGCGGGCTTCAACCCGCGTCCCCGCAATGAGCCGCCGCGCCCTGTTCGTTTCGCTCGGCCTGGCGGCCGCCTGCGTGCTGGTGTTCGGGCAGGCGGTACGCTTCGACTTTATCAACTTCGACGACAACCCCTACGTGTATGAAAACCCGTGGGTGCGGAACGGCTTCACCGTCCATGGCGTCGTCTGGGCCTTCACCGTCATCGATTATTTTTACTGGCAGCCGGTGACCTGGCTTTCGCACATGCTCGATTGCCAGCTCTTCGGGCTGCGGCCGGGATGGCACCACCTGGTCAACATCCTCTTCCACATCGCCAACTCCATCCTGGTGTTTCTGGTGTTTCGGCGGCTCACCGGCGCGTTCTGGCGCAGCGCCGTGCTGGCCGCCCTCTTCGCCCTGCATCCGTTGCGCCTCGAATCCGTAGTGTGGATCGCGGAGCGCAAGGACGTGCTCAGCGCCTTCTGGTTCCTGGTCACGGTACTCGCCTATCTCCGGTTTGCCGACCGCCCTTCGGGTCCCCGCTACCGGTGCGTGCTGATCTCGTTCGCCTTGGGCCTGATGTCCAAGCCCATGCTGATCACCACCCCGCTGCTGCTCTTGCTGCTGGATTACTGGCCGCTCCGCCGCCGGGCATGGGGCGAAAAGCTTCCGCTGTTCATAATGGCGGCGGTCACCTTGGGCATCACGTATCAAGGCACCGGCCGGATGGCCGCCAGCCTGCCTTTCGCACATCGCGTCGCCAACGCGCTGGTGTCCTACGCAGCCTATCTCGAGCTGGCCCTCTGGCCGCACCGTCTCGCCATTCTTTATCCGTATCGGATCTCGATCGCCTGGTGGAAACCGCTGGCTGCCGCCGCGCTCCTGGCCGCCCTCACTTCGGCCGCCCTCTGGTTCGGGAGGGAGCGGCGGTACCTCGCGGTGGGCTGGTTCTGGTTCGTGGTTGGGTTGGCGCCGGTGATCGGCCTGGTGCAGGTCGGCCGTCAGGCCATGGCGGACCGCTTTACTTACCTTCCCATGATCGGTCTCCTCCTGATCGCCGTCTGGGGTATGGCCGACCTGCTGAGCCGCCGGCGGACGATTGCCGCGCTCCTCGCCGGCGGGGCCGTTTTGGCCTTCAGCGCCGCCTCTTTGCGCCACGTCGGAACCTGGCGCGATAGCGTGACGGTCTTCAGCAGCGCCCTCGCGGTCACCGGCGACAACCCCGCCGCGCAGCACTACCTGGCGGCGGCCCTGGACGACCGCGGCCGCTTCGACGACGCTTTTCCGCATCACGCCGAGGCGGTGCGCATCGAACCTTCCTATTTCATAGCGCAGTACTGTTACGGTGTGGCGTTGGAGCGGCGCGGCGACCTCGCCGGGGCCGCGCCGCACTTTGCGGCGGCCGTCCGCCGCTTCCCCGGGTACGCCGACGCCTATCTCCACCTGGGCATCGATCTCAAGCGGCTGGGCAAGCCGCTCGAAGCGCGCCGGGAACTGGAGCAAGCTCTCCAGGCGGGCCTGAGCGATGCGGAAGCCGCCCGCGCCCGGCGGGAATTGGCGGTGTTGGCGGAGCCGTAAAGGTCCGCGGTGCCCGGCCTTATAGTAGATCTTCCCCTTGGCCGCTCCGTCGAACCGGGATATGGTTCTCGCCGGGTATCGTACCAGTCGCCCGCTCCGGCGCAGCCGCGCCTTCCCGCACGAGCTCCTCGCCGCCACCTCGGTCGATTTCGCTTAGAGAACCTTCGATATTCTCCACTTGCACCCCAGAGATCCCGTAATGTTGTGGCTCGTGTCCCCGGGCGGTGAAGTGGCCTTGGATGCCCTGCTACGGTCCCGTCCCGATCGTCGGCGGACCTATCGGCTGGGAACCCCATCCGAACAGCCACGAGTACAACCGAGACGCCGCGGCCGTATTTCGACAGCCGATTTCGAAATGGATCGCCGGATTTGCCAAGGCCCCATTTCCGCATGCGGCCCCGGTTGTCCGGAAAGCGCCACCTGCGGCCAGCGGCGAACGGCTCCCAGGGCCGCTACTGGACTGGCAACACCACGATATTGCTGCTCTGCCCGTTCACCGTCACATAGAGGTTGGCGTTCGTCCCCGAGGGCACCGCGGCGGTCAGGTGGAACTGGACTACGTCCACTCCCACGCTGCCCGGCAGGGCGAAGGCGGCATCGGGCGCGATCGGGGCTCCGGCAATCTGCAACGAAAGCGGGTCCACGATAGTGAAGGGCGGGTTCTGCGGTATGGCGAATCCGTCCAGCCGCGGAGTGCTGGTGGGGCCCAAGCCGGTGCCGTATAGCGTCAGGCTTTCGCCCTGCTGCGCGGGGGCGTCCGGCGTCACCAGCGAACCATCCGGGTGCACCGCCAAGGCATAGTTCTGCGCGTTAATGGTCTGCTGGAATATCCCCGGAGCGTCCTGGACCACCGTGAAACTGGCGGTCACGGGCGATTGCCCCGCGGCGCTCACCGTCATGGTGGCCGGCCCCAGCGCGAAACCCGGCGGAAGCTGCACGTTGATCTGCGCGGGCGACACGAAATACAGCGGCAGCAGGCTTCCGCCCGCCACCACGGTGACCCCGCCCAGCGACTGGACCATGGGACTGGCTGGGCCCACCGCCGTGGCCGCCGCCAGGTTCGTGCCGAAAATCGACACGATCGATCCGGGCGCCACTCCCGCCTGCGGCGTGCTTCCGGCGGCGTTGCTTACACCCGTGGGCGCAATGTAGGGCACTTTCGTAAACACCGCCTGGACCGCGCGGGGCACGTTCATGTTCACCGTCCCCGATGGGCTCGAGCCGCTCAAATCGCCCGTCCAGTTGTTGAAGGCGTAGCCAGGTTGTGCCGACACCGTGACGGTGACGCTGCCGAGCGCATCGTAGAAGCCATCGGACGAACCCGGCTGCATGCTCCACGAAGCGCAATTGGCCGGATTGGTCGAGGTGGTGAGCTGATTCATCAGGTGATAATTGGCGGTGAGCGTAGTCACGCCGGGGCCCAGCGTCGAGATCCAATCCGTGCCGCTCCCGCCCGGCCATCCACTGAAATCCTGGCGCGTGCCGGCGCTCACCGGCAGGCTGGCGGGAGCGGTCACGTGCACGGTCGCCCCGAGCGCCCGAAGCACGTCGCAGGGCGTGGCGCAGGCCGTGCCATCCACCGTCACGCTCAGCCCGGCGATCGGGCTGGTCACCGTGAGATGCGCCATCGGCGTGTAGGTGGCGGTCAGGCGGAGTCCGCCGGGGGGCACCACGAAGTTCTGTGTCGCGGATGCTCCGTTGGACCACGAGTTGAAGCCCCAGGCGTTGCCCTGCGCATCGAGCTGTTGGGTGGGCGCCACGATCTGGTGCGTCTCGCCCACGGCCCAGACAAAGTTATAGGAGGGCCAGTTGCTGCGCCCGTCCACGGTCAGCGTCAGGCCGGGCGGCGAAGTAACCAGAGTCACGCCCCCTGCCGCGGCGTAAGTCAACGTCAACGTCTGGGGCGTGATGGAGTTGGGCGTGAAACTGTGGGTCGCGGTACCGCCGTCCGACCACGAGCCAAACACCCACGAGTTGCCGGAGGGGTCCTTTTGCGGCGTCACCGCGCCCACCGAATGGGTGGTGCCCAAGCCCCATTGCTCGGCCACCGGAGTGAGCGTCGCTACATTGTCGGCCATCACCTGCAGGCCCGCCGGCACGGTGGCCAGGTTGACCGTGCTGGTGGTCTGAAAAATCGGATAGACAATGGCCGGCCCGTTCAGCACCACGGTGTCGGTGTAGCCCACGATGTTCTGGTTGGTGCCCGGAGTCCAACCGGAGAACACCCAGCCGGGGTTGGCGCTGGCGGTGAGCACGGCGCTGGATCCGGCAGCCAAATAAACGTCGGTGTTGGAAGTGTACGGCGCTCCATTGATATATACGGCCCCGGGACCCTGGCACGGCGCCG
>JBKQPR010000023.1:0-3887 GCA_052144935.1 Bryobacteraceae bacterium
GCACGCGTCCACGCAGACCGATGATGACTTGAACTTTCTTCCTCTTCTCGGTGTTCCTAATCCTGTTCCTAACAGTGGTCGATCCATCCGAGCGTTACTGGCCCACTCTTGCCAAGCGCCGACGGCGAATACACGTTCAACTTTCAGCATGGTGGATACAGTGCGGAATATCTTAAGAAATACGGCTACGTAGATGTGGATGGGCGACACTATCGGCTAGACAATCTGACCGGACCCGGCGGCGCAGGGAAAGGCAACCCATCCTACGAGGTTATGGGCGTTACCCGTTACTGGCGGTATAGTCAGGCCAATATGGAGCGCCTAATCGCCGAGGGACGGATAGTCCAGACGAAGCCGGGGTCGGTCCCTCAATATAAGCGCTACCTGGACGAGATGCCGGGTGTTCCAGTACAAAACCTCTGGGATGATATTCCACCGATCAACTCTCAGGCCCAGGAGCGGCTCGGCTATCCCACCCAAAAGCCGCAAGCCCTGCTCGAACGCATCCTGACTGCCAGCTCAGATGAAGGGGATACGATCCTGGACCCGTTCTGCGGCTGTGGCACCACCGTTCACGCCGCCCAAAAGCTCCGCCGCGATTGGACGGGAATCGACATCACCCACCTTGCAATCTCGCTGATCGAAAAGCGCCTGAACGACGCCTTCCCTGGCATCCAGTACGAAGTTCACGGCACGCCCAAAGACCTCGACGGCGCCCGCGATCTTGCAACGCGCGATAAGTATCAGTTCCAATGGTGGGCCGTTTCGCTGGTGAACGCAGTTCCTTTCGCCGGCAAAAAGAAAGGTGCCGACTCAGGCATTGATGGGCTGATCTACTTCAAGGCAGAGGGCAAGATCACGGAAAAGGCCATCGTGTCAGTAAAGGGCGGGGAGAACGTGAATGTGGCCATGGTTCGCGATCTGGCCCACGTTGTGGACCGCGAAAAGGCCAAGATCGGCGTGTTCATTACGCTGGCCGACTCCACCGGGCCAATGCGAACCGAAGCTGTCAAGGCGGGGTTCTACGAGACCCTATACGGCAAATACCCCAAAATCCAGATCCTCACGATCCGCGAACTCTTCGAAGGGAAGCAGCCAAACATTCCGTTGGTTGACGCATCGGCCTTCAGGAAGTCCCCGAAAGAGGCGCGCGGGGACCAGGACCCGTTGCCGTTCTGAGAAGAATCCGCGCCTGCCAGTCACCAACTTCGCCCTCCCGAATTCCCTTTACCTCCTGCCACTCCGAGCTGATGTGCCTGGACGCCCTGGAACGCAACGAATCCTGCGGCGGCCATTTCCGCGAGGAGTACCAGACCGCGGAAGGCGAGGCGGCCCGCAACGACGCTATCTTCCATGTAGATCTCGCCCACCTCCACCATGGCGCAAGTGTCACCCCGGTTGGCGGCCTGGAGTAATCGCGCCAGAAGGTGCGCGCGCTCGGCGAACAGCGGGTGGGGCACCATGTCGGGAGGCCAATTAGGATCTGGTGGCGGCGGAATAAGCCTCTGAGCGTGGGTGGGTTTTCGAACAGAATTAACACATAAGCAACACGTTCAGAACCTAACCAAACCGAGCGCACTGCGTCTCTGTAGGTAACCAACTAACTCCGTTACGTAGGCGGGCGCGCTCCTCAGTATCCCGGGAACGCGCCCGTTCTTATTTCAGCGATTATAAAGCCGGATTGCCGCGAATGCCAGCGGAATTCTGAGCTTACCCCGCCGCTTCCAGAGCCGCCAGAGATTCCTTGATGCTGGGCGCTTTGCCGGCCGCGATATCGCTACGCCGGATCTGGTGGAATTTCGTGAGGATCCGGTTGGCCTTCGCCAGCGCCGCGATGCGTTCCGCGAAAGCCTCCAGCGTGGCCCCGGGGATGGCATACAGCGCCACGTCGCTCGAGAGAATGTCAAGATACGCCCGCGCGCCACAGCAGCCCAGGCTCAGCACCGAGCGCCCCGTGTTGCGCGCCTGCGGGATGATGGCGCAGGCCGGGCGGCCCATCGCCGGCGGCAGACCGCCTTCCACCTGTTGCGACGCTTCCGAGAGAATCAGCGTCTGGTCCGCCTGCACGAACAGCAGGACCACATCGGGCGCCAGCGGAATCCCGGCCAGCGGCCCATAGATCACGTATTGCGGCTTGGCGGCCAGCACGGGAATCGCGGCCACGTCCCGCTCGCGAACGTAGGTGAGGCTGGCGAAGACCTTCAGGGAGTCCTGCAGGTCCGTGGCCGCCGCCGGACTCATCGCCAGATTGTGGGTGTACTGCCCGATGGAGCAATGTTCGTGATCGTTGGCCGACGTGGCAAACACCCGCTCGCCGGCTTCCTGCCAGAAGCGGCACCCGGCCGGAACATCGCCGACCCACTGCTCGACGCCGGCGGGCAGTTCCTGCGCCAGGCAGACGGCCACGGGCGGCTGGGCGAGATGAAGCGCCTGGTCAAGAGCATTGGCAATTTCTGAATAAGATGGCATGAGATCAGGTTAGCAGCGAACGGAGTTTTTCGAGGTCTGGGTCGCGGCGGTGGTAGCCGGTTTGCTGGACCAGGGTTGCGGCTTTTTCGAAATGCTCGCAAGCCTTGTCGCGGTCGCCGGTGTCGAGGGCGAGGCGGGCGGAGGAGAGGTTGTAGCCGGTGAGGTGCAGTCGCATGCCCGAGCGGGTGGCGATGCGGAAGACTTCGTCGAGGTCGCGGGGCGTGCCGCGAGCGAGAAGGGCGGGAAGCAGATAGCCGAGGAGTCCCGCGCGGCGGAGGAAGTCGACGGCTTGGTTGAGGTGCTGAGCGGCCTCAGCGGACGCGGAGGGGTGAGCGCGGCCGAGGGAGATGCGATCGAGACCAATGTCGAGGAGCCAGTGATTCTGCTCGGCGATCGCCGACGGCCTTGGCGGCAACGGTTACCTCTTCGATGGGGCTGGCGTGGCGTCGCTGGCGTCGCGGAGGGCCAGCCCGTGCGCGTCAGCGAGGATTTTTTCATCGAGGCCCGCAAAGCCTACCCGCCTCAGATTGCGTTGGTCCGTCCCGGCCGGAGTGACTATTGCCCCTGCCGCCATCACCGCCACCGCCACCGCCGCCGCCTCCACCTCCGCCGCGCGCTCCAAACGCAACCTGAATCTGCCGTAAGGTGGATTCGGCGCGCAGCAGGAGTTGGAGAGCCTTTTGCTCGTGGGAGATGGCGTCCTTCCCTTCTCCTGCTGCAATTGTTGCGCGGCCGGCGCCATGGCCTCGGAGGCGGCCATCATATCCTTCTGGAAGTCGCCGATGGCCTGCACTTCATCGGTCAACCCGGGGGGCTCCCAGCGGCCGGACAGCGAGACGGCCCGGTCGCGCAAGGTGGATTGGGATTGGGACAGCAGCTTGGCGATGTCGGCGGCCTGCTGCTGGGTCGAGTCCTTGTCTCGCTGTTGCTTGAAGGTGGCGGAGACGACTCCCGCTGCGAGATCTGCGTGGATGATTTCCGTGCGGCGCCATGCCAGTGTTCGCAGGGGCCACACGCGCCTCGATGTCTTCGAGCCGCATCCCACCGCCACATGTTCGGAGGCGTTTGTTCGGGAGTTCGTCATATGCCGCAGACGGCCAGGTCCTCGACCGCGAGATACCGTGCTTTTGGCGAAGGCAACCGTCGCGCCCTTTGGTCCCGCCTCAGATCGGAGCCGCGAACGTAAAAGGAGCGGACCCCGGACCGGCCGTCCGGCGCGAAGCCGTTCACAAAGTCCGCCGAAAAAATTCCGAATATTATCAGTCCCTTACAGACATGCCCTGCAAGGTCACCCCAAACCCGCGTGCTAGCTTGAAACTGAAGAGGGAACCGCTTGTTGGGCGAGATTGCGGTCCTCGCGGGGATGTCTGCCGGAGCCCAACCATGGGGGCCTTAAATCCGGAGCACAGACATTGCAA
>JBKQPR010000024.1:0-4798 GCA_052144935.1 Bryobacteraceae bacterium
AATACGATGGGGGCGTTCGACCCTCTGGCGGAGATCCGCTACGTGGCCCAGTGCATGAAGCCGGGAGACCGCCTGATCGTCGACGGCGAGATCTTCGACGAAGCCCGGACCATGGCGCGGCGCGACCATCCGGCCGCGCGCAAATTTCTGTGGGCGCTGTTGGGGTGCGTGGGGATTTCCGACGCCGACGGGGAGCTGCGGATCAACGCCAAGCGCGACGACCGGCACGGAGGGCTGCATTTGAACACCCGCCATTTCCGCGCCGACCGCGACATTTCGGTGACCGTGATGGGAAAAGAGATGCCCATGGAGCGCGGCGAGCGCATCGGCCTGAACTTCCAGTACTCGTACACCGCGGACGCCTTCCGCTGGCTGGTGCGGGAGCAAGGCGGGCTGCAGATCCTGCGGGAATACGAGAGCCCCGACGGGCGGTTCCTGACGGCAGTTTGCGGGAAGTAGTCCGCTCAACTAAAGTGGAGCGAGAATAAAGGGAAGGAACATGTTGACCGAAGAAGACAAACGATGGATCAGCGAGCAGTTGGAGCGCGTCGAAACCAAGCTGCTCACCGAGTTCCACAAGTGGGCCTCCCCCGTCGAACTGCGCGTGCGCAGCCACGCCGCCGCCCTCCGCGCCATAGACGCGGAGATGGAGTCGCTCGGCGATCGCGTGAAGAAGATCGAGGAGCGGCGATAGCCCAGTAAAAGGCACGGCTGACCGCCGAACAGCGGAACAGCGGGGACGGTTGACTCCGGCGTGTACTACCATCAGAGGACGGCGCCTTCGACGCCACCGCGACGCTGGGCCTTTTCCCGTTCCAATTCGGCGTCGTCGAGAGGCGGAGCGCTTCTAGAAGGCGGAACGCCTCTACGCTCAATCGGGCGGCGGGAACCGGAAGGCGTTCGCCTGCTGCGTGAGTGTACGTATTCCCCGAGCAACAAGCGTGGCAGAAGATAATCGGAGTCGGTTTGGGTGTATGGCCGGCCGCGAGCGAACCGAGCGTAGCGCCGCCCAGCTCGGCGGCATGGTGAAGCTTTTACTCGTAACGGTTCCAGAGGGCAGCCGGCCCGCCGGCCCGAGCCAGCTTGACGCCCCGGCAATCCGGGCCCTGCTGGAACCCGAGCGCCAGCGGCTAGAATCTGCTCACCGGCGAAAGCCAGAGCTTGCGGCGCACCCCAGATGAGGCTAAGTTGGAGGTATGACAGTTGAGATCAAACCAGAAACCGAACAGATGGTGCAAGAAGAATTGCGGAGCGGCCATGTTCAGACCGTGGATGAGATCATCGTCCATGGCGTGCAAGCCTTGCGCGAGAAATCCAAGGCTGCGCCAGCACCCCCACGCAAGCCCCGCAAGAATCTCGCAGACTTCCTATTGGAGTCCCCATTTGCCGGTTCCGAACTCGACTTGGAAAGACAGCGGGACTTCGGCCGTCCGGTTGACTTGTGAGCGGGTTCCTTTTGGACACGAACGTCCTCTCGGAATTTAAGCGGCGAGGGGAACCCGATCCACGCGTCAGAGATTGGTTGAGGGCCACCGATCCCGATCTACTGTGGGCGAGCGTTTTGAGTTTCGGGGAAATTCGCAAGGGGATTGAACGCCTTGCCGCTGGTAAACGGCGCACCGAGCTGGAAGCATGGGTGGAGCACGATCTGGAGCAGTGGTTTGAAGAGCGCTTTCTTCAGGTAACGAAAGCAATCGCTGAACGGTGGGGAGTTCTTTCAGCCCGAGCTCTGGACAATGGAACACCGCTGCCAAACATTGATGGCCTGATTGCAGCTACCGCCATTGAGCATGATCTCACGCTGGTCACGCGCAATGTGAAAAACTTTACCGGCCCTGGAGTCACGACCTTTAATCCCTGGGAAGCGTAGCTTTCATTATTCTTGAAACTCGTCCGAGGCGTTCGGGGAGGCACCAGGCACTACCCGCGCCAGTGCGCCCGGTTCTGGCCCGCGCTAGAATGAAACCATGGCGCACACGCCATCCACCTCCCGCCCCGCCCTCTTCGGCTCCGATTAGCTCGCCGGGGGCGCCCCTCTGGGCCCGGCGGCGCGCGCTGCTGTGCCGGCGCGCAGATCATCAACCTCCCGACAACCGATAGGAGAATTCCCATGGCAAAGACGCCGGCCGAAGTGCATTCCGGCCTGCCGGAAATCCACGGTCCGCTGCCGGGTCCCCGTGCGCGCGCCGTCATCGAGCGTGATCGGAAGGTGGTCTCTCCGTCGTATACGCGCGGCTATCCGCTGGTGGTCGAGCGGGGCGAAGGCGCCGTGATCCAGGATGTGGATGGCAACCGGTTTCTGGATTTCAACGCCGGCATCGCGGTGGTGGCCACCGGCCACTGCCATCCGCGCGTGGTGGAGGCGATTCAACGGCAAGCCGCCCGGCTGATCCACATGTCGGGCACCGATTTCTATTACGAAGAACTGGTGGCGCTGGCCGAAACCCTGGCCCGCATTTCCCCCGGGGGCGTTCCGCGGCGCGTTTCGTTCGGCAATTCGGGCGCGGAGGCCGTCGAAGGCGCCATCAAGCTGGCGCGCTACTGCACCGGGCGCGAAAAGCTGATCGCGTTCTTCGGCAGCTTCCACGGGCGGACCATGGGGGCCCTCTCGCTGACCGCGCGCAAGGCGGTGCAGCGGGAGCGTTTCGGGCCGCTGGTGCCCGGGGTGGTCCACGCGCCCTATCCTTATTGTTATCGCTGCCCGTTTGGAAAGGAGCCGGAGGGCTGCGCCGTGGAGTGCGTCCAGTTTATCGAGAAGACCTTGCTGAGGACCATCGCGCCGGCTGCCGAAACGGCCGCCATCGTGGTGGAACCGGTGCAGGGCGAAGGCGGATACATCGTGCCGCCGCGGAAGTTCTTCGACGAGCTGGAGCGGGTGGCACGGCAAAATGGTATTCTGCTGATTTTCGACGAGGTGCAGTCCGGAATGGGCCGCACCGGCCGGATGTGGGCGGCCGAGCATTTCGCCGCCGTGCCGGACATTCTGGCGGTGGCCAAGGGGATCGCCAGCGGGCTGCCGCTGGGCGCGACCGTGGCGCGGGCGGAACTGATGACCTGGGTTCCAGGCGCGCACGCTTCGACCTTCGGCGGCAACCCGGTGGCCTGTGCGGCGGCCCTGGCCACCATCGAGCTGTTGGAGACCGGGCTGATCGAGAACGCGGCGCGCATGGGGGCGCGGCTCATGGACCGGCTGCGCCAGTGGCCGGCGCGATTCCCGGTGGTGGGCGACGTCCGGGGGCTGGGGCTGATGATCGGCGTGGAACTGGTGCGCGGCCAGGCGTCCAAGGAGAAGGCGCCGGAGCTTCGCGACCGCGTGGTGGACCTGGCGTTTCAGCGCGGGTTGCTGGTCCTGGGGGCCGGCGAGAATACCCTGCGCCTCTGCCCGCCGCTCACGATTAACGCCGACCAGTGCGATTTCGCGGTGGAAACCCTGGAAGAGTGCCTGAGGACGGCGATCGGAGACGCATGAGGATACTCGACGTTGGCTGTGGGATTCACAAGCAGCCAGGCGCCATTGGACTGGACCGGAATCCCGCGAGCCGCGCCGATGTGCTGGCCGATCTGGACCGTTTCCCCTACCCTTTTGCCGACAGCTCTTTCGACCGCCTGACCGCCATCCACGTGATCGAGCACGTGGACGACGTAATCCGCACTATGGAGGAATTCCACAGGCTGGTGCGCGCGGGGGGTACGGTGCGCGTCGAGACGCCCCACTACACCGATTTCAGCTCGTTTTGCGACCCCACCCACAAAAGCCACCTGACCAGTTTCAGCTTCCGGTACTTCGGGGAGAACCACGGCGGATTCGCGTATTACTCGCCAGTCAGATTTCGTGAGATATCCATGCGGCTGAAGCTACTGGCTTTCTGGAGGTGGCTGGGATTCGAATTCCTGGTGAACCATTTTCCGCGCTACCGGCGTTTTTGGGAGTACTACCTTTGTTATGTGGTGCGCGGGAAGGTGATGGAATTCGAGTTCGAAGTCTTGAAATGATGGGCTGGCTTTACCGGGCTGCGGACGCTCTGCGGAGGCGGCGGCTCGGCGATAACCACGGCCGGGTGGGCGAAGATGTGGCACACCGCTATTTGCGGGGCCACGGTTGTACCGTGGTGGCGCGGAACTACCGCACCATGTCGGGGTCGGGCGAGATCGACCTGGTGGCATGGCAGGGCCAAACCCTGGTGTTTATCGAGGTGAAGACCAGGGCGACCAATGCGTTCGGCGAACCGGACCGGGCTGTGGATGCGGAAAAGCAGGACCGGCTGCGCCGGGCGGCCCGCGATTACGCGCGGCGCGCCGATGTGGACTGGGGGAAGATCCGATTCGACATCGTGACGGTGGTCCTGGGGAAGCCGGTGCGTGTGGAATGGCTGCGCGACGCATTCGAGAAACAGCCACCCCCGAGTGGGGGTAGCAGTTGGATAGGTACTGGTAAGCCATTTAGGACCTAGTACTTCCGCGAATACGAAATATTGAGAATTTTTATGGCATCCTATATCTCGTGAGGGGCTTCGATACCCTTTTCAGTGAAGAGAGAAGTTTGATGACCACTGAAACCACCGGCCGCTACGAACCAACCCCGATCTGGATGGCTGCCTTGATGGCCAGCCGCTGCTTGGCGAACCGTCGCGGGGAAGATTCCGCGGTCTGTTGGAATCACGTTTCGGGCAAGGCCGTCGGCGCTTGGCAAGAGTGGGCCAGTAACGCTCGGATGGATCGACCACTGTTAGGAACAGGATTAGGAACACCGAGAAGAGGAAGAAAGTTCAAGTCATCATCGGTCTGCGTGGACGCGTGC
>JBKQPR010000025.1:0-12238 GCA_052144935.1 Bryobacteraceae bacterium
TTAGGAAGCGTTGCAATGTCTGTGCTCCGGATTTAAGGCCCCCATGGTTGGGCTCCGGCAGACATCCCCGCGAGGACCGCAATCTCGCCCAACAAGCGGTTCCATCTTCAGTTTCAAACTACCACGCCGGTTCCGGTTGACCTGCGGGGCATGTCGGCAAACGCTTGAGAATATTCGGAATTCTTTTTCTGAATTTGGTGAATGGGTCTGTCGGCCTTATTCTCGGGGGCCAGATCGGAACGGGGGAAGTTCTGGGGCGCGTGCCAGCCTTGGGTTTTGACGCGGAGGACGCAGAGGTGGGAAGGCGAACGCAGAGAAGAATGCGGAATCGAGGGCGCGGAGGAAGGGGAGATCTCCCGGGATCTCAGATGGAGCGAGAGGGGGCCATTGGCGAGAAGCTTAGGCGCTCAGGGTGACCGCCGTCTTGATTCCCATCGCATCCAGAATTTCCTGTAGCCGAGAGAGCGCCACCGTCTGATAGTCGCTTTCTTCATAGCGGCTGATCACTTGCTTGCTGACGCCCAAGCGCCGTGCTAATTCGGTCTGCGAAACGCCTTTGGCGATGCGGATTTTCGCGATGAACGGAGCGATTTGGTCGAGCCGCTCCATATTTGGCAGAGCCAGGTCACCGGACTTCAAGCGATCATACTCGCGCAGTTCCTCCTCGAGTTGGCGGATCATAGCCTGGTAGCTTGCGGAGACCGGGGCGGAACGCTTCCCAGGCGCTGCGTGAGCGACCTTGGCGAGCGCCTGCTTAAACCCGTCGATCTGGGCCAAGGTCCGTTCTCTTTGGGCGTCGCTCTTGATCATGAGTTCCTCGCTTTGACGACCCGGATCACGCCCCGCCGCTGTCCGTTCCGGTCCTGGCGAAAGAACTGCGGAAATCCGAATTCCCGAGTTGCCTGCATCGCCGGGTGGATAAAAAATTCGACGCCGTGGTCCACCCACATGCGCCACTTCCACTTTCGAACGTGCGGCGCCAGTAGGGGTTCGAAGTCGATCCAATACGGATCGATGCGTTCGTAAACATCGGGGTCCGGCTCGACCCAATAGCCATCGATGTCGCCCGGATCCGGCTTTTCCGTACAGAAGCTCCCATCAATGTAAATCTCCTCAATGCCGGCATCCCAAAACGCGTCGACGGCAGTACGGAGGCCTTTCAACAGCCATCGACGCCGCGGCGTGAAGCCCAGGCGTTTCGCTATTTCGTCAAAGGTCGCCTGATGATCGCCCGGCGGCAGACCGCCGGTGCCGGGATCAAACGCCGGGATCAAGCTGCCTCCATCATTTCAGGGACGAATTCAATTGTCAACATATTTGTTGTCTATGGCAAATGACAGGTAAACCGGGTCCGCGATGCCCGCCGACCTTGCCGCGCGGGGCACCGGTGCTAGCGATAATGCGGGAGGAGTCCCACAATCCGGGTTGTCTCGATGCTGAGCCGCACTACCTGTCCGACCAGGCGCACGATGTAACCGGGATCGCCCTCGCGGTTCGGGTCGGACTCGCCTTTCACCTGGTATTGGTCGATGACCCACTCCAGCGCGGAGCGCGATCCGAGACGGTAATCGAAGGTTTCTGCCGGGATGCCGGCGAGGGTGAGCGACTCGTTCACCTTGAGCGATTGCCGGTCGGCACTGAGTTTCATTTTGACGACTCGCTCGGAGTATGGGACGTCTTTGCTCTCGACGGATTCCAGCGGCCAGGGATCGAGCGATTCATATTCGACGTGGAGGTGCGCCAGTTCTTTCCCGGCGGCGGCGAAGGCCGCGAAGTCGGGGGCGAAGGGAATGCGCGGCAGTTCGCGCTTGAGATTGGCGGCGTAGCGCTCGCGGTATTCGGGATGGTGCAGGAGGGCGTAAAGGTAGTGGAAGACGTCTTCTTTGGCGATGGAGCCGTCGGAGTAGTGCTGGCGGAACTGGGCGACGGCGGTGTCTTTGAGGTGAGAGAGGGGAAAGCACTGGTGGGCGTCGATCGTCGCGCACAGGTGTTTCTCCGCGATAACGTCGGTCAGCAGCGTATTGAACGCTGGCGCACGCCAGCCTATGTCTGAGGTTACTATTGTTCGCCCCGAGATCTTGGGCCACTGATACACCTCTTCGTTCAGGATGCTGTCGAAGAACAGCCATCGCTTCGAGAACGGCCGGTACAATGAAGTAACGATTTTCTTCTCGTCGAACTCCGCAAGTCTGCCCCGGTTGACGTCAAGCTTGAGGTCGCGGCTCCAATCAATATCGTCAAGCCAGTCGGCCTGCGGGTCGGCTTTGTGGCGGTGGACTTCCCGGTTGTAGTTCGCGACGAATCTCCTGACCCGAGAGGCAAGCGCGTCGCGGTCCCAGTCGTAGACGACGCTATCGCGGTTCGTGCCTATGCCGAGCGTCCACAAGCTGAACAGGCCCGTAAGAGCTAGAAACGCGCCGTACTCGCCGGCGTGCTCCGGCACGAGCCAAGTTTGCCGTGAATCGGGTGTGAGAACCTTCCAGGCTACCTCCCGCTTCGTCAGAAACTCCAGCTTCTGCGCCTTGCGCCACATTTCGGGCACCCGGTAGTAGCGGAGTCGCGACGTGGCGCCTCTCTTTCTTACGGCCGGCGTGATGCCCACGCCAACCTGTATGCCGAACACGTTGTGGGTTGTGCCTGAGAGCTTCGGGTTCCGGCGGACATTACCGTGTAAGTCGATGTGATCGATTCTGTCAAAATCCCTCAGCAGGTGCTTGCGCATGCCGTCGAAAGCGGTTTGATCTATGAAGCCGTTATTGGACACGAAGCAGACGATGCCGTCGCGCCCGTCGAGGCGGTCCGCCGCCCAGCGGAAGAACTTCACGTAGGCGTCATCGAGTTTGCTCTTGCTGCTGGCGTTCGAGTCTCTGGCGTAGGTGTCGTGGACGCGGCCGTCAACAACCTTGTGAGGGCGGTTCTTATTGTCGTCGTTCTCGCTCTTCTGCCCCACGTTATATGGCGGGTTGCCGATGATTACGGTAATGGCCGCTTCCTTTTCCCGCTCCACACGCTCCGTGTTGGCCGCCGTGAAGAGCGCGCCCTGCCGCGATTCCGCCATGTCCAGCGTGTCGACAAAGCAGAGACCGGGAAAAGGCTCGTATTGCCCCATCCGCTCATAGTAGGCGTGCTCGATGTTCAGGCTGGCTACATAGTAGGGAAGCAGCATTACTTCATTTGCAAACAGCCGCTTTTGGTAAGCCTCTGCCAGCGCCTTCCCGGGCATGCGTTGGATGAGGTTCACCACGAAGTTGCCTGTCCCCGTACACGGGTCGAGGATCATCACCTCGGGCGAGGCCAGTGCGTATCCGAATTCTTCCTTGAGCGCCTGCTCCACGGAGCTGCACATGTAGTCGACAATCTCGCGCGGCGTGTACACGATGCCGTGCGTATCCGCGACATTCGGCGAGAAACGCTGAAAGAACTGCTCGTAGACTGAGTTCAGGAAATCCTGCTTCTCGGTGAAGTGGCTGAGGTTGGCGCCCTGCCGCTCGATGGCGTTGTAATAGGGGTCGAGCTTCTTCAGGAATTCGGCTGTCGAAAAGCTGCCGGAGGCAAGCGCATCGATCACGTTCTGCACCTGGGCCGCGATTACGTTGCGCGTGGTGAACTCCGGGTTCTGGAACAGGTTGCGCATGAGCCGCTCGGTGAGGAGATGCTGGATCAGCATCTCGTCCACATTGCCGTCGGAAAGCTCGGGGTTGAGGGACGCGCGGCAGAGCGTTACGAAGGCCGCGAAGGCTTCGCGGAATTTCCGGATCTTCTTGTGCGCGTCGGAGATGTGTTCGCTCAGCGACTGCGCCAGATCCGGGATGCGGCTCTTGAACTCCTGCATGGCGCGCTCAAACTCGCGCTCATCGGACTCGTCGTGCGACAGGAAGCGGTTCAGAAGGTCCGCGATCTTCACCGGTTCGCTGAGCGCGAATTCGCCCGCTTCGCCGCGGTCCTGGTAAAGAACCGCCACTCGCGTATCTTCGAAGATGGTATTGCGCGCGGGATAACCGGCCTTCAACTTCTTCTGGATCTCCGCGGCGAGCTGATCCGACGTGTCCTTCGCCTCCCACCACCCACGGGCCAGCCGGAACTCATCGCGCACGGTGCCGTCGGGCACCACGCGCTTTCCTCCCGAGTAAGTGGACAACTCCTGCACCAGGGTCCAACCGCGCCTCTTGGCTGCTTTGTCGAGGAGGTTGTAAAAGGGTCCTTTGAGGCCAAGTTCGTGAACAACGAGCTGATCTTTAAGGTGCTGGAGGTCCTTGAGGTATGCCTTGACGATGGGATCGTTAGGAGCCAGCTCGAGCATCGGACTATTATGGTACCAACCATCGATGCTGCGGAACCGGCTGCGGCGCGACACGGGCACGTAGTAGTTGCGGCGGCTTGGTGTCGCGCCTGCTAGCCCGGCTGGTGCTTCTTGAGCCAGGACGGAGTGGGAAGCGGCGGCGGCCGGCGCGATTACATTGACTTCTCGGAATCCCGACGAACCAGTTCACCAATGGCCGACACGAGCTTTTCGATTCGTTCATCAAGTTTACGGCCGCGTTCCCGGTCCTCTTCTGCGAGCCTTGCCATTCTTTCGTCGGTTTCACGAAAACGCGCCTTCGTCTCCGCGCTGAATTGTGCAAGCTGCTCTTCCGTTCTGATCTGGGCTTTGGCCAGCGTGGTCATCAGATCTTCCAAACGTTCGACTCGCTCACTGAGCTTCAATTTCTCGGCCATACTTTTTCTCGTTGACCTCTTTCCGCTGGTCGGGCGGCGGTCACCGCCAGAAATCGCTGAGCAGGTGGGCCGGGTCCCCTGGAAATCTCGCGTCCCGTTCAGCGACGAGTTCCTCAATGGACGGATGACCGCTACGCGCGTACCTTTCAGCTACCGGCTGGCCTCCGTGCGGCTTCTCCATGACCAATCGACCTCACCCTCAGTCTAGCAAGGAGGCGAGGTGTTCCGCACGAGAGCAAGAGCGGCAACAGAGACCGTTAACCACGACCACCTGCTGGCCTTATCGCGCTTCTTACCCCACCTGCACCGTCACCGTCACCACCGAGAGCGCCGGCAGCGTGAGCTTCAAATTGCCGCCTTCAACCGCGGCTTCGTGCGGCTTGATGCCCAGGCGGTCCGGATGGTCGAAGGTATTGCAGGCGTTCATGTCCGCATCGTGCAGGATCTGCGCGCGGGCGCTTCGGGCGGCGGCGCCGCGGATGGCACACTCCACCTCCATATCCACGTCGTGGCGCGGATTCACCAGGCTCACCACCAGTTCCCCGCCCTGCCGCGATGCCGACACCGAAAGATCCGGCGGGGCTTCCGGCTGGGCGGCGCCACGGCCGCCACGGCCTCCGGCGGGCCCAGCGGGCAGGCGGTTGCCGTCCGCCTCCACGCGCACGGCGGTCTTCCCGCGATGCGGCTTGAATAGCATGAAGGCCCAGTAAGTGGACGTGCGGACGCAGTTCCGGCCCTCCGGACCGTCGGTCAGCAGCACCGATTGCAACACGTTGATCAACTGCGCGATGTTGCACATGTAGAGCTTGTCCGCCTGGCGGTTGAACAGGTTCAGCCCCAGGCCGGCGCCCACCGCGCTGCGCATGGTGGATTGCATCCACAGGCGCCCGCGGGTGCGCTCCTCTTCCGGTATCATCTGGTCCCACACGCCCCATTCGTCGAAGAACAGCCCGATCTGGCGGCGCGGGTCTGGTTGATACCCGTCCAGCAACTCGCGCTGATGGATGATGGCCTGCTCGACCTGCCCGAAGAGGTTCAACTGCCGGTACATTTCCTGGGTCGTGAACTCGGTAGGGGCGAGGTCGCCGTTCTCGTAGAAGTGCATCGAGTAGCCGTCCAACTGCGGTCCGCCGCCCGCAAGCTGGTCCATGAAACCGCGGGTCCAGCGCACGTCGTCTTTGTTGGGTCCGCAGCCCACCAGGTAAACGTCGGTGCCGCCCGGAATGGTGCGCGCGCCAGCCATCCCCCGCGCAAAGGTGGCGAAACGGCGGAACTCCTGGGCGGCGCGATCCGGCGTGTAGTTGCCGCCGCAGCCCCACAGCTCGTTGCCCACGCCCCAGTACTTCACGCGGAAGGGCGCCGGCGATCCATTGGCCGCCCGCTCGTCCGAAAGCGCGCTCCCCTGGGGGTAGTTGCAGTATTCGATCCAGTCGCGAAACTCCTCGGGCGACCCGGTTCCCACGTTGGCCGCGAAATACGGCTCGGCGCCGATCAGCCGGCAGAAGCCGATGAATTCGTGGGTGCCGAAGCTGTTGTCTTCCAGATAGTTTCCCCAATGCAGGTTGACCCGCTTGGGCCGCTTCCCGGCCGGCCCGATGCCTTCCCGCCAATGGTAATCGTCGGCGAAACAGCCGCCCGGCCAGCGGAGCACCGGAACCCCCAGCTCCTTCAGATACTCCACCGCCGCGCGGCGGTAGCCATCGATATTTGGAATGGGGGAGTTCTTGCCCACCCAGATGCCGCCGTAGGAGCACGATCCCAGGTGCTCGGCGAAATTCGAGTGCAGTTCGGGACGGACGGTGCCGATCTCCTGGTCGGCATGCACCACCGCTTTCTTATTGGCGGCGGTGGCCCCAAAGACGCCCCTGGGCAGCAGGGCGGCGAGCGATGCGGCGGAGGCGGCGCGGGCAAACTGACGGCGGGACGGATGGGTCGGATGGGAAGACATGCAGCGTGGATCTCCTCTCCGGAGTATGATAACCCTTCGCGCGCGGTTCTGGAAGCGCTTTCAGGGTTTTCTTTGCAGGCTGCGCAACTCGTCCGCGGTGAGCCGCCGCCAGTTGCCGATGGTCAGATCGCCGATGCGGATGGGGCCTATGGCGGTGCGCACCAGCTTGAGCACTTTGCTTCCCACCGCCTCGATCATGCGGCGCACCTGGCGGTTGCGCCCTTCGGTGATGGTCAGTTCGATAAAGGTGTACTTGGCGCTGTCGCGCAGGCGTTTGGCCTCGGCGGACCGGGTGGGGCCATCGCTCAGTAGTACGCCCTGGCGCAATTGTTCGATCTGTTGGTCGCTCAACAGGGTGGAAGTTTTCACTTGATAGGTTTTGGAAATTTTGTACTCGGGGTTGGTGAGGCGCTCGGCGAAAGCGGTGTCGTTGGTCATCAGGAGCAGGCCGCTGGTGTCGAGGTCCAGGCGGCCTACCGGAGACAGCCAGGCGCCAGCGTCCTGTAGCAGGCCGTAGACCGTGGGGCGGCCTTCCGGATCCCGCCAGGTGGTGAGGTAGCCCTTCGGCTTGTAGAGAAGAACGTACTGTTGCGGGGCGCCATGGAGCGGTTTCCCATCGAGCGTAACCCGGTCTTTTTCCAGGTCCACCCAATGGTCGGGGTTGGTCACCAGTTTGCCGTTCACGCGCACCCGGCCGGCGCCAATCCAGGTTCGGGCGTCCGCGCGCGACCCCCAGCCGGCCTTGGAGAAGACGCGTTCGAGAGTCTTCAGGGGGCGGTTCCCGGTGGGCGCGCGGTTCCTGGCTGGCGGGCGATTCCCGGCTGGCGGGCGATTCCCGAGCGACAGACGATCGTCGGTAGGCGGACGCGCCCCGGCCGACCGGCGGTTCTCAGTTGGCCGGCGATTCCCGGTAAACGGACGGGCCCCTACCGGCGGGCGGTTCTCCGCTGGCGGACGCTTCCCGACCGGCGCGCGGTTCGCAACTGGCGGGCGGTTCGCGGCTGGCGGGCGATTCCCGGTAGGCGCACCCACCCCGGCCGACCGGCGGTTCTCAGTTGACGGGCGACCCCCGGTAAACGGACGCGCCCCTACCGGCGGGCGGTTCCCAACTGGCGAACGCTCCCCGACCGGCGCGCGGTTCGCAACTGGCGGGCGGTTCGCGGCTGACGGGCGACCCCCGGTAGGCGGACGCGCCCTGTCCGACCGGCGGTTCTCGGTTGGCGCGCGTTTCCCGGCTGGCGGACGATCCCCGAGCGGCCGGCGATCATCGGTGGGCGGACGCGCCCTGGCCGACCGGCGGTTCTCAGTTGGCGGGCGTTTCCCGGTTGGCGGATGCTCCCCGAGCGACGGGGGATCGTCGGTGGGCGGACGCGCCCTGGCCGAACGGCGGTTCCCCGTTGGCGGGCGGTTCTCTGCCGGCGGACGCTTTCCGGCCGAAAGGCGATTCCCACTTCGCCGATAGTCCTTAGTGGGCGGGCGATTCCTGGTTGGCGGGCGGGATTGCTTCATCGCGGATTAACGGATTGAGCGGCTCTTACGATGCTACAGTAAAAAGAGGGCACAAACAGACGGGCACGATTCTGATTCGGGGCGCTCGTCAACTGCTGACCTTACGCGGCCCCAAAGAACCCCGGCGCGGGTGGCAACTCAAGGAACTCGGCGTAATTCCCGATGGCGCTCTCCTGATTCAGAATGGCGTGATAGTGGAGGCCGGTCCCACGCGCCGCGTCGAGAACCTCTCGGAGGCGCGAGGCTCCACCGAAATCAACGCCGCCGGGCGTGTGGTCATGCCCGGATTCGTGGACTCCCACACGCATTTGCTGTGGCCGCCGGGCAGGCCCGACGGAGCGGATCCGGACCATGCCGTCCGGTACATACGGATGGCCACGGGCCAGCGGATCGAGTCGCGCGCCCGACAGCGCCTCGACGCCATGGCGCGGCACGGCACCACCACCGTGGAGGTGAAGACCGGCTTCGGGCCGGACGAGAACGTGGAGGCCAAGCTATTGCGCGTGCTGGCCGCCTTACAGAACCAGCCACTGGACACCGCGGCCACTTTCCTGCTGAACCTGCCTGAGAAGGGACGCGAGGAGGCGCTCGACCTGGTCATCAACGACCTGCTGCCCAGGATTCGCCGCGGCCGCCTGGCGCGCTTCGCCGACGCTTTCTGGAATGACGATCCGGCGTTCGCCCCCGGCCTGCGGCGCTACCTGCACGCGGCCCAGGCGCTGGGCTTCCGCTGCAAGATCCACGCCCAGAGTCCCCATCCGGCGGCTGCGATCGTGCAAGGCGCGGCCCACCAGGCGGTGAGCGTGGACCATCTGGAATACGCCGCGGCCGAGGAGGCTGCCCTGCTGGCCGGCGCCATGGTCGCCACGCTGCTGCCTGCCGACTCCTTTCGCCGCCGCGGACCCGCCGCGCCCGCGCGCATCTTTGCGGATGCCGGCGTGGCCATCGCCCTGGCCAGCAATTTCAATCCGCTCGAGACTCCCACGTTCAATATGCAGGCGGTCGTATCGCTGGCTACCCGGGAATTCGGCCTGACTCCCGAGGAGGCCATCTGCGCAGCCACTATCAATGGCGCCCATGCCTTGGATCTGGCCGGCAGCACGGGGTCCCTGGAGTGCGGCAAGTCGGCCGACGTGCTGATCCTCAACGTCGGCGATTATCGGGACTTGGCCGAGAACTTCGGAGGCAACCTGGTCCGCATGACCATGCGCCATGGGGAGATCATTTACCGTGAAGGTGCGGTCGGCCCCAAATGCGGTTCCGAGGTGACGCCGGCAAAGCACTAGAGGGCGCGCGACAACCCTCCGCGCGGCACGCGCGCTAACCCTCCGCGCGGCACGGTCGATTGCCGGCAATGGCTGCGGCTTGCGCGCGCCAGCTTGGGTAACCATGATCGATTTGGCGAAGACTGGCGTTCCGGACCGTGTGCGACGATGCCAGGAGGCCCTTGGAAGCCGCTATGATCGACCTCGCGGAGACGGCGGGGCTGGTTTCGCTTGCCTGGATGGGGCGCGTGTAGAAGCTCAGCGCCTCTGGAAGCGCCCCATGTACTGGGCTTCCGCCAGCACGTGGCCTTTGATGGCGCGCAGCAGCTCCGCTCGCGGAATGCCTGCGCCCAGGCCGAGGGTGTGCACATCCAACGCGTGCAACTTGAAGAAATAGCGATGGGGGCTGCCCTTGGGCGGGCAGGGTCCGCCGTAGCCCAGTTTCCCGAAATCGTTCACCCCGCTCACCCCCAGCGATTCTGGCTTGTAGCCCTGTGGCAGAGCGCGAACCTTGGCGGGAATGTCGTAGAGCAGCCAATGGCACCACACGCCCGCGGGGGCGTCCGGATCCTCCACCACCAGCGCAAAACTGCGGGCCTCCACGGAAGGATCGGTCCATTCCAAAGACGGCGAAAGGTCGGCGCCCTGGCAGGAGTGCAACTCAGGGATCCAGCCACCCTCCGCAAATGCGTTCGAAGACAGATGAAAAGGCATTAATTTACCGCGCATACGATAGTAGCGCATTCCTGCCACCTTGCGAACGCCTGCGGGCGGGAGTAAGCTGCGAATTAGGAGTGATTTCCATGCGGGTTCTTCAGATACTTGCGTTAAGTTGCATCCTCGCCGGCGGCGCCATGGCGCAGCGCGGCGGCGGCGGCGGTCACGGCGGCGGAGGCGGCGGTGGGCATATGGGCGGCGGTGGGGCGGGCATCGGCGGCGGCGGGCATTTCAGCGGCGGTGGGGCGGCCATCGGCGGTGGATTCCACGCCAGCGGCGGAGCCGTCGGCGGCATCGGCCGCGGAGTGGTGGGCGGCGGATTCGCGAACGGCTACCGCGGGTACGGTTACGGCGGCTACGGATTCCGCGGCTATGGTTACGGCTACCGTGGCGTCTACGGCGGTTATTACTGGCCCTACTGGGGTTACGGCTTGGGTTACTGGCCGTATTACTACGGTTACGGCTCCTATCCTTATTACGATTACAACTATTATCCTTACTACGACACGACCTACAGCGCGGGCTACGCTTCTCCGGCGTATCAGCAATCGCCTAATGTGACGGCGGTTTATCCGCAACAGGCCCCGACCGTGGTATATGCGGACCAGCCGCGTCCGGGGATGCATGAGTATGACCAATACGGCCAGGAGGTCCAGCCACCGGCGGGCGCGAGCGCGGCTCCGGCGGGATCGCCGATCTATTTGATCGCCTTCAAGGACAAGAACATTCTGGCCGCTGCGGCTTACTGGGTGAGCGGGCAGACCCTGCACTACGTCACCCTGGAGCACGAAGAAAAGCAAGTGGATCTTTCCGCGGTGGACCGCGACTTGAGTTTGCGGCTCAATCGCGAGCGGCACGTTCAGTTTCAGTTGCCGCAGTAGGGGCACAACCACCCCTCGGCCAACGGCGGGCCCGGATGGCACAGCGTGCCGATTCCTCCATCCGGCGCCCGTCCGTTCGAAGCGTTAGCATGAAATGAACATCAGCGTGACTATCCAAACGGCCGGCCAGGACGTCCGTTACGCCGTCCGCAGTCTGCGCAAGTCCCCTGGGTTTACGGCATTGGCTGTTCTGGCGATGGCGCTCGGCATCGGAGCCAACACCGCGGTTTTCACTGTAGTAAACGCGGTGCTCTTGCGCCCACTGCCTCTTTTCCAACCAGAGCGGCTGTTCCTGATCTCCTACCAGCCGCGCGTTGGCCCTGGCGTTATTGCCGGCAGGCCTAGCCTGTCGAACCACGACTATGTCGAACTCCAGCGGCGGACCCACGCCTTTGAGCGCGTCACGGCTTTTATCGGGACGCAGGTCACCATGACCGGAGTGGGAGACGCCGTTCGCTTGCCGGCGGGGCTCGTCACATCGAGTTTCTTTCCGGTTCTGCGTGTAAGCCCGGCGATGGGCAGAGCTTTCGCCGCCCAGGAAGAGGAACGCGGCTCCCCAGGTGTGGTTGTGCTGAGCGAGGGACTCTGGCGCAGCCGTTTTGTGGCGGATCCGAACATCCTGGGAAAGTCCATCACTGTGGACGGGATCAAGCGTAGCGTGATTGGCGTCATGCCGGCCGGGTTCGCGTTTCCGGGCGACGCCGCATTGTGGTTGCCTCTGACGGTGGGATCCGGCCCGGGGAACTCCTTTTTCCCGTCCGCCTTCGGGCGATTGCGGCCGTCTGTTACTCAGCGGCAGGCGCAGGCGGAACTGGAAGCGCTGGCTCCGCAGTTACCCTGGCAACATCTGATGGCGGCGGCCGGCGCGCCGAATAGAAACGGTTGGGTCGCCGAGGTTCTCCCGCTCCAGGATCTGTTCGTCGGCCAGATTCGGAAATCGCTTCTCGTCTTCATGGGAGCAGTCGCCTTCGTGTTGTCGATCGCGTGCGCCAATGTGGCCAATCTGCTGCTGATGAAGGGATCCCTGCGCCGCCAGGAGATGGCAGTGCGCACGGCGCTGGGGGCGCCGCGGAGCCGGCTGATTCGACAGTTGCTGACCGAGAGCGCGATGCTATCGCTCGGCGGCGCCATAGCTGGATTGTTGTTAGCGATTTTTGGAGTCCGCGCTCTGCTCGCACTCGCGCCGGCCGGAATCATTCCCC
>JBKQPR010000026.1:0-3917 GCA_052144935.1 Bryobacteraceae bacterium
GGTGGTCTCGCTGGCGGGCCCTTTCAGCAACGTCATCATGGCGGTGATCCTGGCGGTACTGGCGGTAGCCACGCTGAGCGCCATCCCCGCGCTGGCGCAATTCCTGGCCCACGGAGTGGAACTCAGCCTCTACCTGGCGATCATCAATATGCTGCCGTTTCCCCCGCTGGATGGCTCCAAGCTCCTGCTGGCCGCGCGCGTGCCGGCGGTGGTCTATGTCGAGCTTTCGAGGTTCGGCTTCATGCTGCTGATCGTGCTGATCTCGGTGACGCGCCTGGGAATCCTCATGAGTGAGTGGAGCTACCTGGGCACGCGGGCGATTTTCAGCCTGCTGCACTGAGGCTACTCTGGTGACGCAAAGAGTGCAGCCAAAGGCGAGTTGATGGGCATTTCCCACCCGAGGTCAAACCGGGGAAAACCGGGTTACAACAACGATGGAGGCAGCCCAGCGCTCGCTGGCGGCGTCCAGAGTCCGATCGGCAACAGCAACCCGCTGGCAGCCAGAAGCAATCCGACGACGAGGCCCTCAGGCTCGGGCCCCGAGCCGGAAAACACAGGGGTGATCGTGGACGGCCGGAATCCGAATGGAATTGGGGCCGGCGGCGACGGCGGCCCTGGCGCAAAGGCCCTCACACATCGCTTGATCGAGTTCCTCTTTCCCAAAACATCCACCAGCGCGCGACAGGCAATTTTGCGTATGCCAGGGAGGCCGGAATCGTCATTTCGACCTCTGTGCCGGAATTGAGTTCGCTCCAGACCGCCAGCTTCCCCCCCGCCATATGGGCGCGTTCGTGCATGCCAGGCAAGCCATGGTGTCCGGCGCGGCCGCCTGCCTCAATAACCTTCGGGTCGATGCCCTTTCCGTCGTCCCGGACCCGCAATCGAAGCTGCCGTTGGTCATACCGGATGTCCACTTCGATCCGCCCGGCGTGTGCGTGCCGGAATGCATTGCGCAGCGCCTCGCCTGCGACCCGATAGACTTCGCCCCAGACGAGCGGAGCCAGATTCCTTGGTGTGCCTTCCACTTGCACACGAAAGTCGGAAGAATTCCGGCCGGTTTGATCGGCAGCCAGTTCTTCACCGAGCGTGCCGATCGCCCGTGCAAGGTCGTTGGAAATAACTCTGGAGCTGCGCAACCCCTGCAATGCATCCCGGCCCTCGGTGATCGCCCCCCTGGCCTGCTCGATGACGCCCTCCAGCACCTGCTGGGCTTCGGGGCGATCCGGGAGCAGGTACGTCACCGCGTGAAACTTCAGCAAGACCGCTTGAAAACTCTGCAGTAGAGTATCGTGCAATTCTCGCGCGATTCGCGTGCGCTCGTTCACTCGCTCTTCCAGGCGAAGTTCCAGCATGCGCCGCGCTATGGCCCAGCCAAAGAATGCGGCGATGAAAACCGTGGAGATCGCCGTTGCCGGCACGATCAGAAGGATCCTGCGCTGCACATTTCTCATGTTCGCGACGGCGCGCGGCAGTTCTTCATCGAGATCCCGATTAATGTTCTTGACGAGGGCAGAGGTCGTAGTCTCCATTAGTCCCAGATCGTTGTCAAGGCGAAGGCGAACACCGTCCCAGTCGCCTACCGCAGCCAGGGCGGTGATCTCCTGGAGCTGTGACGGTAGAGTGGTCTCAAACGCGTCCAGAGCCGTCAGAAAAGCCGGATCTACACGTAATTCAGTCGGCAGGTAAGCGAGAGTGCTCCTGGTTTGTCGGGTCTGTTCCAGGAGAGCTGCGCGTAATGGCTTGGCTTCGGTTACCAGGCGGTGCGCATCCTTGGACTGTGCGAGTTCATCCAGTCGCTGATGAAATGACAGAAGACCTTCCTGAAGCCGCAGGACCGCGATCAACTGCTGACTTACGCCGGTGAGACGATCTGTTTGAAGGCGAGCTCCCTCAAACTGCAAAATCACGAGTCCGTTTCCGCCCAGAATCAGGGCGATTAACAGAGCCAACGTGAGCGTCAGACGCCGGCCGATGTCGAAGTAGTTGCCGTCTGGTGACTTCATTCGATTTTGCTTAGACCGTCTCCACCCGCGTTTCTTGCTGGAAACGGCCAACCGGAACGGGCGCCGGCGACCAAACGTTTACCCTAGCGCACCACCTTGTCCGCCGTCTTGGGGGGAGCGGCACGGAAACCGGTGATTTCGATCAGTTGCTTTTCCAGTTCAGCCGCGGCCTCAGGCGCTCCCCTCTGTCCAGTCAGAACCGAGTGCACGGCGTCGATGTAAGCTCTCGAAACCTGCTTATATTTGCTGCCGGCTTCGACGGAGGGCCGGGCGACTATGCTCGCGCGCCGATCCGATCCTGTCGGAGAAACATACGGCGCCGAAATCGACGGCGGATCGGAGAACTCAACCTGCACAGGGCCGCCGGAACCGCGGTCCTCTTGGTTCGGCTGCATCAGGGCGTGAAGCTGGAACCGGAGAAGCGCGATGGCTTCCTGGCGATGAGTCGAATGTACCGAGACGGCCGTGCCGGTACCCCCTAATGTTCCGACCGATCCTCCGGTTCCCCCAGGCAGTCTCGAAAAGCCGGTCTCGACCACCGGGAGCCGGAAGCTTCGCCAGCCGATGTGGCGAGCTTGCCCACTCCTGGTCATCGGGGTCAGCAACCAGATGCGGTGAAAGGCGGCCCTGCCCGAGTCAAAAAAGCCTATGGTATCGAGCTCCCGGTACTCCACCACGCCGGGCGGCGATATCCAGCCAATCCAACGCCTGGCCCGCTGCCATGCCCGAATCGCCGCCGGATTATTCACGCTGATCGTCCGATCCTGCTCGATGATCCGCCCTCCTCCCACGGAGACTTGCCATTCCAGACCATTGCAGGTCAAAGCTTCACCAGCGGCTCCCTGCCACAGGTAGCCCCAGAAATCTTTCGCGCCTTTGGCGCGCTCACCCGCCTGGATCCGCCCGGCCATGGTCTCGAGTTCGTCCCACGTCCGTGGAGGATGATCATAGCCGTATTGGCGGAGGAGATCGGTTCGATATTCCAAGCCTCCAAGGGGAACGTTGAAGGGCACCGCCACAAGCTTTCCGTTCACTGTATAACTGGGCAGCAATTGCGGCTCAAGCAGCGGGATTTCGGCCGCCAGATAGGGCTGCAGATCGATCGAATCGGGTTCGAGAATCGGGGACCAGATCAAATCGATGTTCAGGAGATCGACGCCTGAGCCATCCTTCAGGAGCTTGCGTGCGACTTCAAGATAGTCGTTAGTGTACTCCGGAACCGGAATACTCTTGACGCGAATCCCGGTTTCTTGCGTGAACTGCTGCAACAGCGCCCTTGTTTGCGGTCGATCTTCGTTCCAAGAATAGGTATATTGCAACATCGCCGGCTCGCGTGGAGACTGCCGGCAACCAATCAGCGCGATCCCCAGCAGGAAAACAGATGAGGTCCTCGCTGTTCCTGGCGGAATCCCTCGTGTACGCGCCACGCGGCGGCGACTGGCGTTACCTTCCATCAGAACTTCCCAATCTCCGAGTTCTCGTTGAACTCAGTTCAATCCATTCTACAGGGTTCGCCCCGCAATGCGGCTGAGCCGGCCCGGGGCCGGACGCCGGGTTGCAACGCGCCACGCCGCCCGCCTCTGACCATGCACTCGCTCAACCTGGAAACGGCCTTGCTCAACGTGCTGCTGCTGTGGATTCTGACCGCGCCGCACGAGTTCGCGCACGCCTGGGTGGCCACCCGCCTGGGGGACGACACGCCGCGCCGGGACGGCCGCGTGACGCTCAACCCGCTGGCCCACGTGGACTGGCTCGGCACCGCCGTCCTGCCGTTTGTGACCTCCCTTCTGGGGGCCGGCTTTCTGGGATGGGGCCGTCCGGTGCGCACCAATCCGGCCAAACTGCGCGGCGGTTTGAACGGGCTGGCGGTGGTCTCGCTGGCGGGCCCTTTCAGCAACGTCATCATGGCGGTGA
>JBKQPR010000027.1:0-10824 GCA_052144935.1 Bryobacteraceae bacterium
AGCCTGATGCGCGAGCTGTGGCTGGGGCGCACCGAGGGCGGCGGAAAGAAGCTGGTCGAGCTGCTGAATCTGCCGTCGCTGAACGTGCGCGGCATGTCGAGCGCGCGGACCGGCGCGGGGGCCAGCACCTGGCGCCGGACGGCAAGCGCGTGGTGATGCTGGCGCCGGTGGACACCGGGGGGGCTCCCAAGCAGGAGCACGAGGTAGTGTTCCTGATGAACTTCTTCGACGAACTGCGGCGCAAAGCGCCGGTTGGGAAATAGGAAAAACGCATATGGCACTTTCCGCGGGCGACAAGTTAGGCGCTTACGAAATCGTTTCCAAACTCGGCGCGGGCGGGATGGGCGAAGTCTACCGCGCCCGCGACGCCAAGCTCAATCGCGACGTCGCCATCAAAGTCCTCCCCGCCGCGCTGTCCAACGACGCCCAGTACATGGCGCGCTTCGAGCGCGAAGCCCAGATGCTGGCCGCGCTGAATCACCCCAACATCGCCACCGTGTATGGCATCGAGCAGGGCGCGCTCGTCATGGAACTCATCGAAGGAGCCGACCTCAAAGGTCCGCTGCCAATCGACGAAGCCCTCGCCATCGCCCGCCAAATCGCCGCCGGCCTCGAAGCCGCCCACGAAAAAGGCATCATCCATCGAGATCTGAAACCCGCCAACATCAAAATCACCCCCGCCGGCGTGGTCAAGATCCTCGATTTCGGCCTCGCCAAATCGGCCGAACCCGGCGCCGCCGCGGGATCGAGCGCCACCATGTCGCCGACGCTTTCGATGGAAATGACGCGCGCGGGTATGATCCTCGGCACCGCGGCCTACATGTCGCCCGAACAGGCGCGCGGCAAGCCGCTGGATAAGCGCACCGACATCTGGGCCTTCGGCGTAGTTCTCTACGAGATCGTCACCGGCAAACAACTCTTCGAGGGCGAAGACCTCACGGAGATTTTGGCGAAAGTAGTGAGGGACCGGGTCGACCTGAACGGCGTCCCGGCGAAGCTGCGTCCGCTGCTCGAACGCTGTCTGGAGAAGGACCCGAAGAAGCGCCTCCGCGACATCGGGGATATGGAATTGCTGCTGGGGGAGAATGGCGGAACTGCGGGTCCCGCGCTGGCTGCCGGCCTGCCCCAGAGGAATTGGGCGTTGGTTGCGGCGGGGGTGTTGGGGTTGGGGCTGGCTGCGCTGGCGGCGGTGCACTTTCGCGAACTGCCGCCCGAAACGCCCACGCCCGTGAAGTTCCATCTCGCGCCTGAAAACGCTAAAATCGGCGCCTCCTATCGATTCGCCCTATCCCCCGACGGAACCAAGCTCGCCTATTACGCCACCGGCAGCGACGGCACGCCACGCCTCTGGGTCCGCTCGATGGATACGCTGGAATCGCGGGCCTTGTCCGCAACCGATCTCACTCCTTCCCGAATGATCTTCTGGTCTTTCGACAGCCGGTTCGTGGCGTTTCCGAGCGGCGAAAAGCTAAAGAAGATCGACGTTTCGGGTGGTCCGGCGCAAACCCTCTGCGATGCCCCCGGAATTTTCTATGGCGGCTCCTGGAATCGCGACGGCACGATCCTCTTCGCCACCGGACTCGCCAAGCAACTGATGCGCGTCTCCTCCGAAGGCGGCACGGCCACGCCCGTCGCCTCCGCCGGTCCGCCCGCGGCAGGCGCCTACAGAGGACCGGTGTTCCTGCCCGACGGGCAGCATTTTCTTTACTGGAGTGCACTCAAACCCGATGCCACGGGCGTCTATCTCGGCGCGCTGGACGGCAAACCCGGCCAGGCGGCCGCCAGACGCCTGTTGGCCACTGACCAATATGCGCAGTTTGTCCCGTTGCCGGACGGCAGTTCCGGAAGAATCCTCTTCCTGCGCGAAGGCACGCTATTGGCTCAGCCGTTCGATCTCCGCCGTCTGGAACTGGCGGGCGAAGCGGTCCCCGTGGCGGAGCAGGTAACCCGCGGGGCCGCGGGCGGGCAGTTTTCTGCTTCACGGAATGGCGCGCTGGTCTACCGGACCGGGGAAGCCGACGCCGGCGCCCGGCTCACCTGGTTCGATCGCCAGGGTAAGACTGTGGGAACGCCGACCGGCGCGGACTATCTGTCTAACAATCCTTTGGCGCTTTCCCCCGAACGGTACCAGGGTGGCCGCACAGAGTCCAGGAGAGCACGCGAACATCTGGTTGGTGGACCTCGCGCAGGGCGGAAAGACGCGCTTCACATTCACTCAATCCGGCCGTGACGGGGCTGCCGTTTGGTCGCCCGACGGGTTGCGGATCGCATTTTCGTCCAGCCGCGCCGGTCATTACGACATCTACCAACACGCCGCAAACGGAGCGGGCGCGGACGAGTTGCTGCTAAAAAACGATGCCGACAAAATTGTCACCGATTGGTCCCGTGACGGGCGCTTTCTGCTATTCGACCAAACGAGCGGGAACGGGCGCTTGCTTCGGGTGCTCCCCATGGACGGCGGGGCCGTACGCAAGCCGATGCTGTTCCTGCAAACCATGTTCGATACAAGCCAAGGGCGCTTTTCCCCGGATGGCCGTTGGATCGCGTACAGCTCCAACGAGTCGGGGAGGTCCGAGATCTATGTGCGGCCGTTTCCGGCTCCGGCGGGCGGCGGTGGGAAGTGGATGGTCTCGCAAGGCAGAGGCCTGCAACCTCACTGGCGCGGGGACGGCAAAGAGCTTTACTACCTGATTCCGGGCGGGAACGCGATGGCATCCGAGGTGAACGGCAGCGGCGCCGCATTTCAAGCGGGCGTTCCCAAGCCGCTGTTCCGATTGCCAAATTGGCGCCACCCAGTGGGACGTGAACGCCGATGGGACCAGGTTCCTGTTCCCCGTCATCGGCGGTGAAGAGACCACGCAAGCTGCATTCACAGTGGTGTTGAATTGGATGTCGCTGCTGAAGAAGTGAGGCGTATACAATAACTGCTCATGCCACTTTCACCAGGCGACAAACTCGGCCCCTACGAAATCGTCGCGCCCCTCGGCGCCGGCGGGATGGGCGAAGTCTACCGCGCCCGCGATGCCAAGCTCAACCGCGACGTCGCCATCAAAGTCCTGCCCGCGGCGCTCTCTGCCGACGCGCAGTACATGGCCCGCTTCGAGCGCGAAGCCCAGATGCTCGCCGCCCTCAATCACCCCAACATCGCCACCGTCTACGGCATCGAACAGGGCGCACTCTTCATGGAACTCATCGAAGGCGCCGACCTCAAAGGTCCGCTGCCAATCGACGAAGCCCTCGCTATCGCGCGCCAGATTGGCGCGGGGCTCGAAGCGGCGCACGAAAAAGGCATCATCCATCGCGATCTCAAACCCGCCAACATCAAGCTCACCCCCGCCGGCGTAGTCAAGATTCTCGATTTCGGCCTGGCCAAATCGGCCGAAACCGGCGCCGTGGCGGGAGCGAGCGCCACCATGTCGCCGACGCTTTCCATGGAAATGACGCGCGCCGGCATGATCCTCGGCACTGCCGGCTACATGTCGCCCGAACAGGCGCGCGGCAAACCGTTCGATAAGCGCACCGACATCTGGGCCTTCGGCGTGGTCCTCTACGAGATCATCACCGGCAAGCGCCTCTTCGAGGGCGAAGATCTCACCGAGACTCTCGCGTCCGTCGTCAAAGACCGCCCCGACCTGACGGCTGTCCCCGCCAAGGTACGTCCGCTCTTGGAACGCTGTCTCGAAAAGGACCCCAAGAAGCGCCTCCGTGACATCGGGGATATGGAGTTCCTGCTGGCGGAGGCGAACTCTCCCGCTGCGCCCGCCGCCACGGCTTCGCCGGCAAGATTCCCCTGGATGGCTGCGACGGCTGCGCTTGCGCTGGCCGCGGCCGGAGCATCCTCGATTGCCTATCGCGCCACGCGGCCCGCGCCCCTGCGCCCGCTAATCCGCCTGAACGCGGAAATCGCGCCGGATATGCCGCTGGCGAGTGCGCGCAGCGGACTTACGGGTGCGGGCGCGAGTGCGCGCATCGGAGGCTCGCTGGCCGTTTCGCCCGACGGCGCGCGCCTGGTTGTGACACTGCGCGGCACGGATGGGAAAGTGCGAATTTACACGCGCCTGATGAATCAAAGCGAGATGACGCCGCTGGCGGGGACGGACGAGGCCTCTTACCCGTTCTTCTCTCCCGGCGGCGAGTGGATCGGGTTCTTCGCCGATAACAAGCTCAAGAAGGTTTCCGTCGAGGGCGGCGCCACGGTGACGCTGTGCGATGCGCCCTACGGCAATGGCGCAAGTTGGGGCGATGATGGCAACATCATCGCGGCGCTCAACTTCGTCGGCGGCCTATCGCGGATCCCTTCCGCCGGCGGGACGCCCGCGCCGGTGACGAAGTTGACCTCCGGCGAAGCTACCCACCGTCGGCCCCAGGTTCTGCCGGGCAGCCAGGCGATCCTGTTTACTTCGTCCGCCCAGTTGGATAACTTCCAAGACGCGAAGATCGAGGTAATATCGCTCCCAACCGGCGAACGAAAGACCCTCGTAAGCGGGGGCTATTCCGCCCGTTACCTGCCGTCGTCAACCGGCGCGGGGCAACTGATTTACCTGCATCAGAGCACGCTATTCGCCGTGCCCTTCGACGCCAGCCGTCTGGCCGCCAGCGGCTCGCCCGCACCCATTCTGGAGGATGTCGCCAGCAATCCGGGAGGGGGCGGCGATTTTGCGTTCGGGCAAAACGGGACGTTCGTCTATCTCTCCGGCGAGGGAACGAATGGGTGGTCGATTTCCTGGGTGGATCGCTCCGGCAAGACGCAGCCGCTCGAGACGACTCCGGGCCAATACCACGATCTGCGGTTCTCGCCGGACGGCAAGCGGCTGGCGTATTCGATGGTTAGTAGCAAGGGAAGCGACATTTGGGTGAAAGATCTGGATCGAGATACTCCGTCGCGGATCAGTTTCCTGCCGGGCGCCAATGTCTACCCCGTGTGGGCTCCCGACGGGAAGACGATCGTGTTCGCATCCAGCAACGGGGCGCCTCGCGTTTTTGTACGCCATCCGGCCGGACGGATCCGGCGAGGCAACGCGGTTGACCGACGAAACACTCGGATCACTCGGAGTAAATCCATTTTCGTTTTCGCCGGACGGAAAGCGCCTGGCTATCGTTCAGAACGGAACCCGCGGCAACCGTCAGATTTTCACCGCGGCTGTGGAAACCGATGCCCGGCCGGGCGCTGCCGGGGTGCGGCTCGGCAAACCAGAATTGTTCCTGGGAACACCCTTCCAGGAACAGCAACCGGCGTTTTCGCCCGATGGGCGCTGGTTGGCCTATGTGTCCAATGAGACGGGGATCTTTGAGGTGTACGTGCGGCCGTTCCCCGGCCCCGGAGGACGGTGGCAGGTTTCGGCGGGCGGCGGCGTTTGGCCCCTGTGGTCCCGCGATGGACGGGAATTGCTTTTTCAGACTCTGGAGGGGCGCGTGACGGCCGTCAGCTATGCCGCCAAAGGAGACGCATTCACGGCGGGGAACCCCCGGTTGTGGATGGAGGCTCGTTTGCGGAACGTGCTCGGCTCCGTAAATTACGATCTGGCGCCGGACGGCAAGCGTCTCGCGGCGATTCTCGAGGACGATGCCAGCGGCAAGAAGGAGCCCACGCACCTGACCTTTCTGCTGAACTTCTTCGATGAACTGCGCCGCCGCGCGCCAACGGGGGACAAATAGATGCCACTTTCATCCGGCGATAAACTCGGCCCTTACGAAATCCTCTCCCCGCTGGGCGCCGGCGGGATGGGCGAAGTCTACTGCGCCCGCGATGCCAAGCTCAACCGTGACGTCGCCATCAAAGTCCTGCCCGCCGCACTCTCTGGCGATGCGCAGTACATGGCCCGCTTCGAACGCGAAGCCCAGATGCTGGCCGCGCTCAATCATCCCAACATCGCGACGGTGTATGGCATCGAACAGGGCGCGCTCGTCATGGAACTCATCGAAGGCGCCGACCTCAAAGGTCCGCTGCCCGTCGACGAAGCCATTGCGATTGCGCGGCAGATCGCCGCCGGCCTCGAAGCCGCCCACGAGAAAGGCATCATCCATCGCGACCTCAAACCCGCCAACATCAAGCTGACGCCCGCTGGCGTAGTCAAGATTCTCGACTTCGGCCTGGCCAAGTCGTCGGGCGAATCGAGCGGGACTTCAGCCGCGAGCCCCACCATGTCGCCGACCCTTTCCATGGAAATGACGCGCGCCGGCATGATCCTCGGCACCGCCGGCTATATGTCGCCCGAACAGGCGCGCGGCAAACCGCTCGATAAGCGCACCGACATCTGGGCCTTCGGCGTCGTCCTCTACGAGATCGTCACCGGCAAGCGCCTCTTCGAGGGCGAAGATCTCACCGAGACCCTGGCGTCCGTCGTCAAAGACCGCCCCGACCTCACGACTGTCCCCGCCAAGGTGCGTCCGCTGCTGGAACGCTGCCTGGAAAAAGACCCCAAGAAGCGCCTCCGCGACATCGGCGACACCCGGTCTTCGTCGTCAACCAAGGAGCCAATCAGACGGTGACCGGGACGGCGACGGACCTCGCGGGATTCAGCGCCAGCACCACCGTCGTGGTCAACATTGACGAGACCCCTCCGGTCCTGGTCGTGACTTCGCCGGCCAATGGGGCGGTCGTTAACACCGGCTCCCTGACGGTCTCGGGCACTGCCACCGACGCGCTTTCCGGGATCGCCTCGCTGACGTGTCAGGGCACCGCGGCCGTGCGATCAGGTTCCAATTTCACGTGCGTCGTGCCCATCGTTCCGGGACCAAACGTGATCGTGGTGCAAGGCGCCGATCAGGCCGGCAATACCGCCCAGGAGAGTTTGACCGTGCAAGGAGGCGTCCCTGCCATTCTCACGGTCGTTCCCGGTGGCGGGCAACAGGGTCAGCAGAATGAGAGCGTGAGCCTGACTGGCCAGTTCACGCACTGGGTACAGGCTGGCAAACACGTCTACCAGGAAAATTTCAGTCCCTCTTCGACGCGCGGGGCATAGCAATCGCAAAGGCCGACGTAATCGACATCGCTAAACGCCTTGAGATCGGCGACGTGCTGCTTGCCGATCAGACCAAACCCGATCTGCCCGATGCCTATCCGATCATTGGCGCCTAATATCCGGTTATATGAAATCGCCGTCAAAGCGGCGGTGCCCAGGAACGCTCGCCGCGTCCCTTGACAGATTTCGGCTTGATTCATGGTTCATTCTCCCTCAAGTCCGCCCGAGGGGCCGGCCGAGCAGATCAAGTAGCCTATAAGCGGCTTACTGACCGAGAGTATAAGTCATCGCACCGGCCGTAGCAACAGAAAGATGAGTCGCACGGTCGGCGCGAATGCGGTCGCGGAATCCATCGAAGTTCCAAAAACGTCTAAGCATCTAGCGTGCCGCGTGCTATTATTTGGCTAAGTTGCTGGGACCGACGGGTTCTTGGACCGTTGCCGGCTCTTCGTCAGATGAGCTTCGCATGCCCCGAACAGCACGGGAGCGTGTTTTATGCGAATGCGCACAGGCTCGGTCCTCGTTGTTCTGTTAACCGCCGGCGGCGCGCAGGCCTCCAGAGATTCCTGTTTCGATTGCCACAGCATCATGGAAGGCACGAGCGTCCCGTTCCAGAGCGACGTTCACTATAAGAATGGGGTCAGCTGTGCAGCATGCCATGGGGGCGACCCTAACTCGGACGATCAGAACATCGCCATGTCGGCGGAACGCGGATTTAAGGTCCGCGTGACCCGGGACGCCACGTCCGAATATTGCGCCCGCTGTCACAGCGATGCGGCTCTCATCCACAAATACAACCCGCAGCAGCCAGTGGATCAGTTCGCGCTGTATGGCACGGGGGTTCATGCCACCAGGCCGGTGGGGAGCGATTCCGTCGCGGCGACTTGTGTGGATTGCCACGGAGTCCACAACATTCGAGCCGTGAGCGATCCGCAGTCGGCCGTGTCTGCCGGGCATCTGGCCGCGACCTGCGGCAAATGTCACCAGGAGTCGGCAGGGATGTTCGGGAAAAGCGCGCACGCGGCCATCTTCACTACCAAAGAGATGCCCTCTTGTGCAACCTGCCACGCCAGTCACGCCACCCAGCGGGCTAGCACCGAAATGCTCGCCGGGGGGCGCGCCGTCTGCGCCCGCTGCCATGAGCCGGACAGCAAGGGCGGGATAGCCGCCGCGAGCATCGAACGAGCATTGGAGCGGGCGATGATGGCCTCATTCAGCGCCCCACCGGCCGGTACCACGGCGGGGACGCCCCCTGCGGCAGGCTCGCCCGGCGGACGGGGAATGAGCGAAGCGAGGGCTGCCTCTAACCGAAGGATGAAACCCGCGCGGAGCGCGGTCCACTCGCTGGACGCCGCAGCCGTTAAGGCGGCTGTCGCAGCGCTTTCGGATCAGCAGTAAGTCGATTTAAGGGGGCAAACGCATGCATCGAACGAATCGTCGTCAATTCATCCAACAGGCCGTGGCGGCGGGCGCCGCCGTGGCTCTTCCTCCCGCGCTCTGGCCGGCGGAACCGCGCCGTGGCAATGACATCATCGAACTCGGTCCGGCGAAAATCAAAGTTTCGCGCATGGCGGTCGGGACGGGCACTTTCGGCGGCGGCCACAGCTCCAACCAGATGCGCAGGTTGGGCGCCGATGGGGTGGCCGACCTCTGGTGGAATGCCCGCGACAACGGTGTCTTCTTCTGGGACACGGCCGATGGCTACGGCAGCCATGCGGCCATTAAAATCGCCTTGAAGAATGTGCCGCGCGAGAAAGTTGTGATCATGACCAAGGCTGCATCGCGCACGGCCGAGGCCATGAAAGCCGACCTCGACCGCTTCCGCCAGGAAATGGGAACAGATTACATAGACATTGTGCTCCTGCACTCCCGGATGAGCCCAAAATGGGACGAGTTGGACAAAGGGCCGATGGATGTGCTGGCCGAGGCCAAGGATCGCAAACTAGTGCGCAGCGTGGGCATCAGTTGCCATTCGACGGAAGCTATGAAAGTAGCAGCGAAGACCGCCTGGCTGGACGTGTGCCTGGCGCGCGTCAACCAGTTCGGAGTGCGGATGGACGACGACACCGACGAGGTCCTGCCCCTGATCGCCGAGCTGAGGAAAGCCGGCAAGGGAGTGATCGCCATGAAGGTGCTCGGCGAGGGACAACTGCGCAACCGCCTCGATGAAGCGCTACGGTACGCCGCCACCAAGGATGCGGCCCACTGCTTCACGATAGGGTGCGAAAGCCGTGCTGAGTTCAAGGACAACTTCGACCGCATCGTCCGGGTGTCGCAGCCGGCGTGAGAGTGATCGCTCTAATTGGACGCGAACCGAGTCGGGGCGCCGACCCGTGGAGTTCCAAGGAAGAAACGGTCTGAAACTATGTAATCGGTTGTAGAGCGTCCACGATTGATCTTGGGCTACACTCGCGCACGCCTGGGCGCCCGTATTACCCGGCTCATCCTGCTCGATGAGCCGACTAAAGCGGCCCGTCACAGCAGTCACCCGATTCCATGGAAACGGCCCCGTGCAACTGGAACAATCCACTCCTGCGCCGCGTATAATTCCCTTGGGCGCCGCCGGCGCCATAACACCCACAACGGAGGATCGCATCCGAAATGCCACCCAATGAGAAGATCGCGGCGCCGCGCGCCATCGCCATTCTCCTTTTGGCGATGATGGCGGTCCTGGCCGGCGGGGCGGCGTACCGGGAGTCCGTGGCGATAGACGAACTGGCTCACATCGGCGCCGGGGTCAGTTATTGGCAGAAGCTCGATCTACGCATGAACCCGGAGCATCCGCCGCTGGCCAAGTTACTTGCCGGCGCGGCGCTGGTGGCGCGCGGCGTTCGCGCCGACTACAACGGCTATATCTGGACTTGGAGCGGCAAGGGGATTTTTAATTCCATGCTGGCCGAATGGCCCTTCGGCGCCTGGCTACTCACCCGCTGGAACGATCCGGCCGACACGCTGCGCTGGGCGCGCCTGCCTATGTTGCTCCTGCTCCTGGCCACGGGCCTGACGATATACCTCTATGGCGAGCGCCTGGCCGGCGGCTGGGGCGGCGCGCTCGCGCTGTGCTGGTTTGCCACCATGCCGGTGTTTCTGACATTTGGCCCGTTGGTGCTCACCGATACCGCCATCGCGCTGTTTTCGCTCATCGCCCTCTGGACCTTTGCCACGATGTGGCGCGACCAGACGCCGGGCGCGGTGCGCCGCTTTGCGGTTGCGCTCACGCTGGCGCTACTCTCCAAGTTCTCCGCCGGGCTGCTGCTATTCGCCTTCGCCGCGTTTCCGTTCGCGCTGCGCTGGTGGCCGGTGGCCGGCCAACCCAAGGGCGACGAGTTCCGCGCCTGGTGGCGCTGCGGTTGGTGGCTGATCGGCAAAGGCGTCCTGGTGGCGGCACTGCTGGTTTACGCGGTGGAATTCGTGCTCTCTTGGAACCAGCCGACCGATCTGCTCAAAATGATCGGCGGCGGCTGGCCCGCGCTGCTGCTGCGCCGGTTCTTGTTTCCGGCGGTGATATACCTGGGCGGCGTCGTTCTCTGTGCAATGTCATCGGTGAGGCCGTCGTATCTCTTCGGGCACTCTTATGCCGTCCATGCCACTCTTCCCATGTGCCGATACCCGACATATCCGCCCGACAAGGGCGCTGGGGATCCGAAATCGGCGGCAAGCTAGACGTGTTAAGCAATAGTGAAGCGCGCAATCCTGCCGGCGGGCCCGCTCAATTTTAGACAGCGATGTAATCAGTAACCTGGATTATGCACACGATCACCCTTCCGAGCGCTGGCCCCGCTCGGCTGATGCCCCTCGTGTGTGAGTAAGTCAGTTTAGTTTTCGCTGCTTCACCTCCTGCCCCCAGAGTTCTTTTCCGCCA
>JBKQPR010000028.1:0-14879 GCA_052144935.1 Bryobacteraceae bacterium
AGCCTGATGCGCGAGCTGTGGCTGGGGCGCACCGAGGGCGGCGGAAAGAAGCTGGTCGAGCTGCTGAATCTGCCGTCGCTGAACGTGCGCGGCATGTCGAGCGCGCGGACCGGCGCGGGGGCCAGCAACGTGATCCCGGCCAGTGCGACCGCCACGATCGATATCCGGCTGGTGAAGGGCATCACGGTGCAGGATGCGGCCGAGCGGGTGCTGGCGGATATCCGGGCACAGGGCTACTTTGTGACGGAGAGCGAACCGGACGCCGCGACGCGCATGGCGCATCCCAAAGTGGCGCGCGTGACGGTGGCGCCGGGCGGCTACAACGCTTCCCGGACCTCGATGGACCTGCCGATTTCGAAGCTGGTGCTGCGCACTGCTGAGGATGCCGTCGGCCCGGTGGTGAAGCTGCCGACCATGGGGGGCAGCGTACCGCTGTTCATGATCGAGGAAATCCTGAGAGCGCCAACGATTACGACGCCTATCGTCAACCACGACAATAACCAGCACAGCTTCAATGAGAATCTGCGGATCCGGAATTTGTGGGACGGGATGGAGTTGCTGGGTGCGCTGCTGGCGATGTGATAGGGATGGTGAAGGACAGTTGGAGGAGGTTGCTGAAGCTCGGCGTCACAACGGTCTTCCCCGCTCACGGCAGACCGTTTCCGGTTTCCGCCATGGAGCGTAGACTGGTAGCAGCGTAGACAATCCGGGCCGGCGCGCCGGCGCCGGCCTCTCCGATCGCTGCCCCGCGCCCCTGCCCGGCCGCCAGGCTGAACCAGTCCGGCCGTTTCACCCGGCGTTACGCGGTGCGCGGCGGCCCTGCGACCGCGGGCCGAGAGCGTTACGCGGCCGACAATCGTCGCCGGTTCGCCGTGCGGCCGAAGGTCGCTGGGCGCGCGCCGGGGCGGCGCACGCGGGACGGCGACCCGCGGCGTGCGACGCGTTTCCGGCGCGGCATTCGTCGGCGGGGAGCGCGACGCGTTCTCCGGCGTTTTCACGCCCCGACGAAGTGGCGACCGGCCCGGCGAGGCACTGATGGGCCTGGTTATTCCTGGCTGGCCAACAGAATGTTTCGTAGCCGCTGGATATCTTCCTGGCTCAGCAGGCCGTCGTTGCAGAAGCGAGCATTGTACCTATCGACGTGCATGCAATCGAAAAGCGCCACGAAGCTCATCATGAAGACAATCGAAAACAAGGCGGAGTAGTGGGACATAGGTTCGCTCCGATCTTCTAATATTCCCGGCAGAAACCGGGTCTAACAGGTACCGGCCGTTTGGCTTCCGCAGTGGCCGGACATCGAAGGATGGCCTAGTCCCCGGACCGAGTATGGGGGGAATTGTAGCTGAGGCAGTCGGCGGTTTCAACGCTGAGATTGGTTATGAACCAAAAGGCTTAGTAGTTGGAGTTGACCGATCATAGTTCTGTTCGCCGCGCGGCGCCAATCGCAGCCGGGCGCGGCGTAGCCGAAGAGTCGGGGTCCGCGCCCAGGTGGCAGATGCCCAACGCTCACCCACGGGCGTGCATTACCGTACTGGCGACTCAGTACCGCGCTCACCTAGTTGCGCAGGGACGCGAGATTGAGGTGGACGGGCGCTCGCCGGACGTTCGGTTGGTGACCGATCTGAGTTCATTGACCCGGGTGCTCGGCAACATGCTTAAGAATGGGCCTGGAAGCGGTGCGGGAAGGCGAAACCGTGACCATCGGCTGCCGGCCGGGGGGACCGAAAGGCGGAGTTCTGGCTCCACAATCCGGGAGTGATGCCCGCAAAGGTCCGGCTGCAGGTATTCCAACGCTCCTTCTCAACCAAGGGCATGGGGAGAGGGCTAGGCACGTATAGCATCAAGTTCCTGACCGAGCGGTATCTTCAGGGACAAGTCAGCTTTGGATCCGTTGAAGGCGAAGGGACGACATTCATGGCGTGCTATCCGCTTTAGAGACGGGAATCGGGAGGCAGAGGTCAGGAGTCAGAATCGCGAGCCGCGTAACGGGAGAACGCGCAACCTCCGGAGCCATCTCATTGAGAACATTTCCCCGCGCGCGCGTTCTAGATCAGGTAGTCGCGGTAGGCCGCCTCGGTCGCGAACCGGTTGGCGAACTCGGGCGCGGTACTGAAATCGTCCTCCATCCGGCCTCCATTTTGACCGATTCGTGCTCCCCTGAGTCAAGTGGATAGCCGTTTTTCGTGCGGTACGAACGCCCCTGGCACCCCAGCGTGCGGATCGGGCCGCCGGCAGCCGTAGGAGAAGCCGACGCCGCCGGCCGAGTTGCAGCGGCGCGGCGGGGCGCCCGCGAATCGACGATCGACGCTGCCCGCCCTCGCTTTCTGTTACTCTGTTCCAAAATGCACGACTCGTTCGACGCGACTGAGCGGGCGGTCTTTCGCCGGCTTGCAACTCCCAACCAGATCCAACGGTTTCTGGATGGCGAACTGGCGTACAACAAGGAGGCGGGCGGCGCGACCTGCCGCTCCCCCCGGCGGGTGCTGCGTGACCGCACGGCGCATTGCATGGAAGGAGCCGTGTTCGGTGCCGCCGCCCTGCGGATGCTTGGGCATCCGCCACTGCTGCTGGATCTCGAAGCCGAGCGCGACGACGATCACGTGCTGGCCATTTATCGCGTGCGCGGCCATTGGGGTGCTGTCGCCAAGTCGAACTTCTCCGGGCTGCGCTGCCGTGAGCCGGTCTACCGCACGCTCCGTGAACTGACGATGTCATATTTCGAGCACTACTACAATCTCCGGAAGGAGAAGACGCTTCGCCGCTACTCGCGGCCGGTCAATCTGAAGCGCTTTGACCGCCTCGGCTGGATGACCGCCGAGGCGGACGTGTGGGCGATTCCCGAGCACCTCTGCACGATTGCGCACACGCCGCTTGTACCGCCGCGCCTGCTGAAATCGCTAGGCCACGTGGACGAGCGTTTATTCGCGGCCGGGCTGCTGGGGCGGGTGGGATAGAAAAAGCCGGCTAGATCCAATACTGTTCACTTAACGATCATGATGCCCTCGGAAACGTTCCTGCCGTGGGTGGGCTGTCGCTTCCGCGAACGTAGCGGATAGTTGCTCATTTTCCGCTTCACCCCGCGTGGGTTGGTCCGATTGCGGCCGGAACTGGCGCGCTCTTGAAGAATCTGCTCGAGGATCACTTCATCGAGGGTTTTCATCTGCCGAAGGGGGGAATCGCTACGGAGCGGGGCATTCGCCGTGGGACAGCGCGGACGGCGTGTAGAAACGACAGCCGGTCCGGATCTTCATCAGTCCGAAGGGCGGCCTCGTGCATCAGGGCGCGAACCGCAAAGTGCGCCATGAGAAGACCGTAGAACTCCTGCTGAACCAACTGCGGCGTCTTGCTGCGCAACACGATTTGCGCGCCACGCAGGTGTGTCTTGAGTTCGTCCAGACTGGTTTCGATTTCCCCGCGTTCGTGATATAGGGTCGCCAGTTCGAGAGCCGGAGCTAGGGTGTGATCCCAATCTTCGGAAAGCCAGTCACGGCTGACGAATTGTAGGTCTTACAGTGGCGGAAGCCAGTGGGAGTCGAACCCACCAGCGGCACCAAGTACCGCTCAACGGGTTTGAAGCCCGCGCCCAGCACCGGCCAAAATTGGCTTCCAGGGGTGATTGTAGCAGAGGGTGCCAAGGGGCCGCGGGGCACAGGGAGGCCGCAGCAAACCCTTTCTTACTGACCGACTGTGCCGCGTTCTGCCGGATCGGGTGCAGATGACGGTCCCCCGTTGTCAGGCCTGGGAGAGCGGGTAGACAACCATTCGGGACACGGACCGGCACGCCCCCACTGCTCGCAACCAAACCGCCCGGCGGCAGAGAATATGGGTTTTCGCGAGGAGCGCACCGGGCATCTGACGGGGTGTAAATGATGGACGTCGAATCAGAGTTGCGGAGGCGATTGATACTGCCGTAAACTCGCGGCATCACCCATGCTTAAATCCACCCCCGAAGAGATTCGCCGCCGTTTCGACGCCGATGTCGAGCGGTTTTCCAACCTCGAAACCGGGCAATCGGCCACCATGGATGCGCCCCTGTCGCTCGAGCTGGTGGCCCGCGCGGCGGCAACGGTTTGCCCGCGGGCCGAATCCCTGCTGGATATCGGGTGCGGCGCCGGAAACTATACCCTCAAGCTGATGGAGGCGCTGCCCCTGCGGCGGATCACCCTGGTGGACCTGAGCCGGCCGATGCTGGAGCGCGCCCAGCAGCGCATCCGCGCGGCCGGCGCCCTGGAGATCACCGTGCTGCAGGCCGATATTCGCGACGCCGATTTCGCCGCGGAGTCCTTCGACGTGGCGGTGGCCGCCGCCACTCTGCACCATTTGCGCGGCGAAGAAGAATGGTCCCGCGTCTTCGCGGCGATCCGCGGCTGGCTACGGCCGGGTGGATCGCTGTGGATCACCGACCTGGTCGAGCATTATCCGGCCGCGCTCCAGCAAATGATGTGGGAGCGTTATGGCGGCTACCTGGCGGCGTTGAAAGGGCCGGAATACCGCGACCAGGTGTTCGCGTACATCCAGCGCGAAGACACTCCGCGGCCGCTGGCGTGGCAGCTCGACCGGCTGCGCCAGGCCGGTTTCGCCGCTGTGGAAGTGTTGCACAAGAACACTTGTTTCGCGGCGTTCGGCGCCATCAAATGAGCCCGGTGGGCCAGCAGCTAGCCGCGCGTGGCAAGAACCGCTCCCTGACGGTCGCGGCTCCGATAGCGTGCCCGAGCCGCGCACGTCAGTAAGCGGTGCTTGGGATTTCTGCCAAGCCGCGCGCGCCCTATCGGCCGAAGCTGGGCCAGTACTCCCGCAACAGAAAATATTCGTTGATCGGCCGGTCGTCTTGTATGGCCGGCAAATGCGGCGCGAGCTTGAGAAAGTCCTCCAAGTGCTCCTCCTGCGACAAGACCTTCGCCAGCAGTTGGGCCGGGCTCGAGTCCGCTTCCCATTCGACCAGGTCGCGAGCCGCGGCGGGCGGTAATGGCTGCGGCAACTGCTCGACCGTGGTCGCGAGGAGTGGGTCCAGGCTCACCAGAAAATGGGTTCCCCATCCCTCGATGGACTCGAACGCGCGGACATGCGGGAACGATTCGAGAAGCGCCCGGGCGACGGCCGCCTGCGTGGCCGATGGCTCATCCAAGGATGCGGGGAGCCACACCTGCACAATCGCACCTGGCCGGAGATGCCGCTTGACAATGTCATAAAACTCGCGCGAATAGAGCAGGCTGGAGGCCGGGGCAGCCAGCGGCGGGGGTGGATCGACCGTGACCACGTCGAACTGTTCGGTGGAGCGCTCCAGGAAGCGGCGGCCGTCGTCGATCACGAGCCGCGCCAGGGGCGAGCGGAGCAGCGCCGGCCCATCGGGATGAAAGTAGCCGAACACTTTCGGCACGCTCGGCACCAATTCCACGGCGGTGACCTGAATTCCCCAGGAGAGCATGGAGCGGAAAGTGGTTCCCATGCCGAAACAGATCACCAGCCCTTTCGACGCCGGCCGCTTCAAGAACGACAGGGGCATGTGCGCCATCATCTTCGTGATGGTGGTCAGCCTGGTCATGCCGGTTCCATTGGTGAGCAACTGCTTGTCCATGCCCTCTCCCGCGGCGATCACGGTGGCCGTGTAGTCCCGCAGTTCCATGCGCTCCGGGTATTCCGCCTCGTAACCTTTGGTCAGCGCCACCAGCGGGAGGCACAGCACAACCGCCAGGGCGTAAAGCGGCTTGGGAGCGAGCTTCAAAATGGTGCGCGAGCCGCGCGGCGCACGGGCGGCAACCGCCAAGCCTGCCGCAAACAGCGGCGCGGCGATCGCGCACAAGCTCCCACGCTCGCCCGCCCAGGGCAGGATGCAGAATCCGGCCAGCACGGGCCCGAGGATCGATCCCAGCACGTTCACGGCATATGCCCGGCCGGCGGAATCGGGGTTGCCTTGGGAGACGCGGTCCACCAGCATCGGCGTCGCGAACCCCACTAACGCGCTGAATGGCACGATGCCCAGACCGGCGCGGAGCATGCCCAATAGAAAATTTGGGCCGAAATCGTCCAGCTCCGGGAACGGCAGCCGCGGATCGGCCAGCAGCAACGGCAACAGGGCAGCCAGCCCCATGAGGATCCAGACCGTGCGGCTCTCTTTCGGATCGTGGGTCCGGACCACCACTCGATAGGTTTGCGACCCGATGTAGTTGGCGCTCAGATACAGCGCCAGAATGGCCGCGAACGCATACACCACGCTTCCCAGATAAACCGTGAACTGGCGGATCCAAACCACCTCCATGGCCATGCTGCACAAGCCGGTGGTGAACAGCAACGCGACAAGGCCCGCATCCGTGCCGGGACGCGTGGAAGGCTGAATCGGGATAGGCGGCGCAGACGTCCGGCTGTCCGCCGTCTTCGGCAGTGTGTAGCCGATCAGAAAAACCGCGGCCGCCAAGGTGACATTCAGCGCCGCGGCAATGTGGAGCGTGCCGCGAAAACCGTACAGCTCGATCAGCGCGATCGCCGGAACCAGCGTGCCGAGCAATGCGCCGAGCAGGTTGGCCAGATAGAGATAGCTGAAGGCCCTCTCCGATTCGTGCCTCGCGATCTTGCGGATGGCCGCCATGGCGAACGGGAAAGTGGCGCCCATGGCGGTGCACCACGGAAGCAGGGCCACGGCGATCCACGCGCCCGAACCCAGGTAGTAGAGCGAGGAGCCCCAAGCCAGGCCTCTGCCCGCATCGCGCAGCAGGCCGTACCCGGCATCGAGAATGGGCGGCACCGCCAGCCCCGAAATTCCGATCAGCAGCTCCAGCGTTCCATAGAAGCGCAGCGGAACGCCGGCGGCCGATGCATCAAAGCGGCGGATAAATCGGCCGCCGGCCCAAGACCCGAGGCCGAGGCCGGCCATGAAGACCGAGAGCACGATCGAAACCATCGGCGTAGTGACGCCGAATTTGGCCATACTCAGCCGTAACCAGACGACTTCATAGACCAGGCTGCAAAAACCGGAAATGAAAAAGAATGCAAAGAACCAACTTCGCTTCAATCTGCCTCCGCCGAACCAACGACATCGCCCACCGCGAGCGCCGTCGAGGATGGTAATCGCTCGCCGGGGCGCCGTGTTCCCACGCCTCCGATTAGTCACAGTGAATTGGCCAACCCCGGATCCGAGTGCGCGGGTTACGCGGCGATCCGTGAAAACCGGCGGCGCAGGGCCGCTTACGTAAGGAGCGGGTCGTATGTCTACGATACGATTTCCCGGTCCCGATGTCCACGCGGCTGACGCCAGCGACGCCAGCGGCGATCGCTCGCAAGGTCCACGCCAATGGGAGTTCTTGTTGTCGCCGGCATCAAAGCCCCGCCGCGGCGGTCTGAAGCCAAGGTGGGCGTTGACGCGCCAAATCTGCGTGGGGTGACTTTTGCCGCGGAGCAACTTTTGAGGTTGAAAGTGAGCGGACCTCGACTGGATCTTGTTATGATAGCCCGATACGAAATACAACAGGCCCCCAAAAGGAGAAGCGCAATGAAGAAGATGATTCCGCTGATGCTGGGGTTGGCCCTGGCCATCGGTACCACCGCTGCCGTGTTCGCCCAAGACACTGCAACCACGAAGAAAGTGAAAAAGAACAAGAAGAACGAGACCACCAAGAAAGATACTCCTAAGAAGGATGGCGGCAGCAGCCGCTGAGCTGCTTCCAACCAGATGCCGGGAGGCCGCGTAGCGCCAGTTTCGCGGCTTTCGGCGCGATCAAATGAACCGCTCGGCCAGCCGCGCGCGCTTTTCGCGGCGCATCATGCGCAGCAGACGCCACAGTCCACGGGTCCAATCGGGAAACAGATCGATGTACTGAAACTCCTTCTGGATCGAGCGCGGGACGCGGCAATCGTCGAGGCGGACCGGCACGATGAAGATGTCGTCCAGGGGCACGCGGCGGGCGCAGTCCAGGGCGTAGCGGATCTCCGCCTGGAATCCGCCCCACTTGTTCACCGAGTGGCGCGAGAAGCAGGGCACGAAGAAATCGGAAAACTCGATGGCGCGCTCGATGGCGCGCGGCCAGTTCTGGCCGGGCAGCAGGTTGCGCACGTCCATCCACGGCCGGAAGCCTTCGGCTTCCAGAGCCTCGTACAGGCGCCCGGCCAGGGCGGCGTCTTCCTTGACGTAAGCCAGGAACACGTGCGGCACCGGCCGCGGCTCGAAGCGGAAGCCGCGCAGAGGGTCGGGGTAAAAAACGCCCAGATGTTCGATCTCCACGGCTTGCCCGGCGGCCAACCCGCGAAGCACGACCTGCGCCAAATGTTCCAGTGGCGAAGTTTCAGCCACGCGGATTCCCTCCCCATTTCTTGCCTTCCTGTTCGAACACGATTTTGCCGCCGGCTCCGTGCGTGAACCGGCCCAGGCCGGGCAGGGGAGCAGGTTTGCCCCATCGCAGATTGGAAAGGATCTGATGGACCACCCGGTCCAGCCGGTCGGCGCCTTCGGCGTGGGTCACGCCCGCGCGCCGGGCCATGCTCTTTGCGATATCCGGCATCTTCATTACGCCTCCAATGTATCAGGCGAGCGCGCCTCAACCCCTCGGAGAGAATCGCGCCTTAACCGGCAAGTGATTTTTTATCAACTGATTGGCGCTGCCGGAAAATTCGGGCAACTTTGTGACTGTTTACCGGCCAAAAACGGGCGGCAGGGTCCAGGCGGGAGAAGTTGAGCCTTTTCTTCCAGATGGAGGTGAAACTCAGTAGGGAGCGGCGTGGCCAATCGCCATGCCCGCTTCCCGGCCCTGAGCTATCTTACTGGAAATCCAAGCCCAATTCCAGCCCCTTGTAGGTACGGCTTCAGAGGTGGCCGAGCCGCCTTGCTATTGGCCGAAGGGTGGCTCATACTGACGCAGCACCTGGCGCCGGTAGCAGGAAACCGGCGGGAAAAAAGTAGGTCACGATTGGCCAGTAAATGACTGATAAATGAACTGATTTTAATTGGCGCTTAAGCGATCATTCATGTGCAGTTCGTTATGATAGCCCAAGACGAAATAAATCGTCGCACCCCTTAAGGAGAGAAGCGCAATGAAGAAACTGATTTCACTGATGATTGGTCTGGGTCTGGTTCTCGGCGTCACCGCCGCCGTGTTCGGCCAAGACACCAAGACAGGCACCAGCACGAAAAAGACCAGCAAGAAGAAGAAGGCAGAGACCACCAAGAAGGATGGCGGCAGCACCAACTAAGCCGTTTTCACCAAGTGCTGGAGAGCCGCGTAGCGCTCGTGAAGCCCTACGCGGCATGCCAGTTTGAGTATCCCCCAAGGCCCCTCCTCAATCCCCATAACTTCCCCCCAAAAGGACTGTTTCCATGGTGTTCGGCCTCCCGCTGCTAGATTGTCAACCTGCACGAGGCGGCAAGCGCCTTCCGCCGGTCCCCGCCCTTACATTTTTATCAGCGATTGATGAATCGATTTTAATTGGCTCTTCAGCGAAAACTCATTTGCAGGTCGTTTTGTGATAGTCCCAGACGAATTGGATCGTCCCCTCTTAAGGAGAAGCGCAATGAAGAAACTGATTTCATTGATGATTGGCGTGGGCCTGATGCTCGGTACCACCGTGGTTGTTTTCGCTCAAGACACCAAGACGGACACCTCGAAGAAAAAGAACAGCAAGAAGAAGGCGGAGACCACCAAGAGTGGCGGCAGCAGCACCACCCACGACAACTAAGCTGCTTGCAGTTGTCGCTGGGAAGCCGCGTAGCGCTCGCGAAGCCCTACGCGGTATTCCCAGTGCGAGTATCCCCCAGGTTCCCCCTCCCTAAATTCCCCCAAATTATTGGTTTCATTGGTGTTCCGGTCCGGCCGCTGCGGGTGGGCTGGTCCGCCCGACGGGGCTGGTAAGCACCCTTCGTCTAGCCCCGTCAGCACATTCTGGAACTCTACCCACGCTCCTCCGGAATACGCGCGCGTGTAACCTTCCCGTAGGGGCTAACGCCCCTTGGAAGAGAGAAAGGCAAGGCCAAGGAAGATCAATGAAGTTCTGCGGGATCATTGTGTTTGGGGTAGCCGTGAGCCTGGCGGCCACGATGCTGGCGCAGGCTCAACCGGCCGCGCCGGCTTCGTTGCGCGTATCCGGCACGGTCACCGCCGTGGATGCCGCCAGCCAGCACTTGTCCATGAAGTCCGACAAGGGCGAAGAGATGACGGTCGACACTACCGAGCGGACGGTGGTGCTCCGCATTCCTCCCGGCGAAACGGACGTCAAGAAGGCCAGCAAGATCGCGGTATCCGATTTGGCCGCGGGCGACCGGATTGTGGCGGTGAGCAAGACGCCCATCGAAGGGAAGGTCGTGGCCGCCAGCTCAATCCTGGTGATGAGCAAGGCGGATGTGGCCAAGGAGCAGGAAAAGGATCAGGAAGACTGGAAGAAGCGCGGCACCACCGGGAATGTCACGGCGATCGACGCGGCAGCCAAGACCGTGACGTTGAAAGTGGGATCCCGGACGCTCACGGTGCAAATGTCGGATAAGACCGAATACCACCGTTATTCGCTCGATTCGGCGCGGTTCAGCGATGCCAGCCCGAGCGCATTCGCGGAGGTCAAGTCGGGCGACCAGATGAAGGCGCTCGGCAATAAGAGCGCGGATGGCGCCACGGTGGAGGCCGAAAAGGTGGTGTTCGGGGCCTTCCGCCAACTCGCGGCTACGATAGTTTCCATCGACGCGGCCACCGGCGAAATGAAGGTAAAGGACCTAGCCGCTCCTAAGAACTCCAAGCCCCTGACCATCCGGATCAACGCCGACTCGACGATGAAGAAACTGAACCCCATGATGGCGGCGATGCTGGCGCGGCGGTATGCGCCGGGCGCGCAGCAGGGCGGGGCGGGCGGCGAGGGCCGCGGCGGGGCGTCCCGTGGGCCAGGCGGCGAAGGCCGTGGGGCCGGGCCGGGAGCTGCGGGCGGACGCGGCGGTGGGCGCGGTGGCGACATCGGCCAGATGCTCGATGGCCTGCCCGCCATGCCTCTCACGGAACTGAAGGCCGGCGACGCGGTGATGGTCACAACCACCCTGGGAAGCGATCCATCCCGCGTAACGGCGACCATGTTGCTGGCGGGCGTGGAGCCGCTACTGACGGCGTCCCCCTCGGCAACGCGCGACATCATGAGTGGCTGGAACCTCGGCGGCGGTGGAGGCGGCGAGGGCCAATAACGGCGGGCAGTCCGGGTTTTGTCCACCACAAGCAGTTAGACCAGAGTGACGACTGAGGGAGTATGTTCAATTTGCGAACGAGTTGCTTTTTGCTTCTGGCAGCCGCGCTGATGCTATCGAGCGCGCCGGCCCAACAGACGACCGGCACGCTCAAAGGCGTGTTGACGGACGATTCCGGCGCGGTGATTCCGGCGGCATCGGTGAGCCTGGCGGGCAATGGCGCCGGCAAGACGGTCCAATCTCAGGCCGATGGCTCGTACACGTTTGTGGGCCTGGCGCCCGGCCAGTACACCGTGCGGGTGGCATTCCCCGGCTTCAAAACTTTTGAAAAGGCCGTTTCGCTGGACGCCGGAAGCGTGCTGCAACTGCCCATCCAGATGTCCATCAGTGTGGAGAAGCAGCAGGTCACGGTGCAGGGCGAGGCGGGACCGAGCGTGAGCGTGGAACCCGACAACAACGCCACCGCCCTGGTGATCAAGGGCGACGACCTGGCGTCCCTGCCGGACGACCCGGACGACCTGGCAGATGCTTTGCAGGCCTTGGCGGGACCCGGCGCGGGACCCAATGGCGGGCAGATTTATATCGACGGTTTCTCGGGCGGCCAACTTCCACCCAAGGAATCCATCCGCGAGATCCGCATCAACCAGAATCCGTTTTCGGCGGAATACGACCGGCTGGGCTTCGGCCGCATCGAGATTCTCACCCGGCCGGGATCGGACCGCTACCGCGGGTCGGCCTACTTCAACGACACGGACAGCGCTTTGGATTCGCGCAATCCCTTCGCGGCCAATAAGCCGAATTACTCGAACGAAAACTACGGCGGTAACATTGGCGGCCCCATTAATAAGAAGTCGTCGTTCTTTTTCGATGTCCAGCGGCGCGATATTCAGAATAACGCGATTACCAACGCGTTCTATGTGGACCCCTCAACCTTCGATGTGGCCCACGTGACCACGGCGCTGGTGACTCCGCAATACAACCTGACGATGTCGCCGCGGCTGGATTATGCGTTGAGCACCAACAATACCTTGACCGTCCGGTTCGAGGAGCGCATCAACTCTAACGATAATCAGGGATTGGGACATAGCGTTCTGCCACCGGGATACGCGGCGCCGCCGGGCTTTACTAACTCGGAGGAATATAACTCGACCGGAAACGCGCAGAACCTGATGGTCACTGAGACCTCCATTCTGAATCCCAAGGTAGTCAACGAGACGCGTTTCCAGTTCACCCGCAATATCAGCAGCGCGGTGGGCAACCTGCTGCCCAGCCTCAATGTAGCGGGCGAATTTACCACCGGCGGCAACGGAGTGGGTAACCGGTTTACCATCGGGAAGCACTTTGAACTGCAGAACTACACTTCCATCTCGCACAACACTCACACCCTCCGCTTCGGCGTGCGGGTGCGTCGGGAGAGCGACCAGGATCAAAACTTTACGGGGTTCAACGGACAGTTCAGCTTTACGGGCGGCAACGAACCGGTGCTGGGCGCCGGCAACACGATCCTGACCGATTCCAGCGGCAACCCGGTACTGCAGAGTATCACTTCCCTGCAGCAGTATATCCGCAACCTGCAGTTGCAGCAGGCTGGCTTCACGGCGGCGCAGATCCAGCAGTTGGGCGGCGGGCCGTCGCGCTACACGGTGCAGGCGGGGCTGCCTTATATCAGCATGGACCGGTGGGATGCAGGTCCTTTCATCCAGGACGACTATCGGGCGAAGCCCAACCTGACGATCAGTCTCGGGCTGCGCTACGAAGTGCAAACCCTGGTCAGCGACCATCGGGATATCGCTCCGCGCTTCGGTTTGGCGTGGGCTCCGGGCAGCGCTAAGAATGGCCGGCAGAAGACCGTCATCCGCGGCGGTTTCGGCATCTTCTACGATCGGATCGGCACCGGGATTTATGAGAACGCCATTCTGAACAACGGCGTGAACCAGCTTGAGTACACGGTCAACAACCCGACCTTCTATCCGAACATTCCGCCGATCTCGAGTTTGAATGCCGGGCAGAACACCATCAATCTGGTGGACCCCAAGCTGCGTGCCGATTACAGCTTGCAATCGGCCATCGGCGTGGAGCGGCAGTTGCCCCATAACAGCACCGTTTCGGTGACTTATACCAACAACCGCGCGGAACACTATCAGCAGACGGTGCCGATCAATACCCCCCTGCCCGGCACTTACAATCCCCTGCTGCCGCTGAGCGCGACCAATGGAGTCTTTCCATACGGCTACAGCGCCGGGGAGCTTTTCGAAACCGAGTCCGGCGGCCTTCTGCGGCAGAACATCTTCATGGTGAATTTCAACACGCGGTTCAGCCGGCGGGTATCATTGCAGGGCAACTACCAGTACACCAGCGCCAAGGATCTGCCCTCCACTCCCACTAATCCTTACAATTTCATGCAGGATTACGGACGGTCGAGCCTGGACCGGCACAATAACTTCACCACCATCGGGAACATTCAGGGGCCGGTGGGACTGAACTTCTCGCCGTTCATCACCCTGCGGTCCGGCGCTCCTTACGACGTGCTGCTGGGCGAGGACGTTTATGGCGACACGTACTACAACGCGCGCGCCGCGTTCGCCCCGGCGGGAGCGGCTTGCGGAGTGAACGGGGTGGTGTGTACCACCCTGGGCAACTTCAGCACGACTTACAACGTGGCCAACCCGCAGAATCTGGTGCCACGGAACTATCTGACGATGGCGGGTCTGTTCTCGCTGAATATGCGCGTCTACAGGGTATTCGGCTTCGGCGAGCCGCGCAGCAGCGGCCCCCAGCCGGGTGATATGGGCGGCGGGCCGGGGGGTGGCGGACCAGGCGGTGGTGGACCGGGCGGCGGCGGACCGGGCGGCGGCGGTGGCGGGCGCGGCGGCGGTGGCGGCTTCGGTGGCGGACCGGGCGGCGGTGGCGCTCGTGGCGGCGGTGGCGGCGGCGGGATGCGCATGGGCGGCGGCGGCGGACGAGGCGGCGGCATGGGAGGCGTGATGACCAATCATCGCTACAACGTGACGCTTTCGGCGAACTTTACCAACATTCTCAACCACGACAACCCCGGCGGTTACCAGGGCGTGCTGACCTCGAACCAGTTCGGCCAGCCCACCAGCATCAACACCGGTTTCGGCGGCGGCGGCCCCGGTGGCTTCGGCGCAGGCCCAGGAGGCGGCAGCGTCGCCAACAACCGGCGCGTAGACCTATCCCTTCGATTTACCTTCTGAGTTGGACTTCCGCGGGACAGGCCATCGCTTCCGGTGGCCTGCCCCCGCGGGAGCCGGCGTCCCGGCTGCCGGCCGCACGAGCAAGCCTTTCCGCTCCGGGAACTCCCGATCCACAGGAAGATTTCAGCGATCAACGTGGCGCAGGCTCGCAGCCTGCGGGGTGGCCTCCGGGCCCCTCGCTCGTGTCGGCTCCCGTTGCCCCAGGCCGCAAAAGCGTCGAGTGGAGACTAGTTCCTCGACCGCCTGATTCGGTGTGATTCGAAAACCGCTCTCTTAACCCGCGCGGCTCCGAAAGTGATTTAAAGCGATTCGTTTCTTGCCTCTCTCTTCGTCCCTCTCTCTTCGTTTGGGGCGTTCGAGGCGCCCCGACATTTGGAACCGGTTCCGTACTCACCGTAAGGGGAGCGCTCCCCGCAGGGAGCGTGCCATCAGGCCAGGTTTTACGCCCCTGGGGGCCGGGCTTAGGAAGCGTTGCAATGTCTGTGCTCCGGATTTAAGGCCCCCATGGTTGGGCTCCGGCAGAC
>JBKQPR010000029.1:0-38080 GCA_052144935.1 Bryobacteraceae bacterium
TGGGTTTTCCGCCTCCCCCCCCCCAATCCGGGTTACTCTCGACATTGTGCACACGATCATCGAGCCTTTCCGCATCAAAAGCGTCGAGCCGCTGCGCCATACCACGCCCGAAGAACGCCAGCGCTACCTGGAGCAGGCCGGGTACAACCTGTTTCTCATCGAAGCCCGCAACATCCTGATCGATCTCCTCACCGACTCCGGCACCAGCGCCATGTCCACCGAGCAGTGGGCCGCCGTGATGCGCGGCGACGAGTCCTATGCCGGCAGCGAAAGTTTCTTCCGGCTCAAACGAGTGGCCGACGAGCTCACCGGCTTCCGCCACATGATCCCCTGCCACCAGGGCCGCGCCGCCGAGCGGATCCTCTTCAGCGTGGTCTGCAAGCCCGGCCACGTGGTTCCCTCCAATACGCATTTCGACACCACCCGCGCCAACATCGAATTTACCGGCGCGCGCGCCGTCGACCTCCCCATCCCCGAAGCCGCCGATACCCAACTCCGCCTGGATTTCAAAGGCAACATGGACGTCGCCGCCCTGGAATCGCTGATCGCCGACGAGGGCGCGGACCGCATCCCGCTCGCGATGCTCACGGTCACCAACAATTCCGGCGGCGGCCAGCCCGTCTCCATGGCCAACATCGAGGCCGTCAAGGGTGTCTGCGGGCGGCACGGCATCCCATTCTACCTGGACGCCTGCCGTTTCGCGGAAAACGCCTGGTTCATCCGCGAGCGCGAGCCCGGCTATGCCGGCTGGTCCCCCAAACGCATTGCGCAGAAGATGTTCTCGTTCGCCGACGGCTGCACCTTCTCGGCCAAGAAGGACGCCTTCGCCAATATCGGCGGCCTGCTTTGCTCGAATGACGACCGCGTGGCGCAGCAGGAGACCAACCTGTTGATCCTGACCGAAGGCTTCCCCACCTACGGAGGACTGGCCGGCCGCGACCTGGAAGCCATCGCCGTAGGTCTCGAGGAGATCCTCGACCCCGACTATCTGCGCTACCGCATCATCTCGACCGGCTATCTGGGCAGGCACATCGCCGACCGCGGCGTGCCCATCGTCGAGCCGCCCGGGGGCCACGCCATCTATATCGATGCCGCCCGCATGCTCCCGCACATCCCGCCACACCAATTCCCGGGACAGGCCCTGGCCGTCGAGTTATACCGCCATGCCGGTATCCGCTCGGTCGAGATCGGCTCGGTGATGTTCGGCGCCGCCGCCCGCCACGAGTTGCTGCGGCTGGCGATCCCGCGCCGGGTCTACACGCAGAGTCACATCGACTACGTGGTGGAGGCCATCCTGGAAGTGAACGCCCGGAAGCAGGAGATCCGCGGCATGGAGATCGTCGAGGAGCCGCCGTTCCTCCGCCACTTCAGCGCGCGCTTCCGGCCGCTGTAGAGGGTCGGGTGCGGGCCGGGGCGCGTGGCGCGTCTTCAAACGTCATCCTGGCCGGCCAAGGGCGGTTCGCCGATTTCAGCCAGGAACTCATCCACGGCTTTCCGAGGTAGGTGAATACCTCGATCGAGCAAGGCAACGAAATAGCCGCGGGTCGCGGCGCCCGAAGCAAGTCCGAGTTCAAAGAATCGCCGAAGGACCCAGATCGTGCCGTGAAACTCTCGACCAAATTGTCTCGCGAGCCCCCGGCCCCAAGAATCATCGACGATGACAACGGCACCAAGCGCGGCTGCCTGAACGGCCGCTTCAGACTCACCGCGATCCTTGACTCCGTGCCTTACCCTTTCGATGAGAAGGATATCGACGGTTGACTGATCATAATCGTTGCAACGCTCGATAAACTTGTAGGACTCGAGAACTGCCCGGAGGCGGTCTTTCGTGGCACGCCGCCGATACAACTCCGCGCGCACTGCCCTTGGAAGCAACACTCGGGAAAACAAAAAACTCAGACGAGGTAACAGATCGAGATGATCGAGGGCGATGAGGCACGACGCGTCAATCGTGCAAATCGGAGGTCGCATCGCAACAGTGCGCCTAATCCTGCGGAGCAAAGATCAGCAGGCCGAGCGCGAGAGTTCCCAGGGCGATCAGGGCCTTCTTGGCCTGCTGCCCGGTGTCGATTGCCTTTAGATGTTGGACAATTCCGAACTCCGTCCGATCGGGATGTACCGGATCGATGACGATGAGGTTTGGACCGAAGTATGGCAGTAATTGATCGGCGACTAGCGGGTCGGCCATTACAATTGTCGGTCTTGGGATTGCCCGGCTTGTGTTGAGTTCTTGCCGGCATGCCTCGGACACCCCGCTGCCGACGACACCAAGTACAACGTCCGCTTCTCTCAACTTCTGTCCAGCCTCGGGATCGAGCAGGACGGCGGAAGACTGGCGCGTGTGGGCGGGAGGAACATAGACCGTGAGTCCATTGACCGCGCCCAGCGCTTGTAGCCGCAAAGCAGTCACCTGGTCGGCGGCGCTCCCGTATGAGATGAAGACGTTCATGCCAATCGCTGTTCCATTGTACCGTCGTTGGCGCCGTTCCGTGAGCCGTAGAGAAACGCTGGTTCGGTTTGGGTCGCCGGCACCACTCTCACTGCCCGCCGGAAGTCACCTTGGATTCGACGCGGAACTTCTTGTAGTCGCTCCAGGTGATTTCCTCGTCCTCCGCCACCCTCTTCACCAGTGCGATCCGGCCGGTCCCGCTCATATACTCGCGCTTGGGCAACCAGACTTCATCGTTGATGCGCGTCTGCTCCAGCACCAGTCTGGCGCCGGGGTTCAGCCGGGCGAGAAACAACCCGAACGAGATGGTCGCCGTGGTTTGCGCTTCCAGACGGACCCACTGGTATCCCGTTTTCTCAATCCACATCTTGCCGCGGATCTTCAGCAACGCCGCGCCGTCGCGGCTCTTGGCACGATATCCCGGCTTGGGCGTGCCGGAGACCACCCAGACATCTTGACCGTCAACCTTATCGCTTCCTTCCAGCACGAGGTCGAAGGCATCGGGGATCTCCAGCAGGAAGGTGCGCTCGCGGCGGCGCGTCTTCTCATAATCGGCGGCGCGGCGCTGCTTCTGTTCCAAAGTCTCGCTTTCCAGCCTGGCGGTAGCCTTGTCCAGCTTCTGCTCCTGCCTGGCCTTTTCCACGGCCGGCAGCGGCTTCCCCTCCCGCTCCAGCATCCGCTGAAAGGGCTGACCATCCAGAATGAAGGTTTCCCAGGCCTCCCGGTGCTCGGAAGTGACGTGGTCGTGCGAATCGAGATGGCGCTCGCGCGAGTGACAGACCCAGGTGTAATCGGCCATGCGGATCCAGTTGGCCTGATCCAGCTCGACGGACCGGCTCACGATCTTGCGCGCATCTATCTCCCCTGCACCCTGCGGGAAGGCGGAGAAGGCGGAAACCGCAAGGCCAGCCGCTAATGGCAAGAACAGGCGCACATTAGAGTAAACGGCACGCACCGCCGAGGGGTTGCAGTTTGGGTCGGGCGGCGCAGCCCGCGATGGTGGCTTTCAAGCCTGTCCGCCGCCGGCTACTTTTTCGCGGGTGTGATATCCGTCACCGGAAGATCCCAGTGGGCCAGTAGAATCTCGAACCGGCGTTGTTCCTCGCGCTGGTAAGTTGCCTGGTCGGGCCAGAGCTGCTTGATCAAGCGCTCTTCGTCGGGATTCGCGGTGGTCGCCAGGGCCGAGTTCTTGAAGCGAATCGTGACCCGATAGTCCCAGCGCGCATCCTCGGTCATGTGGTTGGCCGGCGTCTCAATCTTCACCCCAATCATGCGGCCGCCTTCGACGTTCTTCTGGAGCAATGGGTAGTGGTTCTTCAGGAAAAGTTGCAGGAATTCCTGCTGATGCCCCCACTGCACTTTGTAGTAATACTCGAGGGTGTAGGGCTGGTCCGGATCCCCATGCGGCGGAGATCCTTGGGCGAGCACTGGCCGCGCAACAACCGAAAGCAATAGCGTAAAAAGTAGGTTTCTCATCGATTCTCCGTTTAATGTGGCAAGTCCCCCCGCGGCTTGCCCTGGCTGATCTCGTCGAAAGCGTCTTGGATCTGCCGCTTCAGCGAAGCCTCGGCGACCCAGTTCCCCACCGCCGCGGGCAATTGGATGGAAGCCTGCAAATCCTCCACGGACTTATGGCTGTCCACTCCATTCTTGACGGCCTTATATAACTCGGCCATGAATTGCGCCTGCCCGGTGAGTAACTCGTGGCCCCCCGCCACGCCGTGGCCCGGCAGCACGTATTTCACCTTCAGTTTCTCCACCGCCTGCAGCACCGCCGGCCAGTTGCCGATATGCGCGTCCATAGTGTTGTTGTACGGACCGTTGACCACCGCATCGCCGGAACACAGCACCTGTTCCTTAGGCAGGTACACAAAGCCGTCGCCGCGGGTGTGCGCCCAGCCATAGTAGCGGAACTCCACCTTGCGGTTTCCGTCCGAGAGCACGTAAAGCGCCTCGTCGATATCCTGCTTGGGCGGCTCGGGGCCGTCGCGGTGGAGTTCGGCCACGTCGGCGCGGGTTTTGGCGGCGGCCTGCCAGCGCGCCGGCTCGAAGCGCTTCAACTCCTCGCCCACCTGTTTGAAGGCGATCGTGGTGGCGCCGGCTTCGGTCCAGATCGGGTTGCCATAGAGGTGATCGCCGTGGTGATGGGTATCGAACACATATTTCACGGGCTTAGGCGAGATGCGGTGGGCATCCGCCATGGCGCCGCGCGCCCCGCCTGGATAGTTGGCGTCCACCACGATGAGGTAGTCCTTCATTTCGATGATGGTATTGTTGCAGTGGCCCTGTTCCATGTCGCCCTCGCGAAACCACACGCCTGGCACCACGATGCGCACAGTTTCGGGATTGGCGTCGGAGCGCGAGACGAACAGGGCGAGGCCGCCCAGAAAAGTGAAACCCAGAAGCAGAAGAGCCCGCAGCCGCGTCATGGTGAAACCCCCATTGGGTCTACTTTACACGCATTCGCTCCCGCGCGGGGACGCCACGCCCGGGGCCACGCCCAGTGCCACGCCTCGCGCCACGCCCAGTGCCACGCTTCGCACCACGCCTGCCGCCACGCCCGGCGCCCCGCCCGGCGCCACGCCTGCCGCACCATTGGTATCATGGCAGACGATCCGGAACCAGAGATGCGCAGAATTCACCTGTCGGTTGGCGTGCTCACGGTATTGGTGTTCCTCATTACCGGCCAGGTCATGCGCCACCACCAGCCGCCCATGCAATCCCTCGGCGATAGCGTCCGCCTGATGTTTCGTTCGCGGCACATTTACATTCTGGCCAGCGGCCTCGTCAACCTGATGCTGGGGATCTACGTCGGGCAGCGCGAAGCGGGTTGGCGCCGGATCGTGCAAATCGCCGGTTCGGGCTTCCTTTTGGTCTCGCCCGCACTCCTGATTGTGGCGTTCTTTGTGGAACCCGAAAGAGGCTTCCAATCGGAAATGTGGTGGAGCGCCGCCGGTTTGTACGCGCTGCTGGCCGGCTCAATGGGCCACGTGGTGAGCGCGGCCGGCGCACCACGCCCGAACCATCGGCTTCCCTGAGTGTGCCATCCCCACTTGCTAAAATTAAAGTTCCAACTGGAGGAAATCGATGGCCGTGAAAGCCCGCCGCAAGGCGGTCGTGGTGGACGTGGGAGGTGTCAAGGTCGGGGGCAACCACCCGATCGTGGTCCAGTCCATGACCAATACCGACACCGTGGATGTGCCCGGCACGGTGAACCAGGTGATGGCGCTGGCGCGCGCCGGCTCGGAACTGGTGCGGGTCACCGTGAACACCGAACAGGCCGCCGCGGCGGTTCCCAAGATTGTCGACACGCTGGATAAGTTCGGCGTCCGCGTGCCCATCATCGGCGACTTCCATTACAACGGCCACATCCTGCTCAAGAAGTATCCCGAGTGTGCCCGCGCGCTGGCCAAGTATCGCATCAACCCCGGCAACGCCAATATCGGCCGCAAGCACGACGACAACTTCCGCACCATGATCGAAGTGGCGGTCGAGAACCAGCGCCCGGTGCGCATCGGGGTCAACTGGGGGTCGCTCGATTCGGCGCTGCTCACCCGCATGATGGACGAAAACGCGCAGCTCGCCGAGCCCAAGGACGCGCGCGAGGTGACCATGGACGCCATGGTGGCCAGCGCCGTGGAATCGGCGCGGGCGGCCGAACGCTATGGGCTGCGCTGCGACCAGATCATCCTCAGCGCCAAAGTCAGCGGCGTGCAGGATCTGATCGACGTCTACCGCGCGCTGGCGGCGGTCTGCGAATACCCGCTGCACCTGGGACTGACCGAAGCCGGCATGGGCAGCAAGGGCATCGTGGCCACCACGGCCGCGCTGGCGCCGCTGCTGCAGGAGGGCATCGGCGACACCATCCGCGCCTCGCTCACGCCGCTGCCCAACGGGGACCGCACCGAAGAGGTGATCGTTTCGCAGCAGATTCTGCAGTCGCTGGGCATTCGCAGTTTCACCCCGCAGGTCACCGCCTGCCCCGGTTGCGGGCGTACCACCAGCACCTTCTTCCAGGAGATGGCCGACCAGATTCAAACCTATCTGCGCGACCAGATGCCGCTGTGGAAAGCCGGCCATCCCGGCGTGGAGACGATGAGGGTCGCGGTGATGGGCTGCGTGGTGAACGGTCCGGGCGAATCCAAGCATTCCAACATCGGGATTTCGCTGCCCGGCACCTTTGAGGAGCCGAAAGCGCCGGTCTACGTGGACGGCCGCCTGATGACCACTCTGAAGGGCGATCGCATCGTAGCGGAGTTTATCGGCATTATGAACGAGTACGTGGCGTCGCATTATGCAATGTAGTCCGCTGGTATAATCGGGATGCCTCGTCGCACATTCTGCGGAGCCGATTGCCGATGTCCAGACGCTTCAGTCTTGCGGAGGCGCAGCGCCTCATTCCTCACGTGGAACGCCTGATGCGCGACGCGTTGGAGCGCAAGGGCGAATACGAACAAGCCGAGCGCGCCATCCAGTCGTTCACCGAGCGGGTCATGATGATGGGCGGCATGAACGTGGACCGGGACCGGGCGCGGGAGGCCAGACAACGCCGCGACACGGCCGTGCAGAATCTGCGGGAGGCTATCGAGCGGCTGCAGCAACTGGGCTGCGTGGTGAAGGATCTGGATATCGGGCTGGTCGATTTCCCCACGCGGTTTCGCGGCGAGGACGTATATCTCTGCTGGCGGATGGGCGAGAAGGCCATCGAGTTCTGGCACGGAATGGATGAAGGATTTCGCGGGCGCAAGGCCATCGATCGGGATTTCCGGGAACACCATGAAGGCGAGCCGGAACAGTAACCGGGAAGTCGAAATCAAACTGGCTGTGCGCGATCTCGAAGACGGAAGGCGGCGTCTGCGGGCGGCGGGTTTCCGGGTCTCGAAGCGCCGCATCTTCGAGGAGAATACGCTTTTCGATACGCCCGGGCTTAGATTGCGCAAGGCGCAGACCTTAGTGCGCGTGCGCCAGGCGGGCCGCGACGCGACGATCACTTATAAGGGCCGCCCGCTGCCCTCCAATTATAAGAGCCGGGAGGAGCTGGAGACCGGGATCACCAGCGCCGAAACCATGGCCGCGATTCTGGACCGGCTGGGCCTGAGGCCGGTCTTTCGCTATCAGAAGCACCGCACCGAGCTGCGCCAGGCGGCCGGCGGCGGGGTCGCCACGCTGGACGAGACTCCCATCGGCCTATATCTAGAGTTAGAAGGCGCGCCGGCCTGGATCGACCGGACGGCTAAGAAGCTGGGTTATTCGGAAGGGGACTATATCACCGCAAGTTACGGCAGGCTATATCTGGATTGGTGTAAGAAGAACCGTCTGAAGCCGGGCGATATGGTGTTTTAGGCATGGCGCTTCTGGAAAGTTGCACCGCGCTCGCCAAGAGTTTCGGCTCGCGGCGGCTGTTTGAAAACATCTCCCTGGGCGTCTCGGAAGGCGAGCGGCTGGGGCTGATCGGGCCGAACGGCGCCGGAAAGTCGACGCTGTTGAAGATTCTGGCGGGGCTGATGGAGCCGGATTCCGGCTCGGTCTCCCTGCGCCGCAACACGCGCGTGGGATACGTGCCGCAGGAGGCCGCTTTCCCCGATGGACTGACGGCCGCGGAGGTGATCGGCTCGGCGCTGGCGGGCGAGCATCTGGACGATGCCGAGCGGGCCGCGCGCATCAACCTTGCGCTGGGGAGGGGCGGATTCCCGGACGGCGCGGCGCTCACCGAATCGCTCTCGGGCGGGTGGAAACGCCGGCTGGCCATCGCCCGCGAGCTGGCGAGGGAGCCGGACCTGTTGTTCCTCGACGAACCGACCAACCATCTGGATATCGACGGCATCCTGTGGCTGGAGAAGTTACTCTCCACGGCGCCATTCGCCTGCGTGGTAGTCAGTCACGACCGTTACTTTCTGGACAACCTGGTAAATGACATGGCGGAGATCGACCGCGCCTATCCGGAAGGCATTTTTCGCGTGGAGGGAAGTTACAGCCATTTCCTGGAGAAGAAAGAGGAGTTCTTACTCGCCGAAACCAGCCGCCAGGAATCGCTGGCTAACATCGTGCGGCGCGAAGTGGAATGGCTGCGGCGCGGCCCCAAGGCGCGGACCGGCAAGTCGAAGGCGCGGATCGACCAGGCCGGCCGGCTGATTCGCGAGCTTTCGGAGGTGGAAACGCGCGCGGTGAAGGGCGTGGCGCAGATCGACTTCACGGCGACCGACCGGCGCACCAAGCGGCTGGTGGCGGTGGAGGCGGTCTCGAAGGAGCTGGGCGGGCGCACCCTGTTCCGCGATCTGAGCTTCACCCTGAGGCCGGGTTCGCGCCTGGGACTGGTGGGGCTCAACGGCACGGGCAAGACTACCCTGCTGCGGATGTTGGGTGGGGACCTGCCGCCGGATGCGGGCCGCATCGAGTGCGCGCCGGGCTTGCGCACGGTGTATTTCGACCAGGCGCGCGACCAGCTCGACCGCTCCCAGACGCTCCGCGAGGGGCTGGGCGCGCACGGCGACCACGTGATCTATCGCGACCGGCCGATCCACGTGGCGGGCTGGGCCAAGCGCTTCCTGTTCGATGCGGGCCAATTGGACCGGCCGATTTCGAGCCTCTCGGGAGGCGAGCAGGCGCGCGTGCTGATCGCGCGGCTGATGCTCCAGCCGGCCGATCTGCTGCTGCTCGACGAGCCGACCAACGACCTGGACATCCCCACGCTGGAGGTGTTGGAGGACAGCCTGACGGATTTCCCCGGAGCGCTGGTGCTGGTGACTCACGACCGCTATCTGCTGGACCGGGTATCGACGGCCGTACTTGGCTTGGACGGCCTGGGCGGCGCGCAGCTCTACGCCGACTATTGGCAGTGGGAGCAGGCGCGGGCGGCGCAGAAGCCGGTGCGGGCGGAGAAAGAGGCCGGGGTGGCGGCGCGCGCCGTCTCCGCGCCGGCGGGGCGGAAGAAACTGTCCTACCTGGAAGCTCGCGAGTGGGAGCGGATGGAGGCGCGTATTCTGGAAGCCGAGGAGACCCTGGTAGCGGTGCGCGCGGAGATGCAGGCGCCGGAAGTGGTTTCGGACGGCCCGCGGTTGCACGACTGCTATAAGAGGATGCAGCAGGCCGAGTCGGCCGTGGAGGCGCTCTACGAGCGGTGGGCGGAGTTGGAGGGGAAGCAGTAAGTGTGGGCAGGCGGGGTAGCCGATGGGACCCGCCAATGTGCCCGCCGAGCCGGCCGCGGAGACCCGAATGACCTCTCGCGACCTGGACAATGCTCTCATTGTGCCTTGAGGGACACGCGCCTGACCGGCGGAGCGCTGGTTGGCGACCATGGCGAGGCGGCCGGCGATCCAGCGCTTTCGATCGGGCGATAAGCTGCCGCCGGGAATGACGCAGTGAGTTCATTTGGCCTGTTTTCGCCGCGGAAGCTTGGCGCTCGCCGCATCGGTGAAGGGAAGCGCATCGAGCGGATTGGTCACTGCATGCAGGTGCCGCTGGGAAAGGTGCAGGTACACCATTGTGTGCTTGATGTAGGCATGTCCCAGCAGCAACTGGATGGTGCGCAGGTCGGCGCCGGACTCCAGCGAATGTGTCGCGTAGGAATGCCTTAAACTGTGGGGGCTGATCTTTTTCGGGATGCCCGCTCTTTGCACGGCGCCGTGGCCAGCGTGCCACACAGCCTTGGGAGTGAGAGGCACATCCTCTCCGCCTTGACCGGGAAAGAGATAGGTTTTGGGCTTCGCCCATCGCCAATACTCGCGCGGCGTTTCGAGCCGTTTCGGACTCAGGGGTACATCACGATCCTTGCTCCCTTTGCCCTGCCGGATGTGAATCACCATGCGTTGGCTATCGATGTCGTGAACCGTGAGATGGACCAACTCCGAGCGGCGGACGCCAGTCGAAATAGAGAATCATCAGCATCATACCGCCGGCAGCGGTCGCGGTCCTTGGTACCTCGCGAAGGCCAAGGCCTTGTCAGTGGGGCTTTCCAATGCGTACCTCAAATCGCTGGGACTTCCATCATTGTTCGAGAATTGTTAGCGTAACCGACTCGAACCGCCGTGTACGGGCCCGTACGCACGGTGGTGTCGCAGGGGTCGGCGGGTGACCGCCGCCCTATGCCGATCAAACGGCGATCTGGGAAGTTGCCACCACACGCGACCACGCTACCGGCTCTGAAAGCGTGTCGGAGCCGCGACCGTCAGGGAGCGGTTCGCGCTACCAAGTGTAGTGAGCCGTATAAGTCAGGGTTCTCTCCTCATCCGGCTGTAGCGTTACCTCGTATTCGATGGTTTTGCTGTCCACCTGGCGATGCGCGGCCGATTCCTGTGTGATCACCCAGTTCGTCCAGCGGTAAAGGTGCTCCACCACCCGAACCGTGGCTGCCTCTTTCTTATGGTTCCGCAGTTTGATCTCGAAGGATTCATCCGCCCAGCCACCGGGCTGGATCTGCCATTGATACTTCAATTGCCGCCGCTCGCCCGTGATATCGAACGCGTTCCCCGTATACACGCGCACCGTCTCATCCTTGGGTGTGTGATCGATCTGGTTTTCGCCGGTGAACTCCACCTGTCCGTCCTGATCGCGGCGATAGAACCGTACGCGACCCTTGGGTAACGGCATTCCCAGATGGTTCGCGTCGGAATTCGAGAACTCGCGCATCACCCACACGTGCGGATTGGATTGCGTGCCGTACTGCTGTATCTGGCGCACATCCTGGTAGCCGTAGTTTCGGTCGAACTGGGCGCCATCGTAGATATACAGCCGTTTGGACTGGATGCCGGAGGCGCGCAGAAACTCCACCTGCTTGGTCTCGCGGTCGTGGATCGTGGTCGGCTGCGGAAGGGAGTAGAGGTGGTAATCCTCGAAAGTCTTCTCGGTGACTTGGGGTGGCGCCATCGCCCCGCCCACGGCGCCACTGAGGGCCCCGAAGTTCATTTGACCTTGCGGCTGGACCTTGTTCACATCGCCCGCCATCAGCTTGATATGGGCGTGGTCGAACTGCTTGCCGCTCTGGTTGTCCAGCGTCACCCAGCCCACCAGGTCCAAGGTATCGCCCGTCTCCGGCGCCACGATGTTGTAATCGGTGCTCCAGGTCATGCCACCGGAAACATAGCTCAGCTCGGCGTCGAACCGGGCCGGTTGCGCGGAATAGAGGATCCAATCGAGCGCCGGTTTGAGAATCGTGTCGTCGCCCAGCGCCGGGAAAATGGGCATCCCCGGCAGCGCGAACTGCAGCTTTCCGCCCACCTCAATTACAGGTTGTCCCGCGCCGCCCGATGCCATACTCATCTGGTTGGCTTGATATTGCGCGCCGTACCGGTTGATCGCCTGGTAATGCGGCACATACCCGCTGCGCACGATCCTGCCGCTTACGATGCTATTGGTCCCATCCTGATTGCGCACGGAGAACTCGATCATCTTACCTTGGTACAGGCTAAGCAGCAGCTCTTGCGACACCGGATCGTTGCGGTAATTCTGTTCCAGCACCTGCACGGCCCATCTGCCCGCCGGGTCGCGCAGAATTACCGAGTCCGGCTCCACTTGCGCCGTTGCGCCGGAAAAACGCACGGTGTTGTTACCGGCCTTCAAATCCAGCGGTAAGGTTTCGCGAATTACCGCGAAGTTCTGATTGTAAATCGTCAACGCGGGATCGGCGCCAAATACCAAGGCCGTGAAGCCAGCGCACAGTGCCGCAATCCGGCCACAGCCGCTCGTGACGCAGTAAGTCTTCATGTCTTACTGACGCCGCAGGAGATCTAAATGTTGCCCAGTGAGTTCTCACCGCAGAGACGCGGAGAACGCGGAGAACGCGGAGGAAGCGCGGAGAAGCAAATTCTCTTTTTGTCTTCTCCGCGCTTCCTCCGTTATCTCTGCGTCTCCGCGGTGAATCCTTAAGCCCCCCCTAAAACTGCCACTTCACCCCCGCCTGCAACGATCTCGGTCCGCCGGTTTGCAGAATCGGCGAAAGTCCGCTGCCGGGGCTGCCGGTGCCCAGCATCATGTTCAGCATCGAAGTCGATTGGCCGAATACGGGGCTGTCGAGATACGCCACCGGGTCCGCGAAATTGGGGTGGTTCAGCGCGTTGAAGGCTTCCAGCCGGAACTGCAGGCGTGTCCGCTCGCTCAGCTTGAACTCGCGGCGAAGCGCCAGATCCACCTGCCACATCCCCAAGCCCGTAAGCGCATTGCGCCCCAGTATTCCCTGCACCCCCGTGGGGGTCTCGAGAAACGCCGTCGGATTCAAGAGCCTGCCGCCAGGCGCGGCCGCATCCGAGATCCATAGCGGCTGACCGAGCGCCAGGTTGGGGCGGAAGGCATTGACCAGCGAGATGCCCATGTACTCCTCGCTTTCGAGCACGGTGATCGGGAAACCGCTGCGCACGCGAAGAACGCCGTCCAGCGCCCAGCCCCGCAGCCATCGGCGGCCCGCGGCCGGCAATTCGTAGGTGGCTGACGCGGCCAGCGATTGGCGCAGGTCGAAATCCGACGATCCCCGGTTGCTGGCGGGCGACCCAACCCAAACCAGGAAAGAGTCGCTCGAATCGTTATCGATCGAGTGCGTCCAGCCATACGCCGCGATGGCTTGCAATCCGCGGGTCACCCGCCGCCGGTACTGCATCTCCAGCGCGTGGTAATCCGAACGCCCGTCGTTGGTGGTTACCGCCACCAGCGAGATGGGTGTGCTCCCCGGCCCGCCGGCCTCCCGGCGGATCAGTCCCGTCCCCAACGAGCCCACGTAGCCTACCGAAAGCACGTCGTGCCTGCCTACCTCTCGCTCCAGCGAGAGGTTCCACTCTCTCACTTCCGGTACCTTCAGATTCGGCAGGAAGCCGTAGCTCAGTTCCGCGGGAAAGATGCCCGCCCGGGCGCTGTCGTAAGCGCCAATGCCGAGCGGACCGCCGTTCAGGATGTCCGCCGCGATGCTCAGGCTGGAGTCGTAGTAGAGTCCTCCGCCCGCGCGCAGCACGGTACGTCCATCGCTCGTGAGCCGCCAGGCCAAGCCCAACCGCGGAGCGAAATCGTGGTAGGAAGTAGGCCACAGCGGCTGCGGCTGCACGGCTTGAGAGAACGTCTGGGTCGAAGGATTGAAAAACAGCGTGCCGTTCGCCGATCCGGCCAAAGATTGCGTGGCGGGACTGAACTCCCAGCGCAAACCGCCCGCCACGGTCAGCCGCGAGGTGGCCTGCCAGGTGTCCTCGATCCACAGCGACAGCTCCTGCACGCCGGCCGTTCCGTTTTGGGCGGCCGATTTCGATATCCACAGGTTGGTCGTGCTCGCCAGGTCGGACAGCGTGTCGGCAATCACCCCCAGGGTTCCGGTGGGGTCGCGCCGCACCAACACGATGTTGCGGTAGTCGGCGCCCGCTTCCAGGGCATGCTTGCCAAGCTGGAAGCCGGTCGATTGGACGAATTGGAACTGGCGCTGCCAGCGGCCGCCCTCCCGCCCCGAAACCAATTGGCCGATGCTGCCGATGGAGAAGCGCACCAGGTAACTGCACGGCGTCGAGGCGCCCAGAAAGTAATCGGCCAGCAGGTCTAGTTCGCAACCCGGGCCGCCAGTGCCGTTCCCGGTCCACATCGAGTCCGCGCGCGATTCCGATTCATTGGCCCGGAAATCCAGAACCAGCCCGCTCCAGGGCCGGGCGTTCAGCCCCAAAGTCAAGCTCCGCGCGCGCAGGCTGAGCTGATCGACCGCCAGGGTGCCAAACGCATTGTTGGAGGGCGAGTCGTTATACCGCCCGAAAAACGACGCCCGCGAGCCGATGGCCTGGTCGATGCGCACCCCGCCGGCGTCCAGGCGGGCCGGGCGGTCGGCACGGCCGGTCCATTCGCCGATGCTCGCGGTTGTGGCCGGGTTGGTCGGAGCGGGGAACAAGTCGAGCACCGGCTGCACCCAATCCCCCACCTCCTGACGCCCCGCTGCCGTTGGCACCGGCTGGCTCCAGACAAAAGGTTGCAGCAACGCCATGTGTTCATAGGAAAGGAAGAAGAAAGTGCGGTTCCGCCGCAGAGGTCCGCCGAAAGTCTGCGAGACATCCTGCAGGCGCAACGGCAGAGGCCCGTATCCCGCGGCGTTGCCGAACCAGTCGTTGGCGTTGGCCAGCTCGTTGCGGATGCCATAGGCGGTGGTCCCATGGAATTGGTTGCTGCCCGAACGGGTAGTGAGCGAAACCGCCGCCCCAGGCATGCGGCCGAACTCCGCCACCGAAGTCGACGTGCGGACGCGGAACTGCTCCACCGCATCCAGCGCAATCAGCGAATCCAGGCTTCCAAACGCGCTCACCGCCGGAAGCACGCCGCCGGTGGATTGCGCGGGCAGCCCTCCCGCGGTTACCCCGGTGTTGGCGCTCACCCCATCCACCGTGAAATAGTTGGTATTGGGACGCTGGCCCGTGCTGGTAAACTGGCCGGCCTCCCCGCGAGTGGCGGGCACCACGTTGGTGCCGCCGGTCAGCTCCAGCAGGCCCAGGATGCCCCCGCCGTTCAACGGCAGACGTTCGATTTCGTCGCGCTCGACGCCGCCGCCGGTGGATGGATCGGTGCGCCCTACCAGCGGTTCGGTGTCTTCCACGGTGATGGTTTCCTCGACGCTGCCTACCGGCAGTACGAAGTCCGCGCGCACGGCCGCATCCGGCGAGAGCCGCACACCAAACCTCATGGCCGTCTGGAAGCCCTCTTTGCGGACCGTGATTTTGTAAACGCCGGGGTCGAGGGAAGCTACCCCGAAGTTGCCGGTGGGGTCCGAGCGGGTGACCCGCCGGAAGCCGGTGTCTTCGCTGGTGACCGTGACCGCCGCTTCGGCGACGGCGCCTTCGGAGGGGTCCAGGATGCGGCCGAACAGACCGCCCCTTTGGGCCGCTGCGGGGGTTGCCAACAACACCAGTAGCGCGAGCGACCGGCGGTAGACCATTACCTACTACCCTACACCCTCACTCCTGGGCCAGCAACCGCTGACAACGTGCGATATCGTCCTCGAGGCGCCCGAGATCGCCAAGTAATTCGGAAGGGGAGAAGGCCGCGCCATCGGCGGCCGCCGCGCCCAGCATCGCGGAGAGCCGCCGTTCCACGCGTTGCGCGGTGCGCAGAAGATCTTCGGCCGCGGGTTGCCACGGCTCCGGCGCCGGAGTGCGGGTGGCATTCTGCCCGCCCAGGGCGGTCAATACGGGTTCCAGCGTGCGGGTCATCTTGGCGGCAATGCCAGCCAGTGCGGCGGCATGCTCCCGCGCCATCTCCCGTAGGGTGCGGCGGTCCGCGGCGCTGAGCGAGGCTTCAGCCGAGGCCGGGAAGCGCTCGGCCAGCCGCCTCAGGGCATAGGCTCGCGCCATGGCCGCGTCATTCCAGTCCAACATTTGGGAGCTGAACCGTTCGAACTGCGGACGGCCGCCCAACTGGCGCCCGACGCGCGCCGCAATGCCGCCGGCGGCCGAGATTTCAGTAGGCGCCGTAACCACGGCTGGCGGTTCCGCACCCACGGGCGCCGGCGCGCCGGGCTCCGAGAATTGCACCGTAACGTTTGGAAATTTTTCGAGAGCGGCCTCAATCTCGCGCTGGCGCGCGGGTGGGATGCCCACGCCGCTCACCACCACGCCGCCGTCCACAGGGGTAACCGGCAATTGTTCGCCCAGGTCGGCCCCGATTCCGTGAAGCGCCGCGAGCACCTGCAGCTCGCTGGAAACCGAGACCGTTTCCCCGGACGGCACTGCGGCGGGCCGGCTTGGTTCGGCCCGCCGCACGGGAGGTTCGACTGCATGGGGTGCAACGGTCGAGCCGTCGTCTTGCGTCTGCCCCTCCGCGACCTCGCTCAATTCCACCCAATCTTGATTGCGAAACTCCAGCCGGCCCTCGATGGGTTCCAGATCCGCGGCCCGTAAAGTCAGGCTGGCAGCCGCCAGTTCGCCTTCGGACGTGACTGTGCGGATCTGGTAGGTATCCGCGGTGCTCGTCACCGAATCGGTCTTCTTCTCGAGCGGGGTCCGCCAGTCGGCGAAGGCCTGCGCGCTCAGAGGGTCGTTCCAATCCCAGTGCGCCGCTTGAAACAAGGCTTCCACGGCGGGATCGGGAGGCTCTTTCCGCGGGGGGGCGATGTCGGCGTGACGGATAACGCGCGTAAATTGAGCGTTTCTCGTCCGGATGAGCACGCGGCGCGGCGCCTCGGCGGGCCGGTTATAAGCCGCGATCTCCGCTTTATGGAGCAACGAGGCCGCTTGCACGGAGGGCGTTTCCCGAAGCTGATAGAAGATCCCGCAAACCACTACCAGCGCCAGCGCCGCCGCCAAAGCCCAGCGTAGCGCCGGCCTGAAGCTCCAACCGCCCATCCGCCACCACCGCTCTTCCGGCGCCTGGCCTAATTCCCGGTCGATCCGTGCGAATTCGGGGCCCAGATCGGCCCACGGCGCGGGCGGCGCGGGCAGCATGGTGTGCAGGACGTCTTCGCGGTAGCGGATGCACTCCGCCACGGTGGCCCGCAACTCCTCCACTTCCGCACGGCACAGCGGGCACGCTTCCAGGTGCTGCTCCATCTCGCGGGCTTCCGCCGGTGGCAGTTCGCCATCCACGAACCGCACCAGCGCCGCTTCCTCCGGATGCCTCGGGTGGAAGTTACTCATGGCGCACCTTCTTCAGCCGCGACCTTCTTCAGCCGCATCATGGCGCGCCGCAAAAACTCTCCCACGGCCGACGGGCTGATCCCCAGCGCGGCCCCGATGTCCGGATAGTGCAGCCCTTCCATGCGCAGGAACAGGCAGCGTTTCTGCTGCTCCGACAGCTCCTCCACGGCGTTGTGGAAACGCAGCAGGCGCTCGCGGTCCAGCAACTCGTGTTCGGGATTCGGGGCGGGCGCCCGCAAACAGGCCTCCAGGCCCGGATCGAAGGGTTCCTCGGAAGATTGCCGCGCGCGCACCTTCAGGCCGTGATTATGGGCCACCCGGAAGATCCAACCCTTATAGTTTTCAATGGTTTCGCCCCTCTTTAGAGTGGTGTAGAGGCGCAGAAACACCTCTTGCACGGCCTCCTGGGCGCGCGGCGGATAGAGACCCAGGGTCAGCAGGTAACGATAGACATCGTGGCGCGATTCTTCGTACAACTGTGCCACCCGATCCTGTAAAGTGTCCACCGTCCCTTTCCTGCCGGGGAAAGTCCCAACATCGCTTGGCTGGCCGAGGACGCGGACATTACAAGCCACTAAGAAAGACCCCCGAACCAGCCCGGCCAACTACACTTCCCTTAAAGAAATATCGAATATTTTTTTGCAAACCGCAAAATCGGTGTAGTTGAACCGGGCGGCTCGCGGGTCTTTGGATCAGCGGACTTGAAAAATACTGTGCCTGACGGAAAAGTTTGTGTCGCCATCGTCACTTATAACAGCGCCCGATACATCCGGCGCTGCCTCCAGGCCGTGCTGGCGCAGCAGGGGGTGGCCCTCGAAGTAATCGTGGTGGACAACGCGTCGACCGACGATACTCGCAGCATTTTAAAGGAGTTCCGCGGCCGCATCCAAGTTATCCGGAACGCCTCCAACGCGGGCTTCGCGGAGGGCCAGAACATGGCCATTCGCGCCACCCAATCCAAATGGGTGCTGACCCTGAATCCGGATGTGCTCATGGAGCCGGGTTTTATCGCCAACCTGGTGAGGGCCTCCGCCGCCGATCCGCGCGCCGGGGCGGTGTGCGGCAGGCTGCTCTCCATAGGTCCCGGTTTTGAGCCGCTGCCCGAGCCCCTCATCGATTCCACCGGCATTTTCTTTACGCCCGCTATGCGCCATTTCGACCGCGGCTGGCATTTGCCCGTTGGCGCCTGTTTTCAGAATATGGAGTACGTCTTCGGCGCCAGTGCCGCCGCCGCCCTTTTCCGGCGGCGCATGATCGACGACATCGCCATTGACGGCAGCTTCTTCGATCCCGACTTCTTCGTCTATCGCGAAGACGCCGATGTGGCCTGGCGCGCCCTGCTGCTGGGCTGGCGCTGCATCTATACCCCGTACGCGGTGGCTCATCATGTGCGCACCGTGACTCCGGCCAACCGCCGTTCGGTTCCGGCCCCGATCAACATGCACTCGGTGAAGAACCGCTTCCTGATGCGTATCAAGAATGCGACCTTTGGGGTGTACCGCCGCTACTGGCTTTCCATGACCGCACGGGACCTGGTGGTGGTGGGCGCCTCGATTGTGTGGGAACCGACTTCGCTGCCGGCCTTCTGGCGGCTGGCCAAGTGCCTTCCCAGAGCCTTGCGCTGGCGCAAGCAGATCATGAGCCGCCGGCGAGTTTCCGACGAAGCTCTCAATCGATGGTTTAGTTTTGACGCGGCAGCCCAGCCACTGGATGCCGTAGCCGCTACGACCGAATCCCGCGGCGTCTTGCGTGGGGCCGTCCCCTTGCTCAGCCGCACGACCTGAGTTCGATTTTCGCAATATCCCCACAAACTGGCTGGAAAGCCAGGTGGGGCGGCTCCCGCGGCCGGCCCCTAAAGGGCCGGTCTGTCTATACGCGTAGTCCGGCCCATACGCGTAGTCCGGCCGGCCATCCAGCCCGCAGCTTGGCTCCCACGATGGCTGTTCCGCAACGCATCTCCCCTCGCCGCCACCACCGGCTAACCGATTCAGCCGCCATCGGTGTCAAAACCCTGAAAGGGAGGTCCTCCGAATGCGCTGGTTTCATGGAAGCGTGCCACAGACGCTGCTGCTGGCTGGTTGGCTGGGCTTGAGTTGCCACCGGGCGCCCGCCCAGACCGCGCCCGCTGCACCGCCCACGGCGGCGTTCGATGTGGCCTCTATCGCGCCCAGCCAGACGGCGCGTCGAGGCGGGGAAGGCAGCGGACGGGAGCGAATCTCCTGGACCCCCACGGGCGTGACGCTCGAAAATGCCAGCCTGGCCGCCTCCATTCAGTGGGCCTACCAAGTGAAGTTCTACCAGACCTCGGGACCCGCGTGGGCAAACGGCCAGCGCTATGACATTCGGGCGAAGAACCAGAATCCCGCCAACGTCGAGCGGCTTCGCCTGATGCTGAGGACCCTGCTGGCGGACCGTTTCCGGCTGGCACTCCACCGCGAGGCGCAGGTGATGCCCGTTTATGAGTTGCTGGCGGACCGGAACCGACTCAAACTTCAGGCGGCCAAGGCGGATGAAGGCACCGATATGCGAGTCGCCAACGGCAAATTCGTGTTTCAGCACGTGTCGATGGCGGAGTTAGCGGAGCGCTTATCGGAATTGGCTGCTGTGGATCGTCCGGTCCTCGACAAGACCGGGATCGCGGGAGCGTTCGACTTCACCTTGCCGGCGATCCCGTATCCTGCACCCGATGGCGTCGACCCGGCCTGGATTTTCGGCGCCATCCGGGAGCAGCTCGGACTCGTGCTGAAACCGGCCAAAGGGGCGGTCGAGATGCTGGTCATCGATCACGCGGAGAGACCGTCGCCGAATTAGCGGAAGCCGGCGCAGCCAAGGGTCCGCGGGCGCTACGCCAGCCCCGGCTCCGGCTCTTCGTCCGGAAATGGATCGGGGACTGCCGGCGGGGTGCCCTCCGGTGAGGTGCCCCGCGAGGTGCCCTCTGGGCCGCCCTCGGGGGTGCCTTCTGGGGTGCCCTCGGGGCCCGCCGGCGGCTGGGCTTCGGGGTTCGGTTCAGCCACGGCGCGCACGACCGCACGAGCCGATCCCAATGGAGGGCCTGTGGCTTCCTTGGAAAGGGCCACCTCGCACTCGCAGCAATCGCTGCATTGCCGGCACTTCTCACAGAGGTGATTGTTGCACGCGTCCTTGGTGCAGCGCGCGCAGATCCGCGTGGATTCCTCACCACAAATACTGCACTGAAACGGCATAACGGGACTATGGTTTCCTTACCGGCTTGGAGGGAGTCTGGATCGCCAGACCGCGGCAACGCTGGGCTTCGCGGTCCATCACCTCCAGATCGTGCTCGCGCTCGGCCGCCAGGTTGACGATGTAGCCCTGGAGGCGGTCCCGGCTGGCGCCATCCTGCACCGCCAGAGCCTCCAGAGCGCCAGCCTCGCCGGGGCTTTGGTAGCGGCGCGCGCCCTCCACAAGCGAACTCAGCATGGCGTCCAATCCCTGAATCCGGAACAGCACTTCGAGCGAAGCCGACAGCTTCTCGGGATTGCGCATCAGAGCCTTGGATTGGTCGGCCAACGCGCGCGCCTGCTCTTTGCTCGACTGCAATTGCCGCAGGTAGGTTTCCGAAGCTCCCTGGGAAGCCCAAACCTGCGGATCGAGCTTATCCAACGCCGGCGCGAGACGCGCGGCATAGGCGCCGATCTGCTGTAAGACCGGAGCAATATCCCAATCGGCCTCCAGGCCGGCGGGTTGGGGCAAAGCCGGCGCCGGCGTGGACATCGAAGCAGACTGTGGCTGCGCGCCAGCCGCTGCCACGCATGCCAGAAGAAGCACACCTCGCAAGGAATAGGTAGACACCATTCCTCACTTTATCACGCAGGAACCCGATGGCATGTGCGCTTACATCCGGGAGTTCCCGGGACCTAGCCGCCGCCGCCCGGTGGAGGAGGCGTTCCAGGCGCGGGCGGAGAGCCTGGAGTGCCGGTGGAACCGGTACTACCGCTGGCGCCACCCCGCTTATCTCCCTGCACGCCGCCGGCGGAACCGCCGCCCGGGGCCACCGGCCCCTGGCCGCCAACGCCGCCGGGGTGCGTATAAAGAAGATCCTGAATGGCGCGCACGGCGCGGTCCAAAGCCGCCCTTACGGCGCCGCTATGGTCCGCCACTTTGGCGATCGGCGCGTTACGGTATACCCGTATCGATTCGTTGTTATGCAGGACAATCTCACTGGGCACCAGCCGGTGCCGGACCTCTACGACGCCCTCTTCTACGGTGACCACGGTAGTATCTTCCTGGTCTTCGTCCTCCACGTCGAAGATCGTGCCGCGCACCGAGATGACCGCGGTAGGCGTGGAAACCCGGTTCGGGTTGGAACCCAGATGATGATCGATCTGCACGCGGATGCGGCCAATCCAAACCTGAACATAATCCGTCCAGCTTGGATAGTTGTCGCGGAAGGTGACTTTAGCGTTGGGGAAGACTTCCAAGGTGCTGCCATCGGAGGTTTGGAGCTTGGCGTAGCCGTCCGGACCGGTGACAATTACCTGTTTGGGCTTGACCGGGTTGCCCACCCACAACGGCACCTGGTAGCCATCTTGGAGGATTGAAACCTGACCGGTCTGGACCACAACCTTAGCCGCGGCGTCGCCAAACTGGGCGTTCAGAGGCGGCAGCCACACCACCAGCGAGGCCGCCAGCGACAGCATTCGAACCGTCCGCGAGAGCGTGAAGCGCTGGAACATATGGCTCTATTTGGGACTGCTACGTCTGAAACCGCAGTCCGGCGCCATGATTCCTCAAGTCTAGCACCAAACTTGCATGAGCAAACCGGGGACCGCAATTAATTTTCGATCGCAAAGCGTGATGTTTCAGCGGTTTGTTGCCCGTGAAGATCCCCAATTAAGGTAGAATGGAACACAAGAGTGTGTCATAAGGGAACAGTCCGGATCACCGTTGGAACGCTGGCGCTGGTGGGGGCACTGGGTGTTTTGGCGCAAACCCCGCCCGACTGGCGCAAGGTGGGCGGTTCGGCGGTGGATCTCCAATTGGCCGCGCCTGCAACCGGTCCGGTAACGCGCGTCTGGTACGCCGCCGATGGCTCGGCGCTCTACGCCAGGACCCAGTCGGGCAAGGTCTTCCGCACGTCCGATTTCGAGACTTGGTCCGAAGCCCCCAGCGCGGACGATGCCGCCGTTGATACCGCGGCGCAGCCCATCGTGGCGGCGGCTCGCCTTCCCGAGCCGGGCGCTACCTTACTGGCTGCCAATTCCAGCTCGTCGCGCATCTTCGCACTGGGCCGTCAACTGTGGGGATCGGGCGATGGCGGCCGGACATGGCTCAGTCTGACAGCTTATAAGGCCGCGGCAGTGGTCGGGCCCGGCCAGCGCAGCGTGGCGGTTTCGCCAAACAACGACCAGGAGATCGTCCTGGCCAACGATTTCGGCGTGTGGCGCTCGATGGATGGCGGCCTCTCCTGGGACGGCCTCAACGAGTTCCTGCCCAACCTGACCGTGGTCCGGATTCTCTCGACGCCCAGCGGCGCGGCTGGTACGCGCGTCGAGACGGATCGCCTGGGCGCGCTGGCGCTGCCCCCCGGCGGTTCGGTCTGGACACCCACCCAAGCGCTCGACGCCGTGGTCGAGGCGCGCGCCATGCACAATTATTCGCGCCAATTGGGCGACGCCCCGATTACGGCCGTGGCCGCCGCCGGCGGCACCGTTTATGTGGGCGCGGCGGATGGGCGCATGTGGGCCTCGCTCGATAGCGGCCTGAGCTTCCGGTTGGTCACCCCGGATGGCGCTTCAAGCCAGGTGGAGCGCATCTTCGTAAACCCGGCGGAACCGTCGATGGCGCTCTGGGTTCTGAGCGGTAAGGGTCCCCGCGTGCTGCGCACCACCTTGACCGGCGCTTTGTGGGACGCCCTGGATGGCAACCTGCCGGAAACTCCGGTGAATGGAATTGCAGCGGACTGGGCCGCGGGCGCGATCTATGTGGCCACCGGCAAGGGCGTGTTCTATGCCCATGCCGACCTGGAGAAGTTTTCGATCAACCCGGTGGCGTGGACCAATCTCTCCGACTTCCTGCCCCTGGCTGTGGCCAGCGCTGCGGCCAACGATGTCAAGCTCGACCCGTTGGGCGTGCAACTCTACGCCGCGCTGGACGGTTACGGCATTTATGCCACCCCAGCGCCGCACCGCACACGCGATCTCCGCATCGTCAACGCGGCCGATTACAGCGACCGCGCCGCCGCGCCGGGATCGTTGCTCAGCGTGGTGGGGAGCCGCGTAAATTCCGTGAGCGGAGGCAATCTGAACTACCCCGTGCTGGCCGCCGCCGATAGCGAATCGCAGATCCAGGTTCCGTTTGAAGCCGTGGGGCCGAACGTGGCGCTGCGCCTGGAGACCTCCGCCGGAACCGTCACCCGCGGCGTGGCGGTGCAGCCGGTCTCGCCGGCCATCCTGGTAGGGCGCCAGGGCGTGCCGATGCTCTGGGACGCCGACACCGGCATGCCGCTGGACGCACACAACACCGCGCATTCCAACGGCCGCATGCAGATCTGGGCTACCGGCTTGGGCAAAGTACGCCCGGAGTGGCCCACCGGCCTGCCCGCGCCGATGGAAAACCCGCCCGAGGTGGCCGCGCAGGTACGCGTCTTCCTGGACGGCGCGCCGGTCGAGGTGACTAAGGCGAGCTTGGTGCCTGGATATGTCGGCTTCTATCTGGTGGAAGTCCAGTTGCCCTCGATTAATAACCTGGGACCCTCGGAACTGTACATCGCCGCGGGCGGCCAAGAAAGCAACCGCGTACAGGTTATCCTGGAGCCGTAAGACCGCCCCGTGAGGGAGCGCTCTACTCCCTTCACACCTTGCTTACATTCTCAGCCTGCAGCCCCTTGGGCCCCTGCTTCACTTCGAATTCCACCGCCGCGCCTTCTTCCAGGCTCTTGTAGCCGTTCGCCTGGATGGCGGAAAAGTGTACGAACACATCCTCGCCGTTGGATCGCTGAATGAATCCGTACCCCTTGGCGGCATTGAACCACTTCACGGTGCCTTTTTCCCTCACTCCATCTTCTCCTAAATGAACGCCTGCCTGTGGTGCGCCGGGGATCCACTGGGAGGTCTCCCAGGCGCGCCCAAACAAAGCCTTACAATTGCGTAAGGTATTGTCTCACCTGGCATTTGTATGGTCAAGCACAAAAACCCGACCGCCGAACCGGCGATGATCGAACGCATTGGCCGTCTGGTCGCGCCGCCGGGCCCAAGGGGCACCCCAGGGGGCACCGCAGAGGGCATCCCACAGGGTGCCCCCAGCGGGCTGGCCTTGGGCATCGGCGACGATTGCGCCATCTTCCGGCCGCGCGCGGGCGAAGAGTTGCTATTCACCACTGACATGCTGATCGAAGGCCGCCACTTCCTGCGCCACACCCACAGCGCGCGGGATGTGGGCTGGAAGGCGCTGGCGCGCGGCCTCAGCGATATCGCGGCTATGGGAGGCGCGCCGCGCTTCTGCCTCGTCTCGCTGGCTCTTCCCGCATGGGCGGGCCACCCGTTCGTGGATGGCTTCTACCGCGGCCTGCTGCGCCTGGCCCGCCAGGAAGGCGCTCCATTGGCTGGCGGCGACCTGGCCCGCGCGGACATTCTCTTCTGCGACATCGTGGTATGCGGCGCGGCTTCCCGCGGCAAGGCCCTGCGCCGCGACACCGCGCGCGCCGGGGACGCTCTTTACGTCTCGGGCGCTTTGGGCGGCTCGGCGCGGGGGCTGGCGCTCGGCCGCGGCCCGGCTTGGCGCCGCCACCTCAGGCCGACCCCCCGGCTGGCGCTCGGCCGCTTCCTCGGCACCCGGCTGCGCGCCACCGCTGCCATGGATCTGAGCGACGGCCTCTCGCTCGATCTGCATCGCCTGGCGGTGGCCTCCGGACTGCATGCCGAAATCGAGGCGCCGCCGGTCTACCCGGGGGCGTCCCTGGAACAGGCCCTCCACGGCGGCGAAGATTACGAGCTGCTTTTCACCGTTCCCTCGCGCGCCCGCGTCCCCTCGCGATTTGAAGGCCTGCCGCTCACGCGAATTGGTACCATGCGAAAAGGCCGTCCGGGCGTGGTGCTGCTCGCGGGCAAGCCCCTGGAACCGCTCGGCTACGACCATTTCCGCCACTCATGAACGCTCCCGATCCCTCTCCTATCCTCGATTTGATTGAGGCCTTCCGCCGCTCGAAAACCATGTTCACGGCCCTCACCCTGGGCATCTTCGACAAGCTGCACGACGGCCCTCGCTCGGCAGCCGCCCTCGCCCAGGCGCTGGGCGGGGCGGAGGCGCCCTCTGGGCCCAGCGCCACCGAACGGCTGTTGGATGGATGCGCCGCGCTCGGCCTGCTGGTCAAGCGCCAGGGCCTCTACGCCAACCATCCCGTGGCCGAAGCCTATCTCTGGTCGGGAAGTCCGTACTATCTGGGCGGTTACATCGAATACTCGGACAGGGTGCTCTATCCCCTATGGGGAAATCTGGCGGACGCGGTCAAGGAGGGCACCCACCGGTGGGGCCAGACGTTCGGCCTGGAAGGTCCCATTTTCAATCATTTCTTCCGTACCCCCGAGGCGCAGCGCGCGTTCCTGCGCGGTATGCACGGCTTCGGCATGCTGAGTTCGCCGCGAGTGGTAGACACGTTCGACTTGAGCCGCTTCCACACGCTGGCCGACCTGGGCGGCGCCACCGGCCACCTCGCCATCGCCGCCTGCGAGCGGTATCCCGGCCTGCGCGGTATCGTCTTCGATCTGCCCGGCGTGGCGGCCATGGCCCGCGAGCAGGTGGCGCTCTCCGCCGCGCACGGACGCATCCAGGTGATCGAGGGCGATTTCTTCGTGGACGATCTGCCGGCCGCCGATCTTTACGCCGTGGGGCGCATCCTGCACGATTGGTCGGAGGAGAAGATCGGCCGCCTGTTGCGCAAAATCGTGGAAGCGTTGCCGCCGGAGGGCGCCTTGCTCGTAGCCGAGAAGCTGCTCCACGAAGACGGCGTGGGGCCGCTCCCCGCCAACATGCAGTCGTTGAGCATGCTGGTCTGCACGGAAGGCCAGGAGCGCAGCCTGCGCGACTACACGCGCCTGCTGCGCGAAGCCGGTTTCGTGGCTGTGGAGGGCTGGCGCACCGGGGCGCCGCTGGACGCGATTCTGGCGGTGAAGGGGTGACCAGCTATTTGACGCGGAGGTGCGGAGACACGGAGAGAGACGCAGAGAAACCAAATCTGTTTTGGTCTTGTCGGCGTTTTGCTCCGCGCCTCCGGGCCCAAGGGGCACCCCCCGCGTCACGTTTGTTCTTCCCCGCCATCGCGTAAACTTGAGAGAATCCGGTCCGCTTAGCGACTACATCGGTCTGGGGCTGCGCGATGAGCTGGCTTGACCACTGGATCCTCGTTATCCTGGCGCCGATGGCGCTGTGGATTCTGATCAGCGGATTGGACGATCTGTTCATCACCGTGGTGTTCTTCTGTCCGCGCCGCAGCCGTTTCCGCTGGCCCACGCCCGAGGAACTGGACCACTCCCCCGAGCGGCGCATCGCCATCCTGGTTCCGCTGTGGCGCGAGCAGGGCGTCATCGGCCAGATGCTGGACCATAATCTGGCGGCGCTGCGCTACCACAACTACGACGTTTTCGTGGGCGTGTACCCGAACGACGAACCGACCGTGCGGGCGGTGGCGGATGCGGCGGCCCGCCATCCCCGCGTCCACCTGGCCATGGGTTCCCATAACGGGCCGACCTCCAAGGGCGATAACCTGAACTCGGTCTATACCTCCCTGCGGCGCTTCGAGGAGATGCACGATTGCCGCTTCGAGGTGATCATGACGCACGACGCCGAGGACCTGATCCATCCCGATTCGCTGCGCATGATCAACTGGCTCGCGAGGGATTATGCCATGGTGCAGGTGCCGGTGCTGGCCCTGCCCACGGGGATCCATGAGTTCACCCACGGATTGTATTGCGACGAATTCGGCGAGTATCAGCAGAAGGACATTCCGGTGCGGCAGCGCCTGGGCGGGTTTCTGCCTTCCAACGGCGTCGGCACCGGCTTCGAAAGGAGCGCGCTGGAGCGGCTGGCGGCCACCCAGAACGGCCGGATTTTCGATCCCGAATGCCTCACCGAAGACTACGAAAACGGCTTTGGCCTGCACGCCCTGGGCTACCCGCAAATCTTTGTGCCGCTGCGGTTTTCGCCGGAGGGCCTGCTGGCGACCCGGGAATATTTTCCACGCCGCTGGCAGGCCGCCGTCCGGCAGCGCAGCCGGTGGGTGGCGGGCATCGCCCTGCAAGGGTGGGAGCGGCACGGCTGGCGCGCGCCCTGGAAACAGTGCTATTGGTTCTGGCGCGATCGCAAAGGCCTGGTGGGCAGCCTGCTCTCCCCGCTCGCCAACCTGATGTTGGTGTACGGAATCGCCGGTTGGCTGGCGGCCGGCCGCAACGCGCAGGCGTGGGACCTCGGCCGGGAGATGCCCCGCTGGCTCTCCGGCTGCTGCTCGGTCACGCTGGGGATCTCGCTGGTTCAACTCGGCGTCCGGATGTGGCTGAGCAGCCGGATCTACGGATGGCGGTTCGCCGCTGCGGCGCCTTTGCGGCTGCCGTGGGGCAATCTGGTGAACTTTACGGCCACCGCCAAGGCCATGAGCCAGTTTCTGCAGGCCCGCTGGCAGAGGCGCTCGCTGGCCTGGGTCAAGACCGACCATGTCTACCTGGCCGCGGGCTCGGCGGCGCCGGGGCAGCCCAGGCTGGGCGAGGTGCTGGTCCGCATGCGCTCGATCACCCTGGGCGAGTTGGAGGATGCCCTGTGCGCCTGTCCCCCCGGCATACGCATCGGCGAATATCTGATGCGGAATCGGGGCCTTCAATCCGAACGGCTGTATCAGGCGCTCAGCACCCAGACGGGCATTCCGTTTGGCATCCCTCAAAGCCTGCAAGTAAGCCGGACCGCCACCCGCACCCTACCCGCCGAAGCGGCCCGCCGCTGGAAGGTGCTCCCCTATCGGGTGACGGCGGGCCAACTTCACGTGGTGACCGCCGAAATCCCCTCCGAGCGCATGACCCGCGAACTGGCGGAACTTTCGAATCTCGAGATCCGTTTCCGGCTGGTGCAGCCCGAAGAGTTCGAGGCGCTGGCCGGCGTCTATCTGCCGCCCGAGCCGCCCGCGGCCGAGGCGCCGCCGGCACATCCCTTACGCGTCCAGCCCACCCCGGTTGCCCGATAATTGTAGCTTCGTACCAATACGGTTCACTTAACGCACTGAGCGCGGCGGACGGCCATTGCCGCCGACCCACCGAGACCGAGAAACGGATTCGCGCGAGGGGCAGGCAAGTTACCGAAATGCCCGTCCAGCGGCCACCAGTCGGCTGCCCGCGGCTAGAATGGAGTGTGCAATTGCCGTCGAGGCAGATCATTTTCCGCGTAATGGAAGAGCTTGGGCAAATGGCCCGGAAGCCTCTCCGAGCGAGGGTTCTCGGCTACGGACTAATCGCGGTCGGGCTGCTGGAAACGCTCGGTATCAACCTATTCACCTTGGAGCAGATTGCGCGGGCACGAACCAGCGTGCCATGGTGGGATGAGTGGGCCATCGTTCAAGATCTGGCGCAAATTGACCATGGCCACGCGCTGTGGTCGATCCTTTGGTCGCCGTATTGGGGAGAGAGGCAAGTCGTCACCCGACTGTTATGGCTGGCCAATGCCCGCTTTCGCTCGCTCGCATCGCTCACTTGGCTTACGCTGCTACTCCAGTTCGTCCATATCGCTGTTTTGATTGCATTGGCATGGCTGCTGCTCTTGCGAACCGGCCAAGGTAACGGCGCGGCGAAAACCCTGCCAGTTGGTTCGCGTGCATCCTTCGCGGTTGCGTGCACGGTGATCCTAAACCTCATGTTGTCGCCGTTTCAGATGTGGAACTTCGTGTGGAGCATCCAAACCATGTTTGTACTCAGCTTCCTGCTCGCCACGATTTCCTTTTTGAGCCTGGCGCTCGCCGAAGACAAAAACCGCATCTCGTTTGTGGCGCTCGCCGGCGCGCTCGCGGCTTTCGGCACTTTTGCGATGCCCAACGGACTCCTGGTGTGGCCCGTCCTGGTTCTGCAGGCCCTCTACCTCAAGCGGAACCGGCGAGTTATCGCTGGTCTGGCGCTGATCGGGACCGTTGCTTTTGGATCGTATCTCTGGCACTACACGAGACCGGATATGGGGATGGGCGTTGGCGGTATGCTGCGCCACCCAGTCCAGACGATACTGCTTGTGGGTGTGGTTGTCGCGGGTCCTGTCGGATTCATCTCGAACGCCGCAGCCGCGGTTCTCGGTGTTCTCGCCCTTGGCGTCACCGGATACGTGTCAGTTTGCGCGTTGCGGCTCAAGGCGCCGGAGCGACCCTGGCTGTCAGCGTTGGTCGCGATCATAGTGTTCCTCGTGCTGAGTTCGATCAGCATCGTCGCCGGGCGGCTGGACCCTCGATTTCTGGGTCGCGACCCGCTGTACAGTGTTCCCTTCCGCTATCCCACGATGGTCAGCGTGCTCTGGACGTGCATCGCACTGCTGGGGCTCCACACCCGCTGGCGCCGGCAGGTCCGCGCCGAACTGCTTGCATTCTATGCACTGCCCATGTTCTATTTCATGTTCTGGACCGCCCGGCAGCAGCTCGTTATGGCTGAAGATTGGGCCGATTACTTTCGCGCGACCGATGCGCTTGGCGCTGCATTTCTGTTAGACGCACCCGACGAAGAGATGCTCTCCCACATCTGGCCGGCCCGCATTGAGCGCGAAGAGCGCGTGGCTTTCCTGCGAGAAAAGGGCCTTGCGATGTTCCATGAGCTGCGCGCTTCGTGGATGGGGAAAAGCGTAGCCGATCTGTTCGCTCCATTGGGATCTGGCCGGTGCATCGGCGGAATCGAGAAAACGACAGTCCTCCAGGGATTCGCGCGCGTCCAGGGTTGGGCATGGGACCTCCAAAGCGGAAGCTCGCCGGATTACATTCTGCTAACCGACGCGGCCGGTCGAATTATCGGTCAGGCGCGTGGCGGTATGCGACACGGTTACATTCCGGGCCTTCTGATCGAGAACGGGAGCGTTCCGCGCTCACACGCAGCCTTCCATCATAGTGAGTGGCTTGGCTATGTTCTACGGGCCGGCAACTCATCCTTGGATCACATTGGCCTTCTTGGCGTGTTTGCGAACCAGGGCGAAGTTTGTGCGGTACGCTAGTCCGACGCAACGACCTTCGAGCAGCTTCGAGCAACGGCCGTAAAGACCGGCAGCCCCAGCGGGCAGATGTACGTGGGAACTTCGCCTAGCGCTTGACGGTGCAACCACGGGGCCTTTGTCTTCGAGAATGAAATGTGGGCTTTCCTTCCATCGAGCCTGGCTGCGGAATACCGCCCGAGAAGGCGCCCGGCGTAGTTTCCGGAATGCCCGTGTTTCGTCCACAATGTATTTTTTTGAGGGCAGGTGTAGGTTGTTTAAGACCTTGGAGATTCATTATCATTGAATATGTCTCGCCTGTGGTCCCTGTTGAATCGCGCCACGGTATTTGCGCTGCTTTCCGCCGTGGCTCATGGCCAGGCGGTTCCACGGCTTGCGTACGGCACATTTCTTCCTGGAAACTACGGCGTCGTCGACTTCGGCGGGCTTACTCTGCTCCCTCTGGCTGTGGCGGACGGAGCGGGGAACACCTATATCGCGGACACTCTCTTCTCTGAGGATTTTGAACAGAACTTAGCGAACGTCGCGTATACATTCGACGCATTCGTCATGAAGGTCCCTGCCGACGGGACAAACACCGGCTTCACCACGCACGTGAACGTTCAAATCGCGACCGGATTGGCGCTGGACCCGGCCGGCAATATATACGTGGTGGGCGGAACCGGTCCAGGCCCCGGTTTCATCGCCAAACTGGCCCCCGATGGTTCCATCCTCTACACCACCCAGATTTCGGCCCTGCCGATGGCGGTTTCCGCCGATGCTACCGGCGCCGCGTACGTCACCGGCAGCGCCTTCGCCGATTTCCAAACCACCCCCGGAGCCTACCAGACCACCATCGGACAAGCCGAATGCGCCGGCCCGGCCTCAGGTGCCGCGGTCGCCTGTTCCGACGCGTTTGTCGCCAAGATCAGTCCCGATGGCGCCAGCATCATCTTTGCGACATTTCTTGGCGGTAGCGCCAACGACTCGGGTCTGGCCATCGCGGTTGACCAGACCGGTTCAGCGGTTGTGGCCGGGCAAACCTTCTCGTCCGACTTCCCCGTGACGCCAGGCTCATTCCAACCGGCCTACGGCGGAGAGGGCGATGGATTCATGGCGCGCCTCGATCCCACTGGGCGAACTCTCGTTTATGCCACCTTCATCGGTGGATCGAGCCAGGACAGCGCGACTGGTGTGGTTTTGGACGGCAATCAGAATGCCTATCTCACGGGATCCACTGAATCCTCCGACTTTCCGGTTACGCCCGGCGCATTTCAGCCATCTTACGGAGGCGACGGGGATGGATTCTTCCTCAAACTCAACCCTCTCGGCCAAGCGGTGTTTTCCAGCTACCTCGGTGGACCGACGGCAGATTCGATTGGAGGCATCGCCATCGGCGCCGGCAACCGGTTCTATTTGGCAATAGAAGACTTTAACGACATAATCCGGGACACCTTCGTTCTCCAACTCGATCGGCGCCAGCCGTCACCGTGCAGTTCTTTCATCGCCATCCTTGCGGTCGATGCAGCCAACGGCAATGTCGTCGACCACTACGCCCTCCGGCCGTTCGGGTTAGATCAACTCGGTCCGAGTTCCGTCGACGGCTCCGGTCTCGTACATGTCGCCGGAGAAACACTAACTGATCCCCTTGGCAATTTGTTCGCAATCACGCCCGGCGCCGCATCGAGCGGCAACTCATTCCTGGCGCGCGTGGATTTCTCCGGGACGGAAGAGTTTGCGCCGGCCTGTATGGTAAACGCCGCCAGCTTTGACAACCTGGATGTGTCCGTTGCGCCGGGAGAGATCGTCTCGCTGTTCGGCATTGGACTCGGTCCCCCAGATGGGTTGGCCGCGCAGCCCGCGAGTGACGGCACTTACCCGAGCCAACTTGGCGGGACCCAGATTCTCATCGGCAACACCGCCCTTCCCTTGCTCTACGTCAGCGACAGCCAGGTGAATGCCGTTGTGCCTTACAACCTCAGCACCGGACCAGTGCCCTCCGGGACCAATCTCACCCTGGAACAGGGCTCGTTTAGCGCTTCCTACCCTCTTCAGTCGATCTGGCCTGCTTGGCCGGCCATGTTCACTCAGGGCGGGTTTGGCTCTTACCAGATTGCTGCTCTCAATCAGGATGGTTCCATCAACGGCCCCAATAATCCGGCAGCTGTCGGGTCCGTGGTCAGCCTCTTTGCCACTGGACTTGGAAACCTGACCCCGGCATTGCCCGACAATTCCGTGACTCCCCTTACCCCTCCCTGGCCGGGCCTCGTGGAAAGCTTTCAAGCTTACATCGCCGCCACAGTCCCCGGCGGTGGGGCAGGCATGGAGGTGCTGTATGCGGGTCCCGCTCCCGGACTGCCCCCAGGCGTCTATCAAGTCAACGCCCTTGTGCCGGATACCGCTCTCTCGGGAGAAGTCCCGATTCGCTTCGCCATGACTGCCGGTTGTATCTACCCGTCTCCATGCACGAGCGATCTCGGACCGTACCTGTGGGTTCAAGCCCACTGAAGTCGAGAGGCCGTAGGAATCCGCTATCGAATTGTGGCAGGCAAGCGGGGTTTCCGGAGAAGTGCCGGCCCCGGCCGGCCAAAATCCACTTCTCCGATAAGCCCGTTTCGCGTGCGTTTACTGGAATAGACGGTTGAATTTCGATATATTCGGCACTGAACTGGCGGCAACAAAGAAGACGCCTCATTGAGAGGTCGCGTTTTGAATCACCAGGCCGCCGAACACGAAGCGGTAGCTCCAGAGCGCCTGGACTGTTCCCGGAAAGCCTTGGGCGGCGATCGTCGTGACATTGTCCGAAGGGGGCAGAACTTCAACGATCACCTCGGCCGTGTTCGAAGTCGGGATGCCAAACGAACACAGCCCTTCCTCTCCGCTGCCGGGCGGCCCCTGCCCGACGCAAGTGCCCTGTATGGCGGCCGAACCGGCAGAAGCGTCCACCTCAACCTGCGTGGGGTAGTTCATCACGCCGATTTGGGAATTCAACGTCAACCGGACAAGCGTGCCGGGCTGGCCGCCGGTCCAACTGACAGTAAACGGTCCTGGAGCAGTAATCGTTATGCCTGCCGCCAAACTCGTTGTAATCTGTACCGGAGATCCGACCGTAAGATTGCCGGCCAAGCTCACGACGCCGGCGGCAGAGCTGATTCCGTACTGCCCTGGACCGATGAACCCCGCCGGCAGGTTCTGTTGGTACAGGACGCCTGTTGGGGCCGGAATCGGCATGGATGTCGTCGTTACTCCCGACGTGAGATTGTCTATAACGATGCTGCCCGCGGAAAAGCCGCCGACGCAGGACCGCGATACCTCCGTCAACATGGAAGCCGCCGGTGACGCCACAGTGGGCGAAGATGGGAAAACGGCGCTAAGCTGTTCCAGGGTTCCGTCGGCCCCGGTCCCGTTGGCCACCGTCTTCGTCAGCGAGATCTGGCCAGACAACTGCTCCCCCTGGTCTACACACTGCCCGCCCCCCGAATGAACGCTAAGGGCTACTACTGGTCCACCCATGGGCAACGAGTCCACTTCGAGGGGAACCGCGCATCCCTCCGGCGTACCCGGTGGAATTGTGAAATTGATCTGGTCGACACCGACTAAACCCGGCGCGTTGCCCCAAAAGCTTGGCGCAGCCTCAATCCCGCCGATGAAGATCAAGGGGCTATTTTCCAGATAGCTCACACCCGTTGCGGGTGTGCCGTCTGGCGGACTTACGGGGCCGAAACCAGTGCCGTAGAGGCTTATGGCGTCACCAACTGATGCACTGTTGGATGGCGAGTTCACCGACACGGACCCGTCCGCATTGACATTCAGCGCGGCCGCCTGTCCGCAGCCACTGGAGTCGACCGTGAACAAAGCCGGGCTAAAAGGGTATACCGGAGTGCTTGCCGGAGCACTCGAACCGGAGGAGTTGGTGACAACCACGTCGACGAAAAGGAACGGCGTGAAAGCGAAGAAGGTCAGGTTCAGCGCGCGAGGGACCTGGATGTTGATCTGCCCGGGTGAAACGAAAAAGATCGGAGCAGAGACCCCATCCACGGTGACCGAGGTTCCCGCAAGTTCGTACGGCAATGGCTCGCCCGAGGCCGAAGCCGTGCCCCCCGCTAAATTGTCGCCGAAAATTGCCGCAATCGAGCCGGGCGCGATCGGTTGTGCATAGGAGGCAGCATTAACTACCCCGCCAGGTTGGATTTGCGGCGGCTGTGTAGGAAGAAGCCTCGCGACAGCCAGGCAACAAACAGTCAGTATTCCTGATCGAGCCAGGCTATTCGCTAAGACCCCGCAAGTCACTACTTCACCTACACCGCTCAAAAAAATGTTTGGTTCGCAGGACACCGGTCGACATCATTGTGGGCCCTTTCGCATTGTATACTCGGCCTCCGTGCGCGGACCCACAAAAATCAAAGGGCATTAAAGTAATAAAGTAGGGGTTTCTGGAAACTACCGCGCTGAGCCGCGCCTTGCTCCCGGACCTGCGGCACCTGGAAACAGGGGGTAGAGCCTGGCCGAAACTAATTATGGGCGCTAACAGGCCCTGCCACTATGAATTCATCGCAGCGGACCCGAACGGCGGCCCGGAACCGCGTCGGAGGCTGTCTTAGGTGAACCGTATTGAAGCTTAGCGCACCCTTGCAGACGTTCGCCGGCGTATCCCAGGACATTGGTAGGGCGGCGGATTCCTCTGCCCGCAGCCGAGCGAAGCTCGCTGCCTCCGCTTCGCGCAGCGCCACCAAGGGCAGGCGGACCACCGGGCGGACTGCCTGCCCCACCCAGCATCAGAATACGTGGCCGTGTTTCTGAAATGATGTACTTAGCCTCAACGATTCGCTTGGGCAGCCACATGCACTGGTTCATCCGTCTCGCCGCACTTGACGACATCCCCGCGCTGGAGGCGCTCATCCCGCTCTCTGTCCGGAAGTTACAGGCAGAGACCTACAGCATTGCCCAGATCGAGGCGGCGCTCGGGACGGTGTTTGGCGTGGACACCCAACTGATCCTCGACGGCTCGTATTACGTCGCCCAAACCGGAAGCGCCATCGTGGGCTGTGGCGGCTGGAGCCGCCGCAAGACGCTGTTCGGCGGCGACCACGCGCCGGCAAAGGATGATCGTTTCCTGGATCCCGCCCGCGAACCGGCCCGTGTCCGGGCGTTCTTCGTGCACCCCGCCTGGGCGCGCAGAGGAATCGGCCGGGCGATTCTTGCGGAGTGCGAAGCCGCGGCGGCGGGTATGGGCTTCCGGACGCTGGAGTTGGCCGCTACGCTGGCAGGCGTGCCGCTTTACGCGGCGGGTGGATTCACGGCCGTGGAGAGCATCTCGGTCGGGCTGGCGAATGGCCTGATCCTCCCCGTGGTGAGGATGCGGAAGAGCCTGTAACCGGCCTCCGCCATTAGCCCAGGAAACCAATAGTCACCATCCACACACTCAAGGGGGAAACCCTGTGACTGAATCGCCGCGACGCCGCAACCCAAGCGGCGCGACCCGTGGTATAGTGTTGCCATGCCGGCTGGCTACCTTCCCATTTTCGTCTTTCTCGTCGTGGCTATCCTCTTCCCTATCGTGACGATCGTGGCCGCCAAACTGGTTCGCCCGTCGGCTCCGTTCACCGCCAAGCTGGAGGCCTACGAGTGCGGAATCAAGGCAGCCAGCGATTCCCGTGGACGCTACACCGTGCGGTTTTATATCGTTGCCATCCTCTTCGTGATCTTCGATGTAGAGACGATTTTCCTTTTCCCATGGGCGGTGCGGTATCGAACTTTGGGCTGGTTTGGTGTAGCTGAAGTGGCGGTGTTCCTGGTCATTCTAGTGTTCGGTTACATTTGGGCTCTTAAAAAGGGTGCATTAGAGTGGGTCTGACACATCGCCGTCTATTCCTTTTCCTCCTGATTTCCATTTCCGGGTCTTCGCAAGCCGCGCCCATGCTGCGTCTGGTAAACAGCGTGGTCGGCCCGGTTTCCGCCGCCGTGGGCACTCCGCCGGCCGCACAGGTTCTGGAAGCCTATAATGCGGGCGACGGGGCGCTGGCGCTGAGCGCAACCCCGGATCCCACCGCCGCGTGGCTTTCCGCCGCCGTGGGCGCGGCGCGCGCCTGCACCACCACAACCGCCGCCGGTTCCTGCATTCCCTTGACCTTCACCCTGAAAACCGGGAGCCTGGCGGCGGGAATTTATACCGCCGGCGTGACGGTCTCCGCTGCCAATAACGCGGTGGATTCCCCGCAGGTGGTGACGGTGACGGTGCAGGTAGGAGGAGGCGTGCCCAGCTCGGTGGGCCAGGCGCAACCTCTGTATGTGGCTCCCGGGTCGACCACCAATGTTTCGTTTTTCACGAATAGCCCGATCAACGGCCGCGCCACCACTCAGGATGGCGGCGAATGGCTCTCGCTGGCGCTGCAGGGCTCCGGCAGTTTCCGTTTCGCGCTGCCCTACCAGATCGAGCTGGCGCCGCCGACCGATATGGCGCCGGGCACCTACACGGGCAGCCTGGTGACCAGCGGATCGACCTTCGCCCCCGACAACAAAACCATCGCCGTGACCATGCAGGTGACCGCCCAGCCCATCGCCGTGCCATCCACCAGCCAGATCAGCCTGGTGCTGGCGCAGGGCGTCCCGAAGACCACTTACCCGTTCGTGCCGGCTCTTTCGCTGAGCAATGCCGGCCAGGGAACGCTCGCGGTGCAGGATGTCTCCGCGACCGGCACCGGAGTGAGCGTCACCAACTATTCCGGCCTGGGCATCGTGACGGTAGACCCCACCGGCCTCGCGCCCGGCAGCTATACGGGGTCGGTCGTCATGACTTGCAACGCGGTGAACTGCCCCGTCACCGTGCCGGTGAATTTCCAGGTGGCGCCGCAAGCGCCACCCTACATTTATTATCAGGGCGCGGTGAACAACGCCACGCAGGTTGCCGGAGACACGGTATGCCCGGGCGATTGGATGGCGCTCCTGGGACAGCAGCTTTCCTTGAACGCCTTCACCACGGCCTCGACGGTTCCCCTGCCCACCCAGTTGAGCGACGCAACCGTTCTGGTGAACGGCGAACCGGCGCCTTTGTATTACACTTCTTACGGCCAACTCGCCTTTCAGATGCCCACGGACACGGCCTTAGGAACTGCGCAGGTCCAACTGCAGCGCGGCGGCCAGTCGAGCAACACGCCGCAGGCCAGCAACACGGTCTCGGTGAGCGTTGCCGGGCGCGCCCCGCGGATCGTGGTGGTCACCGACGATTGCGTGGCCGGCTGCACCCTGAGGAATAGCACCAACCCCTCCTCACCGGGCGATACGATTGTCCTGTGGGCTTACGGGCTGGGCCCGACCGATCCCCCGGTAGCCGCGGGCGCCCTGCCACCCGCCGATCCTGGTTATGCGTTGGTTACGCCGATGCCCACGGTGAATTTCGGCGGCGCCATTGGCGGACTCGACGTCACTCCCGACTTCGCCGGCATGACCGAAATTGGGCTGTACCAGATTAATGTGACGATCCCATTATTGAGTGCGCCCAAGGGCATCGTCAGCGTAAGCCTGGTCTTTCCGGACTCGGTCAGCAACGAAATCGAGATCCTGATTCAATAGCGCCGGCCGAGGGTACCTTCTAGCCCGACTTTCGCAAAACCAAGGCGATTTTCTTCCGAATAGGGCTGTAAACATTGGTCTGGAACGTAATTCTTGACTAGCTGAAAGAATACTCCATACCGGTGTAATTTTCTTGAATGCAAACCGGCACAGAAGGCCCAGATCCCGCCGGTTTCGCCGAACTGGCGCCGGGCGATAGCGCCAAGTAGCGGCCAAAGTAATAGCCTGCGTAGCATTAGATCGACTGGCAGCGGACTCGATAATGGCCACTTCAGTGAGGATCATGAGTTGTCCTAACCAACATCTATAATTCTTTCATCTAGCAATTGAATCGCACCGAGAT